>JAJZFA010000060.1 GCA_021805565.1 Pseudomonadota bacterium
GCCATCCACAGCCGCGTCATCGAGGCGTACTGTGCGTTCAGTTTTACCATCAATTCGGGGTCGTGGTCGTTCTTGCGAACCAGCCGCAGCATTTCCTCGGCCTGCGCGCGGGAGGCGATGCAGTGGCCGGCGATATCGGCCTCATCGGCGTTGACCGGGGCCAACGATGCGACTTTGGCGATGGCGGTCAGATTCCTGGCCCGCACTCCGGCGGGGGTGTCATCCAGCGGCGGCGGCAGCATGTCCATGAGGGTATAGACGAGCTGATAATACAGCGTCGGCATGAGGTCGATGGCCGAACGGGGTGGGGGCGAGGTTTCCATTCCTGGAATATTAAGCTAATTTAGGAAATGTGTCAAGAACTGTAACGGGCGTGCATCGGGCAACCCGGCGTCGGCCACTTGCGTCTCACCAATATGTCCGGCTTCGAGGGCGTGCGGACCTACGAGCACACACCGACGGCGCCGGATCGTCCGGATGCCTCACCGGCGCGGTCAGGTTTGGCGTCGCCCCATGATCGGCGCCGCGCTAAATCGCCGCGCGCAGATACGGAACCGGCAGGTCCGGCTTCACGCCCAGCGCCTTGGCGGCGCGGATTGGCCACGCCGGGTCGGCCAGCATCGCCCGAGCCAGCAGCACCACATCGGCGCGACCATTGGCGACGATTTCCGCCGCGTGGGTCGGTTCGGTGATCATGCCGACCGCGCCGGTGGCGATGCCGGCCTGATTGCGGATCGCGTCGGCGAACGGCACCTGATAACCGGGATGCAGCGACGGGATTGCCTGCTCATGCGACACGCCGCCGGATGAGCAGTCGATCAGATCGACCTGCCCAGTCGCGGCCAGTTTGCGGGATACGGCGACCGTGTCCTCGATGGTCAGGCCGCCGGGAACCCAGTCGGTGCAGGACAAACGCACAAACAGCGGCAGGTCGGACGGCCATTCGGCGCGCACCGCCTCGATCGTTTCCATCAGGAAGCGCGACCGGCCATTCAGGTCGCCGCCATAGCCGTCGTTGCGCCGGTTGGACACCGGGGACAGAAAGGAATGCCCCAGATAGCCGTGGGCGGCATGGATTTCGGCTATTTTGAAGCCGGCGTCGCGGGCCATGCGGGCGGTGGCGGCGAACTGTCCAACGATGTCGCCGATTTCGGATGCCGACAACGCATGCGGTTCGGTCGCGTTCGGCACCGACGGCAGCGCACTTGGGGCGACCGGTGTCCAGCCGCCGTCCGCCACCAGGACCGGCTTGCCGCCGTCCGATGGAACATGCGACGAGGCCTTGCGGCCGGCATGGGCGATCTGAATGGCGGGGACCGAACCGCATTGCACGATAATCGCGGCCAGCCGGGTCAGCAGCGCCTGATGTTCAGGCGTGTAAAGCCCAAGGCAGCGCGACGTGATGCGGCCGATATCGGACACATGCGTCGCCTCGGTGAACACGATCCCGGCGCCGCCGGCCGCGCGGGCGCCGAGGTGCTGGATATGCCAGTCGCCGCCGAGGCCGTCATTGGCACTGTACTGACACATGGGCGCGACAGCGATGCGGTTGCGTGCGGTGACGGAGCGGAAACTGATCGGTTGAAATAGCAGCGGCGTTGACATGCGATGCGGTGTCCTTGAGCCGGCCTGGAACATCCTGGCCGACAGTACGATGGGTGAGCGGGTGTCAGATTTGCGGGTGTTGATATTGACCCGCGGACGATGGGTCAACGCCCGCCGGTGCGGGGGCGTTTCACCGCGCCGCCTTAATAGGATCGCGGCATGCCCAGCACGTGCTGGCCGACATAGCCCAGGATGAGATTCGTGGAGATGGGCGCGATCTGGTACAGCCTGACCTCGCGCCACTTGCGCTCGATTTCGTATTCGCGGGCGTAGGCGAACCCGCCGAAGGTCTGCATGGCGGTGTCGGCCGCTTTCCACGCCGCTTCCGACGAGAGCAGCTTGGCGATGTTGGCGTCGGCGCCGCATTCCTTGCCGTTGTCGAACAGCGCCGCGGCCCGCCTGCATACCATATCGGCTGCCTCCAGCTCCGCCCACGCTCGGGCGATGGGAAACTGGACCGCCTGGTTTTTCCCGATCGGGGCACCGAACACGACACGGTCGTTCGCGTACTGCGTCGCCTTCTTCACGAACCAGCGGCCGTCGCCGACCGCCTCGCTGGCGACCAGGATGCGTTCGGCGTTCATGCCATCGAGAATGTAGCGGAACCCCTTGCCTTCCTCGCCGATCAGGCTATCGGCTGGAATGCGGAAATTATCGAAGAAAACCTCGGTGGTGTTGTGGTTGATCATGGCCTCGATCGGCCGAATCTCCAGCCCCTGGCCGGTGTTCCGCTGGCGGATGTCCACCAGGAAAACCGATAGCCCGTCGCTGCGCTTTTTCACTTTGTCGGCCGGTGCGGTGCGCGCCAGCAACAACATCATGTCGGAGTGCATGGCGCGGGACGTCCATACTTTCTGGCCGGTGACGAGGTACGAATCGCCATCGCGCACCGCCCGCGTTTTCAACTGCGTGGTGTCGGACCCGGTGGTGGGTTCGGTGACGCCGAACGCCTGCAAGCGAATGCGGCCGGCAGCGATTTCCGGCAGATACTGGCGCTTTTGCGCCTCGCTGCCATGCCGCAGCAGCGTGCCCATGATGTACATCTGGGCGTGGCCCTGACTAGCGACGCAGCCGGAGGCGTTGATTTCCTCCAGAATGACAGCGGCGGCGCGCAGCGGCAGGCCGGAGCCGCCGTATTCCTCGGGTATCAACGCACCGAGAAAGCCCGCCTGCGTCAGTTCGGTAACGAATTCGGTGGGATAGGCCTGCCGATCTTCCAGCGCGCGCCAATAGGTGCCGGGGTAGCGGGCGCAGATGCGGCGGACGGACTCGCGCAGTTCGGGGTGGTCTTCGCCAAGGGCGACAAAGGTTTCCTCGGACATGGGGGCAGCTCCGATGGTTCGGTCGGCGGGCACGCTGCACAACCATGGCCCCCGGGTCAAACCGGTGCTAAATCCGGTTACGTATGCGAATCCTCTTTGTGACCTCCAACCGGCTGGGCGACGCGGTCCTGTCCACCGGTCTGCTCGACCACCTTCTCCGCGCCCACCCCACCGCTCGTTTTACAGTGGTATGCGGGCCGGTGGCCGAGGGCGTGTTCGCGCGCATGCCGAATCGCGACCGCACGATCGTATTGAGCAAGCAACCGTGGGGGCGGCACTGGCTGCCGCTGTGGGCGGACGTGGCGCCGCATCTGTGGGATCTGGTGGTCGATATCCGCGGGACGGCGCTGTCGTTTCTGGTGCCGACGCGGCGGCGGGCGGTATTTCGGCGAACCGAGGGTCCGAAGATCGCGCAGTTGGGGGCGATGCTTGGGTTGTCGCCGCCGCCGCTGCCGGTGGCCTGGATCGGTCAGGCGGATCGGGAGCGGGCGGATGATTTGCTGCCGCCGAACCGGCCGGTTATCGCGCTGGCACCCACGGCGAACTGGGCGCCGAAAGTGTGGCCGGCCGACCGCTTCGCCGCCGCGTTCCGGGCGATCGCCGGGTCGCTGCTGCCCAGCGCGATGCCGGTTGTTCTGGGCGGGCCAGGTGCGGCGGAGCGGGCGATGGCGGCGCCGTTACTGGCGGCGCTGCCGGGCGCGGCCGATCTTGTCGGCCTGTTGTCGCTGCCGGAAGCGGCGGCCGTGCTGCAACGATCGGCGTTATTCATCGGCAACGATTCCGGACTGATGCATCTGGCCGCCGCCACCGGGGCCCCGTCGATCGGGCTGTTCGGGCCGACCGATGCGACGATATACGCGCCGTCGGGCCGGTGCGCCGTGGCGGTGGTGGGCCGTTCGATGGACGATATATCGGTTCGTCAAGTCATTGATGCGGCGGAGCGGCTGGGTCCGGCCGCTGGATGGCCGTCCGGTGCGGGCACCCTGGCGATCGACCGGTAACCGCGGCCTCCAGCGCGGCCAGCGCCGAGGCGACGTCGCGCCCAGTGGTTTCGATCTGGATATCGGCGCGGGCGTAGAGGGCCTCGCGGCTGGCGAGGATCGCGCGCAGGTCGTCCATCGACCGGCGATTGTCGCGCATCGGGCGCAGGTCGCCCTGATCGATCACGCGCTGCATATGGTCTTGCGGGTCCGCCTTTATCCAGACCGTCAGGCAGGTTTCCAGCAAGCGCGCGAACGTGCCGGCTTCGGCCACGATGCCGCCGCCGGCGGCGATCACCGCCCTGGGATGTCCGTCGATCAGTCGGTCCAGCACGCCACGTTCCATTCGGCGGAATCCGGACTGACCGTGCAATTCCATGATCTCCGCCAGTCCCAGACCGGCGCCGGTTTCGATCTCGCGGTCCAGTTCCAGGAATGGGACGCCGAGGCGAACCGCCAGCAGCGGCCCGAGGGTGGATTTTCCCGCGCCGCGCAGGCCGATCAAAGCGACCCGGCCGCGGTATCCGGGGGTTCTGGCGATCGCGGGCGTGGCGGCATCGGCTTCGGGGTCCAGCAGCGCGAGGATGCCGACATTCAGCGCCGTGGCCAACGCCCGCAGCAGCAGGATGGATCCGTTGCCGGTTCCGGCCTCCACCGCCGAGATATATCGTTCCGACACGCCCGATTGTGCGGCGAGGATGCGGCGCGTCATGCCGCGCCTTGCCCGCAGCAGCCGGACGCGCTGGCCGAGTGCCAGAAGAAACGCCGCATCGCCGCCCGCCGGAGTCATGCGCCGACACCAAGATGACGGTGCAACGGCGCCGGATCGGCGCGCAGTGCGTCCGGCGGGCCGGACCAGGCGATCTGGCCCTTGACCAGAACAATTGCCCGATCGGCAACGGACAGCACGTCGGACACCGCCCGGTCCACGACCAGAACCGCCATGCCGGTCTGCCGCACAAGCCGGATCACCCGCCAGATCTCATTGCGCATCAACGGTGCCAGCCCTTCGGTCGCCTCATCGAGGATCAGCAGTCTCGGGTTGGTCATCAGCGCGCGTCCGATCGCCAGCATCTGCTGCTCGCCGCCGGACAAATGATTCCCCCGGTTGGCGGCGCGCTGAGCCAGGCGGGGAAACATATCCAGTATCCTGGCCTCGGTCCAATCGCCCGGCGTGGCGGCAAGGCGCAGATTCTCCCGCACCGTCAGGCTGGCGAAAATGCCGCGGCCTTCCGGGACCACGGCAATGCCGCATTTGGCGCGGGCGAAGGGCGGCAGGGCGGCGGCGTCGGTGCCATCCAGCAGCACCTGCCCCTCGGCGGCCGGCAACACGCCGGTCAGCGTCCGGATCAGCGTGGTTTTGCCCATGCCGTTGCGACCGAGCAGGCCGATGGCCTCGCCCGCGCGGATTTCGAGATCGATTCCGGACAGCACGCGGCTGCCGCCATAGCCGGCGGCCAGGTTGCGGGCGGACAGGATCGCCGTCATGCGCCTTGTCCCAGATAAGCGTCGCGCACGGCGGCGGACGTGCGAATCGCATGCGGATCGCCGGTTGCCAGCACGCGGCCCTCGTCCATCACGGTCACGATCGCGGCCACGGCGAATACGACGTCCATGTCGTGTTCCACCAGCAGCACGGCATGGTCGCGCGCAAGATCGCGCAGCAAGGCGACGATCGGTGCGGTTTCTTCCGGCCCCAGCCCGGCCAGCGGTTCGTCCAGCAGCAGCACGGACGGCGCGCCCGCCAGGGCCATGGCGATTTCCAGCAGGCGCGCCTGTCCGTGGCTCAGCGTGCCCGCCTCGGCTTTGGCCGCGCCGGTCAGGCCCGTCCGGTGCAGCGCGGCGAGAGCGGACTGAATAAGCCGGGGATTTTGTGCTGACCGGAACAGTCCAATTCCCGATCGCGCCTGAACCGCCAGACGGGTGTTTTCCAGCACCGACATATCCCGCATCGCGTTGCTGTGCTGAAAGGTCCGGCCGATGCCCGCCTGCCCGCGCTTCCATGCGGGCCAGCGGGCGATATCCTGGCCATCGAATAGGATGCGCCCGGCGGTGGGCGGAAGTTCGCCCGACAGCAGATTGATCAGGGTGCTTTTGCCGGCGCCGTTCGGGCCGATCACCGCGTGCAATCGTCCGCGTTCCAGCGTCAGCGACACGCCATCGACCGCGAGCAGGCCGCCGAAACGCCGCGTCAGATTTTCCGAGCGTATCACCGGCGCCGGCCGGCCAGGCCATGGCGCAAAAACAGCACGGCCGCCAGGAAGACGGCGCCCTCGATCAACCGCGGACGATCGGTCAGCAGCGACCCGGCTTCCTGGACGGCGGTCAGCGCGAAGGCGCCCAGGATGGGGCCGTGCAGCGCGCCGATGCCGCCCAGCAAAATCATCAGCAGCGCCTCGGCCGACCGGTGCCAGTCCAGCAGGCCGGGATTGACGAAGCCGTCGGTCAGAACGGACATATGGCCCGCCAGTCCGGCCAACGCGCCGGACAGCACGAACGCGGCCAGTTTCAGGCGCTGGACGTTGTGGCCCATCGCCGCCATGCGGTTTTCGTTCGACCGGATGCCCTGAAGCGCATGGCCGAACGCGGTACCCATCAGCCAGCACAGCGCGGCATAGACGATGGTCAGGACCGTCAGGTTCGCCAGCAGCAGCGCGGCGGGCCGGTTCTGGCGGGACAGCGCGAACCCGAGGAACGGGCGCGCGATGAACTGCCCGTCGCTGCCGCCGCCCAGTCCGGTGTCGTGGAATGCGAAGAACATCATCTGGCCGAATGCTAGGCTGGTCATCAAAAAGAAGAACCCCCTGGTGCGCAACGCCAGCGTTCCGGTCAGCAGTGCCGCCGCACCCGCCGCGGCCATGGCCGCCGGCAGCGCGATCCAGACCGGCGGCGACCCCAGCAGATAGACCGTGTAGGCGCCCAGGCCGAAAAACCCGGCCTGTCCCAGGCTGACCAGCCCGGTCCCGCCGACCAGCAGTTGCAGACTCAGGGCGAGCAGGGCGCCGACCAGGGCGGTGGACACCAACTGCATGTGCCATGACGACGCCCAGAACGGCATGGACGCGATCGCCAGCGCCGCGACGCCCAGCAGCGCCTGACCGGTGCGGGACGCGACGATCATCCGCGGCCGGACAGCCCGGCCGGGCGCCATATCAGGACGGCGGCCATCATGGCGCAGACCGCGATGCCGCCCGCCTGCGGGACATAGGCTTTCGCCATCGTGTCGGTCATCCCCACCAGCAGCGCGCCCCAGAACGCGCCGGCTACCGATCCCAGGCCGCCGATAACCACGACGATGAACGACAGGATCAGAAACCCGTCGCCCATGCCGGGGTAAACCGATTGCAGCGGCGCCGCCAGCGCACCCGCCAGCATGGCCAGCGCGGTGCCCCCGGCGAAGACCAGCCGGTGAATACGGGTGGCATCCACGCCCAACAGGTCCAGCATCGCGGCGTTTTCGGCCGCGGCCCGGATGGCGGACCCGATCCGGGTGCGCTCGATCAGCCAGACCATGCCGGCGGCGATCGCGAGGCAGATCGCCAGCACCGCCAGCCGATAGGCGCTGTAGCGGAACCCGCCGACGACCGGGACCGAGAAATCCAGTCCGGCGGGAATGGCCACACTGTGGAACTGGTTGCCGAATACGGCCGAACGGGCTTCCTCGAACAACAGGATCAGCGCGAAGGTCAGCAGAACCTGATCCATGTGCGGACGGGTGCGGAAGCGGCGAAACAGAAGGCGTTCCAGCACTGTCCCCAGCGCCGCGCCGCCGATGATGGCAAGCGGCAAGGCCAGCCAGAACTGGCCGGTTGCGCCGGCAACGGCGAAGGCAAGATAGGCGCCGATCATGAACAGGCTGCCGTGCGCCAGATTGATGACGCCCATCACGCCGAAGATCAGGGTCAGGCCGCTGCCGATCAGGAACAGCAGCAGGCCATACTGGACGCCGTTCAGAACCTGCGCGAGCAATCCAGCCAGCAATCAGGCGCCCGCCATCTTGCAACCGGTGCCGGGGTCGGCGAGGTCCTTGACGGCCGCGCCGATGACCTTGTTCTGGCCGTCCTTGGCTTCTCGCAGCCAGATCGTCTGGACCGGGTTATGCGATGGCGACAGGGTGAAGGCGCCGCGCGGGCTGTCGATCCGGGTGGCCAGGATGGCGGCGGCAAGGGCTTGCGTGGCGACGGGGTCGCCCTGCGTGCCAGCGAGGCCGGCCGCCAGCATCTGGCCCGCATCGTACCCCTGCACGGCATAGACATCCGCATCGCGGCCAGTCTTGGCCTTGAACGCCGCTCGGAAGGCGATGTTCCGGGGGTTGTCCAGGCCGTCGCCATAGTGCAGCGCGGTCTGGATTCCGTCGGCTGCGGCGCCTTGCGGTTTCAACACGCCCTCGGTGAGAAACCCGGAACCGCACAGAGGGATTTTGTCGCGCAGGCCGGATGCGGCGTAGTCCTTGACGAACTGGATGGCCCCGCCGCCGGCGAAAAACGCCCCCACCGCTTCGACCCCCAGGCCGCCGATCTGAGCCAGGACGGGCTGGAAATTGGTTTCCGGGAACGGTACCGTCAGCGTGTGGGTCAGCTCCGCGCCGCCGGCCCGCAGCCCGTCGCGAAACCCGTCGGCCGATTCGTGGCCGGCCGCGTAATCCCACGTGACCCAGGCGGCCTGTTTCACGCCGCGCGCCGCCAGCGCCCGGCCCATGCCATAGGCCGGCTGCCAGTTGCTGAACGAGGAGCGAAAGACCGACGGCGCGCACAGGTCGCGGGTGGCGGCGACGTTGCCGGCGTTGGGAATGACCAGCGGAATCCGGTGTTCGCGCGCGGCCTGCACCAGCGCCATGACGACGCCGGAATGAACAGTTCCCACCAGCACATCGGCATTGTCGCGTTCCACCAGCCGGTTGACATTGGCGGGCGCCTTGGCGGGATCGGATTCATCGTCCAGCCGGATCAGGGCGACCGGACGTCCACCCAGTTTGCCGCCATTTTCGGCAATAGCGAGTTCCAGTGCGGCGAAGATATTTTCCCCCAGGGCGGCGTAGGTGCCGGAGAACGGCAGCATCGTGCCGACCTGGAGGGGCACATCGCGCGCGATGGCCGGACGGGCAAGCCCGGCGGTCAGGGCGGTACCGGCCAGCATGGCGCGCCGCGAAATGTGACCCATCGCCCAGTCCCCCTGTGTTACGGCCATTCGGCCGCTGTTGATTGTCTTGCGATATATTGCATGTTACCCCCGGATCGGCAACAGAATGACACGACCGATGATACAGACATTCGCAACCGCGCCGGCCGACCGGTATTTCGAGGATTACACCGTCGGCGCGACCTATTTTTGCGGGTCTTTCAGCCTGACCGAAGACGAGATTATCCGGTTTGCCAGCCTGTACGACCCGCAGGCGATGCATGTCGATCGGGCACTGGCGGCCAGGGGCCCGTTCGGCGGGATCATCGCCAGCGGATGGCATACCGTTGCGCTGACAATGCGTTTGATCGTGGAGAATTACCTGCCGCATGACGGGCTGGCCGCACCCGGGATCGACGAACTGCGCTGGCCTTGCCCGGTTCGTCCCGGCGACACGCTGACCCTGCACGCCACGGTGCGGGACGCACGGCGGTCGCGCGGCAAGCCGGATCGGGGACTGATCCAGTCCACGATGGAGGCGATCAATCAGGACGGTTCGGTCGCGATGAGCATGAAACCGATGAACCTGGTGCGGGTACGCCATCCGGCGGGGTAAGCGCGCCGACCCGACGTTTAGCCAAAAAACCGCCCGAACCAGGCCAGCAGTTCCGCGGGCGATTCCTCGGCGATATAATGCCCCGACGAAACCGGGCCGCCGGTTACTTCACCGGAACAATAGTCCCGCCATGTCGCCAGCGCATCGTACCACGCGCCGATCTGGCCTTTCGTCCCCCACAGAACCAGCATCGGGCACGCCACTTTAAGCCCCGCAGCCCGGCTGTCTCGATCATGTACCAAATCGATGGTCGCCGCCGCTCGGTAGTCCTCGCACATGCCGGTCACCATGTCCGGCTGCCGCACGGCGGCGAAATAATCCGCCAGCGCATCGGGATGAAACAGGTCCGGCACCGACGGGTCGCGGCCGGTGTGCTGCCGCCACCATTCCTCCGGAGCCCGGTTGATCAACCATTCCGGGAACGGATGCGGTTGCGCGAACCAGAACCAGTGGTAGTAACCCAGGGCGAAATCCATGTTCGCGCGCTCGAAATGTTCGATCGTGGGAATCACGTCCAACACCGCGAGTTTCTCTACGCGATCCGGATTATCCAGCGCGATACGGTGCGCCAGCCGGGCGCCGCGATCGTGCCCAGCCAGCAAAAACCGGCCGAACCCGAAATGATCCATCACCGCGATCATATCTTTCGCCATCTCGGCCTTCGCGTATGGCGCGTGACCGGAGGTGGCGGGCGGTTTCAGCGAGAACCCGTATCCGCGCAAATCCGGGCAAATAACGGTAAACCGTTGCGCCAGCGCCGGCGCGACCAAATGCCACATCGCGTGCGTTTGGGGATTGCCGTGCAGCAGCAACAGCGGCGGGCCGGACCCGCCATGACGCAGCCGGATTGTGCCGCCCGGCACCGGCACATGCGCCAGGGTGAAACCCTCGAAGAACATGTTTACTCCCCCGCGCCGTTTCGTTCGAACACCTCCACGCTGGACCCGATTGCGACGCGGCGCCAGTCCGGCCCCGACAGCGCCGCCCGCCACAGGGCGACCGCGGCGGTGCTGTCGCTGTCCTGTGTCAGTTCGGCCAGCGTCACGCGACGATACTGCGCTAGAATGGTGGCAACCCGGTCGTCCGGGCGGATTAGCCGGATCGGCAGGGATGCCGGCGCCTCGATCCCAAAGGCACCGGGTATTCCAACGCTGTCGTTACCGCGGGGCACCAGCACGACCCCGTCCGCGACCAGGCCGGCCGCCGCTACCGCCGCCGCGCGGGCCGGTTGCATGGTGCGCGGCGCGATCAGCAATCCGGCGATACTGGCGATTTGGATCGCCGCAACGACGGATAACGGCACACAGAATCCGCGCGCCCGTTGTCGCGTCCACGCCCATGCCGGCACTGGAGCCGGTTCGGCCACCGACGATTTCCCTGTGCCCGGACCTGGCGAGCATGCGTGGCGGACGCCAGGATTATCCGAACCGAACCGCCATGCCGCCAGCAGGGCCACGAACGGCAGTCCGAACGACAAATACCGCAGTTCGATCGGCGTATTGTTAAATACAGCGCCCAACATCAGTAAACCGAGCGGCGGCGCTATGGCTCCCGCCACGATGGTCCGCAATTCCGCCCCGGCGCGCATGGGCCGAACCATGGACACCGCCGCCACAAGCCCAGCCGAAACCAGGCCGATCGCCGCCCCGATCGCTATCCGCGCAATGCCGTCGGCATACAAGGGCAGGCCTCCGAACACCGCGCCGGTCTGGTATTGCGCCAGCCGCGTCAAGCCTCGCCAGATATCGAATGGCGGGAACTGGCCCGAACGGGATGCGTGCTGAGCCGCGAAGAACCAGGCGTCCAGCGCCAGGAACGGGATGGCGCCCGGCACCGCGGCCCAGGCCCCGGTGGCAACCACCGCCGCGACAGAAACGAAAACCGCCAGATAATTGCAGCAACACGCCGCGCCCAGGCAGATCCCGGCCAGCACCCGGTGCCGTCCGGGCAATAGACACACCCCGCACAGGGTCAGCGCTTGCGCGGGCGCGAACCCCCGGGCGATGGCGTTCGTATAGACGAACCCGTAACAGCCGAGCAGCAGCAGCATCGCCGTCGCCGGACGGATGCCGCAACGGCTGGCGATGCGCCCGGTCAGCCACAAGGAAATCGTGCCGCAGACCACGGAAAACAGCCGGACGGCGAACAGGCCAGGACCGAACACGGTTCGCCACAACGAAACGGCCCAGAAATAGAACGGCGGATGCACGTCGGTTGCCCGCAAATCCTGTGCGATGCCGGTAAAGCCGGCATGGCCGGCCTGGACCGCCGCGATGGTTCCGGCTGGAAACACGCCGGCCGGCCAGTCCGGACGTGCCACACCGGCCGTCAGGAACAGCGTGTATTGCTCATCGTATTCGGCCCCGCGCAGCCACGCCGCCGCTGTCAGCACAGCCGCGCCCAGAGCCAGGACCGCCCATCGTGAACGAACATCGGCGACGTTAACCAAATCTCAGTACTTTCCGGCCACAGTTGGGCTGCGTGTATCGGCCAAAGATTAACGGAGTCCTTATGCACACGGTTTTTCCCCACGCGGTGCGGCGGGCGTCGCAACCGGCGATCTCCATCGTCGTGCCGGCGTATAATGAGGCCGCCGGGCTGGACGCATTCCACCTGCGCCTGGCCGGGGCGCTCGCGGACCTGGAGTCGTGGGAAGTGATTTACATCGACGACGGCAGCGCCGACGCCACCCTGGCGGCGATGGAAGCGCTGCATCGCGCCGACGATCGGGTGGCGGTACTCAGCCTGTCGCGCAATTTCGGCAAGGAAATCGCCATCGCCGCCGGCCTGGACCATGCCGCCGGCGATGCCGTGGTGGTCATCGACGCGGATTTGCAGGATCCGCCCGAGGTGATACCGGAGCTGATCGCCTGCTGGCGGGCCGGTTTCGACATGGTCTATGCCCAGCGCCGCAGCCGGGCTGGGGAAACCTGGCTCAAGCGCCTCACCGCAAGCGCGTTCTACCGCCTGATGCACCGCATGGGCGATCTGAAGCTGCCCCGCGATACAGGCGATTTCCGGCTGATGAGCAGGCGTGTCGTGGAAGCGGTACGCCAGTTGCGGGAACAGCACCGTTTCATGAAAGGACTGTTCGCCTGGGTCGGCTATCCGACAACGTGCGTGCGGTACGACCGTCAGCCCCGCCGAACCGGGTTCAGCAAATGGTCGTACTGGAAGCTATGGAATCTGGCGCTGGAAGGCATCACCGGCTTTACCGTCATGCCGCTGAAATGCGCCACCTATGCCGGTCTCGCGGTGGCGCTGCTGTCGATGCTGTATGTTGCCGAGGTGCTCGTTAAGACCCTTGTCATTGGCAACCCCGTCGCCGGCTATCCCAGCCTGATGAGCGTGGTGCTGTTCCTGGGCGGCGTGCAGTTGATGTTCCTGGGCGTGATCGGCGAATACCTCGGCCGCGTGTTCAACGAAACCAAGCGGCGGCCGCTGTATCTGGTCGAACGGTACAAGCCCAGCGCGGTGAAGCTATCGGTATGAAGCGCGGCGTATCGATCGTCCTGGCGCTGGTCCTGTTCCTGTTCGCCGGAGCCTCGCATGGGATGGCCGCGCGGTTGCGGCGCGGCATCGACATCACCGGCTGGTTCCGTTTTCCGGCCAGCCGCGATCCCGCCGCGCTGGCCGCCTATCTCAGCGACAAGGCGCTGGCCGATCTGCGTGCCGCCGGGTTCGATTTCGTGCGCCTGGCCATCGATCCGGCCCTGGCCGAAACGCAGCGTCCGGTCGTGATCGCCGCGATCCGGCGCATCCAGCGTCATGGGCTCACGACGATCGTATCGCCCCATCCATCCGGCTGGCATCTGGAAACCGATCGGGCGGACCGCGATCGCCTGCGCGCGTTCTGGCAAGGCCTCGCCCCGGCGCTGCGGTCGCTGGACCAGGACCGAACCGTGCCGGAAGTGCTAAACGAGCCGGTCTTTCCCGGCGATCCGGCGGGCTGGGCGGCCTTGCAGCACCTTGTGCTGACCGACATCCGTCGCGCCCTGCCCAACGCGACGATCCTGCTGACCGGCCAGGACTGGGGCAGCATCGGCGGCTTGCTGGCACTGATTCCGGAAGACGATCCCAACGTCCTTTACAGCTTTCATTTCTACGACCCCGCCGAACTGACATCGCTGGCGGCCTACCGTCCGAACCTGGACCGGACAGCGCTGGCGACGCTGCCCTTTCCGGTGCAAGACCCGGCACAGTGCGGGACAGGCACCGCCGATCAGCCAACCCGCGACCTGATGCAGTACTATTGTGCCCTGCGCTGGGATGGTCCTGGCATCGCCGCATCCATCGCGCGGGCGGCGGGATGGGGCCGGCAGCACCGGGTGCGGCTGCTGGCCGGGGAATTCGGCGCCAGCGCGGCGCTTAACCAAGCGGCCCGCATCGCCTGGCTTAGAACCGTCCGGGAGACGTTGGAAAGCCAGGATATCGGCTGGGCATTGTGGGGCTATGACGACATCATGGGGTTTGCCGTGCCCCGCCCGCCTCCACCCGAACCCCATCTGGACCCAGCGGTTCTGGCCGCGCTGGGGCTGGCAACGCCGCCGTGATAACGATCCTGGCATGACCGATATACAAAGCCTCGACCCCGCCGACTGGACGGACTTGCGCGCGCTGGGGCACCGCATGCTCGACGACATGTTCGATCATATGCAAACGCTGCGCGGCGGGCCGGTCTGGCGCCCGATGCCCGCGGACGTCCGCCAGGAGATCCGTCGTCCGTTGCCGCGCGCCCCGTCCCCGGCCGCGGCGGTGTACCGGGACTTCCAGCGGCTGATCCAGCCGTATGCCACCGGCAATCCGCATCCGCGCTTCATGGGCTGGGTGCATGGCGGCGGCAATCCCGTGGGCATGCTGGCGGACCTGCTGGCGGCCGGACTAAACGCCAACCTCGGCGGCCGCGATCACGCGCCGATCGAGGTCGAGCGTCAGGTTATCGCCTGGTCCGCCGAAATGCTGGGTTTCCCCGCCGATGCGTCCGGGGTGCTGGTTACCGGCACGTCCATCGCCAACCTGATCGGCGTGCTGATTGCCCGTTCGGCCGAACTTGGTCCGTGCGTCCGTCGCGACGGGCCGGGCGACGCCAGACTGACGGCCTATACGTCCGCCGCCGTGCATGGCTGTCTGCCGCGCGCGATGGAAATGGCCGGTCTGGGGCGCGAATCGCTGCGTATGGTTCCCTGCGACAGCCAGGGACGGATCGGTCTGGACGCCCTGGCCACCCTGGTCGCGACGGATCGCGCGCGCGGGCTGCGGCCGTTTCTGCTGGTTGGCACTGCCGGCAGCGTGGATATCGGCGCGGTGGACGATCTTGCGGCGCTGGCCACGTTCGCCGCGACGGAATCCCTGTGGTTTCACGTCGATGGCGCCTATGGGGCGACCGCCGCACTGGCACCGAAGCTGAAACCGCTGCTGGCGGGGATCGAACGTGCCGACTCGGTTGCGTTCGACTTCCACAAATGGGCACAGGTGCCCTATGACGCCGGCTGTATCGTGGTACGGGATGCGGCCCGCCACCTGGATACATTCGCGGCCGATGCGGTTTATCTCCGGCGGGAGGAGCGCGGTCTGGCCGGCGGCGGGATATGGCCGTGCGATCTGGGGCCAGACCTGTCGCGCGGGTTCCGGGCGTTGAAGGTTTGGATGACCCTGTCGGTCTATGGTGCAGACCGGATCGGCGCCATTATCCAGCAGACCTGCGATCTCGCCGCCGTGCTGGCCGACCGGATCGACCGGGAGCCGGATTTGCAGCGTCTGGCCCCGGTTGCACTGAACATCGTTTGCTTTCGCTATATCGCGGCGAATGGCGACCTGGACCGGCTGAACGCGGACATCGTCGCCGATATTCAGATCGCCGGGGTCGCCGCGCCATCGACAACGGTAATCGGCGGCGTGCTGGCAATACGCGCCGCGATCGTCAATCACCGGACCAATCGCGCCGACATCGCCATTTTGGTGGATGCGGTGCTACAGGCGGGCGGCACGCGGGCAAAGGCGAACGAAAGCCCAGGCTGACAAAGAAAATGCCCCCGGTTGTTCACCGGGGGCAAGGATACAGGGAGGCTTCACGTCTGGGAGACGCAGGGGCCAGAGGCCCCTTTCCAGCGACTGGCGCTGGAACTCTGGCGGCAGTGCCGCCGTAACTCGCGATCCCTGTGTAATCCCGCACATGCGAAGAGAACCACTGCCGAGAACCGGCATCCGACATGCGACTTTCGCATGCCTATTCAGTTGCAACCGTGAAAATCGAATGCCTACCGACGATCGGTCGCTATCAGTGGATCTCGGCCAGACGAGCGAGCAGGAAATCGCGGAAGACCGCGACCCGTTTGGAGTTTCGCAGTTCCTCCGGATAGACGAAAAACACGTCCACCTTAGGGCCTTTGAGATCGGTCAGAACATGGACCAGATCGGGATTTTCGTTCACCACATAATCAGGCAGGGCACCGATTCCCATGCCGGAGCGGATCGCCAGCAAGACCGCATGGATGGAATTCACATCCAGCAGCGCGCGCCTTGGGTTGCCGGGGCGGCGACCAGCCTCGGCAAGCCAGTTGACCTCCTGGATCGGCGGATGGTGCTGGCCGAACAGGACCAGCCGGTGCGCGTCCAGATCCTCGGCACGTGCCGGAACGCCGTGCTTTTTCAGGTATTCTGGGGAGGCGACCACATGCCACTGCATGGTCAGCAAATGCCGCTGTACCAGGTCGGGCTGCTTGGGCGGATGCATACGGATGGCGACATCGGCTTCCCGCATGGCCAGATCGAGTTCGGCGTCGTCCAGCAGCAGCGAAACCGACACATCGGGATAGGCTTCGAGAAACCCGTTCAGCCTCGGTGCGAGCCAGGACGAACCGAACCCGACGGTGGTGGTGACTTTCAAGCGGCCGGCGGGCTTTTCCTTGCTTTCGGTCAGCAACGCCTCGGTGATCGCCAGTTTAGCGAACACTTCGCGCACGGTGCGGTTGAGCGACTCACCCTGTTCGGTCAGGATCAGCCCGCGGGCATGGCGATGGAACAGCGGCACCTGAAGCGCTTCCTCCAACGCGGAGATCTGACGCGAGACGGCCGATTGACTCAGGCTGAGCGTATCCCCGGCATGGGTGAAGCTGCCCGCCTCCGCCACAGCGTGAAACACACGCAGCTTATCCCAATCCATTACGAAGCCTCTCCCAACGCCGGGCGTCCGCGGCCCGGACTTTGGTCAGCCGTCCGCATCGCCTGTGTGCAGTGCGCCAAACCTAAACATACTTTTACGAGTCATGTGACGGAATTTGGAGTTTCCGCACGATTTTCGTTATTCGGCGGCCAGAGACGGGTGCATTTCATGTTCGGCGATGTATTTTTCGGCTTCCAGTGCCGCCATGCAGCCGGTTCCGGCGGCCGTGACCGCCTGGCGGAAGATTTTGTCCTGCACATCGCCGGCCGCGAACACGCCTGGCACCGAGGTACGGGTGCTGCCCGGTTCGGTGCGGATATAGCCATCCGGATCCATCTCGATATGGCCTGCAAAAATACCCGTGGTGGGGGTATGGCCGATGGCGATAAACACCCCGTCCACCGGCAGCACCGTTTCGTCGCCCGTGGCGATATTGTGCAACCGGACGCCGGTGACGACCTCCGGCGTTCCGCCCCCGACGATTTCTCGCACCGCGCAATTCCAGATCACGTCGATCCTGGGATGGGCGAACAGCCGGTTTTGGAGGATTTTTTCGGCGCGCAGACTGTCGCGACGATGGATCAGCGTGACTTTTTCGGCATGATGGGTCAGGTAGAGCGCTTCCTCCACCGCCGTATTGCCGCCGCCGACCACGGCGACGGTTTTGCCACGGTAGAAAAATCCATCGCAGGTGGCACAGGCCGACACGCCTCGGCCCTGCAAAATTTGTTCCGACTCCAACCCCAGCCAGCGGGCCTGGGCGCCAGTGGCGATGACGACGGAGTCGGCGGTGTAGGTGTCGCCTGAATCGCCCTGGCAACGGAATGGCGTCGCGGAGAAATCGACACCCACGATCAGATCGTTGACGATGTGCGTGCCGACATGGGTGGCCTGTGCTTCCATCTGCTCCATCAGCCAGGGCCCCTGGATGACATCGGCGAAGCCTGGGTAATTTTCCACGTCCGTGGTGATCGTCAACTGGCCGCCGGGCTGCATGCCGGCCACAAGGATCGGCGACAGATTGGCGCGGGCAGCGTAGATCGCGGCCGTGTAACCGGCGGGTCCGGCGCCGACGATCAGGACCTTGGTATGGTGCGTTTGGCTCATTCCGGACCTTATCGGTTCGCGCCCGGTCGGGGCAAGCGGCAGCTTGCGGTGGTTCCGGTTCGCCGGAGGCTCTGGATATGGACCATCACATCGCCAAATACCGGCTGCGAACGTCCTTGTTCGCCTTCAGCCCGGCAATGGTATCGCGATAGACGATCTGGCCCTTGTCGATCACCACCGCGTCGCTGGCCACGCCCAGGCAAAAATGCATGTTTTGTTCGGCGATCAGCACCGTCGCCCCGGCCGAACGCAACTGCTTCAACAGTTTTCCAATGCCGGCAACGACAATCGGCGCCAGACCCTCGCTCGGCTCATCCAGCAGCAGCATAACCGGGTTTCCCGCCAGCGCTCGGGCGATGGCCAGCATTTGCTGCTCCCCGCCCGACAGCCGCCCGGCTGCCCGGTATTTCAGCGGCTCCAGCAACGGAAACACGTCGTACAGCCGTTTCAGCGGCCATTCGTCCTGCCCCGCGGGGCCTTTTTTAGCTGCTATCAGCAAATTATCCTGCACGGTGTGATCGGGAAACACCTGCCGGTCTTCCGGCACATAGGCCAGACCGCGCCGCGCCACGACATAGGGCTTACATGCGGTGACATCCTGGCCACGAAAGGAAATACCCCCGGCACGCGGCGCGGCCAGCCCGGCGATGGCTTTCATCGTCGTGCTTTTGCCAGCGCCGTTCCGGCCAAGCAGAGCCATCGTCTGGCCTTGCGCAACCTGTAGATCGACACCGAACAGGATTTGGCTCGCGCCATAAAACACGTCGATCGCCTCGACCGACAGGACAGGACCGGTCACGCGTCGTCCTCCGGATCGGGGGTCCCCAGATAGGCCTCGATCACCGCCGGGTTGGCGCGGATTTCGTCCGGCGTCCCTTCGGCCAGCACACGCCCATAGCAAAGCACCCGGATCGAGGACGCAATTCCGAACACGATGTCCATATCGTGCTCGATGAAGACCAGTGTCAGGTTCTGCAACCGCCAAAGCCGCTGCACTTTCTCGATCATGTTCCAGCGTTCCTCCGGACCCATGCCGGCGGTGGGTTCGTCCAGCAGGAGCATGGACGGTTCCAGCGCCAGTCCCAGTGCGATATCGAGCAACTTTTGGTCGCCGTGCGACAGGTTGGCGGACAGCACATGCGCGCTGTCATGCAAGCCCAGCATTTCGGCGACCTCCAGCGCCCGTTCCCGGACACCCTGGCGCGGAAAGCCTCGCCCCAGGTCGGCCCATTGGCCACGATGCGCGGCGACGGCCGCCTGCAGGTTTTCCGCCACCGTCATGGACGGGAAGAAGCTGGCGACCTGAAACGCCCGGCCGATGCCCCGGCGGACGATGGCGGCCCGGCTCAGGCCGGTTATATCCTCGCCCTGAAACACGATCTGGCCGGAATCCGGGACAATGGCGCCGGAAATCAAATTGAAAAATGTGCTTTTGCCGGCACCGTTCGGCCCGATGATGGCGGTTAAGGTTCCGGCGGCGAAATCCAGCGTAACGTCGCCGATCGCCGTAAGCCCGCCGAAACGTTTGGTCAGGCCGGCGATCCGCAGCATCACGAAATACCGCCGGCCGGCCGGCCGCCAAGCCGCTCGGTTATGAAATCCAGCACGCCCCGGCGCAGGCCGAGCGCAAAGGCCAGGATGATCAATCCCAGTGCGAGACCGTAATATTCCGTCTGCCGCGTCACAACGTCGTTCAGCAGCAGCAGGATCATTGTTCCCACCGCGGGCCCGAGGAAACTGCCGATGCCGCCCATGACGATCGCGAAGATCGCATCGCCGGAGATGGGCCAGTTGATCAGTTCCGGATACGCACCGGAAACGAACAGGCTCATGACCATGCCGCCCACCGATGCGAAGACCGCGGACAACACGAAGACCGTCAGCTTTACCCGCCACACGACGATTCCCAGGAACGCGGCCCGCACTTCGTTGTCGCGGATCATCCGCAACGACGTTCCGAATGCGGTGTTGACGATATGGCGCATCAGCAGCAACCCGGCGACCAGTACGACGGCGCTGAAGACATAAAGGTTATACTGGAGTCCCAGGTCCACCCCCAGTACCGAGCGCCGGGGGATTCCGCCCATCAGGCCTTGATCGCCGCCGGTCAGGCCAACCCAGGATATCACCACCGAATGCAGCAGCATCTGCATCGCCAGGGTAACGAACGCGAAATAGATCAGCCGCAGCCGGATACAGATCGCCCCGACCGCGACCGCCGTGACAGCCGTGATCAACAGCGTGAGCAAAAACGCGACCGGCAAGGCCACACCCGTCCGCTGCATCAGCAGTGCGAACGAATAGGTTCCCAGACCGAAGAACATGCCATGCCCGAACGACGACAGACCCGTGTAGCCGACCAGCAAATTCAACGACGTTGCGAACAACGCCATCGACGAGCACCGGATAACGAAATCCTGAAAAGCCCTGGCCGGTATCAAGGCCGGCACGATCGCCAGCACGGCAACCAGCAGGCACCCTGCGAGGATATCCCGCCAGATACGGGTCCGAACCATGCCAGACGCCATGTCAGACGATCTCCTTGCCGAACAGGCCGCTGGGTTTCGACACCAGGATGATAATCATTGCGATGTACATCAGCCCCTCGGTGAACTGCGGGAAACCGATCGTGCCGAAGCTGCGGATCAGGCCCAGTACCACCGCCGCGATCAGCGCGCCGCCGATCGACCCCATGCCGCCAATGACCGTTACGATGAAACTCTCGATCAGGATGGAGAAGCCCATGCCTGGCGTCAGCGACCGCACCGGCGCCGCAAGTCCCCCCGCCAACCCGGCCAGCGCGCCGCCGGCCGCGAACACCAGCGAATACAGCAGGGTGGTATTGATCCCCAGCGCCGAGACCATGTCGGGATTATGCGCCGCCGCCCGGACGATCTTGCCGATTTTCGTTAGGCCGAGTGTCAGCCCCAACCCACCGCCGATCAACAGCGACACCGCGATCAGCACCAGATAGAACGGCGGGACCACGCCGCCGAGGATGAACAGCGGCGGCACCTGGAATTCCGGGGGCATGCCCATCGCACGGAAGTCCGGTCCCCAAACGATTTTCACCAGATCGTCGCAAATCAGCACCACGGCGTAACAGATCAGCAGTTGCATCAGCACGTTGGCGCCATAGACCCGGCGGATCAGAAAACGCTCGAACAGCACTCCGAACAGCGCCATGCCCAGGCCGCCGCCCAGAACCCCCAGCCAGTAACTGCCGGTGATCTGGAACACCGTGTACGCCAGATACGCGCCCAGCATATAGAATGTGCCATGCGCGAAATTGACGATTTTCAGCACGCCGAAGATCAGCGTAAGGCCAGCGGCAACCAGGAAAAGAAGCATGCCGACGATCAGGCCGCTGGTCGTCTGCGTGACCAGGCACGACGACGTGGTCACGCAGTCCAGAAGGGCGCTCGCGTCCATGGGACCGGCCGCCGGTCAGACGTATCCGTTCTTTTTTTTCCATTCGGTTTCGAGTTCGGCGATCTGTCCCCAGTCGCCGGGTTCGATCGCGGTCAGGAACGGCGCCTTGGGTATCGTGGTGCCCCAGCCAATGGCGTAATCGATCAATGTATGGTCTTCGGCACGCATCGTGACCTTACCCGTGGTGCTGAACACGCTGTCGATTGTCAACCCTTCCAGCGCGGCCGCGACGCCCTTGCCGTCGGTGCTGCCAGCCTTCTTAACAGCGGCCTCCATCAAGCGGATGCCCGTGGCACATTCCCATGACCAGTTGGTCGGATAGTCGTTATTGTTGGCCTTGCGATAGGCTTCATACCACGCCTCGTTCGCGGCGGTATCGGGAAAGGCGGGCAGGTAACGGCAGGCGGACTGAATGCCGGCCGGCAGGTTTTTCACCCCGGTCAGCACCGGCAGATCGCCCATCGCGGGCACGAACACCTCCATGGCGCCGAACATCGCATAGACGTTGCCCTGGTTAATGAACGCCGACAGATCGCCAGCATACAGCGCCGAGTAGAGTGCCTGCGGCCTGGCCTGCAGAATTTTCGTGATCACCTCGGTGAAGTCGGGCTGGCCCAGCTTCGGCCAGCTTTGCGACACGGTTTCCACATTGGGCGCAAAATGCTTCAGAAACTCCAGGAACTGCGCGGTGGTATCCCGCCCGAAGGCGTAATCCGGGGAGCAGGTCGCCCACTTCGTCAGCTTTTTTGCCTCGGCGACCTTGGCGGAATGGACGCCGCCGACGATCGCGTCATGCACGCCCTGCCGGGCACTGCGGAAGGCGGTTGGCGCGCGCAGTTTGGGGTCGGCGGTCAGCGACGACGTCTCGGCGGCGCAATGAATGCACAGCACCCCCAGGTCGCGAACGACTTCCTGGACGGCGAAGGCGCCGGACGATGCTTCGGCGTCGAGCAGAAGTTCGCAGCCATCGGTGTTGACCAGTTCGCGCGCGACGCGGGCGGCTTCCTGTGGCTGGCCCTTGGAATCGCGATAGACCGGCTGGATCTGGCGACCGAGCAAACCGCCGGTGGCATTGATGCGATCGATCTCGGGTTGAAATCCACCGCGCGATGATGTGCCCAGCAACGCGATCGGGCCTGAGAAAATCGACTGGATACCAATTTTCAGCGGGTTGGCCTGCGCGCGGGCGATGAACGGCATTGCCAGCGAACCGGCGGAAGCGGCAAGAACGGTTCGCCGGTTCAGAAGGGCGGCTTGGTTGGCGCGCATGTGGTTTCCCCGATTGTTCGTTGTCGCGAACTGATCGAAGAAAACCCCGGCGCCGTCAAGCAGGGCCGATGGGCGTCAGGCGACGAATTTCTTGCCTTTCAACGCGGCTTCGGACCGCCGCTGCCACAGCGCCATGTCGGCATCCTTGCTGAACATGACGCGGACGCCCTTGCCGCCCTGGCTGACCCTGATCTTCCCGCCGTTGCGGGCCTTATGGTCTGCCATCCATTCCAGGAACTCCGGATCTTCGCTGGTGCGCCCATCGAATTCCAGAATGCCGGCGATGTCTTCCTCTTTGCGACGCTTGACCATTTGATGCCTCCGGGACGCCGTACGCGGCGTTTCGGTTATGAAGGAACGGGCGCGCGTATGTCACGCCCGCGAAAGCGTAGGGAGGCGGCCGCGCCACCGGCGGCTGAACGTCTATTTCCGGGCCTTGCGGGCGGCATAGCGGGCATCCCGCAGGGCTTTTCGTTCGGCTTCGGCGGCGATGGCCCGAGCCTTGGCCTCGGCGGCGGCGATTTGCGCCTGCACGCGCTTGGCGGCTTCCTCGGCTGCCAGGCGGGCGAGTTCTGCTTCCTTGGCGGCCTTTCGTTCGGCATTCCGGACATCGCGGGCATCGCTTATGGCCTTCAATGCTGCCTGGCGGGCAATTTCCGCCGGATCGTCCGGGCCAGGGCGGGCACGAAACCGGTCCAGCAAAGCCTGCTTGGCGGCGGCGGCGGCGCTCAGGCGGTCGTCGAAATTGGTTCGTGTATGAGCAGGTTTGGTCGAAGGAGAGTGTTTTACGTTTGGCATCGGGTGCCATTACAGCGGAAGCGGCCTTCGGGCAACCGGTTCCCTGCGCATGTGTTCCTTGCGCCTGACACGGCTTCCGCGCGGTGGCCCGGTGCCGGCCAGGGCGCGGACACGCTAACGGCACCTGTAGATACGGGGGGACATGCGATGCGCAGCACCTTAACGGAGTACTGGACATGGGACGGAACCCGCTCGTATGTCCCATTATTTGCCGATGTCGGTGGCCTCCGTTCCGGCGGAGGCAACGGCGATCCGTACGCGAGAGACTGTCATGGTGCGACATAACAGGGCAACGCTGGGTCGCGGATCGCAAATACGCATGGGCGCTGCCCACCGACGGCCGGCGGGCCACCGCGGGCCGTGAAACGGGCACCCTGACCGATGACCCTGATCTACCTGATAGCCGGAGAGCAAAGCGGGGACGCGATCGGCGCGCGCCTGATGGAGGCGATCGCCGCCCGGCGTCCCGATATCGCCTTTGCCGGAATTGGCGGCGATGCCATGGCCGAACGGGGCCTGACCAGCCTGTTCCCGATCCGGGCGCTGGCGCTGATGGGCCTGCTGGAAATTCTGCCGAGGATTGGCGAACTGCGCGGGCTGCTGAAACGAACCGTGGCCGATATCGAGGCCCGCGCACCGGATATCCTGGTCACCATCGATTCGCCGGGCTTTACGCTGCGGGTGCTGAAAGCCCTTCGGCCCGCCGCGATGAAGCGCGCGCATTACGTGGCACCGCAGGTCTGGGCGTGGCGCGAAAGCCGGGTGAAGCATTATCCCGGCCTATGGGACGAATTGTTGTGCCTGCTGCCGTTCGAGCCGGCGTTTTTTGCGCGCCATGGCCTGGCCGCCCGGTTTGTCGGCCATCCGGTGCTGGAAAGCGGCGCGGGGACGGGCAACGCGGCCCGGTTCCGCGGCCGCCATGCGATCCCGGCCGATGCCCGTATCCTGACCCTTATGCCGGGCAGCCGGCAGACCGAGGTTTCGCGTCTGTTGCCGGTCCTGGAAGCCACGATCCGCCTGTTGCCGAATCGCGTGGTTCCGGTCGTGCCGCTGGCGGGCCCGGTCGAGGAGACGGTACGCACGCGTACCGCGTCGTGGCCGGTTCCGCCCATTTTGGTCGCCAATACCCAGGACAAGTACGACGCCTTCGCCGCCTCGGACGCCGCGCTGACAAAATCGGGTACCTCGACGCTGGAACTGGCGCTGGCGAATGTCCCGATGCTGGTCACATACCGCATCAACCCCGTGTCGCACCAGATCGCCAAGCGTCTGATCAAGGTCAAATACGCGTCCATCCTGAATCTGCTGCTAGATCGGCCGGCGATCCCCGAACTGCTGCAATACGATAGCCGTCCGGACCGGCTCGCCGCCGAAGTGCATCGCCTGCTGACGGACAGCGATGCCGCGGCGGCCCAGCGTCAGGGTTTCGCGGAGGCGCTGGCCCTGTTGCGGCCGCCGTCGGGGTCGCCGTCGGGCTGCGCGGCCGATGCCGTGCTGTCGATGCTGCGGTCGCGCCCGAACGGGTCGAGCAACTGTCTGGCCAGCCCGGACGAAACCACCGTGGCGGTTCCATAGACCGCGGGTTGGCGGTCGTTTGGCAGATAAAGCGTGCCGAACAGCCAGTCGATCCAGGGGAACATCGGCGCGTAGTTCTTGTCGATGACCGCCGGGCTATCGTTGGTATGATGCCAGCGGTGGAACGCCGGCGAGGCGATCAGCCATTCCAGCGGCCCGAACCGCCAGCGCACGTTGGCGTGAATGAAAAACCCCCACAGCGGTCCCAGCACCATCGCCGTTACCGTCGCCGATCCGCCAGCCCCATCCAGCGGCGACCCCAGCCCCAGCGCGTACAGCGGGATAAGACCGCACAGCCGGGTAAAGACGAAATCCACCGGATGACCGCGCGAATTCACCAGCCAATCGACATGGGCGGGGCTGTGATGGACGGCGTGAAACCGCCAGAGCAGTGGAATTTCATGGCTCCAGCGATGGCCCCAGTAAAATCCGGTCTCGGCCACCGTCAGCGCGGCAAGCAGCCGCACCGCCACGGGCAACCGGGCGAAGCCGGCGGTCGCTGCCTGCGGGAGCCAGAGATGCGCGGCATAGGCCGCCAACCCGACCGGCACGCTGGCGACCAGGGCGGGGACGATGCCGTTGAGGAAGTAATAGGCCAGATCGGCGGCGATCCCGGCGCGAAAGATTTTTTCGCGGCGTAGCGCGAACAGTTTTTCCAGCGGGACGAAGATGGCGGCCAGCAGCACCAGCCAAACCGCCATGGCGCCCACGGAGCGAACAAGCTGTTGGAACTGAGGGAGAAAATGAGCAGCACTGTCCATATCCGTCACTATATCACGGCAAGAACCAGTTGGGCGGTGGAATTCGTCGCCCACTGGGCGCGGAATTCGTCGCCCGCTGGGCGGTAAAGTCCTGCGACCGTGGCCAGACCGGTGGCTGGAACGGGCGTTCCCCTTAATACCCGGCACCGTCCAATGCCTGGCGCACCGCGGCAATGACGCTGTCCCAATCGCCGGGCGCGGGTTGGCGGAACAGCCGGACCGAACGATACCACGGACTGTCCGGCCGATCGCGCAGCCAGCGCCAGTCCGGCGCGTGGGGCAGCAATATCCAGACCGGCTTGCCGAGCGCTCCGGCCAGGTGGGCGACCGATGTATCGACAGCGATGACAAGATCGAGATTGGCGATCAGCGCCGCGGTCTCGGCATAGTCCGTCATCCACCGCGAAAGATCGGGCAATCCGGGTCCGGCGGCGGACGGGCCGTGGCGAAGGTTGACGAAGCTCAGGCCGGGAATTGCAGCCAACGCGCCGATCCGTTCGGACCCGATCGATCGCCGCCGGTCATCGGGATGGTTCGGATTGCCGGCCAGGGCGATCCCCACCTTACGCCCGGGCGGCAACCGTTGGCGCCATATCGCGGTGCGAACCGGATCGGCGGACAAATAGGCGTCCGGCGCCGGAACCGTGTCCAACGTGGTGCCGAACAGTGTTGGAAGCGTCAGTTGATCGACCCAGAAATCGTAGGCCGGCGGTGGGTCCGCGGTGGTTATCGCGCAGACGCCCGGCAGGGTCTGTATCAGCGGCACCAGAGACGGCGCGCAGACCAGAACCGGGTGCCCGCCCGCCTGCCGGATCGCCGGCAGATAGCGGGCAAACTGGATCGCGTCGCCGAAACCCTGCTCCGCCCGCACCAAAATCGTCCGGCCGGCGAGGTTCCGGCCATCCCATTCCAGCCCGGCAATGGCCGGGAAATCGGTGCGGTATCGCGGGTGACGCTTGCGCCATTCATAGGCGGCGAATCCGCGCTTCAGGTCGCCGCCCGACAACGCCGCGATCGCCAGATTCCAGTGCGCGGGCGCGAAATCCGGCCGCACGCGGATCGCGCTTTCGCAGGCCTCGATCGCCTCCGGCAGGCGGCCTTGCAGCGTCAGGATATGGCCCAGGCTGGCAAAGGCTTCCGGCAGCGCGGCATCCAGGCGGATCGCGGTACGGTATAGCGTTTCGGCCGATGCCAGATCGTCGAGATCGGCCGAGGCGTTGCCCATGTTCAGCCACGACGGCGCATGGGCTGGCTGCAACGCCAGCGCTCGGGCGAACGCCGCGCATGCCTGGGCATGCCGCCCGAGGGCGTTCAGCGCCGTGCCGCGCGCGAAATGCAGTTCGGCATCGTCGGGCGTGGCGCCCAAAGCCACATTCGTGTGGTTCAGCACCTCCGCAAATCGTTCGGCCATCAGCAGCGCGCGCACCAGATTGCGCCGCATGCCGCGATGTGCCGGCTGCCAGCGCAACGCCCGGATAAACAAACCGGCGGCTCCCTCGGCATCGCCGTTTCGCAACGCCAGCAGGCCACGGATATACAACGCCCGGCCGTCATCGCCTTCGGGTGGCAGCGCGGGTTGGGACGCCGGACGGTCCAACAGGGTTTGCATACGCCGATCCTGGAGCCAGGATGGTTAACGATCGGTAAAGAACGGGAACAAATCGCATGGCAAACGGATTGGACGGCACGATCCCGGCGGGGCGCACGAATGGAAGGGCAGGAGGCGTCTCGCCGATCGATAAGAATGGACGTCTTCGGCGCGGAACACAGGAGTGCCGTAATCGCGCCGAGGTTTCAGCCGGTGTTGTTAGCGCACCACGCGACCATCTGGCTCCGGCCGAAACAAGGTGGCGAAGCGGAATTATCACGACGACGTGATATTTTTGTACTGGATATCAGACAAGTCCTATATTGCGAATTACCCCTTACTATGGTAATAATTAATCGATCCTAATTATAAGGATCGAGCGGATTAAAGGGTCTCAAAAAATGAGAGCAAAAAACATTTCCCGGCTATTAGCCACCAGACTGATCGCCACGGTTCCCCTCGCGGCGTTTCTATGCAGCCCTACCCCTGGGTCGGCAACACCATTACTGGGTCCGGATTTGACAAGTTTCGCGGTTTTGGGGGCCTCGACGGTGACCAACACCGGTGCCACCACAATCGATGGTAATGTAGGGGTTTCGCCGGGCACCGCGATAACCGGATCGTCCACGATCACGCTGACCGGCACATATCAGACCGGCGCCAGTTCGGCCGCCGGCGTGGCTCAAACCGAATTGGTCACCGCGATCAATAATTTGGGAAGCCTTGGGCCAGGCACCACCGAACAGGCGAATTTGTCCGGCCTCTCGCTATTGCCGGGGGTGTATAAGGTTCCCGCTGGAACGTCCAACCTCACGGGAACGCTCACCCTCAACGGCAATGGCAACGCCAACGCGGGGTGGGTTTTCCTGATGGCGAGTACACTCATCACGTCGCCTGGTTCGGTTATCAATGTCATTAACACTGGCGCTGGCGCCGGGATTTACTGGGATGTCGGCAGTTCCGCCACCCTCGGCACGACTACCGCATTCGAGGGTAACATTCTTTCGTTAGCGAGTGTCACCCTAAATCAGGGCGCCACGATCGGTTGCGGAAGAGCGCTCGCGGAAACTGGCGCCGTAACGATGATCAACAATACGATAAACTCCGCTGGTTGCCTCGGTACCGTGGGGGCCGGCAGCAAAGGTTATAGTGGCGGTCTAAACGTGGTTGGCTCGGCGGTCAGTTTCCTTCCAGCCTCCCCGGTGCCCGAACCAGGATCAATCGCACTGCTCGGTATTGCGCTCGGTATGCTGACAGTCACCCTCAGGCGGCGCCCGACTCACGTCGCGCCCGGCGCGTGATCCTCGCGATCGCGCGCACCTGGCGATCCGCGGATAAGTGCGGCACGCCTTCGCGAGGCAGCCGTCGTGGGAATGGCGATCGGACGCGGGAACGGAGGGCATCGGCTGGACGCGGTTGGAGTTCCGTGCGCGGCGTGTTCGCCGCCCGGCGACACGCCGGGTGACTGGCGCACGCAAAGGAACAGCGCAAGATCGGCCGGATGATCGGTCCGGTTTCGGCCAATGTGGGACCGCCGCAGCGGGGAGGCGCTGATCGTCGATCCGGTGCTGGAACAAGTGAACCGCTATCTCGGGTTGATCCGCGAACTGGATTTGCGTCTGGTCAAGGCCGTCGATACCCATCCGCATGCCGATTGCATCACCGGGCTTGGCGCGCTACGCGACAGCACGCACTGCATCACCGTCATGGGCGAGCAACCCAGCGTCGATGTCGTGTCGATGCGCTGTTTTACCGCGCGTTCGGCGAACGATCGGCGATGGCGGTGCGTGCCGCGCGTGCGGCCGGACTGAAAAACACCAGCCATATTCATGGCGGTATCGATGCGTGGACCAAGGCCGGCGGCCCGTTGACACATTGAAGCACTGACCGCGACCAGCCACTGCGAACGCCCCCCGAACACCGGCAATACGCGACATGTGCGGCCGCGCCGGCTATCCCGGAACACCGCGGTTATTCCGGCGCAGATCGCCCTTGCAACGTTCCGAACACGTTTTGACAGCGTGCCAGTCGCGCGCCCATTTCTTGCGCCAGGCAAACGGTCTGCCGCAGGCCTGGCAGATTTTTTCCGGCAGGTTCGGTTTGGTATAGCGTTTTTCCATCACAAGGTGGCCAGAAACCGCGCGGCGCTGTCGCCAATCCGCTGCTGTTCGGCGGGGGCGAACTTGTCATAGGTGCGGACCATCTGCGCCATTCTGGGGTTGCCGCCGATCTTGTCGCGATTCCGAGCGATAAAATCCCAATACAGTGCGTTGAACGGGCAGGCCTGCGGGCCGGTTCGCTGCTTCACGTCGTAACGGCATGCTCCGCAGTAATTGGACATACGATTGATATAAGCGCCGCTCGCGGCATAGGGTTTCGACGCGAGCAGGCCACCATCGGCGAACTGGCTCATACCCACGGTGTTCGGTAATTCCACCCATTCATAGGCGTCGGCATAGACGCTGAGATACCATTCGTGCAGCGCATGCGGATCGATGCCGGCCAGCATCGCGAAATTGCCGGTGACCATCAGGCGTTGGATATGGTGGGCGTAGGCATGCTGCCTGGTTTGCGTCACCGCGGCCTTGACGCAGGCCATGCCCGTTTCGGCCGTCCAGTAAAAGGCTGGCAGTGCGCGGGAATGACCGAAGAAATTGCTGCGTTCGTAACCGGGCATTTTCAGCCAGTAGATGCCGCGCACATATTCGCGCCAGCCGATGATCTGGCGAATATAGCCCTCGGCGGCGTTCAGCGGCGCCTTGCCCGCACGATACGCCGCTTCGACCTGGCGACAGATGCGTAACGGATCCAGCAGCCCGCAGTTCAGGTATTGCGCAATGACGGAATGATAGAGAAACGGCTGACCTGTCAGCATGGCATCCTGATAATCGCCGAAATGCGGCAGGGATTGGTCCACGAACGCCGCGAACGCCTCCTCCGCATCGGCGCGTGCGACGGCGAAATGAAACGGGGCGAGGTCGCCGAAATGGTTGCCGAATCGCGCCGCGATCAGCGCCAGAACGTCCTTCGTGATCGCATCGGGCGGGAAGGTTTTCGGTTGCGGCATAAACAGATCGATGCTGGCCGATTTTCGATTTTCGCTATCGAAATTCCATTTGCCGCCGACGGGCTGGTCGCCGTCCATCAGCAGCCCGGTCTGGCGGCGCATGTCGCGGTAGAAATACTCCATACGCAACGATTTGCGCCCCGCCGCCCAGGTTTTGAATGCAGTGGGCGAACACAGGAAACGATCGTCGGGCAGGATATCGACCGGGATCGAAAACCGCGCCTGCCAAGTGTCGATTTCCCGCGCCACCCGCCACTCGGCGGCTTCGGTGACGACGATGCGCTCTGGTTCGTGTTCGGCGATGGACAGGGCGAGTTGGCCGGTAAAGCTGGCCGGATTGTCCGGCGCCCCAAGTTTCACGTAGTCAACGGTCCATCCGGCGGTTCGTAACTCTTCGGCGAAGTGGCGCATGGCGGAAAAGATGAACGCGATCTTCTTCTGGTGATGGCGCACATAGGTCGCTTCATCATGCAGTTCGGCCATCAGCACGCGGTCCTGGCCAGGGTCGGCGCCGGCAAGGCTGGACAGCGCCGGAGTCAGTTGATCGCCAAGCACAAAGATCAGATTGCGAACGCGGGCCATCATAAATCCAGTGCGGTTTGCCGGTTGGGGGCCGGCTTGCGGCCGGTCATCGGGATGCCGGCTTTGCGGCTGCCGTGTTTGGCGGCGATCCGCCCCGCCGCGGCCGTGTGACCAGCATCCTTGCGCAACGCATAGAGCGCATCGCGGGCCGCCTTCGCCGCCCTGGCATTGTCCACGATCGGCGCTGGATACGGCAAGGCGGCGGCACCGGGCCAGCGCCATGGCTCATGGATAAACGCATCGGGTACCGTATCGAGTTCGGGCACATAGGCGCGCACGAAGCGGCCAGCCGGGTCCTGGTCGTAGCCCTGCTTGACTGGATTGTAGATGCGCATCGTATTGATCCCCGTGGTCCCCGACTGCATTTGCGCCTGCGACCAGTGGATGCCCGGTTCATAGTCCACGAATTTTCGCGCCAGATGCAGCCCGCTTTCCCGCCACGGCAACCACAGATGATAGCTGGCGAACGACATCAGCATCGCGCGCATGCGGAAATTGATCCAACCATGCCGGTCGAGCGCCCGCATGCAGGCGTCGATGAACGGAAAGCCCGTCGTCCCTTCGCTCCAGGCCGCGAGCCGATGCGCATCGGCGATATCCGGCCGCACGCCGTCATAGCTTCGGTGCAGGTTTTCGAACTCGAGGCGCGGCTCGTCTTCCAGCTTCTGCATGAAGTGGCAATGCCAGTGCTGACGGCCCGCGAATGAGATCATGGACGCGCGCCAACGGCCGGCACCGGGGTCGTCCGAGCGTTTCAGCGCCCGCATCCGAAGCCAGCTTGCCTGGGCGACTTCCCGCATGGACATCGTGCCCCAGGTCAGATGCGGCGACAGGCGGGAACTGGCTTCGAACGCTGTCACCGGGCTGGACATCTGAAAGCGATAATCGCGTCCGCGCTCAGTCAGAAAGGACTCCAAGGTCGCGACAGCCGCCGCTCGTCCGCCCGGCTGGCGACCGGGACAGGGATCGGGCGATAGGCCAAGTTCGGCCGCGGCCGGGATATGCGTTGGCCAATCGCCGCCGATGGGCGACAGGCTGTCCGGCGGTGGCGCGATCGGTTCGGCCATGTCGCGGTCCCACGCCCTGGCCCAGCCGTCGCGCGATTTCAACCGGCGGATCACCCCGAACTGGCGGGCTTCGTGCCAGGGGATTCCGGCCGCCTTGGCCCATGCGGCCACTGCCCTGTCGCGGGCATAGGTCCACCGGTTGCCAGTTTCTTCGTGGCTCCATAGCGCCGCGATGCCGTGACTTTCGTGCAGATGCTGAAAGATAGAGACCGCATCGCCAACCATCACGCACAGCTTTTGGCCGAGACCGGCGAGAGCGCGCTGGAGTTCTTCGAGGCTTTCGGCCGCGAAGGCCCATTGCCGGGCGGAGGCATCCGGTTGGGCCCACAGACCGGGTTCGGCGATGTAAAGAGGCAATACCGAACCGGCGCGAACCGCCATCGCCAGCGGCCGGTGGTCGGCAATCCGCAGGTCGCGCTTGAACCAGACAATGTTGAGGGGGCGTTTCATGCCAGTCCGCACTCCCGTAAAATGGCGGGTATGCGGTCCTTGAAGGCAAAAAATCCCTTGGTGGCGTGGGGCCAGAACCGCCGGTCCCAGTCGCGGCGAATTTGCGTCAGGACGATGCCTTGCCCCGCCAGTTCGGAGACGAGGGGTGCAAGGGCGCCGGCTATGGGGCCGACCGGCGCGTACGGGGTTACGATCTGGCGCACGCCGGCCCCCTGTGCCGCCGCGATCAGGGTTTGTGCGTCGAGGATGGCGGTCAGGTCCACCGGGCAATCGAAATGCGCGGCGATGCGCGATACGGTATCCGCTGTAGCCGCCCGGACGAAACGGCGGGCGTTGTCGCCCCACAGCAAAGCCCCGCCGGACGCGACGCGTGCGGCTTTGAACGTTGCGGTGCCAAGAAAAACCGATTCGGTGTGCATGTCTTCGCTGGTGACCAGCAGCAAGCTGGGTTGGCGCGCATCGTAGGGCACCGGTTCCGGCAGGGCGCGCGGCGCGTCGGCCGGTGGCTCGCGAAGGGCGATCGCCTCCCGCGCCAGCCCCGTGGGGGCGAACCGGCCATTGGTGTAGCGCGCGATGTTCTCGGTTGTGGCGAGGTAGGTTTTCCCCGGGGTCTGCAGGCCCGCCACCCAGCGCCATGACAGGGTATTGCTGGCGGCATCGGCGTCGGTCAGATGCCGCAGGAAGAAATCGGCGCCCAGCGCCCAGGGCAGACGGAGCGTGAAAATCCAGATCGAGGCGAACCACATGCGGGCGTGATTGTGCAAATAGCCTGTTGCGACGAGTTCGCGTGCCCAGTCGTCGAAGCCGTCAATTCCGGTCTGGCCGGCTTCAGCGGCGGCAATCGCGCCGGTATCGGAAAAGCCGTCGTGCTGGCGGTCGCGTTCGGCCAGGAAACGGGTCCAGACCGCCGGGCGCATTTCCAGCCAGCCTTTCCAGTAGGTGCGCCACAGCACCTCTTGCACGAATTTCGCGGCCCTTTCCAGGCTGTGACGGGCGAGTACGTCGGCGACGATTTCCTGTTCCGCGATCAGGCGGTACCGCACATAGGCGGACAGTGCGGATACGGCTGCCGGTTCATCCGGGCCGGGGTCCGTATTGCGGCCGGCAGCATAGGCCTGGCCGGCACTGGGCACGAATCCGGCAAGCCGGCTCAGCGCCATGGCGCGCATGGGCGACGGGATTGGATCGGCCATCGGCGCGGAGCTACCTGTCGGTCATTACTGAAACCAGGCCTGTCCGCACCGCTTTCCGCGCTGGGGACCGCCCTCTGTTCGATAGATCGGGTCATGGCAGACGAGCGCAAGAACCCGCGCGCTAAAACAGGGAATAGCGGTCTTCTTCGACCGGCGCCGGCCCCAGATCTATGCCGGCCAGCCGCTTCGGGGGATGACCGGCGCTATTCCGCCACGTGGCCGGGCGTCCACGCGCGCGCCGACCGGTCGGGAACGTCGAGAAACGCGAGCTGCCAGCGCATTTCGTCGTCGGACAGCGGAAAGACACCCTCCTGCACGGGCCGCATCACCAGGTCGGGCGTCAGATGGGCCAGCGCGACTTGCAGCACAACCGAGGTTTCAACCGATAGCCCGGCTTTCCAGGCCAGGCTGACCATGCCCTTGGCACTGCGCAGCGCGCAGGCCCGCTCGATGACCGCCACGGGCACGTCAGCCTTGACCGCCAGCATCGCCGTTGCTTCCACGCCCGCATTGCGCCGCAAGGCATCCACGATCGCGGCGTCGCCGATCATACCTTTCCGCTGCAATGCCTGCGCGCGGGCGCGTTCCTGCCGGTCTTCGCCGGCCGCCGGCGGTGGCGGTGGCGGCGGACGCTGCGATCCAAGCGCGGCGCTGACCAGCCGGGCAACCTTGGGATCGATATCGCGCCGCGCCGCGAGTGTTTCCAGCAGATTGCCGGTGACGATCTCGGCCAGCATGCGCTGGGCGCGCGGCGGCAGATGCGGGCGGTTGACCAAGGGGGCCTGCCACCCGGCCTGCTGTTCCGACTGGGCAGCCAGCGCATCCAGCGTAGCTTCGCGAATTTGCGCCGTTGGGTTCGACAGCAGCGCCTGGACCGCCGCCGAATCGCCCACGCCCGCCACCGCATCCGACACAGCCGCATCGATACGCGGCCGGTTCGCAACCGCCAGGATGGTCGTTTGCGGCGGATCGGTCGCAATCAGCGTCACCAGATCTTCGGATGTCAGCATCGGCGAGAACCGGATTACCGGCTCGCACACCATCACCGCCGGGTCGTGTGCCAGCCGCAGAACGATGTCGCGCGGCCCGTCGGGCAGGTGCTTGACCGCTTCGGCCAGATTGATGCGCACCCGCAACGCAGCATCGGCCACCATCGCGGTCAGATTGGCCACCGCATCGCTTTGCGCCCGCTGACGGTCCTGGCCCGACAGGTTCGGAGTCAGCGTCGATAGCTTGCGGCCGAGGATGGTGCGTACCCGAGCATCGGTATCGGCTGCCAGCAGTGCGCCGATCTCATCTGGCAGTGCCGGGTTCATTGCCAGGCTCGCGCGCACGGTCACCGACGGATCGTGCGCCAGTGCCCACAGGACTTCGGGACTGGTCGTCTCGCAGGCACCCTGCCGAACGCGCGTTGCCTCATCGCCGCCCATCAGGCGCCGTCCAGAAGCGACACCCGCCAGTGGCGGCGGCCGGTCCGCTTCACTTCGTACATCGCCATGTCGGCGCGCCACAGCAAAGCTTCGATCGTCTCATGGCTGCCGGGCGTCCGCGTGGCGATTCCGACCGACACCCCCAACTTTGGAAACGGCTCCGGCAGGATCGCCTGCAACTCCGCGGGTGCGGCCTTGCACAAAGTGTCGGCGCGCTCCGCCGCCGTCATGTGATCGGCGCCGTCCAGCCACACCGCGAATTCATCCCCGCCAAGCCGAGTCACCAGATCGCTCGGCCGCACCAGGGTCAACAGCAGCGCGGCAAGATGTGTCAAAACCCGATCGCCCACACCGTGGCCAAGCCGGTCGTTCACCGCCTTGAACGAATCCATATCGACGAACATCAGCGTTCCCGGTTCGGCTATGCGGTCCAGCCTGGCGATCTGGCGGCGCATCTGGTCGATGAACGCACGGCGATTGAGCAGGCCGGTCAACGGATCGGTGCGAGCCTGATGCACCATTTCCTGCTGGAGGGATTCGTATTCCAGGATCATGCGCACGATATAAACCGCCGACCCGATCAGGATTTTGTCCTCCTCATCCCAGGGACGCGCGCTATTGCCGCGCCAGATCGCCAGCCCGGCATGGGCGCTGAATCGCGTCTGGCAGCCCACCGCCAACACGATGCGCCCGTCAGGATTGGCGGCGCCAGACGGTTCGGACCCCGCACGGGCCAGCAGCCGGGCTGTTGTGGCGAGAACCAACGACGCGTTCGGCCCGCAGTCGTGCAGCACCTCGGCTGGACCGTCGCTGGCCGCCGCGCCGACCACCGCGGCGCCCTCGGCACCCAGGGCATGGACCAGCGCCAGCAGTGCGGCATCCATCATCCGGTCGGCACCGGTCTCCCTGGCGATCAAGGTAAGGATATGATGCAGAACCTGTCCGCGCCGCAGCCGGCCGGCCAGGCGAGAGACTTGTGCATCGCTGTCGGTCAGATCGACGCCGATGCCGCGCGCACCGGTCACAGCGCCGGCGGCATCGTAAACCGGCGTGGCAGACAACGCGATCAGCGCGAGGCCGCCATCGGCGCGACGCAGCCACATCCGGTGCCGGCGTACGTCGGCCGCCGGGAAAAACGGATTGAAAGCAACGCCGGCGACATCTTCGGCCACCAGAAACGTGGAAGGCTCGCCGATCAGCATGGCAGCCGACCAGCCCAGCACCGTGTCGGGAATCATGAAAACAAACCGGCCTTCGGCGTCGGTCTCGAACGCAAGATCGGCCGCCAGACCGACCAGATGCTGCCAGCGCTGGCGGCTTTCCATCAGCGCGCCGCGCAGGCTGTCGCGCGGCGGGTTCGGCCGCGGGGCGGCAGCAGGATCGGCAAGCAATTCGGTCATGCGCGGCGGGTCCCGGCGAAGCAGGCGCGGATGACACCACGAAAAGATTAACGAAAGGTTGCCGGCGCCGGTTTAATTTTTCTCGGCACCAGCCGCCAGGGGGTTTGTTCGGCAACCAGCGCCGCCGGTTGAGGTGCCGCGGATATCCTGGCTTCTATCGCGGATTTTGCCCTTACAGGCCGCGGCGCGGCAGCCAGGCAGCGAAGCGATTGGCGTTATCGATCGCCTCGGCTTCAACCGCCGCGCTGTCGCGGACATAGCGTTCGGCGAAACCCTGAATGCCCCACCTTTGGTATTGCATTGCGTGGGTCAATTCGTGCGCCCAAACCTTCAATCCGGTCTCGGCCACCCGCCCGGACCTGAACAGCACCACCTCGCCCAGCGTGATCGCGGTCGCGTCGCCATAGGCGAACGCCAGCGCCGGCAAGGTCAGCGCACGCGCGCCGCCGGCGGCGAAGCGGCATCGCCGCAACAGCGAATCCGGGAAATAGCCCAGCAGGGCGCGATAGACCGAAGGCGGCACCGGCTGCACGCCATCGGCGATGGCCTGCTGGCGCGCATCCTCGATCATGCCGGCCAGTGCGCCGGCCGCGTAGGTCAGCAATGCGGGGGGCAAGTCCGGCTGGGCACGCGCGGGAAACGCCCCGATCAGGCCGGCTAACACGACGAAACGGCGCGGAAGCAAGGGGAACAAACCATCATGGTGGGACATTCATCATCCCATCGCGTCGAAAGCCCGTCAGGAATGTGGCGACATCGCGACGTTTACGCGATGTCCGGCAATAATCGATCCGGATGGCGGGATCGGACATGCCCTGACCCTTTGCCCGACCGGGCAGCTTAATCGGCGTGCCGGCGCACTAATGGCCGACGCTGCCCTTGCGGCTCAGATTCGCTCGCTGATCGCGATGGCCGCCCTACAGCCGGCCTTGATCGCGCGCGACAACAGCCGGTATCCCGGCGCCTGCTCCGCGCCATGTTCCAGGCCGATATCGCGGTGTTCCCGCTCCTCGGTCCGGAAGGTTTCGACGGTTTGCCGCAGATGCGGTTCCGTTTCGCCCAGGGCTTCGAGTTGTGCGGAATAATGGTCGTCGATCGCTTCTTCCACCGCCACGGTGCAGGCCATCGCCGCCTTCTCGCCCAGTGCGGCGGTCACCGCCCCCAAGGCAAAACCGGCCAGATGCCAAACCGGCAACAACGCCGTTGGCCGCACCCGGCGATCCGCGATCATGGTATCGAATGTCCGCAAATGCACCTGTTCCTGGGCCTGCATGTGCCGGATCGTGTCGCCCTTGCCGCCGCGTCCCAGCACCGCCAGTTGGCCGGCGTAGATCCGCGTGGCGCCGTATTCGCCGGCGTGATCCACCCTGATCATCCGAGCGATCCTGGCGTTGTCGTCCAAATCCCCTGGAAGTCCGCCGGTCATCGCCTGCTCCTGTGCCTGAACAGCGAAATGGCGAGGATCGCGGCGAATACCAGTGCAAACAGCATGTTCAGTGCCGCCATCGAAACCGGCAGGCCCGGAATCAGGAAGGTGGGGTCGTCGCACGGTTTCGATGGACGATCCGGCATCGATGCGAGGCGGTCGGCGAGCGACGCGCCCCCGATATGCGGTGCGGCGCATTCCGGCAGCGGGCTGGGCCACCAGTGAAATTCCACCCCGACGTGAATCGCGGCGACGCCCGCGCCCGCCAGCAGCGCCAGAATCGCGCCGGTCAAAACAATCCGCCCAAGCCCGTTCGGAATCACGGCGGCGAGCAGGCCCAGCACGATGACGATGCGGTACGGCCAGCGTTCCACCAGACACAGCGCGCAGGGCACCAGCCCGCCCCAACGCTCCGACCCATAAGCGACGCCAAGAGCCGCCGCCGCCGCCAGGGCGGTGAGAAGGGCAATGGTCCGGGGGGCGGTGGAGTTCTGCATGGGTTTGCCGTGTGCCCCGGCTGTTCGCCCGGCGCAAGTTGCCGGGCAAGGACGGTCCGGTTACTCTTATGTTTGCCTTCGGGGAGGAACCATCGTGCAACGCATCGTCTGGGGCCGGACAACATCCAGCAACGTGATGAAAGTGCTCTGGGGACTGGACGAACTCGGCCTGCCATACCAGCGCGTCGATGCCGGCGGATCGTTCGGCGGCACCAATACGCCGGCCTACCGGGCAATGAACCCAACCGGGCTGGTGCCAACGCTGCAAGAAGGCGACTTCGCGCTGTGGGAGAGCAACGCCATCCTGCGCTATCTATGCGGGACGCATCCCGCCGGATCGGCACTTTGGCCGGCCGACGATCGTGCCAGGGCAAACATCGACCGGTGGATGGACGCCCAGCAGACGGTGCTGAATCGCCCGATGACCGGCGTTTTCTGGGGCCTGGTTCGCACCCCGGCCGACAAGCGCGACCTGAACGCGGTGGCGGCCGCGATCGAGGAAACCGCCCGGGCATGGAGCCTGATCGAAACCGTGTTGCGCCAGCACGATTTCATCGCCGGAGCGGACTTCACGCTGTGCGACATTCCGTGGGGCGTACACGCGCATCGCTGGTTTGGCATGCAATATTATGGCCTGACCCGCCCGGACATGCCCGCCCTGCGGGCGTGGTACGACCGGCTGTGCCGGCGTCCCGCGTATCGGGACTGCGTCCTCGCCACGCCCATCGTATAAAGCTCTGGCCCGGCCGGCGCGCGCCGTGCGACAACGGTCAGACGTCAGCGATCGGATGCAGCGGATTCGCGTCTGGCCTGCTCACCCCTCCCGAAGGATATCGTTCCAGCATGCACGTTTCCGCCGGCCAAACCGATCGGGCGACCCGCCTGCAACTGCCGGCTTCGGTCAATCGCCGCCGTGTGGTCTGGTCCTATGCCATCACCGTCGCGGTTTACCATGCGATCGCCGTGCTCGCGCTGGTGCCCTGGTTTTTCAGTTGGACCGGCGTCGCGCTGGCGATCGGCGGCGTCTATGTCTTCGGCGGTCTCGGCATCAATTTGTGCTATCATCGTCTGCTGACCCATCGCGGGCTCGTGGTCCCGAAATGGCTGGAATACGCATTCGCCATTCTGGGCGTCTGTTCCATGCAGGATACCCCGGCACGCTGGGTCGCCGTTCACCGGCGCCATCATGAACATTCCGACCGGCGGGACGATCCGCACAGTCCGCTGGCGGGTTTCCTGTGGGGCCATGTCGGCTGGATGCTGGCGGAGAACGCCGATCTGGTCCGGCTGCGAATCTACGACCGTTACGCGAAGGATATCTTGCGCGATCCGTTCTATCGCCGGCTGGAACGGACGTTGCTGTACCCGGTCATCGTGGTGTCGTCCTGGGCGGTGTTTTTCCTGGCCGGGCTGGGCGCCGGGTTGCTGGCAGGCAACGGTGCGGCGGCGGCGGCGCAATTCGGCGCCAGCCTGCTGATCTGGGGCGTGTTCGTGCGAATCGTGCTGGTGTGGCACATCACCTGGTCGGTGAATTCGTTGGCGCATGTGTGGGGCTACCAGAATTACGACACCGGCGAGCAAAGCCGCAACAACTGGTTCGTCGCCATCCTCACCAGCGGCGAAGGCTGGCACAACAACCATCACGCCGACGCCCGTTCCGCCCGGCACGGCCACCGGTGGTGGGAAATCGATCTGATTTACGCGTTCGTGCGCGGGCTGGAGGCGGTGGGGCTGGCGAAAGATGTATGCCGGCCAGATCGCCGGACGATCGCCCGATTGCCAAAGCGGCTCGGTTCGACCCCATAGGCGACACCGGCTCACCCACCGAGGTAGAACTGGCGGATCAACTCGTTATTGTTCAGCGCGTCCGCCGAGTCGCCCTCGAATTCGATGTGTCCGTGAACGATCACATAGCCGCGGTCGGCGATCCGGATCGCCTGGGTGAAGTTCTGCTCCGCCATCAGGACAGTCAGTTGAAAACTGTCCTTCAGCTCCTTGATCTTGTCGATCGTGCGCGCGACCAGCAGCGGTGCCAGCCCAACCGACGGCTCATCGATCAACAAAAGCCGCGGCGCCGACATCAGGGCACGCCCGAGCGCCAGCATCTGCTGCTCGCCGCCGCTCATGGACCCGGCAAGCTGGCGGCGGCGTTCGGCCAGCCTTGGAAAAACCTCGAAACAGAACGCCAGGTTCTGCTTGATCGAGGGGCGCGCCTTCTTGCGGAAGGCACCCATCAACAGGTTTTCGGTGACGGTCAGGCGAGGAAACAGCCGGCGTCCTTCCGGCACGAACCCGATCCCCAGATCGACGATCGCCTCGGTGGACATCCCGGTCAGTTCGTGCGCCGACCCGTCGATCGTGGCGACGATCGATCCGCCGGTGGGCCGCACCAGCCCCATGATGCACTTCATCAGCGTCGATTTGCCGTTGCCGTTGGTGCCCAGCAGCGCGACGGTCTCACCCTCGCCGACCGCCAGCGACACGTCGTGCAAAATCCGCACGGCGCCATACCCGGCGTTCAGCCCGGCGATGGTCAGTTTAGCTGCCAAGGTAAGCCGCCACGACATCGGGTTGCCGCACAACCTCTTGCGGATCGCCGTCCGCGATCTTGCGCCCGGCGACCAGAACGACCAGCCGCTGAGAGAAGGCCAGCACCGCCCGCATGATGTGTTCGATCATGACAATGGCGATGCCCTGCCCGTTTAGCGTCATCAGCAGGGCCAGAATATCGTCCACTTCGCGGTGCGACAGCCCGGCCATCACTTCGTCGGCGATCAGCAGGCGCGGTTCCGATGCCATGGCGCGCGCGAGTTCCAGCTTGCGCATTTCGATCTGAGTCAGATCGGCGGGTTTCCGGTCCGCCTTGTCCAGCAGCCCGACCATATTCAGCAGTTCCTCGCAGCGCCGCCGCGGATCGACCGCGACGCGGCCGGCCTTCACGTCGGCGGCATACAGGATCGGCACGCGGACATTGTCGGCCAGGGTCAGCGTGGGGAACGGCCGGGGCAACTGGAAGCTGCGCGCGATCCCCAGCCGGGTCCGGCGGTGCGCGGCCAGCCCATCCAGCGCATGGCCGCCGAATGTCACGTTGCCGGTGTCGTTGCGCAACGTGCCGCACAGGCAGTTGACCATCGTACTCTTACCGGACCCGTTCGGGCCGATCAGGCCCAGACGTTCCCCGGCTCCGACGGTTAAATCCACGTCCGACAGGGCGATGAAACCGCCAAATCGCTTGCCCAGGCCGGCCACGGTCAACAACGCACCGGTCATCGCTGGAACCACCCGACGATGCCCTTGGGGGCGGCGATCACGAAGCCGACCAGCAGCAGGCCCACCAGCAGCAGCGACAATGCCGACGATATCGTCACCGTCGCCACCTGCTGCAATGTGCCCAAAAGCACCGCCCCGATCAGCGGACCCAGCCAGGTGGCGGTACCGCCGATCAGCGGCATGGCGATGGTGTTCACCGCATAGCTCAGGCTGAAGCCAGAGGCCGGATCGAGGTACGTCACGTAATACGGCAGCGGTGCCCCGGCCATACCCATCAGCCCGCCGGACAAAGCCGTTGCGATCAGTTTCAACCGCAATGTCGGCACGCCGGATGCCTCGGCCGCCGGTTCGTCGTCGCGGATGGCGGCAAACCCGTATCCCAGCCGCGAATGCTGGATAGCCCGGGCGACGACAACGGCAAGCACCGACAGCAGCAGCATGATAACGAACAAATACTGGATATAATCGCCAGGAAAAATCGGCGACAGCCGGGGCCGCACGATATAGGCACCGCGCGACCCGCCGACGAAATTCCAGTTGGTGATCAGCGTTTGCGCGACGACCGCCATGGCCAGCGTCGCGATCGAGAAGAACGTGCCGCGCAGGCGCAGCGTCAGATACCCCATGCCAAGGCCGATCAGGGCGGAAATCGCGCCGCCCGCCAGCATCATCGCCGGCAGCGGCAACACCGGAACGGTCTTGTGCAGCACAACGGTTGTATAGGCGCCCATGGCGAAGAACGCCGCGGTGCCGAAATTCACATAGCCGGTGTAGCCACCCAGAATGTTCCACGCCGTGGCCAGCACCACATATTGCAGCACCACGTAGCCGGCGAAAAACACGTACGGATTGCCGATCGCCCTGGCGGCGGCGAATGTGACGGCCGCCGCCACCAGGGCCAGCAAACCAAAACGGATATTGCCCATCAAATGCGCCCGAACAGGCCCGCTGGGCGTACGGCGAGCGTGATCAGCAGAAACCCGAATGCCACGGCCGGCGACCAGGACGGGCCGTAGAAGGTTGAGGTGAAACTTTCCATGACGCCCAGGATCATCGCCGCGACGACGGTACCGCCGAAGCTGCCAAGGCCGCCCATGACACAGATCGCGAAGATGCGGCCGATATAATCGCGGGCGATCGAGGGTTCGACCGGCTGGATCACGATCAGGATCGCACCGGCGACCGACGCGCTGGCGATGGACAGGCCGAACGCGATACGTTTGATCCGGCTTGGATCGGCCCCCACGAGCCGCAGGGCCGACGGGTCCTGCGCCACCCCCTGCACCGCCCGGCCGATGAACGTGTGCGACATGAACACATGCAGGCACAAGACCAGCGCCAGCGACACGGCGAAGGGTACCAACAGCCTCAGCGGCAGATCAATCGCCCCCGCATGCAGGCTGGGCCCGATATACGGCGCTTCGACCAGCCGGTAATCCACCCCGAATACCAGCACCAAGGTCACTTCGGCGATGAACAGAAGGCCGAAGAAGAACGCCAGCCCGCGGATCGATGCGTCGCCCCGCCGCTCGAACGACACGTCGTACACAGAGTAGATCGCAACACCCAGCAGATAAAACGCAGGCATCAGAACGATGCTGGACAGGATCGGATCGAACCCGAACACACTGTTCGCGATATAGGCTGTGTAGCTGCCCAGGACGATGAACGCCGGATGCGCGATGTTGACGATGTCGAGCATGCCGAACGAGATCGAAACCCCGATCGTCACGGCTGCGTAAAAGCCACCCAGCAGCAGCCCGGACACAAGGGCGTTGCCCCACAGATCGAAAGACAGGTCCATTGATTCGCTTGTCACGTTTCCCGCCCGCAATGTGACGGAAGGCGCTGGCTTTGGCTAGCGCCATAAGGCCGATCGCCATCGGTGCGAAGGCGTGCTCGGCTTTTGTTCGAACGGGCCCGCATGAAACGGGCGTGAGCGGGACCGTGTCCCGACGTTCAGGGTTTAACGGCGGCCCATTGCGTCACCGCGATCGCGGGGCGCATGACGGTAAAGCCCCCGGCCGGGGCGCTATGGGCGATCTGGATCGTTTTCAGGCTACCGCCCAGGGTCTTGAAGCGGTGGGTCAGTGCAGCCACGGTTTCGATGGTCACGCCGTTCGCAACCAACCGGCCGCCGCCGGGCAGTGCCGCCCATGCGGCGTCGATCGTGCCGGCCCCGGTCGCGCCGCCACCGATGAAGACCGCATCGGGCCGCGGCAGCTCGGGCAGCACGTTCGGCGCCGATCCGTTCACGATCGTCAGGCCTGGCACACCCAACGCCGCGGCGTTGCAGGCGATCCGTCCGGCGCGGGCCGGATCGCGTTCGATCGCCACCGCGCGATTGGCGGCCGAGGCCAGCATCCACTCGATCCCGACCGAACCCGAACCCGCGCCGATGTCCCATAACAATTCGCCGCGCCGCGGGGCCAAGGCAGCCAGCGTAACGGTGCGGATATCCTGTTTCGTCAGTTGGCCGTCGTGTTCATAGAACGAATCGGGCAATCCCGCTGTCAGCGGCAGAATGCGCGCGTGCCGGGACGCCATGAGTTCCAGCGCAACCAGATTCAGCGGGCCAGTCCCGTCCAGCGCGAACCCGTCCGCCGTTGCGGTCCGTATCCGCTCCCCAGGGCCGCCCATCGCTTCGCAAACGGTCATACGGGCATCCCCAAATCCGAGGCGAACCAGCAGCGCCGCGAGCAATCGCGGCGTTGTCTGGTCCCACGACAACGCCAGGATGCGGGCGTACGGCTGCAAATGCGGGACGATTCGCTCCAACCTCCGGCCGTGCAGCGATACCATCGCGCAGTCCTGTAGCGCCCAGCCGAGACGGCCGGCCGCGAGGCTGAACGACGATACGCCGGGCAGGCAGAGCATCTCCGTCGCCGGAACGATGCCGGCCAGCAGCGATCCGATTCCGTACAGGAAAGGATCGCCCGTCGCCACGACGCAGACCGGCGCCCCGCGACGCGCCAGAATGGCCGGAAACGCGGCCTGCGGCGGCGACGGCCAGGCCAGCGTCTCGCCGTTGACCAGGCTGGCGATCAAGGCCAGATGCCGGTGGCCGCCAACAACCAGCTCGGCTTGCGCGATCAGCGTTCGTGCGGCAGAGGACAGGCCATCGAGACCATCCTCGCCGACGCCGGCAATGGTCAGCCAACGCCCGGCGGCGGTCACCGTAGGGGCTTTCGTAAGGCGCGACGATGCGGCTTCTGATCCTCGGCGGCACGACGGAAGCCAGCGCGCTGGCCCGCCACATCGCCGGCCGGCGCGATCTGGACCCCGTGCTGTCGTTCGCCGGCCGGACCCGCAACCCGGTGCCGCCGCCGATCCCGTTCCGCATCGGTGGGTTTGGCGGCATCGCCGGCCTGAAAGCCTATCTGGCCGAACAGCGCGTGGACGCGACGATCGATGCAACCCACCCGTTCGCGGCACAAATGTCGCGCCACGCCGCCATCGCCTGCCGCGACCTGGGCATTCCGCTCGCGGCGTTCACCCGTCCGCCCTGGCACCGACAGGACGGCGATCTCTGGACCAGCGCCGGCAATATCGCGGCGGCGGTCCAGGCCTTGGGCGCAACGCCGCGAACCGTGTTCCTGACCACCGGCGCGTTGGGGCTGGCGGCGTTCGCGGCGGCGCCGTGGCATCGCTACATCGTGCGGACCATCGATCCGCCTGACGCTATTGGCGCCCTGCCCCGCCACCGGCCGATCCTCGCGCGCGGGCCATTCAGCGTGGAGAGCGAGATCGCGCTGATGCGCGAGGAACAGGTGGAGGTGCTGGTCACCAAGAACAGCGGCGGTTCGGCCACGGGGGCAAAACTGACCGCCGCCCGCATTTTGGGCATCCGTGTTGTCATCGTCGAGCGGCCGGAACCCGAAGCGGTGCCCATGTTCGAGACGGTTGCCGACACCGAGGCCTGGATCGACGCTCATTGGCCGCCGCCATAGCTTCGCGGCGTCAGCAGCCAGGGCGTGCGGCCGGGGCGGGCGATCAGCCGGGTCTCGCTCGATCCGATCAGTATCAGCGTGCTCATGTCGGCGACGGACGGATCGGCGTCTTCCAGCGTTGTCAGCACGATCCGTTCGTCCGAGCGGCCGACGGACCGGGCAAAGGCGACGGGCGTTGCCGGCGCCTTGCGGCCGCGCAACAGGGCGAACGCCAGATGAATGGCATCCGGACGCGCTTTCGATGCGGGATTATAGACGGCGATGACGAAATCGCCGTCCACGGCGGCGCGCAGGCGGCGTTCCACGACCTGCCATGGCTTCAGATTATCGGATAGCGAGATGGCGCAGAAATCGTGCCCCAGCGGCGCACCCAAACGCGCGGCGGCTGCCTGCATGGCGGAAATACCCGGAACGACGGTAATATCGAGGTCGCGCCAGGACGGTTCGCCGGTCTCGATCGCCTCGAACACCGCGGCGGCCATGGCGAAAACACCCGGATCGCCGCCCGAAACGACCGCGACCCGCCGGCCCTGTGCCGCGATCGTCAAGGCCTCCCGCGCACGGGCGATTTCCACGCGGTTGCCGCTGGCATGCCGCCGTTGACCGGGGCGTTCGGGAATACGATCGAGATAGGGCCGATAGCCGACAAGATCGGTGGCGGCTTCGATCGCCGCGGTTGCCTCCGGGACGATCCAGACGGCGGGGCCCGGACCTAGGCCGGCGATGACAAGGGTACCCGTCATGGCCGGCGCCCGTTGCCGGGAATCAGGATCAGGGAGAAATACGGCGCGACGTCATCGGGCTTGTCCGCCAGCGGCATGACGATCTCGTTCTCCATCGTGCCGCGCTCGACATAAATCGCCCGGTCCAGCAACCCCGCGTGCCGCACCGCGGTCCGGACCTTCGCGAAATTCCGGCCCAGCTTCATGATAACGGCCGCGTCGGTGGCGCGCAGCCGTTCGGTCAGCCCGGCCAGCGGCAGCGTGCCCGGCACCACCAGCAGCACGTCGTCGCCCCAGGTCATGGGTTCGCCCGCCGCCGCCCAGCACCCCGCCATCCCGGTCACCCCCGGCACCAGCGTCACCGGATAGCGCGCCCGCAAACGCATATACAGGTGCATGAACGACCCATAAAACAGCGGATCGCCCTCGCTGAGCAGTGCCACGTCGCGGCCGGCATCCAGATGCGCCGCGATGTCGGCGACCGCGTTTTCGTAGAACGCCGCCAGCACCGCGACATAAACCGGGCTGTCGAACGCGTGTTCTGTGGTCATCGGATAATGCAGCGCCAGTTCCTCGGCCTTGCCGGTCAGCCAGCGATCGACAATGCCCCGCGCGTTGCCGCGCCGTCCGGCCTTGGCGAAATAGCCGATCACCGGCGCCGCCTGGATCAGCCGCACCGCCTTAACGGTCAGCAGTTCCGGATCGCCAGGCCCCAGGCCGATCCCGTAAAGCCGCCCGGTGACCGGACGTTCGGTCATTCCCTGGCACTCGCCAGGGCGTTGATGGACGCAGCGGCCATGGCACTGCCGCCCTTGCGTCCGCGCATGCACAGATATGGCACCCGTCCGTCGGCGATCAGGGCATCTTTCGATTCCGCCGCACCGACGAACCCCACGGGCATGCCCACGATCAAGGCCGGCGGCGACACGCCCTCGTCGAGCAGTTCCAGCAGCCGGAACAGCGCGGTCGGGGCATTGCCGATCGCCACCACGGCACCGGCAAGCCGGTCGCGCCACAACTCGATCGCCGCCGCCGTTCGCGTCGTTCCCAATCGTTCGGCGAGCGCCGGGACGGATGGATCGTTCAGCGTGCAGATCGCCGGATTATCGTTCGGCAGACGGGCGCGGGTGATCCCGTGCGCCACCATGTTCGAATCGCACAAGATCGGCGCGCCCGCTTCCAGCGCCGCGATTCCGGCCAGAACAGCGCCGGGCGAGAACGCCAGATCGGCCGCCGCCTCGACCATCCCGCAAGCGTGGATAATCCTGACCGCGACCCGTTCCTCCTCGATGGCAAAGCGCGCCAGGTCGGCTTCGCGCCGGATGATGGCGAAGGACCGACGATAGATATCGGCCCCATCGCGGACATAGTCGCGATGCGCGGTCATGCGGTGGCCTGTCGCGGGCCGCTGGCGGCGAGGCCTTGAATGTGTCCGGCCGCCTGCGCCAGCGTCAAATGGCGCAGGACCGGTTCGGCCGACGCCGAACCGTCGCCGATCAGGTCATAGTATCCGTCGCGGCCAACCAGCGTCACTGGCGCCGGCCGTGGATGGGCGCAGCCTTTTTCGCAGCCCGATACATGCAGAACAATGCCGCTTCCCGGCGCGGAGGCGACCGCCGCGGCCAGACTGGCGGCGGCATCGCGCACGGGCGCCGCGGCACAGCGGCAGGACGGCGCGCCCGGACAGGCAGCGACGCGCAGAATGGGATCATCCGGGTCCAGGATGAATGAACCGGCAGGTAAAGCCGCGATCAAGCGGTGCGCGTCCGCGACGGACGGGACCGGCACCAGGATCGCCCGCCAGGGCGTCAGCCGCAGGGTCTCGGCTCCGTTTGCCGCCGCGGCGGCGGCGAGCGCGGCAAGATCGTCCGCACCGATCCGGCCGAATCGCAGCCCCACCCCGGCGAAAGCGTTAGACCCAAGCCGATGCGCGCCCAGGAAATCGGCGGGCCGCGCCCGGTGTTTGGCTGGCAACGACGGACAAAGGGCGAGACCCGCCGCCTGGGCGACCGCTTCGGCGCCATAAGCCGCCGTCAGATCGCGCATCCGGCGGATGCCGAACCGGTCTCCATGGGGCCGGGTACGGCCGTCGTACATAGGCGGGTCCGGCATCGCGCGCGGCTCATCCGGATATAAATTGGCCTGCTGCCCGGTTCGAAGCCTTAAAAACGCGGTGGCCAGATCGGCCGCCACATCGGAAAGCGCCGCTGGGCGGCAAGGGCCAAGACGCCAGTCCGGCGCTCCGGCCAGATGGATGTCGAACACCGGACCATCGGCGGTGCGGCGCGCCTCGAACCGGATGTCGGCGAACGCGCCGCCGGCGCCGAACAGACCGCCATCGCCGATGGCGAACCCGAACTTGTTCGGCAGCGTATGCACTGCTGTATCGCCCGCCAGACGCTGCCCGAGCGCGCGGACGATGGGCCGGATGTCAAGGACGGCATCGGGGTCCAGTCCGGCGAGCGGGCTGCACACTACGTTGCGAACCGCCTCCCCGGCCTCGCTGGCATCCAGCAGGCCTGCGTCCCGCAACGCATCCCAAAGGTCCGGCAGGTGCCGCCGCGCAACGCCCCGCATCTGTAGATTGGCTCGGTTCGACAGGTCGATCAGGCCGTTGCCCCAGCGGCGCGACCAATCCGCGATACGCGCCGCCAGCGCTGGATCGGCGATACCGGCGGCGATTCTGAGGCGGACGATCAGGCCATCGCCGCTTTCCATCGGCCGCAGCGCGCCGGGGCACCAGCCTTTGACAGTGGGGGCAATACCCGTCGCGGTCATTGTGCGTCCTTCGCCATATCGGCGACGAGACTGGCCGCGGAATTGCGCCGCGTGGTCCAAAGACCGCGCCGCAAAGCCTGGTCAAATCGTCCGGCAATGGCGGCCGCCGCGGCCGGATTGGCGGCTGTTAGAAACGACCGTACCGCCTCATTGCCCAAAATCGCATCGAACAGCAGATCGAACTGTTGGTTGTCCACGACATCGGACAGCGCGGCGTACGCAAACAGGTTATCGACGGTCTGGGCGATCTCCGCCGCGCCCCGGAAGCCGTGGCGCATCTGACCGGCGAGCCAGCGCGGGTTCGTGGCGCGCGCCCGCACAACGAGCGCCACCTGTTCCCGCACCGTCCGGATCCGGGACTTACCGGGGTCAGTGGTATCGGCGTGATACAATGCCGGCCGGTTGCCCAGCAGGGCAGCGGCGGCGGCAAACCCGCCTTCGTGTTCGGCGAAGGCATCGGCGTCGAGTACATCCTGTCCGGCCATGTCCTGAACATGCACGAAGGCATCCGCCGTTGCCACGCGGGTCCGGAAATCCGGCGCGGCCGGCGTTCCATCGGCCGCCGCGCCATAGGCATAGGCGGTTGCCCGCAGATACGTTTCCCCGAGGGCGTCGCGGTTGGTCCAGTCGTCGCCGGCAAGCAGGCGGGACAGGCCGATACCGTATGCGCCGGGCGCCGAACCGAAGATGCGCGTGCCGGTATCGCCGGAACCGGCGGCAAGGCTGGCGGCGAGCGGGTTGTCTTCCTGCGCTTCATCCAATGCGGCGACGGCGCGCACGGCGTCGCCGAACAGGGCGATCTGGCTGGGAAACACGTCGCGGAACAGTCCGGAAATACGCAGCGTCACATCGACCCTGGGCCGGTTCAGGATCGCCAGCGGCAGGATATCGAACCCGGATACGCGGCTGGAACCCCTGTCCCATCGCGGACGGACGCCCAGCAGCGCGAAGGCCTGCGCCAGGTCGTCGCCGCCGGTTCGCATCGTGGCGCTGCCCCAGATATCCAGGACGATGCGTGCCGGCCACTCGCCGTGGTCCTGGGCATGGCGGGTCAACAGCGCCTCGGCGGTGCGACTGCCGATTTCCCATGCGGTGCGCGTCGGCACGGCGCGCGGGTCGATGCTGTACAGATTGCGGCCGGTCGGAAGCACGTCGATCCGCCCGCGGCCGGGTGCGCCGGCCGGGCCCGGCGGCACGAACCGGCCATCCAAAGCGGCGAGCAACCCGCGCATTTCCGCGCCGGCGCAAGACGCGATCAGGCGTTCGGCGGATTCGGTGTCGCCGCCCGCCGCCGTGGCGAGCGACGAGGCGGTTTCCGCAATCCGGAGCGGCGTTTGTCCGAAGACGTGCAACCCGTCGCCGATCCGCATGTCCTTGATGTCGCACAGCCAGGCATCGAGTTTCGCCAGCGCCGCGAGCGGGTCTTCGTCCGGCGCGATGCCGGACTCCGCCGCTAGCCCGGTCTGATACGCCTGTGCCACGATCAGCGCGGCCAGCCGGTTGGCGCGACGCGGATCGAGCAATTGCGCCTCGGCGTATTCGTCGAACAGGGCTTCCAGCGCGGCCGGGGCGCCATGCGTGCCGGCGGCCATCAGCGGCGGCGTGAGATGGCCGATGGTGACCGCCGCCGTCCGCCGCTTCGCCTGTGCGGCCTCGCCGGGGTTGTTGACAATAAAGGGATAGATCGACGGCACCGGCCCCAGGACGGCGCGCGGGGCGCAATCCGCCGACAAGGCCGTCGCTTTGCCGGGCAGCCATTCCAGCGTTCCGTGGGTGCCGCAGTGGACGATCGCGTGGATTTTCTCGATCGTACGCAGCCACAGATAGAACGCGACGTAAGCGTGCCGGGGCGGCAACGCGGCGTCATGATAGTCGGTCTTGCGGCGGGCGGGATCGCCCCGGTCGGGCTGGACCGCTACCACCAGATTGCCCAGCCGGACGACGCGAAAACAGAACATTCCGTCGCGCACCGCCGGATCGTCGCCGGGTTCGCCCCATGCCGCGCGAACGCCGGCGGCGAACGGGGCCGGACAGTCCGCCAGCAAGGTTTCGTAGGTGGCCACGCCGATGACCGGAATAGGCGTCCCGGCGGACAATGCCATGGCCAGCGCGGCGTCGTCGTCCGGCGGATCGACGGTGAAGCCTTCCCGTGCCAGCCGGCGGGCGATGGCGACCACACTGGCCGGTGTATCCAGACCGACCGCATATCCGGTTCGTCCGGCCTTGGCGGGATAGTCCGGCAGTACGCAGGCGATCCTCCGGTCCGGCCGGGGTGTCCGCGCCAGCGTGGCCCAGCCCAAAGCGAGACCGGCGGCGTGGTCGATCCCGTCCGGCGACGGATCGTGGATCAGCCGGGTGAATTGCAGCGCGTCGTTGCGCGCGGTTTCGGCCTTGAAGGAAATGGCGCCGGCGATAATCCGTCCATCCAGTTCCGGCAGAACAACGTTCATCGCGAGATCGGCGGGGCCGAGGCCGCGCCGCGACGCCAGAAATTGCGGGTGGGTTCCGCCGCTGAGCGCCAACTGCAACACCGGAGCATCCGCGTGGTCCAGCACCGATCCGCCAGTGTCCAGCCGGCCCGAAAACGCGGTGAGATTGAGGATTACGTCCGGCCGCCGCGCGTTCAGGTATGCCCGCAACGGTATTGCCGCCGCTTCGTCTTTCAGGCTTGTGACATAGACGGCGGCGACGGCAAACCCGCGCGCCGCCAGGGCTTGCGCCAGCGCTGTCACGGGCGCGGTATCGGCCGCCAGCATCGCCGTCCGGTAGAACACGATCAGCGCATACGGCACACCTGGGGTTGCCTGGATGCAGGCCGGGCCAAACATACCGCACGGCGGGATCGGTTCGGCATGGGGAACCGGGAGACGAGGCATTCCCCCCCCCGTGTCAAGGCCGGGCTTGGTTCGGCCACCCACGCCATTGTCAGGGCCGGACCCGGCAAACGTGGGTGGCAAGGCCGGGGCCTGCCATGACACAGGGGGAGATTCTCGTCCCGGACTCTGCTTATCCCGATGGCGATGGGGTTGCGGCGAGACATACCCGGCGATGAAGCGCAGGCACGCAGCCATGTTTCCGGCGCCGCCCGCGGCAAAATAAGACCAAATCCGGCGCAACGCAGCGGGTTCGATGGTCGATGCTTCGTCAAGCCGCGGATCGTCTTGGTGGTCGCCGGGCACCATGGCGAGGTGAAACCCCGACGCGCGGGCCAGCGTCGCCAGTTCATCGGCGCCATACCGCCAGTAATCCATCCCGCCCAGCAGGCGGACCAGTACGAATTTGGCTTTTGAAACGACCGTTTCCGCGTAAAGATCGACCGAATACGGATGCCGGAGCGCGGACAGGCTGGCCAGCCGCAGACTCGGCAGCGTCCCCTGCCCCGCGTCCCACGCCGCCGCCAGTACCGCGAGATCGGTGTCGGTAAACGACAGCACAACGATATCGGCCGGGGTCTGTCCAAGGTCCACGGCCCCGGCAGTATCGTCGATCGAGCGGGATTCGATGCGCAGCAGGTGCATCGTCCGGCCCTTAGCCCGCCAGCGCGGCGGCGATGGCGTCCCGGTCGATGCCCTTTTCGCCGATGACGACCAAACGGCCGCGCCGTTCCGCGCCTTGCGCCCACGGCCGGTCGAACTGCTGGCGGAACCGTTGGCCGACGCCCTGAACCAGCAGGCGCATCGGCTTGCCGGATACCTCCACGAACCCCTTCATCCGCAGCACATCGAATGTTCCGGCGACCGCGGCGAGTCGGGCCAGCAGCCCGGCCGGATCGGCCGTCGCCTGGATATCGATGACGAAACTCTCGAAATCGTCGTGGTCGTGGCCGTCTTCCCCGTCGTGGTGCGACGGCCGTTGGGCCAGATCGTCCTCGGCCGAGGCGGCAAGACCGAGCAGAATGGTAGGGTCGATGCGGCCTTCGCGGGTGGGGACGATTTTGACCGCCTCCGGGACGATCGCCCGGATTTCGGCGGTAACGCGTGCGGCGGTCGTGGCCGTCAGCAGGTCGGACTTGTTGAGAACGATCAGATCGGCGCACAGAAGCTGGTCTTCATACACTTCCTCCAGCGGATTATCGTGATCGATCGCGCTGTCGGCGGCGCGTTGAGCGGCCAGCCTGGCCGGGTCATCGGCGAAACGTCCATCGGCGACAGCGGCGCCGTCTATCACCGCGATGACCCCATCGACCGTCAGGCGGGTGCGGATATCCGGCCAGTCGAACGCCTTGACCAGCGGCTTGGGCAACGCGAGGCCGGAGGTTTCGACGATGATATGGTCCGGTCGCGGGGACCGCGCCAGCAGCGCCTCGATCGCCGGAATGAAATCGTCGGCGACGGTGCAGCACAGGCAGCCGTTGGCCAGTTCGACGATATTTTCCTCCGGGCAGTTGGCCGTGCCGCAGGATTTCAGGATGGTGCCATCGACCCCGAGGTCGCCGAATTCATTGACGATCAAAGCGAGGCGGCGACCTTGGGCGTTTTCCAGAATATGCCGGATCAGGGTCGTTTTGCCGGCGCCGAGGAAGCCGGTGACGATGGTGACCGGAATTTTCGCCATGGACTGCGGCATGGATGCCCTCTGTTCGGCCACGCCGGGATTGCGGAATCCTGGCTTGGCTAGTTCCGGGCACACAATCGGATCCGGCGCGCCACGCGGCGCAAAACCGAACCGCGCCGGGGCACCCCGCCCGCCGCGTCAGCATGTTTCGGTGGCCGGTATCCTGGCTTGTGGGTCGCTGCCTCGCGCCGCCTTCCCGGATGGCCACCCTTAGGACGGCTGGTATCCAGTGGCTGTGTCGGCGTCCGGCTATCCACATACAGTTGCGGGGGCAGCTGCGGTCTGGGCCCGGTAGTACGAACCGTCCGCATTCCCGTTTAACCCCCATTGCTGAGGGACCATCGAAGCGTTCGAGTGTATGGTGGCGGGGCTGGGGGCTGTCAAACGGAATTGCCGGCGAGGTTGTGGGTCAGGCTGAAATTCTGTTTTCAATCCGGCCAGTTACGCGACTGTTGTGGCAATGATGCACCCCGCCCGGGAGTGTTCGAATATCTGTGTGTGAGGCTTGTTCAGTCTCACCCACCATTGGGCAAACGACCGTAAGCGACGGTTGATCGTGACGGCAAGACCCACGACGACAGGCGCGTTCGTTCCTTGGTTCGATCAAAGCGCCGGTTCCTTCGCCCGCGGCTCGATCACCGCGTCGGCGCGGGCAATCGCGGCCAGCCGCTTCTCGCGCCCCGCCAGTTCCTGGGGCACCTGCATCCCGTCTGGCACCTCGGCCCGGTCGGCCGCCTGTGGCAGGAAGCGACGGCGAAAAGTGGCGATGGTGTCGTGGTCGAGGCGCCGGTTCGCAGCGGCGAAGCGGAACGCCACCGAATCATGGATCGCCCGTTCCAGGTTGCGGCTGGAGACAACGCCTGTGACGTGGCCGTGGACGACAAGCCCCGGCAGCGGGATCGAAGTGGCGGGCCATGTCATTGTCAAAGCGATCGGCCATAACGTCAGAGAACGAATTCGTTACGCCTGACCGGCACCGGCGCCCACGGTTTTGCCCATGTTACCCAGATTCGCTGTATTATGGATACGGCGTCCGGGCCCAAGGGTCCGGACTTGCCGCGAAACCAATTTTAGTGAACGGACGTGATCGCGTTGCGATTTTGCGCCCATGCCTGTTCGTCCGACCCTTGAGCGGTTGGGCGATCCTTGCCGTAGCTGATCGTCGTCAGACGCGCGGCGGCGACGCCTTTTGCCTTCAGGTAGGACGCGGCGGCGTTCGCGCGGCGCTGACCAAGGGCCAGATTATACTCTTCGGTGCCCCGTTCATCGCAATTGCCTGCGACTTGAACGTTCACGCTGCCATACTTGCCAAGCCAGGCTACCTGCTTGTCCAATGTGGCCTTTGCGTCGGCGCGCAGGCCGGACGTGTTGAAGTCATAGAAAACCCTGTCGCCGACATTGGCGACCAAATCTTCCTCGCTGCCGGGCACGATGCCGGCTGGGGTTGCTGCCGGGGCCATGGCAGAGGGTGCGGGGGTTGGGGTCGAACAGGCCGCCAGAAGGCCAACTGCGGCCAAGGCGCCGAGGATCTTGATGCTCATGCTTTATTTGTCCCTGGATGGGGTGCAATCCGATACACGGGCATCGCCCGCGCAAACGGAAACGGTAATCCGTTCCGTCCGCGTGACCGATTAACGTGTTCACGGGATAAACGTCAAGTTCCGGCGTGCGATTAGGTGCGATTCTATGTTGTGCTGGTTTGGTATGCTGCTCGGCACGAGAGAGGCAGCCCCACCCATGGCAACGGCGCAACTGAGTGACGCAGCGCTTTGGTCGTCTTTGCGAACCCGTCCCGCGTTTCGCGAGCGACCGGCGTCGATCATAGGTGCGGTGGGGAACGCCGACGGCCCCTCGAAGGGGCGCCCGCCGCCACGGAGCGGCTGGTTCAGGCAATGCGACTGTTCGGCCGTTCGTTCACAGCGCGAAGGTCAGTCCGCGCGGCTGCTTCCGGCCTTTGCAGCGGGCGATCACCGGCTGCGCGGCCGATCACCCCTGCGCGGCCGCTCGGACGAAAGTACTGGAACACTACGGTTTTGCCATCGGCGAGACTACGATCCAACGGGTCACGCTGGGCCATGCGCGGGCGATGTTCGAGGCCAGCCACGCCGGGCTGGATTTTCCGTGGTAGTCGGGCCGCCACAAACAGATCGTCGCTGAGATCGACGGCGGCATGATCCTGGTCATGGAACCGGATGCGCGCCAGAAAGACCACCGCAAGGGCAAGAGGCTGTCGTGGCGGGAGGCAAAGATTTCACTGGCGCACACCAAGGGATGCCGCACGCCGATCCATGGGGGCGCAATCGAGGGCGGCGTGGAGGCAGCGGGCCGGCAAGTCGCAAACGGCGTTAGGGGCTCCACCCTTCCGGTCATGCAACCGCTGACGAAATGACGCCGCGTGAGCGCAGCCCGGCGACTTCCGCTTCGCTATAGCCGTGCGCGAGCAGCACCGCGTCCGTATCGGCGCCGGCCAGCGGCGCGGTGCCGCGCGGGGTACCACTTTGCAGCGGCGGCGCGCCTGGGATGCTGGGGATAGGCATTTTCGCGGTCAGTCCGGGTTGTTCCAGGTAGCTGAACAGGCCGGTAGCCAGCACGTGCGGGTCGTTCAAGACGCCAAGCCCGTGGTTGGCGACCGAGTGCATCACGCCGTAGGCGGTAAACCGGGCCTGCCAGTGCGCGGTTGGCCGCGCGACCATGATTTCCGTAAGTATCGGACCCAATGTGGCGGCGTTGGCAACGCGACTCATAACGGTAACAAACCGAGCATCGTCACCGATATCCGGCCGTTCCAGCGCCCGGCAGAAATCGCCCCAGCCACGGCGCCCAGAGACAATGGCGAGCATCCAGCCGTCCGCCGTCGGATAGACGCCGCGATGTGCCGTCGCACCGGGTGGATCGCCATCGAAGATAACGCGTTGCAACAGTGCATAGGTATTGAGCCACGCCGCCCCCTGCATCAGGCTGGCCTCGATATAGCGGCCGTGCGTTTCATCCCGCCGCGCGTACAGCGCCGACGACAGCGCCTGGTAAGCATAAAGCGCGGTGATCATATCGACCGGAATCGAGGCAATGTTCATCGGCCGGCCATTCAAATCGCGATTTTCCGCCATGAAGCCGCTGAACGCTTGCAGGACCGGATCCATGGCCGGCCGTTCCGCGTACGGACCGGTCTGGCCGAAGCCAGACATCGAGAGATACAATATCCGGGGAAAGCGTGCCGAGACAACATCGTAACTAAATCCAAGGCGTCCGATCACGCCGGCGCGGAAACCTTCCATGAGGACATCCGCACCTTCGAGTAGGCGCCACAGGATAGCGCAACCTGCTTCCGACTTCAGGTCAAGGCCGATACTCTGCTTGCCGAGGTTGCCCATCACCGACAGCGCGGTATTTCCGCCCGGTTTGGGGGCGCTGACGCGGACCCAATCGCCACCGTCCAGTACCTCGACTTTGATAACGTTGGCGCCGTATTGCGCTAGCAACATGCCGGCGTAAGGGGCGGCAATCCCCTGGCTGAGATCGATCACCTTGACCCCGGCAAATGGTGCCTCATAGCTCATTGTCTTGTCCTTCCCGTTGCCCGTCGGTTGCTTAAATGTTTCGGAAAAGATACGGACTGCTCATGGTTCGCGGGCCACGACCAGCCCGTCGAGGGCTTCCACCCGCGCGCCGCGCACCCAAAGCGGATTGACCTCGAGCGTTTCGAGCGCCGGACCCAGCGCGATAGCCGCGTCGCCGATACGCGCGACCGCCAGTGCCACCGCATCCAGATCGGCCGGGGGAATACCGCGCTGGCCGTCCAGCAGTTTCGCGCCTTTCAGTTCGGCGAGCATTCGCCGCACCTCCGCTGGCGTGACGGGCAGGACTCGCAGTGCGACATCCTGAAGAATTTCGACGAAAATGCCGCCGAGGACCGAGATGCCATACCGGGTTGCCTCCACCGCCAGCAGGGTTTGAAGGGCGGCGCCGTCGTGGCTGCTCTCGGTCAAACCGGACGTCAGGATCACGGCGTTATGCGCACCGGCGGCAGCAAGGTCTGCCATAGCCTCCTCGATCGCCCCCGCCGGGACCATGAGCAAAGCGAGATCGACCGGTTCACCGATCGCGGCGCAGGATGTCGCGGCAGGCATTCCGTGCACGATCCCGCCGCGGCGGGCAACGAGGTGGACCTTACCGCCATAGTTGCGGGTGGTCAGGTTGGCGAACGTGCTTTTGGACCAGGTGGATCGGTCGGTTGCCCCCACCAACGCGATGGAGCGCGGGCGCAGCATGGTGGAAAGATCGGGTGTGCCGGCGACGAGGTTCATCGGACTATCCCTGGTTTATTCTTGCTTCGCGGTGTCGTTCCAACCGTAGGATCGGTCAAGAGCGGCCGCAAGCCTGGGCCAGTTGTTGTCAGACTCCGCACCGGCCGCTAGAGTCGTTGTCAGGGAGTAAACGCCGATGTCGCAGACGATAGCCAAACCAGCACCTATCCCCGATGAGAAGAGCGCCCCGTTCTTCGACGGCGCGCGCGCGTGCAGGCCGATGGTAACTGCTCAACCCCCCCCTGATTTCGGGGCCACAGTCGATTTCGCACCTGGAAATATTGATCTGAGTCGCCAACCGCGGCTGTAGCCGTCGAAAACCCCATATGGAAGCGAGGCAGGAGGGGGGGTTGAGCATTTACCATTTTTGTCGATGAATAGCTGCCCCCCCTTAATATGTTTGATCATTGCAGGAACGCTATTGGATTCTTTGTAGTATCCATGTTCGACATCGTTTTCCATAAAGTATTTTTTACCGCTTCCAGAGACATGCCAAGTCGCAAATCCTCTGCCACTCTATCCTTAATCTGCTCAATCGTCAGAGAGTTGCTGAGTCTCTTGTCACGCCCCATAGAATTCGCCGTCCACTGACACACTACGAGGGCCGTAAGAGCAAACGTCATCAAAATGACCTTAGATGTTCGCAACCATCGATCCTCCCCGTTCACCACTCCGCTTTCACTACTTATTTGGCCCCGAGCTTGATCCACTTTGAGCGCTTGCGGAAGTTGACGATTGGGATACATCTGTCGATGAGAAGCCGGGATTGGACAGACCGGGACCCGTTGAAGGGGTCAATCCGGTCGCTGGATTGGCCGTCAAGGGCAACACGGTTCCATAGGCGGGTGCGAATGTGGGTGCCTGCGGCCGAGATACGCCCAAGGCTTCTATGGCTTGAGCCGCGTAAGCGTTGCTATTTGTCGAAATCGGACTGTAAGGAATCGCCGCAGCGTTAACAGCCGCCTGGAAATTTTGAAGCTGATTTTCATAATACGAAGTAGGCAAGTTATCATTAATTAGGACAGTAATCGCCCTCGGCGAGGAAATATAATCGATGCTGCCGGGGCCATACGGCGCTGATTGAGCATATATGGTTCCAGTATCTCCAGGACCGGCACGGAACACCATCGGATTACTACCATTCGATTCACTCACGACGACGTAAGAATGTGACGCGATATCTGCTGTTTGGGGTGTTGGTCGATAAAATATCTGGACCTTTGCCAACCCGTCAGGATCGACGTTATTCAGCGGATCGTTCCCCACATATGCGTATACATTCAACCCTGGCCCTTGCCCGAGCGGGTCCGTGCTGAGGAACCGCCCCAGCCGTGTATCATAATACCGCGCGCCCGTTTGATACAGCCCCGTCTCGGCGTCGTACCGGTATCCGGCATAGCCGAACCCGGTTCCGATCAGCGTCGTGCTCTGCCCCCAGGCGTCATATTTGTATTGACCCGTCAAGACGGCGTTCGAAGACGAATCCGGCGCTGACGATGTCGCCACCACCGAGCCCAACCTGTCCACATGGTTGAACGTCAGAACCGGCGTCGCACCGTTGCCCGCGCCGTTAGCATAGCTCAACATCGCCACCGGCGCCACGCGCCGCGGGTCGTAGCGGTTCTCCCGCAACGTCAGCCCGGTGACACCGTCGTATTCGCCGACCTCGGTGTCGTCGCGGTCATGCAGATAGAGCGTCACCGCGCCCGTGGGGCTGGTTTTCGCATAGCGGCGACCGAACGGATCATAGAAGTAGCTCCAAGTGGCACCGCCGACAGTTGCGGTCATGATACGCCCCTCACCTTCTTGGTCATAGGTGTAGGTGCGGGTGCCGTCGCCGATCAGGTAGCCGTTGCCGTCATTACATCAGGGCGATGGTGTGCGTGCGTCAGTATATCGATGGACGGCTGGCGATCTTCGACGGTCCGCGCTGCCTTGTCCGTTACGATGCCCAGGGAGTTGAGATCGATGAACCAGCACCGGTTGCGTAAGCCTGTTGGCCCGGCTGTCGCGAGCGTGGCAAGGCGGATGGCCACCCTCAAGGACGCTACGCGCCGCCTGTGGCGGTGGCCTCGCGAAGCGGCGAGCCCATCCTTGACCGCGACCATCCGCCTCGCCCGGTTGTCTTCAGGCCGGGACGCGAAAACGGCGCTCCAGCCGAACCAGAAAACGGAGTCGATGTCGCCGGGGAGGCGAACAACTCACGCGATTCAAACGGCGGGCATCTTTACGTGGCAGCGACAGTCGCCGCTGGCGAACGAAGCGATGCAACCGATCGCCGGGCATTATGCGGTCGAGGCAACGATCCGCGGTCGGACCCCCGAGGCCAGTCTGGCGGTTCGCGCGGAGCAGAGCGCGCGGTTGTTCGCCGATCTGAAGGGCTGGATCGAGCAAACCCTGCCGCGCATCTCGGGTAAAAGCGACCTGGCCGGTGCGATCCGTTATGCCCTGTCTCGTTGGGATGCGCTGAGCCTGGTGTTGCGCGACGGACGCGTCTGCCTCGACAACAACGCCGCCGAACGGGCCATGCGGCCGATCCCGTTGGGACGGAAAAACTGGCTGTTCGCCGGATCGGACGTCGGTGGAGAACGTGCCGCCGCCATCTATTCGCTGACCGAGACGGCAAAGCTCAACAGCCTCGACCCCGAGGATTATCTGCGCCAGGTGCTGGAACGGATCGCCGATCGTCCTGTCAAACGGGTCCATGCATTACGGCCGTGGAACCTCGCCCAGGTCCGGACAAGGCTGGATCGGCGAGATGCTGCCTGAGGGGCATTATAGCCCCGCCTGGACCTGCTTCCAGGCGGGGCTGACCGGACGGTTACCGAAGAATCGCGCGTGCAAGGACAACGGCGACGCCCAAAATTCTCGGTGCACGAAGGCCGGTATCATCGGATATTATCGCCGCAACCGATGTCCCGCCAAACCAAAGCGCCCATCCCCAGCCCCCACAGGGCGCAGCCTCCACGACTGACGCCAGAAAGCACAAACATTGACCGAACCCGACGACACCGACCGCCGACACGCCGCGAAAATGGCAAAGCGCAAGGAAATCCAGGACGCCGAGGTCGCCTCGAAAACCATCGCGACAAAAGGCCTGCTGATGGTCAACACCGGCACCGGCAAAGGCAAATCCACCGCCGCCTTCGGCCTGATCCTACGCGCGCTGGGGCATAACTGGCGCGCCGGAGTCGTCCAGTTCATCAAAGGCGCCTGGGAAACCGGCGAACGCAAAGCACTCGAACGATTCCCCGATTTGGTCGAATGGCACACCATGGGCGAAGGCTTCACCTGGGACACGCAGGACCGCCAGCGCGACATCGCGGCGGCGGAACGGGCATGGACCGTCGCACGCCACCTAATGGACGACCCAACAATCCGCCTTCTGGTGCTGGACGAACTGAACATCGCGCTGCGCTACGATTATCTGCCGCTGACGGACGTGTTGGCGGCACTGGCCAACCGGCGGGACGACCTGAATATCGTCGTAACCGGCCGCAACGCCAAACCGGAGCTGATCGCCATCGCCGATCTGGTCACCGACATGTCCCTGGTCAAACATCACTTCGCCGCCGGGGTGAAAGCACAAGCGGGAATCGAATTCTAATGCCGCATGCCAAGGCACTGATGTTCCAGGGCACCGGGTCCGATGTCGGCAAGTCGCTGATTGTCGCGGGATTGTGCCGAACCTTCGCCAACCGGGGACTGCTTGTGCGTCCGTTCAAGCCGCAGAACATGTCCAACAACGCCGCCGTCACGCCCGATGGCGGCGAAATCGGCCGGGCCCAGGCGTTACAGGCCCGGGCCTGCCGGGTGGCGGCATCGGTCCACATGAACCCGGTCCTGTTAAAACCGCAAAGCGAAATCGGTGCCCAGGTCGTCGTGCTCGGGCAGGTCACCGGCAACGCCACCGCTCGGGCGTTTCAGTCGATGAAGGCGGGCCTGCTGCCGGCCATCGCGAACAGCTTCCACCATCTGAAAACCGAGGCCGATCTTGTGCTGGTGGAAGGCGCCGGCAGCGCGGCCGAGGTCAATTTGCGCGCCAACGACATCGCCAACATGGGGTTCGCCCGGCACGCGGACGTGCCGGTGGTGCTGATCGGCGACATCGATCGCGGCGGGGTCATCGCGCAAATCGCCGGCACGAAGCTGGTATTGGACCCGGCCGACGCTGCATTGGTGGGAGGATTTCTGGTCAACAAATTCCGTGGCGACCCCGCATTGTTTCAGCCCGGCATGGACCTGATCGCCCACCACACCGGCTGGGCCGGCCTGGGGCTGATCCGTTATTTTCGCGAAGCCGGCCGGTTGCCGGCGGAAGACGCGGCGGTGCTCGACAAACGAACGCCCACGGCCGGGGGACCGGTCATCGTCGCGGTCCCGCGTTTGGCGCACATTGCAAATTTCGACGATCTCGACCCGCTGCGGTTCGAACCGTCGCTGTCCGTCGCGATGATCGAACCCGGACAGGCACTGCCGGGCAACGCCAATCTGGTGATCCTGCCCGGGTCCAAGGCCACGCTGTCAGATCTGGCGGATTTTCGCCGGAACGGCTGGGATATCGATCTGCACGCCCATGTCCGGCGCGGTGGCCGGGTTCTGGGCCTGTGCGGCGGCTTTCAGATGCTGGGCCAAACCGTGGCCGACCCGGACGGACTCGAGGGGCCGGCCGGCGCCATGCCGGGCCTCGGCTGGCTGGACGTGCAAACCGTGCTGACCCAAGGCAAGGTGCTGACCCAGGTGCATGGCACCTCCGTCGCCGATGCGGTGCCGTTCCGAGGGTACGAAATGCATACCGGCCGCACCGGCGGACCCGGTTGCGCCCGCCCATTGCTCCGCTTCGCCGATGGCCGTCTGGATGGCGCGATATCGGCGGATGGCCGCGTCAGGGGAACCTACGTGCATGGGCTGTTCGCGGACGACCGGCAGCGGTCCGCCCTGATGGCCTGGTTCGGGGCGACCGGCGGAGCGGACTCGTATGAAGCCGATATCGACCGGGTTCTCGATGCACTCGCGGAACATCTAGCCCAGGATATCGACTTGGACCGGTTGCTCAGCCTCGCGCGATAAGGACGATCGCCAGCAGCGTCAGCCACTGGATGGCGCAGGCAATCCGATAGACGCGCAGCGCCCGGACGATATCGGCGGCGCCGGCCTCGCGGCGGCCATCGCCCATGAAGGCATCGTCCACGAGCGTATCGCCATAAACCCTGGGGCCGGCCAGCCGCAGACCGAGCGCTCCGGCCATGGCGGCTTCAGGCCATCCGGCGTTGGGGGACCGGTGGTGGCGCGCATCCCGCCACACGGCCCGCATTGCGCCCCCGGCGGATTCACCCGCCACCGCCGCGGCCAGCACAAGAAACAGCGCGGACAGGCGCGACGCGGGCAAATTCACGGCATCGTCCAGCCGCGCGGCCGCCCAACCGAACGCAGCATAGCGCGGCGTGCGGTGGCCGATCATGGAGTCCGCCGTGTTGATCGCTTTGTAGCCCGTCGCGAACGCCAGGCCGCCCAGCACGAGCCAGAAGGCCGGGGCGACGATGCCGTCGGAGAAATTCTCGGCCAGACTCTCGATGGCTGCCCGGGCCACGCCGGCTTCGTCCAGGCTGTCCGGATTGCGCCCCACGATCGCCGAAACCGCCCGGCGGCCGGCCGCCAGCCCGTCCGTTTGCAGCGCGGCGGCAACGGCGCGGACATGATCGTGCAGGCTGCGCTGCGCCGGCAGGCTGCCAGCCGCCAGGATCAGGACAGCGGTCCCAGCCAGACCGGGCAAATAACCAAGCACGAAGGCCGGCGCCATCGCGGCGCACAGCAAGACCGCCAGGGCCAGAATGCCGAACGCGCGGCGTCGCCAGGACGGTGCGGCGGCGCGGTTCAGCCGCGACTCCAGGGCTGCCAGCAACGCGCCCATCCAGGTGACAGGGTGGCCGATCGCGCGGTAGAGGAAGGCCGGATACCCGGTCGCCGCCTCCAGCAAAAGCGCGGCCAGCGCGAGTTCGGCATGGGAAAGTTGGTGCATGGAGTCGCGACAAGACTGTCCGGAAAACGCGGAAGCGCCACGGTATCACGGCGGCAACACCGATGTCGCCCGGCGGCTGTTTCCAGATGCGGCGCGGCCATGGATCGACCTTTCGACCGGCATCAACCCGGTGCCCTACCCCGTGGGCACCATCCCGTCCTCCGCGTGGTGCACATTACCGGAGCAATCCGCCGTCGCCGCCCTGGAAGCGGCGGCGGGCGCCGCATATGGCGCGAATCCGCTTGCCCAGGTGGTGGCCGCGCCGGGCACCCAGGCGTTGATCCAGTGGCTACCGCTGGTGTTTCCAGCCAGGCGCGTGGGAATTCTGGGCTTCACCTACGGCGAGCACGAAGCCTGCTGGCGGGCCGCCGGCGCCGAGGTCACGACCGTGACGACGCTGGCAGACCTCGCGGGGTTCGATACCGGTGTGGTGGTGAATCCGAACAACCCGGACGGGCGGACGATCGCGCCGGACGATCTGGTGGCGATGGCCGGCATCCTGGCCCGCCGCGGCGGACGATTGATCGTCGATGAGTCGTTCACGGACGTAGCGGGGCAGTCCGCAAGCGTCGTACCGCGGTTCCCCGCCGGCGGTGCCCTGATCTTACGTTCCTTCGGCAAAGCCTTCGGTCTGGCCGGCCTCCGGCTCGGTTTTGCCCTGGCACCGGCGGCGGACTGCCTGCGATTACGCCGAGCGATCGGCCCGTGGGCCGTGTCCGGCCCGGCAATCGAGATCGGCCGGCGCGCCCTGATGGACAAGGCCTGGCTGGCCGAAACCATCGTCCGCCTGCACCATGACGCGCAGCGCCTGGATACGCTGCTGCGATCCGCCGGGTTCGCCGTCGTTGGCGGCACGCCGCTGTTCCGGCTGGGCTCGCACCGCCAGGCCGCCGCCATCTTCCAGCATCTGGGCCGATCCGGCATTTTGGCGCGGCCGTTCCCCGAGAATCCGGCGTGGCTGCGATTTGGCATCCCCGGCGAACCCGTGGCCTGGTCGCGGTTGGAAGCGGCGTTGCGCACGATCGATCTGCCGTCCCCGGCAGCGGCCGGTTCGCCCGGCATTCCGCCGACGGCCAGGCCCTAGACCGCCGGCAGACGCACGATAAACCGTGCGCCCAGCACCCGCCCCGACCCATCGCGGCGGTTCTCGGCCGAGATCTGGCCGTGCAGCGCCTCCACGATCTGGCGGCTGATCGACAACCCAAGGCCGGAATGCTGCCCGAAGCTCTCGCCCGACGGCCGTTCGGAGTAAAACCGGTCGAAGATATGCTCCAGATTGGCTTGCGGGATGCCCGGCCCATCGTCTTCCACGCACAATTCCGCCATTCCGCCGGTATCGCGCACCCGCACGGCGATCCGGCCGCGCGGCGGGCTGAAGGACTGTGCGTTGCCGATCAGGTTACGCAGCACCTGCACCAGCCGGTCTTCCACCGCCCATATCTTCAATCCGTTCGGCGGCGCGATCACCTCCAGCCTGGGCGCGGTTTCCGAGGACCGCGTGGCCTCGTCCAGTTCCTGCAAGGTGCGCAGGATCGGCACCACATCGACCGGTTCCGCCGTCACCCGCGACAATTCCGCGTCCAGCCGGGACGCATCCGACACATCGCTGATCAGCCGGTCCAGCCGCACCACATCCTGGGCGATAATGGTCAGCAACTGCCGCTGCCGTCCGGCATCCTCGATCCGGCGCAGCGTTTCGATGGCGCTGCGGATCGACGACAGCGGGTTCTTGATTTCGTGCGCCACATCCGCGGCGAAACGTTCGGTCGCGTCCATGCGTTCCCACAGCGCCGCCGAGGATTCCGCCAGCGCGACCGCCAGCAGCCCAACCTCATCCCGCCGCTTCAGCAGCGATGGCGGCACGCTGCCCGACCGGCCGCGGCCTTCGCGCATATCCGCCGCCGCTTCGGCCAGCCGCAGGATCGGACGGGCAATGGTCAGCGACATGTACCACGACAACAGCACGGTCAGGCCCAGCGCCATGCCAAACAGCGCCAGGATCGACATCCGCACGCTGAACAGGCTTTCGTCCACTTCGCGCGCTTCCCGCGTCAGCGACACGATGCCGACGGTGTGCTTATCGCGTTCCACAGGCACCGCGACGGTCACCAGCAGCCGGTTATCCTTGGTGCGGCGGATATAGGGCGCGGTTTCGTTGCTGTTGCCGGCGCTGCTGAGCCGCAGTTCTTCCTTCACATCCGGCTGCCAGTCCGGTCCGCCCGCCGTGGGCGTGGTATCGACCAGGGTGGTTGGCGTTTCATGCGGCAACAAGCCCAGCATAGCATCGTACACCCAGCCGACCATCGACAGCACCGGCCCGCGATCCAGCGGCGGCGGCAGTGGGTCCGCGCCGATGACGCCACCCGGTCCTTCGCGCATGCGCGTATTGGCCAGGATGGCGCCGTCGGGGGCGTAAAGCCGGGCCTGGGCGCCTGGGGTGGGTTCCGTCAGGCGGCGCAGAAGCGACGCCGCGACTTCCGGCACCAGTTTGGGATTATCCGGGTCGGTGATACGAACCGCGCTTTCGCCCAGCGCGCCAGCGAACACCCGAGCTTGTTCGCGCAGGGCGGTGACCTGGGCTTCCAGCAGGCCGTTTTGGTACTGGTCCAGATAAAGCAGCGACATCACCAGCAGCGCCAGCGGCAGCGCATTGACCAGCAGGATGCGCCGCAGCAGGGGCGACACCCAGGGCTGACGAAATCGCCGCCGGGGCGCCGCCGCCCTGTTCAGCCCGGACAGGATGCCGCCGTCGGGCAATCAGTGCTCCTTGTAACGGTAACCGATACCGTACAGCGTCTCGATCTGGTTGAACTCCTCGGTCCCGATGCGGAACTTCTTGCGGATACGCTTCACGTGGCTGTCGATGGTGCGGTCATCGACGTAAATGTTCTCGCCATAGGCCGCGTCAATCAATTGATCGCGGCTTTTCACCATGCCGGGGCGCGTGGCCAGTGCCTTGACCAGCAGGAATTCCGTTACCGTCAATTGAATGTCGTGGCCTTTCCAAACGCATTGGTGCTTGGTTTCGTCCAGCACCAGTTCGCCGCGTGTCATGACACCGCCGGGCGCCGTGCCGGACCCTTCCGCCTTGCCCGCCTCATTCCGGCGCAGCAGCGCCCGGATCCGTTCCAGCAACAGGCGCTGGCTGAACGGTTTGGCAATGTAATCGTCGGCACCGAGGCGCAGGCCCATCAGCTCATCGACTTCCTCATCCTTCGACGTCAGGAAGATCACCGGCATGGAGCTGCGCTGGCGCAGGCGTTGCAGCAGTTCCATGCCATCCATGCGCGGCATTTTGATGTCCAGCACCGCCAGATCGGCCGGCTTGGCGGTAAGGCCCTGAAGGGCGCTTTCGCCGTCGGTATAGGTGCGAACCGTGAAGCCTTCCTGTTCCAGCGTCATTGACACGCTGGTCAGGATGTTGCGGTCGTCATCGACCAGGGCGATGGTCTGCTTCATCGTGTTGTCCTTGAAGATCCGTTCGCGTTCATAGCATGATATGGCGCGCGATTGTGGCGGATTACGGACGGAGGGCGACCGGAATATGACATCCGAGGCAGCGAACGAAAGCCCGGCCTGGCAGGCCAGATGCCTGTTGCGATCAGCCCGAGCCGGGTGTCTGGCGACAAGCGCCAAGGGCCAGCCGTTCGCGTCGCTGGTCACGCCGGCGTGCATGCCGGACGGGTCGCTGCTGCTGCTGCTGTCCGGACTGGCGGACCATACACGGCATCTGGCGGCCGATCCGCGTTGTTCGGTGATGCTGAGCGGGGCGGCGGCAAGCACCAATCCGCAAACGACTCCGCGCCTGACGGTAACAGGAGTGGCCGCCGCCGTGGACGATCCGGCGTTGAAGGCCCGTTATTTGGCTGTGCATCCGTATGCGTCTTTGTATGCCGGTTTTGCCGATTTCGCGACCTGGCGCATCGCGTTGTTTGGTGCGGTTCTGGTGGGCGGGTTCGCACGCGCGTTCCGGCTGAAACCAGCCGATCTGGCGCCGGACGCGGGTGCGATGGCGGCGCTTCTGGCGGCGGAGGAGGGAATCATCTCCCATTGCAACCGCGATCACGCCGATGCGCTGGCGGCGATCGCCGGTTCGGCCGGCGATTGGCGGATGGCGACCGCCGATGTGGACGGGTTCGATCTGGCGCTGGAAGAAAAGGTGGTGCGATTCGCCTGGTCCGAACCGGTCGCCACGGCCGCCGACGTGCGGCGGGAATTGGTCCGGTTGGCAAAGGCCGGACGGGGTGAGGCACCATGAGTATGATTCAGCCGGGCGCCAGACGGCCGGTCTAGATGCGCGTCGCCTTAGGCCATGCCCAACAATTAACGCTTCGGATTGCGGTGTCGGGCATGCCCTAAGCTCATGTTTTGCTCGCCAACTTTGCTGGCGCGCTGACGCACTTATTTGCCAGCGTCGCCTTATTGGGTTTGTACGCTGCTCAGATAAGCAAAGATTTTATTGAACTCGTCTTTCGTGAAAATTCCGTTCCAGTTAGGCATGCCCTTGGCCGGACGACCATGGGTGACTGTTTCGTGGAACATCGCTTGCGCATCGTCGCCATAGCGATGCCGTAGAAGGCGCAGATCGATCTTCCTGACCGACTGCACTGCGTCTGGTCCGTGACAGTGCGCGCACGTGCCGTTGAAGAGTTCATGACCCGCGGCGACCATGGCGGGGTCTAGGGCGTCGTCTGGGGCGGCAACGGTGGCGGCAACATCGGCCGCTCGCGGGGCCGGGGATTGCGCAGCCCCGGGTTCGGTGGTCGTGGCCAGCGTGATCGGGGACGACGGTGCATCTGGAAGGCTGGCCAATATGACTGGCGCGGCCGTCGGCAGGCCATATTTTACGGCCAGATTTGCTATGGCGGTATGGTTGGCGTCCAGCGCAAGATCGATCTGGTCGCGCAAGTCTTCATCGACCCGGGCAAACCCGATTTTGACCGGATACCGCATATCGTCGCCCGCAACCGGTGTCACCCGAAATAAGCCATGGAAGACGGTCTGGTTGATATAGCCTGCTGTTGGCCCCCAGATGAACGCAGCGTCCACGTCATGGCGCCCCAAAGCCTGAGCGGCATCCTCGGGATTGAGGAACGTCACCGACTGGACGTCGTCGCGGTTTGCCAGAAGGGTTTGGGGTGGGGTCGAAAACTGCACGGCCACGCGCTTGCCGGCCAGATCGTCCAGCCCGGTTATGGGTTGCCCGGCGGCGGCCATGATCGCGTAGCTAAGATGCATGAATGGCTTCGAATAGATAACTGCCGGCCCCATAAAGCCCTTGACGCCGGGCAGGCCGATGTAAGCGTCGCATGTTTTGGCAAGCAAGGTTGTCCGCACCGCCCGCTTGCCAAAATTGCTCAGCACCCAAACCGGCTCGAACGTCCGGCCGAGATCCTGTGCGATCAACTGTCCAAGTTCAACGTACAGGCCGGACGGTTCGGGTTTCGCGCCGCTGAACGGAAGGTCGTCTGGATCCGCGCACACCCGCAACGAACGGGCTACCGCCGCGGAATTCTGGGCAATGGCATGAGCCGGCGCCGCGAACGCGACGCCGGTTAAGAGTATTGCGGCGAGGCGGCGGACGTAGTGACGCTGCCGCATTACCTTTACTCCGAAAAAACGAACAGGGTGCCGCCTTCCGGCGTTGCGTCGGTCATCTTCTTGCCGATATCCCCGAGGAAGGCTGGGATGGAGGCGGTTCTACCGGCCACCACGGCAACATACTGCTTGCCATCGATAGAATAGGTGATCGGGCCGGCGCCGACGCCGGTTCCAAGCTGCGCCTTCCACAGCGATGCGCCGGTTTTGGCGTCAACCGCGTTGAAGAACCCCTGCAAGTCGCCATAGAAGACAAGATCGCCGCCGGTTGCCAGCGTGCCGCCGTTGAACGGAAGCGGCTCCTTGATGTGCCAGACCGCCTTATTCGCAATCGGATCCCATGCCTCGATGTCACCGAGGTAGTTGCCCGGCCCCGGCGTCGCCGTGAAGTCCTTGCCCAGGTAGAACACGCCCTTCTTGTATTCCACGCCCTTCGCTTCGGACATGTCCTGGCAGATATTGTTAGACGGAATATAAACGAAGCCAGTCTTCGGGCTGAACGACATCGGTTGCCAGTTCTTGCCGCCAATAAGGTTTGGACAGATGTCTTTTGCCGCATGGTCCGGGCCGGGACGCTTGTCCGGGTCTTCGACCGGCAAGCCTGTCGCCAGGTCGATTTTCGATGCCCAGTTGGTCGGCACGAACTTCTCGGCGGAGATCAGCTTGCCGGATACGCGATTGAGAACATAAAAAAATCCGTTCCGGTTTGCCTGCATCAATACGGGCGTTTCGGTTCCGGCAATCTTAATGTCGGCCATCACCAATTCGTTGACGCCGTCATAATCCCAGGCATCGGCCGGGGTTGCCTGATAGCTCCATTTTATCGCACCGGTATCTGGATCGAGTGCGAGGGTGCTGGACGTATAAAGATTTGTCAGCTTACCGTACTTGCTGTTTCCGGTGCTACGAACCGCCGTGGCCCAAGGGCCGGGATTGCTGGTACCATAAAAGATCGTGTTGGTTTTCGCGTCATAGGAACCAACCAGCCACGCCGCGCCGCCGCCATGCAGAGCGCTGTCGCCTTTCCAACTGTCGCCGCCGGGCTGATCCGTGGACGCTGTTGTCCAGGTCTTCCAAATCTGCTTCCCGGTATCGATATCATAGGCCTGCAGACTGCCGCGGGCGCCATATTCGCCGCCGCCGAAGCCAGTAATGACTTTGCCATGCACAATGGTTGGCGGGGAAGTGATAACCGACCCCTGCTTGTAATCGACAACGGTGACGACCCAGAGTTCTTTGCCGGTCTTGGCGTCCAGCGCAGCGAGTTTGCCGTCGAGACGGCCAACAAAAATCTTGCCTTCAGCGAAGCTCACACCACGGCTGTTCACGTCGCAACAGGCATATTGCAGCACGTCATCGGGAATGTCGGGCTGATAGTTCCACTTTTGCGCTCCGGTCTTGGCGTCCAGTGCGAATACGTATTTCGGTCCCCATGAACTGGAGACGTACATGGTGTCGCCAATCACGATCGGGGTCGATTCGTTGGAACGGAGGGAGCCAAGCGAGAAGGCATACACCATCTTCAGCTTGGACACGTTCGTCGCATCGATTTGGGCAAGTGGGCTGTAACGGGTATTGGCCGCTCCGTTGCCATAGCTGGCCCAGCCATTGGCATCCGCGCCCATGGCCTCATCGGCCGCGTGGGCGGGGCCGATGCCCGCCAGCAGCCCCGCGATCATCGCTGCGCCGCTCAGTAATTTTAGCCCAGACGCCATTTTATTTCTCCCTAACAACGTTATATCGGCGGTTTTTAACTGTTCATTTCTAAATCGTAAAAGAAATGCACGCCATTTCTCTTACTGCCCACGTGTCAGGCGCTTGTCAACGCCTAATTGAAGGCCGATCAGCGGGATCGCATTTGGAATCTCCTTGACACGCGAATCGTCGCTTGCCCGATTCGGACGCGATGGATTCTACGTCCGGCATCGTAATCACGGAGGTCGCGTAGGATCGGTTTGTCGCCTGCTTCGAGGGACTGAAGGACCCACGAACCGGAAATGCCGGCCTCGATGACCTGCTGTTTATCGCGCTATGCACCGTCCTGAGCGGCGGGCGGGGTGCGACTGACGTGGCAAGGTTCGCAGCGGCGAAGGAGCCGTTCCTGCGCGGCTTCCTCAGGCTCGAGAACGGCTTGCCCAGCCACTACACTTTCAGCCGCCTGTTCCGCCTGCTTGACCCCGAGCAGTTCCGCGCGGTCTTCCAGCGGTTCATGGCGAGGTTTTCTGAGACTGCTCAAGGCGTGACCGCCATCGACGGCAAGGTGCTGCGCCGTTCGTTCGACCCGGCCAGCGACACGTCGGCGCTGCACATGGTCAGCGCCTGGGGACGCGACCAACGAATGGCGCTGGCGCAGATCGCCACCGACGCCAAGTCCAATAAGATCGCCGCCGTGCCCAAGCTGTTGGAATGCTTTCCCTCAAGGGCACCATTGTTACGACCGACGCGCTCAAGCGCCAGCGCGAGATTGCACGGAAGATCATCGCTCGAGGGCGCGACTATGCGCTCGCCCTGAAGGGCAATCAGGGCAGGCTGCATGTTGATGTCGTCGCCTATTTGAAGGACCCCGCGAGCAAGACCGTTACCGCCAAGCCGGTCGCCGACGGCGATCACGGCCGCATCGAGACACGCTCGGCTACGGTCAGCACCGACATCGAATGGTTGCAGGACACTCATCAGTGGCCCTGCGCCCGATCCGGACGATCTCCCGCGCGATATCCTCCGGCGCGAGAATGAAATCGATGCAGCCGCTTTGGATCGCACTCTCCAGCATATCGGGCTGTCCGGCCGTATCCAGTTTCTGCGCGATGGTAATGCCGCCAACGTCCTTGATGCCGCACAGCGCCGCCGCCCCGTCGCCATCATAACCGGACACGATCACGGCGATGATCCTGCCGCGCCAGTGCCGGGCAAGGGAGCGCAGAAAAACCGTGATCACGTCTGGCAAGCCTCGCGGTTTCGATATCGGCTTCAGACGAAACTCGCCATTGCGGACGTGGAGGTCGCGCTGTTCGGGGATGATGAAGACGTGGTTTGGCCGGAGGAGCAGTCCCTCGGTAATCAACGCGACTGGCATTTCAGTGTACCGCGGCAGGATTTCGTGGAGCCGGGTGGCCACGATCCGGAGGTGGTTCACGATCACGATCGCGGCCCCCGTGTCGGGCGGGAGATTGCGCAGAAGCCTGATGTAAGCATCCAGCCCACCGGCCGAACCGCCCACGCAAACGACGGGAAAGGTATTCGCGGCGATTTTGGTCCGCATTGGCGATCCTCCGGGTGCATCCCGATCGCGAGCGATGGCCGACTGTCCAACCGGCATCATACTTGGCGGACGATATAACTCCGTTCCAGCGCCTCGATGATCGCATTCGCGTGCGCCTTGTCGCGGGCTTCGACCATCACCTCCAGCTCCGCCGCCTGGACCGAAGACGACGCGAACAGCCTCTGATGCGACACCTCGATGATATTGCCGCCGGACTCGCCGATTTTTCCCGCGATATCGGCCAGCACACCAGGACGGTCGGGGATTTGCAGGTGCAGCCGCAACAGCCGGCCGTCGCGCAGCAGATCGCGCAGCAGCACATTGGACAGGATGCGCGCGTCGATATTGCCGCCGGTGACGGCGACCCCGACCTTCTTGCCGCGAAACCGTTCCGGATAGGCCAGCAGCGCGGCCACGCCGGCGGCACCGGCGCCCTCGGCTACCGTCTTCGCGCCCTCGGCCAGCAGGCCGATCGCCTCCTCGATCGCCCGTTCCGGCGCGATCAGAATGCCAGCGATGCGGCGGCGGACTATTTCGAACGCAATTTCGCCGATATCGCGCACCGCTATGCCCTCGGCGATAGTGGCCCCGCCAACCGAAACCGGCCGGCCGGCCAGGCGCTGCGCCATCGCGGCGTAGGTTTCCACCTCCGCCCCGTAAACCGCGATTCCCGGATGCAGCGCGGTCGCCGCGACCAGACAGCCGGCCAGCAGACCGCCGCCACCCACCGGGATGATCAGCGCATCGAGATCGGGCACGTCTTGTAGCATTTCCAGCGCCAGCGTGCCCTGCCCGGCGATAATCGCAGGGTCGTCATAGGGATGGATGAACACCAGGGATTGGGCGGCGGCTAGTTCGTGGGCGTGCGCCGCCGCTTCGGCCAGGGTTTCGCCCACCAGCAAGACGGTGGCGCCCCAAGAAGCGGTGCGCGTCACCTTGGTGGACGGAGTGAATTTCGGCATCACGATCGTGGCGGACACACCCAGCAGGCTGGCATGCCGAGCCACCGCCTGGGCATGATTGCCGGCCGACATGGCGATAACACCGCGCGCCCGTTCCGCCGCGCTCAGCAGCGCCAGGCGATTGGCCGCGCCGCGTTCCTTGAACGCGCCTGTCACCTGCAAATTATCCAGTTTCAGGAAGACATCCGAACCTGTCAGCCGCGAAATCGCGTGGCAAGGCAGCATCGGCGTCCGCAATACGCGGCCGGCGATGCGTTCCGCCGCCTGCTGAATGTCCTCAAGCCCGATCGCGATGGGACCCATCGCCGGCACGCAGCCGGGACCAGGTTTCAAATGAATCTGACTTCCAGAATTTCATAAGACCGGTCGCCACCCGGCGCCGGCACCGAAACGGTGTCGCCCACTTTCTTGCCGATCAGCGATTTGGCCAGCGGCGAAGAGACCGACAACAGCCTGGCCTTGATATCGGCCTCATACACGCCGACGATCTGATATGTCGCTTCCTTGTCCGTCTCCTCGTCCACCAGTTTGACGTGAGCACCGAACTTGACGTGAGATCCCGAAAGCGTGGACGGATCGATCACCTCGACGCCGCCGACAATCTCCTCCAGTTCCTGGATACGGCCTTCGATGAACGACTGGCGTTCCCGGGCCGCATGATATTCCGCGTTCTCGGACAAATCCCCATGCGATCGCGCTTCGGCGATGGCGCGTATGATCGACGGCCGCTCCTGCGAGCGCAGCGTCCGGAGTTCTTCTTCCAACCGCTTTAGGCCTTGGGCCGTCATCGGAAACTTCTGCACGGCGTGGTCCTTCAATACTCGGTCAGTGCGCACGCCACGAGCGGGTTCTTGATATGACACCGCCGCGGCCGGGTTGCTCCCAGCCGCGGCGCGTCCGCTCCGTGGCAAGACGTCAAAACGAACCGCGAAAGTAGGACTGTAGCGGTGCAACTTCAAGCGTTCCCGCTTTTAATGCCGCGATTGCATGCACGGCGGCCCGGGCACCCGCCAAGGTTGTATAATGCGGGATGCCGTGGGTGAGCGCGCTGCGCCTTATCGCGAAGCTGTCGGCAACCGATTGGGGGGTCGATGCGGTGTTGATCACAAGCTGAACCTCCCGCGATAAAATGGCATCGACGCAATGCGGCCGCCCTTCCAGCACCTTGTTGACCAGCGTGACCGGCAGGCCAGCCTCGCGGATGCGGGCCGCCGTGCCGCGCGTGGCCAGAATGGAAAAGCCCATATCGTTCAACCGCCGGGCCAGCGCCGGCAGGCCTTTTTTGTCGGCGTCCTTGATCGACAGGAAGACGGTGCCGGCCATCGGCAGAATAACGCCGGCACCGAGCTGGGATTTAGCGAACGCGCGTTCGAAGCTGGAATCCAGGCCCATGACCTCGCCGGTCGATTTCATCTCCGGCCCCAGGATCGTATCGACGTTGGGGAAGCGGGCGAACGGGAACACGGCTTCCTTCACCGCCACATGCGGCGCGATGGAATCGTCGTCCAGCTTGAAATCGGTGGCCAGTTTTGCCCCAGCCATCACCCTTGCGCCGATCTTGGCAACGGGCACGCCGGTTGCCTTGGCGACGAACGGCACCGTCCGGGACGCGCGGGGGTTTACTTCCAGCACGTAAATGGTGTCGTCCTTGATGGCGTATTGTACGTTCATCAGGCCGACCACGCCCAACGCCTTGGCCAACGCCTCGGTTTCCGATTTCAGTTCGGTGATCATGGCCGGCGACAGCGAATACGGCGGCAGCGAACAGGCGGAATCGCCGGAATGGATGCCGGCTTCCTCGATGTGTTCCATCACCCCGGCGACATAGACGGTTTCGCCGTCGCAGATGCAGTCCACATCGACCTCGATCGCGTCGTTGAGATAGCGGTCGATCAGCACCGGGTTGTCGCCCGACACGCGCACCGCTTCGCGCATATACCGATGCAGGCCCGCACGATCGTAAACGATTTCCATCGCCCGGCCGCCCAGCACATAGCTGGGGCGGATCACCACCGGATAGCCGATGCGTTCGGCAATGGCCTCCGCTTCGCTCGCCGAACGGGCGATACCGTTATCGGGTTGCAGCAGTCCCAGGCGCTGCAAAAGCTGCTGAAAGCGTTCACGGTCTTCCGCGAGGTCGATCGCGTCGGCGGACGTACCCAGGATGGGGATGCCTTCGCGCGACAACGCCTGCGACAATTTCAGCGGCGTCTGGCCGCCGTACTGGACGATGCAGCCCAGCACGGTGCCGTTCTGCTGTTCGCGCCGGACCAGAGCGAGAACATCCTCTTCCGTCAGAGGCTCGAAATACAGCCGGTCGGACGTGTCGTAATCGGTGCTGACGGTCTCGGGGTTGCAGTTGACCATGATGGTCTCAAACCCGGCGTCCTTCAGGGCATAGGCGGCATGGACGCAGCAATAATCGAACTCGATGCCCTGGCCGATGCGATTCGGGCCGCCGCCGAGGATGACGATCTTGGTCCGGTCCGTCGGGTTCGATTCGCAGGCCGGGATGCCAAAGCCACCCTCGAACGTCGAATACATATAAGGGGTGTTGGACGCGAATTCGCCGGCGCAGGTGTCGATCCGCTTATACACCGGCGTGACACCCAGCGCCGTCCGGGTTTTGTGGATTGCGGCGGGGTTGGTGCCGGTCAGTTCGCCCAGCCGCTTGTCGGAAAAGCCAAGTGCCTTGAGGCGCCGCAACGCCCCGGCCTCCTTCGGCAATCCGTTGGCCGCCACGTCGCGTTCGGCATGGACGATGCGTTCCAGTTCGCGCAGGAACCACGGATCGAATTTTGTTGCCGCGTGGATGTCCTCCACCGTCAGCCCGGCGCGCAAGGCCTGTGCGGCCATCAGCAGGCGATCGGGGGTGGGCGACGACAGCGCGGCGCGAAACGCGTCCGGCCCGCCATCGCCGGGCGGATCGACGGGATCGAGTCCGGACAGGCCGGTTTCCATGCTGCGCAGGCCCTTTTGCAGCGCCTCGGCGAAGGAACGTCCGATCGCCATCGCCTCGCCGACCGACTTCATCGACGTGGTGAGCAACGCAGGGGTGCCGGGAAATTTTTCGAATGTGAAACGGGGGATTTTGATGACCACGTAGTCGATGGTGGGTTCGAAACTGGCCGGCGTGACCATCGTGATGTCGTTGGTCAGTTCATCCAGCGTGTAGCCGACGGCCAGCTTGGCGGCGATCTTGGCAATCGGGAAGCCGGTGGCCTTCGATGCCAGCGCGGAGGAGCGCGATACGCGCGGGTTCATTTCGATAACCACCATGCGGCCATCGGCGGGGTTCAGCCCGAACTGCACGTTCGATCCGCCGGTATCGACACCGATCTTTCGCAGGCACGCGACCGAGGCGTCGCGCATGATCTGATATTCTTTGTCGGTCAGCGTCAGCGCCGGCGCCACCGTGACGGAATCGCCGGTATGGATGCCCATCGGATCGACGTTCTCGATCGCACAGACGATAATACAGTTGTCCGCGCTGTCGCGGACGACCTCCATCTCGTACTCTTTCCAGCCGAGGACCGATTCCTCGATCAGCACTTCGGTGGTGGGGGAGGCTTCCAGGCCGCCGGCGACGATCTGCTCGAATTCTTCCTTGTTGTAGGCGATGCCGCCGCCCGTGCCGCCCAGGGTGAAACTGGGCCGGATGACGGATGGAAGGCCGGTCATGGCCAGCGCTGCGCGCGCTTCCTCGATCGTGTGGGCGATGGCGGAGCGCGGCGATTCGATCCCGATTTCCGCCATCGCGTCGCGGAATTTCAGCCGGTCCTCGGCCCGGTCGATCACGTCTGCCTTGGCGCCGATCAGTTCGACGCCATGACGTTCCAGCACGCCGTTGGCGTGAAGCCGCATGGCGGTGTTCAGCGCGGTCTGTCCGCCCATGGTGGGCAGCAGCGCGTCGGGTTTTTCGCGCGCGATGATCTTTTCGACCATTTCGGGGGTGATGGGTTCGATGTAGGTGGCATCCGCCAGACCGGGGTCGGTCATGATGGTGGCGGGGTTGGAATTCACCAGGATGACGCGGTAGCCCTCGGCCTTAAGTGCCTTGCACGCCTGGGCGCCGGAGTAATCGAACTCGCAGGCCTGGCCGATGACGATCGGACCGGCGCCGATGATCATGATGGATGCGATGTCGGTGCGTTTGGGCATTGGACCTAATTACTTTCTGCGAGAGCGAACGGATTAGTTTTCGGTGCTATTGGTTTCTGGAAGAAGGGAAGGTCGAAGTTCTCTTTTGTGTGCCGATGGTTGGGATAAATATCGCGCCGAAGCGTTCTCAGCAGAGTTTGAAGCGTTCTTCCCGAAATTTTCGTTTGCTGCTTAGCGAAGCTCTCGTTGAAGGTAGCAACGGCATCCAGAACACTGGGCGGCGCAACGAGTCCAAGAGCATTAGTAGCTTCGACATAAGCCGGTTGAATATCTGTAAAATCGCTTATTTGAGCTGGGAGAGCCATGATAAAATTCTTACAAAGGTCAAGTTTCATCTTCCTCCAATCAGCCTCCCGTTCTTTCCGTTTGGTCAGCAGGTACGTAAGGACCGCAACGGCGATGCCCACCACCAGTGGAAGTACAGTTGCGAAAAGATATGAGATCATGTCTTTACTTCCGAATTCGACATTGCTCTGGCATTGGCGACGGGCGGCACCCATTCGGGCATCGCGCGGCGGAGATATTCGTCGAACATCGGAACCGTAAACGCCGTGCTGCCCCAGGCCGGAGCGTAAATCATGCCCTTGGTAATCAACCCGCTACGCATCGCCGCGAGGCTTTGCGCCTTCGCCCCGACAACAGAAGCAATCTCGCCAGCAGTCGATGACGGGCCAGGCAGTGCCGCCATCGCCCGCAGATAGTTCTTTTCGCGAACAGTCAACCTGTCGAACCGGACCCGGAAGAAGCTAGCATCCAGCTGCCGTTCGGCCTTTGGGGCCGCCGCCAGCACATCCGCTTTCTCGATGACGCTGCCCGAGGCACGGTTCCAAGCATGGTACGCCCATTCCTGAAGAAAATACGGGTAGCCCTGTGTCGTGTCGTAAATCTCGGCAAGAGCCTCCGGGGTGACTTGGACGTCCTGCGCCCAAGCCGGCACCAGAATGGCCCGGTCCGCATCGAACCGGCTCAGCGCCCCGATTTCGGGAAAATCGAACATCCGCTCCGCATAGGACTTCGCCTGCCCTGCCAGGCCGACCAGATGCGGCAAACCCGCGGCGATCAGCAACACCGGAAGCTGCTCTTGCACACAGCGATGCATCGCCATGATCAAGGAGCCGAAATCGCGCACGGTCAGGTACTGCAACTCGTCGATGATCAACACGAGTTGGCTCTGGCGTGCCGCCGCCGCGCGCCCAACCGCCGAGATCAGGTCCGCCAGATCGATATCCAGATTGCCCGTATCGCCAACACCCGGTTCGGGATCGATATCCAGCGCCAGTTCGGCCTCGCCGTAGCTGATTTTTATCTTCGAGAGAAAGCTCTTGAGCACACGCAGACCGCGCTTAACCTCCGCCGACAGCCTTCCGAGCCGATCTAGATCGAGCAACACCGTCCGCAGGCCTGGAACCAGTAATTCCGCCAGCCGCATATGGTCGTTTGCCTCCAGGAAGCAGATCCGGAATTCCTCCTTCTGGGCGAGACGCAGCGATTCGCGGAGCAAAACCGTCTTGCCGACGCCGCGCAAACCGACAGCGATAAAGCTCTTCGCCGGGCGATGCAGCCGGATCCGGCCGAGCGCAATCCGGGTGTTTTCCAGCAGTTCCTGCCGCCCGGTCAGTTCGGGCGGAGGCGTGCCGGCTCCGGGAGCATAAGGGTTGCGTAGGGGGTCCATGACAAATCTTACTGAAGTTATCTAATCTTACGAGATTTTTGGTAAGGATCAATAAACTTTGTAATTTTTCGTTTTCCTATAAAACATTTCAATATGTTAACTTCGTACATGGCTCAGTGTCCCACCGCAGGGCGCGCCCATCTGGGCACGATGCGCTTGAGGAAGCGATCGAATAAGGGAACGGAAAACACCATATCGCCGTGCGCGGGGCTGTAGATCATTCCGTTGCCCGCCCAGGCGCGTTTGCCCCAAAGCGATACCGGCGCGTTCATGAAAATCCCGCCGTCCGGCCAGTTCCGGTGGCTGCGCAGCGGCGCCCGGAACGAAGGTATTAAGAATTGGGACCACCGTTCAGCAACCTTGGCAGAGTGTGCGGATATTTCGAACGCTCCGAATATCTTGTTCACTTCCGTCCATGGCCCTTACAAAAGCAACGCCAGCCGGTGTCGGTTCCAGATGCCAGTGGCATTGCAAACTGGCCTCTGGCAGGCGGACTGGATCGCGGATCAGGCCATCGCGGATGCATTCCGAGATTGCATCGCAAAACGCATCGAAACCCGGATCGCAGCCGGTAAGTTTCGCGATACGAGCGAATCCCGCCTCGATATCCGGTTCGTTAATCACGTTACCGAAGGCCACGGTCAGAATGAGTGCGCGCAATTCCATGGCGATCAGGCGCGATCGCCGACGCGTTCATCCGAACGGCGCCCGATCCACTTCCAACCGGTCTCAGGTAACCAGCCGTCCGATCGATCGGTATTAATTTCAACCACCAGAAGGCGGGCCTCTTTTGTGTATTGACGGAGAGCCTTGCCGATAGCGGCGGCGCTTTGTTCGCTTACGACCAGAAAGACGCCAGGAATGAGGTTCCACCAATTTTCGAAAATATCGTTTGTTTTGGCAGATTCTTTCAGCGCGTCCAAAACGAGTGTCCGATTGAGCAAATCGAGGGCGATCGGATAGGTTCTACTAGCCATCGCTGTCCTCCTTTAATCGCTTCCCCGAAAATACGAGCGTCCATTTTAACCCGCGCGTTCCATCATCCCCACAAACCGCCCAAATAAATAATGGCTGTCGCTCGGTCCCGGGCTGGCCTCCGGGTGATACTGCACGGAAAACGCCGGCCGGGTTGTGGACGCGATCCCCTCATTCGATCCGTCGAACAGCGATACGTGAGTGACTTTCACATCCGCCGGCAAAGATGCCGCATCCACCGCGAAGCCATGATTTTGGCTGGTGATTTCCACCTTTCCGGTCGCCAGATCCTTCACCGGCTGGTTTGCCCCGCGATGCCCGCGTTCCAGCTTGTAGGTCTTGCCCCCAAGCGCCAGCGCCAGCAACTGATGACCCAGGCAAATCCCGAACACCGGCACGCCGCTGTCCAGCACCTGCCGCAGTACGGGCACGGCATAGACTCCGGTCGCGGCCGGATCGCCGGGGCCGTTCGACAGGAACACGCCATCCGGCCGGTGCCGCAGAATATCGTCCGCCGAGGCCGTCGCCGGCACTACCGTCACGTGACACCCGGCCGAAGCCAGGTGACGCAAGATATTTCGCTTTGCCCCGTAATCGACCGCGACCACGCGATGCCTCGGCGCATCCTGCCGTCCTGTGCCGGCCGGCCATGCCCAGGTGGTTTCGTCCCAGGTGTAGGACTGGCGACAAGTCACGTCCCGAGCGAGATCCATTCCCTCCAAACCGGGCCAGCCGGCTGCCTGGGCACGTAGCGCGGCCAGATCGAAGCGCCCGGCGGCGGGATACGCCAGCACTCCGTTCGGCGCCCCACCGGCGCGGATGCGAATGGTCAGCGCCCGCGTGTCCACCCCGGCAATGCCGACAATGCCTTGCGCGCGCAGCCAGGCCTGGAGCGTTTGCGTCGAACGCCAGTTGGATGGGTCCGTAATGTCCTGCTTCACAACAACGCCCCGGGCGGCGATGGTCGCGGCCTCGGTATCGGCCTGATTCGTGCCGGTGTTGCCGATATGGGGGAAGGTGAAGGTAACGATCTGCCCGGCGAAGGACGGATCGGTCAGGGTTTCCTGGTAGCCCGTCATGCCGGTGTTGAAGCAAACCTCACCCACCGGGGCGTCCGCCTGGGTATGGGCACCGAAACCGCGGCCCCAGAAGATCGTGCCATCGGCCAGCACCAGAACCGCGGTTGCGCCCGGCGGCACGGTATCGGTCGCGTCTTGCATGGTCGCACTCGCCTTGTTGGAAGGTTCGGTTTGCAGATCGGCCATGGTCAGGCCCGTGGCGGCGCTGACGGCCGGCCAGTGACGCGATGGGATGGACCGGGACTGGCGCCATTTGCGCACCGCTTCGGTTCCCACGCCGGTCAGGTGGGCGGCGGCATCTGCCCCGCCCATACGGTCTATGATATCATTGATGGAAATCGGCATAGCCGCGACCATAAGGGAAGAAAATTCCCAGCGCAACCCACGACGACCGGCACGGGAAATTATTTCCGGGAACCGGCCGCCCGGCAACGAAGCGACTGACGCTTCCGGCCTCCTATAGTATAGGGATATTTTTTCGCGCAGGAGCGCCGCCATGGATCTCAGAGAAACGCTCGCCGAACACGTCAAGCTGTCGATGAAGGCCGGAACCGCTGCCCGGACATCCACACTCCGCATGGTGATGGCAAAGCTCAAGGACACCGACATCGCCGCGCGGCCGAAAGGCATCGCCCAAATCCCCGAGGAGGAGATTGTCGCGATGCTGCGCGGCATGGTGAAATCCCGCCGCGAATCGGTGGAACTCTACACCCAGGGCAACCGCCCCGAACTCGCCGCCAAGGAAGAAGCCGAGATCGCCGTGATCGAAAGCTTTCTTCCCAGCCGAATGGACGACGCCGCGATGCAACAGGCGGTCGCCGCCGCGGTTGCGGAAACCGGGGCCGCAAGCATCAAGGATATGGGCAAGGTCATGGCCGCGCTGAAAGCGAAACACGCCGCCAGCCTCGACATGGCCAAAGCCGGCCCGATGGTCAAAGCCCGGTTGTCCAGCTAAGCGCGGCATCGACACCGCCTGCGCCGGCACGCCGGTAAAGCTGGCCGTTCGGACCAAACTTTCACGCAGGTCCGCGTCAGGCAGGTCCGGCGCCGCAATCCGAAGCAATCGCCGCCGAACATGGCATAAGCGAAACACGGACGAACCATGGCCCTTCCCGCCAGTTTCCTGGACGAACTCCGAACCCGCACCCCCCTTCCGGCGGTGATCGGGCGCCGGGTAAAACTGGCGCGATCCGGCAAACAGTGGAAAGGCTGCTGCCCGTTCCACGGCGAAAAAACGCCCAGCTTTTACGTGTACGACGACGGCTATCACTGCTTCGGCTGCGGCGCGCATGGCGACGCGATCGGCTTTATCATGCAAAGCCAGGGTCTGCCGTTCATGGACGCGGTCAGCCAACTGGCTGCCGAAGCCGGGCTGGACGTCCCGAAACCGACTCCCGAAGCCGCCGAGGCCGAACGTCGGCGACTGGGCGTTGTCGAGGTTCTCGAAGCCGTGCAGGGCCATTACCAGCGCTGCCTGGGGCTGCCCGAGGGACAGGCTGGCCTAGGTTACCTGCTCGGGCGCGGACTGACCGGGGACACCATCGCGCGCTTCGGCCTCGGCTGGGCCGGCGATCGCGGCACCCTGACCGCGGCACTGGCCCGCCAGGGGATCGAAGCGGACCAGCTAACACAAGCAGGACTGATTCGTCGCGACGAGGAAACCGGGCGCACCTTCGAATTGTTCTCTCACCGGGTCATGTTTCCAATCCGGGACCGGCGCGGAGCGATCATCAGCTTCGGCGGCCGTATCCTCGGGGCCGGACAACCCAAATACGTCAACGGGCCGGAAACCGCGGTTTTTTCCAAACGCCGCACTCTGTATGGCCTGAACCTCGCGCGCGAAGCCGTGCGCAACGGGGCAACGCCGATCGTGGTGGAAGGGTATATGGACGTCATCGCCGCCGCCCAAGCCGGATTCACCGGTGCCGTCGCGCCGCTCGGTACGGCGCTGACGAACGAACAGTTGGAAGAATTGTGGCGCGTCTCGCCCGCCCCGGTGCTGTGTTTCGACGGCGACGGCGCTGGCGCGCGGGCGGCCTCGCGCGCCCTGGAACTGGCGCTGCCGATGCTAACGCCGCAGCGGTCGCTGAAATTCGCCACACTGCCGTCTGGCGAAGACCCGGACAGCATGGTGCGCAAAGGCGGACCCGCCGCATTTCAGGCGGTGCTGGATGCAGCGTTGGGTCCGTCCGACACATTGTATGAGATGGTTCGCGGACAGGCCGGCGATGCAACCCCCGAACAGCGTGCCGCCTTCCGCACGCGCCTGATCGAGGCAGCCGCCCGCATCGGCGACAAATCGCTGGCCGCCGAGTACCGCGCCGCCCTGCTGGACCGGTTTTTCGCCAGCCGGTCCCGGCCCGCCGCGGCACGCGGCCAGAAATGGGACAAAAAACGCAGCCAGCTAGGTCTGCCCGGCGGCGTGCGGGTCCCCAGGCCCATCCTTCAGCACAATAATGCCGCGCCGGAACGCATGCGCATCCTGACCGCGATTTTGCTGCGGCATCCGTTTTTGCTCAACGACGTCGCCCAGGCCTACAACGCGCTGGCGTTGGACCTGGTGCTGACGCGGGTCCGGACTGCAATCGAAGATTGGTCTGAATCGGCGGAAACCCTTGACTCCGCTGGGCTGATGGACCACCTCACGAAATCTGGATTTGAGCAGGACGTTCAGCATGTACTGGCGGGAGCACCCATGCCCCTTCCGGTCTGTGCATTGCCGGACGCGATGCCAGCCGAGGCGGAATCAGGGTGGTGGCATATTTTCGGCTTTCTCAACGAGGCATTGCTGCGCGAGGAAGTCGCACAGGCCGAAGCGGCAGCCGCCCGCGACCTGACATCGGAAACGTGGCGCCGCCAGAAGGCCCTGGTCGAGGCATTGGCAAAAATTCGCAGCGGTGAGCCCGATGGCGTGGGCGTCGCCGATGCATAGCAACATGGGGGCCACGGCATACGCGGGCCGTGACCCGTCGGATGAAGGAGTGCCCTGAGCGATGGCCACGAAGCCCATGGTTGCCGGCGATACCGCCACGGCGGAGCAGGATGCCGAAACCACCCTTTTGGATGTCACCGCCGCCGGCGTGAAGCGGCTGATCGCGAAGGGCAAGGAACGCGGCTATATCACGTTCGATGAGCTGAACGCCATTCTGCCGCAAGACCAGAACAGTTCCGAACAGATCGAGGACGTGATGGCCAACTTGTCCGAAATGGGCATTCAGGTCGTCGAAAGCGAAGACAACGAAGACGGCGACGCGCCCGTCGCCAAGGTCGAAAAAGCCGAGGAAGAAGAAGCCGAGGAGCAGACCGGCAACGTCGATGAGGCCAGCCTGGGCCGCACCGACGATCCCGTCCGGATGTATCTGCGCGAAATGGGCAGCGTGGAACTGCTGTCGCGCGAGGGCGAGATCGCCATCGCCAAGCGGATCGAAGCCGGCCGCGACATGATGATCAACGGGCTGTGCGAAAGCCCGCTGACCTTCAAGGCAATCATCACCTGGCATGAACAGCTCAAGGCCGGGCGGATGCTGCTGCGCGACATCGTCGATCTGGAGGCCACCGATGGGGCCGGCGCGCCGCCGCCGGATGTCGCCGACGCAGCCGATCCGTCCGCGCCCGATGCGTTCGCCGCCCCTGACGACATCGACACCGACGATGACGATGGCGGCCCCAGCATGTCGCTGTCCGCGCTGGAGGAAAAGCTGAAACCCGAGGTTCTGGCGAACTTCGAGGACATCGAAAACCTGTATAAAAAACTGCATAAAATGCAGCATCGCCGCCTGGAAACCATCACCAGCGGCGAGGAAATGAGCACCCGGTCCGAAAAGGGCTACGAAAAAATCCGCGAGGAACTGGTCGAGAAAGTCGGTCAGGTGCGGCTGCACAACAACCGGATCGAGGAGCTTGTCAGCCAGCTTAAGCTGCTCAATCAGCGGCTGACGACGCTGGAAGGCCAGTTGATGCGCATGGCCGAAAGCTGCAAGGTCAATCGCGAAGACTTCCTGAAGCACTACCGCGGCGCCGAACTCGATCCGAACTGGCTGGACCGCGTCGGCCGCCTGACCGGCAAGGGCTGGAAGGTGTTCGTCATCAAACACCCGGACGATATCATCAAAATCCGCGGGCAGATCGGCGGCGTGGCGACCGACGCCAGCCTGCCCATCGCCGAGTTCCGCCGCGTGTATATGACCGTTTCGCGGGGCGAACGCGACAGCGCACGCGCGAAAAAGGAAATGATCGAGGCGAACCTGCGCCTGGTGATCTCGATCGCCAAGAAATACACCAATCGCGGCCTGCAATTCCTGGATTTGATCCAGGAAGGCAATATCGGCCTGATGAAGGCGGTGGATAAATTCGAATACCGCCGCGGCTATAAGTTTTCCACCTACGCGACATGGTGGATCCGCCAGGCCATCACGCGCTCGATCGCCGATCAGGCTCGCACGATCCGCATACCGGTCCACATGATCGAGACGATCAACAAGCTTGTTCGCACCTCGCGCCAGATGCTGCATGAGATCGGGCGGGAGCCGGCACCGGAAGAACTGGCCGAAAAGCTGGGCATGCCGCTAGAAAAAGTCCGCAAGGTGCTCAAGATCGCCAAAGAGCCGATCAGCCTGGAAACGCCGATCGGCGACGAGGAAGATTCGCACCTGGGCGACTTCATCGAGGACAAGGCCGCCGTCATCCCGCTGGACGCCGCGATCCAGGCCAACCTGCGCGAAGCCACCACGCGTGTGCTGTCGTCGCTGACGCCGCGCGAAGAACGGGTTTTGCGCATGCGGTTCGGCATCGGCATGAACACCGACCATACCCTGGAAGAGGTCGGCCAGCAGTTCAACGTTACCCGCGAACGGATCCGCCAGATCGAGGCAAAGGCGCTGCGCAAGCTGAAACATCCAAGCAGGAGCCGCAAGCTGCGAAGCTTCCTGGACGACTGAAACCGCGAATGACCGAAGGCGGGCGGTGCGATCGCATTATGGCGGCGCGGCGTTGGTCTCCAGCGCGCGCCGGTAGGCGGGCCGGGCCGTGACCCGGTCGTTGTAGGCCAGCACGGTGTCCGTTACCGGCACATCGTAACGAACGGCCCAGGTGATGCAGGTGGACAGCAGTATGTCGGCGGCCGTGAAACGATCGCCCATGATGTACGGCGGATCGCCCAACAGAGACCGTTCGACGCTGTGCATCTGTTTTTGGAAATATCCGGCCGCGGCCGCGTTGGCCAGTGGCGCCTCGCCGTAGATATGACGCAGCTCGCCGTGCCGGCGCATCACGTACAACGACGTGGCGTCCAGTTCGCTGATAACGAAAAAGCACCATTCCAGGCATTTAGCCCGTTCCCGCGGGCCGGGGGGAATCAGCCGGTTATGCGGCTGGCCATACGTTTCGGACAGATAAGCGACAATGGCCGCGCTTTCGGTCAAAACCAGTCCATTATCCTGTAACAGCGGTATTTTCTGCCGGACGCTCAGGGCGGTGAATGCGGCGCTTTGCGTGTCGCCGTTGCGCGGCAGGATGGGGCGCAGATCGAACTCCAATCCAAGCTCGTGCAGGGCCCAGTGCGGGCGGATGGTCCGGCTGGTGCCAACACCCCACAGGATGCGTTCATGCGGCACCGTGCATCGCCTCCCGCGGGCGCGGGGCCATCAGCGCTTCGATTTCCCCCGGCGAATAACCGGCCTCGGTCAGAATAGCGACGGTATGTTCGCCGATGCCCGGCGCCGGACCGCCGATGCGTGCCGGCGTCAGGCCGAACCGAGCAGCCGGGCGCGGCTGCCGGACGGTACCCAGCCCTGGCTGTTCCATCGTCTCGATCAGTTCGTTGTTGACGACCTGAATATTGCCGATGACCTCGGACCGGGCCAGCACGGGCGCGCAGGGAACATCGGCGGCATCCAGCCGGTCCAGCCAGTCCTGGGTGTATCCGCCCGCCAGGATTTCGCCGGTCAGCGTCAGCCGTTCGGCCGCGTTGTGCGAACGGGCGGCGGGCGTCCGAAAGCGCGGATCGTCGATCCAGTCCGGCCTGGCGAGCACGCCGCACAGCCCGAGCCATTCTGAATCCGACAGCGCACCGACCGTGATGTAGCCATCCAGCGTCGCGAAAATCAGATCCGGGCGCGGAACCGGTTGCGGCGCGTCTTCCTGGCCAACGACGGTGTACTGTGTCATCGCTTCCGGCCACAGGAACGCCACCATGGTATCCAGCATGGACAAGCGAATATGCTGGCCCTGCCCGGTGCGGCCGCGCGCCACCAATGCCGCGCAGATGGCCTGCGCGGCATAAACCGCGGTGGTTTTGTCGGCGACGATGGTACGAACCATCTTCGGGCGGCCGGTTGCCGTATCCGTTTGAATGTCGGCCAAGCCGGACAGGGACTGGATAACCGGGTCGTACACCCGCTTTTTGACATACGGGCCGGTATCGCCAACACCGGAGATCGATACGTAGATCAATCCGGGATTCAGTGCGCGCATCGCCGGCTCGCTGAGGCCGAACCGGTCCATCAGACCGGGCCGGAAATTCTGCACCAGCACGTCGGCGGTGGCAATCAGCCGCCGGACGGCGTCCAGCGCGGCCGATTGCTTCAGATCCAGCGCGATCGATCGCTTGCCACGGTTGGACGAAACGAACATCGGGCTGAATGCGCCATCGCCGGCGGTGCGGCGGGCGATATCCCCGCCGGGCGGTTCTATCTTGATAACATCCGCGCCCTGGTCGGCCAGGATCATGGTGCAGACCGGCCCTGAAATGACAGTGGTCAGGTCGATTACGCGGAGTCCTTGCAGCGGGCCGCCCATCACCAGCTTTCCGTCCACGGGCGCAGATCAAGTTCGTGCGTCCAGGCATCGTGCGGCTGACAGTGCAGATTCCAGTAGTTTTCCGCGATCGAATCCGGGTTGACGATGCCATCGGCGGCCTTGCGGGCCTCGTAACGGTCCGGCGCGCGTTCGCGGGTGAAATCGGTATCGATGGCGGCATCGACAACCACATGGGCGACGTGAATGTTAAGCGGACCGAGTTCCCGCGCCATGCTTTGCGCCAACGCCCGCAGCGCATGTTTGCCGCCGGCGAACGCGGCATAACCAGACCCGCCGCGCACGCTGGCGGTGGCGCCGGTGAACAGGATAGTACCGCGCCCGCGGGGGACCATGACCCTGGCAGCCTCCCGCCCGGTCAGAAATCCACCCAGGGCGCACATCTCCCACACCTTGGTATAGACCCGAGCGGTCGTTTCCCGAATCGGGAAGCGGACATTGCCGCCGACATTGAACGACAACACCTCGACCGAACCGATATCGCGTTCGATGGTCGCGAACAGGGCGATCACGTCTTCTTCCCGCCGGGCATCGCTGCCGAAGGCATGCGCCTTACCGCCTTCGGCCTCGATACTGGCGACCAGCGATGCCAGCTTGTCGCCATGGCGGCGGGTGACACAGGCGATGTAGCCTTCCCGGGCGAAACGGCGGGCGATGGCGCCGCCGGTAGAATCTCCGGCGCCTATGACCAGCGCGACCTTGGGTGCGGACATACCGGCTGCTTCCTTGAATATTATCATGAAAGCCTGATCGCTCGATGGCGCCGTGTCAATCCCAGTCGAAGCGCCCGGTCGCCTCGCTCGGCCGGATCGCAGCCGTGCCCGGCCCCCGATCAATCGAACGGCAGGCCGACGTAGTTTTCCGCCAACGACCGGGCCGACGCGGCCGACGTGCGGACGAGGTCGAGGTCGGCGAAGTGGATGCGCTGCTCGAAATCGCTTTCATGGGCGTTCCGGTGCAGCATCGTGGTCATGTACCAGGAAAACCGTTCCGCTTTCCAGATACGCCGCAGGCAGGTGGCGCTGTAACGATCCAGCAGATCGCGGCTGTTGGTCTTGTAGTGCGAGTCCAGTGCGCGCGACAGCACCAGCACATCGGCGACCGCCAGATTGAGCCCCTTCGCCCCGGTGGGCGGAACGATATGCGCGGCGTCGCCGGCAATGAACAGGCGGCCGTATTGCATCGGCTCGCACACGAACGATCGCAGCGAGATAATGCCTTTCTGGACAATCGGCCCCTGGGTCAACGACCACCCATCGGTCCCCAGCCGCGTCTGCAATTCGTCCCAGATTCGCGCATCGGACCAGCCGGCAATGTCGCCGGCCGGGTCGCATTGTATATACATACGTTGCACATCGGGCGAGCGCGTGCTCAGCAGCGCGAAACCGTCCCCCTGATTGGCGTAGATCAGTTCGGGCCAGGACAGCGGCGCCTTGGTCAGAATACCCAGCCAGCCGAACGGATAGATTTTTTGGTATTCCGTCCGGTGCGCGGCGGGAATGGCCTGACGTCCCGGTCCGTGGAAGCCGTCGGCGCCGACGACGAAATCGCAATGGATGGTTTCCAGAACACCCGTGTCATCGCGCCGGAAATCGATTGCCGGATGGTCCGTGTCCAGATCGCGCAGGGTCGTTCCGCCGACGCCGAACAGTATCGGTCCGCCGGCGGCCAAACGGCCGGCGATCAGGTCTTTCAGCACCTCATGCTGCGGATACACCGCGACGCGCTTGCCGCCGGTCAGGCCTGCAATATCCACGTGATGGCGCTGGCGGTTCCATTGCAGGGTTATACCGTCGTGGAAATGACCTTCGCGCGTCATCCGCTCGCCCAGGCCGAGTTCCTTCATCAGCTCGACCACCCAATGTTCCAGCACACCGGCGCGCACCGTTTGCTCCACATCCGTACGGTTGCGGGATTCTATGATGATCGATTCGATCCCGCTTCGATGCAGCAGATGCGCCAGAAACAACCCGGCGGGCCCTGCCCCGACAATCCCCACTTGCGTCCGCATCGTTATGCCCGGGCCGCGGTTGCGCGGGCCATGGTTGCGTGGGCCACTACGGCCTCCAGCTTCAAAATGCGTGTTGCGTTCTGGTGAAACAATTTTTCTACCACCCCTGGCTTGAAGCCTTCCATTTCCCATTCGTCGCAGCACTGGCCGGGACTCCAGCCGGGGTAATCGGACCCGAACAACACCTTGTCCTGCAGCCGCCGTTGCATGTCGTGTTTCAGCGCGGCCGGGATGTATTTCGGTCCCCAGCCGGAGATATCGATCGACACGTTGGCTTTGTGGATGGCGACGGCGATCAGTTCGTCGGACCACGGCCAGCCAGGGTGCGCGGCGACGATGTTCAAATGCGGGAAATCGGCGGCCACGTCGTCGATATTCGGGATCGGGCGGGCGTGTCCGAGTTTGAACCCCAGCCCGCCGGGTTCTCCCGCACCGATGGCGGTGGTGCCGCAATGGATCAATACCGGCGCACCGAGCGACTGAAGCAGATCCCAGATTGGGTAGAATTGGCGGTCGTTCGGTGAAAAGCCTTGTACCGGCGGTTGGTATTTCACGCCCAGCAGACCAAGAACCTTAATGGCGTGCTCGATATCCTCCAAGCCCTTCCGGCCGCGCCATGGATCGACCATCGCCCAGCCCGGCAGGAACACGTCAGGGTAATCGCGGGTCAGCGCCGCGAGTTGTTCGTTGGCGTATATTCCGCCGGCCGCGCCGTGTTCGGCGTCCCAGGCGATGGGGATGGCCAGCGCGTCGTCGCGGCGGAAATCGTCGGCGATCTGGGTGTCGGGCCGTGCCGCGAACTTGCCTTTGAACATGCGTTGCGCCGCCGGCATGAAGGGCAGGCTGGCCTCCACATACGCATCGTTCATCGGATGAACATGGACATCGATGGCACGCACGGCGGTCACTCCCTATCGATTGGCGATCATGCCGGGCAGTGCGGCGGCCCAGCTTTCCCGCGCGATGGCGATGGTGGCACGATCGGCGATCATGACAAGCCGGGATTGCCGCGGCCCGTCCGGCCAAACGTCCAGTTCCACCGGGGCATCTATCACATGGTGAACGCCTTGCACCACAACCGGGCCATCGGCGCCGTCGATATTCAGCATCCCCTTCACCCGCAGCAGGTTTTCGGCGTGGGCGATGCGGATGCCGCGGAGCCAGGTTTCGAACGCCCGCCATCGCAGTGGCTGGGCGGCGTAGAGCGAAACAGAATCGTACTGGCCGGCATGATCTATATCTACGCTTTCCGCGAATAACCCAGGCCGGTAGGGGACGCCCCCGGACAATGCCGGGTCCAGGAACCGCGCCGGGAACAGTGCGGCGGCATCGGCCGCGCCGTGCAAGGCCGTGACGACGGGTGCCCCCGGGTTCAGGTCGCGCAGGGCAGGCCGCAACGCCTGGACGCGACCGGGTTCCGCCAGATCGGTTTTGGTCAGCACCAGCCGGTCGGCCAGGGCGATTTGCTTGCGCGTTTCGGGATGCCGGACCAACTGCGCCGCCGCGAACAGCGCATCCACCGTGGCAACGATCGCTTCGAGCCGCATCGCCCGCGCCATTACCGGGTTGCGTAGGATTGCCTGAGCGATGGGCGCGGGGTCCGACAGGCCCGATGGCTCGATAATCAGCCGCCGGAACTGGGGCATCTCGCCGCCATCGCGGCGGCTGAACAGGCGCATCACGGCGTCTTCCATGTCGCCCGCCAGATTGCAGCACAGGCAGCCGTTCGCCAGCACCACGGTTTTGTCGGCACCGTGGTCGATCAGATCGCGGTCCAGCGGGATTTCGCCGAACTCATTGACCGCGACGGCGGTGCCGGCCATGTGCGGATCGCGCAGCAACGCATTGACCAGCGTGGTCTTGCCGCTGCCGAGAAATCCGCTCAGCAGCGCCACCGGCATACGATTGCGGTCGGTGTCCGGCGTCAGGAAGGCGAAACGGTTCACACCGCCTCGGTCAAAAACCGATCGACCAGCCGGTTCGCGGCGGTTCGGTCGGCCCGCATCTGCACGTTCTGGCGGTTACGCGCGCCGGACGTCAGATAGAACCGCTCATACTGTTCGTTCCGGCTGGCCAGCGCACTGCCGGCGAAATCCCAGCCGAGGCGGAAAATCCGGGCCCGTTCCAACGCCGAGGTATCGCCTGCTCCGCGCAGATATTTGTCGATCAGCGGCCGCAAATCCGGGTCGGCGAACGCGCCGGATGCGGGCGTCGCCAGCACGTTGTGCGATCCGATCAGCCGGATGATCTCGTTCACCCGGGGAAACCAGTACGGCAAAGACGTGCGCAGCGCGTCCATCGGCCTGTCATCGAGGAACCACGCGCCGTTGCCATATTCATGGGCGCCCTCCTCCCCGGCCAGCACGGCGGATCGCGCCAGTTCCGCGAACGACCAGATTTCGCCCAGCATTTGCAGCGTCGCCGGGTCCGACGCCCCGATCGCCTCCGCCATCCGGCACGCGAGACCCCAGGCAAATTCCAGCTTCGTCCAGGCGCGAATCATGGTTTGGTGCATGGCGTTGGCGCGCCAGCTTGCCGACATGACGGTGTTATAAACCTGAAGGTTGCCATCGCAGAACACCCGGTCGCGCGGCACTTCCACGTTGTCGAAGATTACGAACGCATCCTGTTCGTCGAACCGGCCGGACAGCGGATGATCGAACCGGTCGTCCGGCATGGACACGCTGTCGCGGCAGATGAATTTCAGTCCCGGCGTGTCCATGCGGATGCTGAACGACAAGGCGTGGCGCCGGCTGGCATCCGGCATCGGCTGGCTGGGATAGACGGCCAGTTCGTCGGAAAACGGCGCCAGCGTCGCCAGCACGCGGGCACCCCTCACCAGAATGCCGTGTGCGGTCTTTTCGACGGTGTGCAACTGGGTTTCATCGAAACCGGCCGGAACATGGCCCTTGGATTTATCCGACATGGCATGGATCAGCGTGTGCGTCAGGCTGAGATCCTGCCGGGCCATTTGCTTTTGGTAGGCGACAAGGTTGGCCGAACCTTCGTCGTTGCCGTTGGCCGCCCATTCGTCGCTGCGGCCGGCAAACCCGGCAAAGGTGACGTTCATGTAGTCCGGCGTGCGGCCCATTAGCCCGACCGAAAATTCGGCAACCCGGCGGAGCGCCTTATGGCGGCGGCGCAGGTCGGCCTTGGACCGGGGGATCATGTGACTGACGGCAATCGCCTCGCCGGTTTCCGGGTCGGGCATCAGGCAGTCTTCCGGGTATCGATGGTGCAGGTCGAACACGGCCGCGATGGCTTCGGCCGCGCCGCGCAAGGCGGGGTGGTCCATCGGATCGGTGACGCGCTGCCCGCCCAGCCATAGCGCGCGCGTGTCGCGCAGACCGCGCAGGAACTCGGCCCCGGTGCGTGCAGGCATCGCCGTTTTCTCCCGATTGCTGTTCGGTCTCACATAAACGGCCCCGTCCGGCGTGTCCAAGACCTTCGCCATCGACCGGGGTCCGATCCCGCGCTAAGACGCCGCCCATGAACCCATCCGACCTGTACGAAAGCCTGCGCGAAACCGTGCTCGCCGCCCTGGCCCAGATCATCCCCGATCTGCCGGCGGAGATCGCCGCGCGCGTCGAAATCACGCCCACGAAGGATACGGCGCACGGCGACATGGCCACCAACGCCGCCATGGTCTCGGCCAAGGCCGCGCGCCAGCCGCCCGGCAAAATCGCCGCCACCCTGGCCCAGCGCCTGACCGGCGGTCCGGCCATCGCCACCGCCGAAGCCGCGGGGCCCGGTTTCGTTAACCTGCGCCTGCACCCCGGAACCTTCCGGGCGCTGCTGCCCACGATCCTGGCGGCCGGGGAATCCTATGGCGATTCCACCGCCGGCGCGGGGACGAAAATCAACGTCGAATACGTCTCCGCCAACCCGACCGGCCCGATGCATATCGGCCACTGCCGCGGCGCCGTGGTCGGCGATGCGCTGGCCAACCTGCTGCACAAGGCCGGATATACCGTCACCAAGGAATACTACATCAACGACGCCGGGGCGCAGGTCGCCGCCCTCGCCTGGGCCGCGTACTGGCGCTACCTCCAGGCTATCGGATCGCCGATGACAGAAGACGCCTTCGCCGCCGCGGTGCCCGGCGGGCTGCAATACAAGGGCGAGTATCTGATCGCGGTCGGCGAAGCCCTGCAAGCCGAATTTGGCCCGGCACTGGCAACGCCAGACAAAACCATCGCCCCCGCCGGGCTCTGGCTGGACACGGTGAAAGACCGCACCATCGCCGCCATGATGGCCGAAATCCGCCAAGACCTCCGTCTGCTCGGTGTCCAGCAAGACATCTACAGTTCCGAACGCAGCCTGGTCGCCAGCGGCGCCGCCGATACGGTTATCGCCGGGCTGGAAGCGGACGGGCTGATCTACGAAGGCGTGCTGGAACCGCCCAAGGGCAAGACGCCGGATGACTGGGAACCCCGCCCGCAAACGCTGTTCCGGTCCACCCAATTCGGCGACGACGTGGACCGGCCGTTACGAAAATCCGACGGCAGCAACACGTATTTCGCTAACGACATCGCCTACCACGCCGACAAGATCGCGCGCGGTTACGACGTGCTGATCGACGTTCTGGGTGCCGATCACGGCGGCTACGTCCCCCGCATGAAAGCGGCGGTCAAAGCCGTGTCCGGTGGCCGCGTCGCCTTCGAAGCGGTGCTGTGCCAGATCGTCCACATCGTCAAGGGCGGACAGCCGGTACGCATGTCCAAACGCGCCGGAACGTACGTTACGCTGCGCGATCTGTTGGATGAGGTGGGCAAGGACGCCGTCCGGTTCGCGATGCTGACCCGCAACGCCGACGCCCAGATGGAATTCGACCTCGACAAGGTGCTCGCGACCACCCGGGAAAACCCTGTCTTCTACGTGCAGTACGCGCATGCCCGTTGCCGGTCCGTGCTGCGTGCCGCGGCCGATATGTTTCCGGATCGGCCTTCGACGGATTTGGCCCTTGCATCGGTCGCGACGGACAGCCTGGACGGCGATGCCGAATTGGCCGTCATCCGCCGGCTGGCGCAGTGGCCGCGCATCGTGCAAGCCGCCGCCCTGGCCAGGGAACCGCATAGAATTGCATTTTTTCTCTATGACTTGGCGGCCGACTTTCATATGCTGTGGAACCGGGGCAAGGACGATACGACGCTTCGATTCCTCCAGCCGGACCAGCCGCACCAGACGCTGGCGCGGCTGGCGCTGGTCGCGGCAACGGCGATCGTTATCCGTTCCGGCCTGACTGTCATGGGCGTGACGCCCGTCGAGGAAATGCGCTGACAGCCGGCACCGCCCGCCGGCCGGCAGCCTAGCGGGAAAGAGCATTATCGTGCCGGAAGATATGACCATCCCCAACCCTGATTTCCGTGGTAACCGAGCAGGGCGTTACGGCACGGGTCAGGGCCATGTGCGACAGGGCATGGACCCCGATACAAGGCGGCTGACACTGTTCGCCGGCGGCCTGGGTGCCGTTCTGGCGGTATTGATCGGCGCGTCCGCGCTGGTGGGGCATCATGGCGATAGCGTCCCCGTGGTGCTGGCGGACAACCGGCCGATCCGGGTCAAGCCGGACAATCCCGGCGGCATGAAGATCGATGGCGCCGAAAACGACGTGTTTTCCGGTGGATCGGACACCGCCGATGCCAAACTGGCCCCGGCGCCGGAAAGCCCCGACACCAAAGCCCTGCGCTCGGCGGCCGCGGTCATACCGCCGCCGGTCCCCAGAGCCGAAACGCCATTGGCCGCTGCTCCATTGGCCACGGCGGCGGTCATCGTCCCGCCGGCGATCGCACCATCGCCGCCCGCGAAAATCGCCGCCGCGCCGTCCAAGGCCAAGCCGGTGCCGGGTACGGAAGCCGCGCATCCGCCAGTCGCCGGCCGGCGGACGATGGTGCAGCTTGCCGCCCTGGGGTCGGAGGAAGCCGCGCGCAATGAATGGCAGGTGTTGTCGAAGCGGATGCCCGGCCTGTTGAACGGGCATCAGCCGGATTATTCCCGCACCGAACACGATGGGCGCACGTTCTGGCGGGTGCGCACGGCCGGTTTCGCCGACATCGCCCGGGCGCGCGATTTTTGCGACCAGGTGCGCCAGAAGGGCGGCGGCTGTTCGGTTGCCGACTTCTAACGGCATGCCTCGCCGCTGGCTGCTGGCCCTCCGGGCGACCCGGCAGTGACAGCCGGACCGCTTCGGGCCGCCATCGCCGGTATCGCCGGCCCGGCGCTGCTGGCGGAGGAGGCCGCACTGTTCCGGGCCTTCCCACCGGCCGGAGTCATCCTGTTCGCCCGCAACATCCAGGACCCGGCGCAGCTTACCGGCCTGATCGCCGCGCTTCGAACCGTTCTTCCCGCCACTGCCGACCTGATGATCGATCAGGAAGGCGGCCGTGTCGCCCGCCTGAAACCGCCCCACTGGCACGCCCACCCGCCCGCCGCGACGTTCGGTCGCCTGTTTGCGACCAACCCCGCGGCCGCCCTGCGGGCCGCGTGGCTGACCGGCGCGCTGATCGGGGAAGACTGCCGGACCGCCGGCTTTACCGTCGCTGCCGCCCCGGTGCTGGATCTCGCCGTCCCCGGTGCCCACGACGTCGTTGGCGATCGCGCGTTCGCCCGGCATCCCGCCATTGTCGCCCGCCTGGGCCAGAGCCTGGCCAACGGCCTGCTCGCGGCCGGAATCCTGCCCGTCTGCAAGCATGCCCCCGGCCACGGCCGGGCGCGGGCCGATAGCCATCTGGCCCTGCCCAGGGTGACCGGCAGCGGTCTGTCCGCGGACATCCGGCCGTTTGCGCTGAATGCCCTCCTGCCCTGGATGATGACGGCGCATATCGTGTATGACGCGATCGATCCGTATCGTCCGGCAACCCTGTCGCCAACGGCGATAGAAACCGTTATTCGCGGCCGGATCGGCTTTCAAGGAGTTCTGGTGACCGACGACCTCGCGATGAAGGCACTGTCCGGGCCACCGGCCGGTCTGGCGATCCAGGCATTGAACGCCGGCTGCGACGTGGCGCTGTATTGCAGCGGCGAGTTCGCGCCCACGCAAGACCTGCTGCGTACCTGCCCGGCACTGACACCGGCCGCCCTGCAACGCCTCGAAAACGGCCGGCATGCCGCGGCGAACCAGCGCCTGACCCTGAATCCGGCGCTTTTGAACGCGGAACGGGAGCGGCTTCTAGTGTCCTGCCCCGTTGATTTGGCGCAGCTTGCGCCAAGGCAATGGGACCGGCAGGCCACTGAAAACAAAAAGCTAGTGCCTTGCTTCCCCGACACAGCTAACAGTCAAAGTGGTTGACGCAAGGCACTAGGATGAACCGATTCCTGATCGATCTGGCCCTGGCGGTTGTCCCGGTCATCCTGGCGATCACGTTGCATGAGGCCGCGCACGGCTATGCCGCGCTCGCACTCGGCGACACCACCGCTCGCGACGCCGGCCGGCTGTCGCTCAATCCTGTCCGCCACATCGACCGTACCGGCACGATCCTGGTGCCCGGCTTTCTGCTGATCAGCCAGTTGCTGGTTCCGCCCCACAAGGTGTTTTTCATGTTCGGCTGGGCCAAGCCCGTGCCGATCGGGGCCTGGCGTTTCAAGAACCCCCGGCAGGGCATGGCGCTGGTCGCCGCCGCCGGCCCGCTGGCGAATTTCGTCCTGGCCTGGATGGCCGCGCTGGTCATCCCGATGGACGATTTCCCCAATGCCTCACAGGCCATTGGGCAGCAGTTTCTGCTGTATTTCATGCTGTCCAACGTGGTGCTGGGCCTGTTCAACCTGCTGCCAATCCCGCCGCTGGACGGTGGCCGTATCGCGGTAGGCCTGCTGCCGCTGGAACTCGCCAAAATCTGGGCGAGAGTCGAAAAGGCGGGCATTTTCGTCGTCCTGCTAATTGTCTTCATCCTGCCCCGGATGATCGGTTTCGATCCGGTGGGTCAGGCGCTGAATCGGGTCCTGCCCTGGGCGTTCCGGACGCTGTTCTGGCTCGCCGGGCGCCATACCGGCGGTATCGATGGAAACTTCATCTGACATCGCCAGACCTGACCCGCCGTCCGGAAACCTTCTTCTAAGGCTGGAGGGGTTCGAAGGCCCCATGGACCTGCTGCTGGACCTCGCCCGGTCGCAAAAGGTCGATCTGGCGAAAATCTCCATCCTGTCCCTGGTCGATCAGTATCTGGCGGTGATCGAAGGTGCCCGGCGCGTCCGGCTGGAACTCGCCGCCGACTGGCTGGTGATGGCGGCCTGGCTGACCTGGCTGAAATCCCGCCTGCTGGTCCCAGCGGCCGCCAACGACGACCTGGAAAGCGGCGAGCTGGCCGCCGAGGCGCTGGCGGCGCGCCTACGGGAAATGAACGTCATCCGCACCCTCGCTGCCTGGCTGAACGCCCGCCCCATTCTGGGACAGGACGTGTTCGCCCGTGGCGCGCCGGAAACCCATTATGACTACGACCGGTCCCGCATCGCGATCGACGCCGGCCCGTTCGTCCGCGCGTATCTCGGCGCGATCCGGCGCGGCACCAAAACCACGCAATATGCACCGCGCGCCCTGACATTATGGACCGTCCAGGACGCGCTGCGCCGGCTGGCCCGCCTGATCGGCACGTTGCCGGACTGGACCACGCTGGAACACTTCCTGCCCGGCGATCTGGACAGCCCGGCCGAACGCCGGGCGGCGCTGTCCAGCACGCTGCTGGCCAGCCTGGAAATGGCGCGCAACGGTACGATCCGGCTGCGCCAGGAAGAACCTTTCGCGCCGATCCTGCTGCGTGGCGGCGACGGGGGCCGCGACGCATGAGCGACACCCCGGTTCCGCCGCCGGCCGCCCCGCGCGAACCGGACGAGGACTCGCTGCGGCTCGCCGAGGCCCTGGTGTTTTCCAGCGCCGCACCGGTCACCGCGCAAAGCCTGTCCAAAATACTGCCCGGCGATATCGCCGCCGATGCCGTGCTGGCCGCGTTGAAGGCGCGCTATGCAGGCCGTGGGGTGGAACTGACCGAGGCCGGCGGCGGCGTCATGTTCCGGTCCGCCCCAGATCTGGCGCCGCGGTTGCGCAAGATAATCGAAGTGCCGCGCCGCCTGCCCCGGGTCGCGATGGAAACACTGGCGATCGTCGCCTACCACCAGCCGGTGACACGGCCAGAGATCGAACACATCCGTGGCACCGCCCTGTCCCAGCAAACCCTGGAGTCGCTGCTGGAGCTGAATCTGATCGCCCCGAAAGGCCGGCGGGAAACGCCTGGACGGCCGACCCTGTGGGGCACGACGCCGGAATTCCTGGCACATTTCGGACTGAAAGACCTGCGAGACCTACCCCGCCGGGACGACCTGCTGCTGGAAACCGCACCGCCACGAACCGTGCCGGACACTATACCGCCCGACCTGCATCCGCCGCCCGACCTGCAAGGAACCCAGGATGAATCGTAGAATACTGATAACCGGCGCCGCGATGTCGGCCGGCACCCTGATCCGGCCCGCCGCCGCCCAGGACGACGGCGGATCGCGGGCTTTAGCGGAGCGCTTCGCCGCAACGCTCAGCGATCACGACATGGGTGCCTTCGCGGCCCTGTTCGCCGACGATTATGTCAATCGTCAGGTCAGCGCCGCCGCGCCGCCGCCGCCGCCCGGCAAATCGCCGAGGCAAGCAACCGTGGCTTTCTTCGCGGCGCGTCTGGCCGGCATTCCCGACCTGCATGTCGCAATCGAGACGATCGTGGCGTCGCCCGGCAAGGTAGCGGCAAGTTTCGTCTATTCCGGCACCCATGGCGGCCCGTTGTATGGCATCGCGCCGACTGGCCGCGCCCTTCGCTTCACATCCTGCGATATTTTCACGGTTCGGAACGACCAGTTTGCCGAACACTGGGGCATGGGCGATATCGCCGGCGTACTGGCGCAAATCCGCGGCTGACCGGCATTCGGCTTCTGGACCGGAGCCGGCCTATGCCGCCGTTCCGCACAACGGATACCGAACACCGCCGGTAACGTGAATGTCGAGACCGCCAACGCCGCCAACGAACAGCGGCTCGGGCAGGACCGCGTCGCCATCGGTCCAGCGATGCCCGTTATCCGGCTCATACGCATGAAAGCCCTGGCACAGCCGCGGATCGTCCGCTTCGATAACGACCGGCCACCGCCCCCGCCAGCCAACGATGCGCCGGATCGCGACCCCAAGCGGGCGCGGATCGCGCGCCAGGCCGAGTTCGCCGGGAACGCCGGCGCGCGACACCAGACGCAGACTGGAAACGCCAGGCGGTAGGCGAAACCCATACACACCGTTGCGCTGGCGCTGCCCGTCCACGCGGCGCCCGTTCGCGATAAGATGCAGGTCCGGTTCGTCGGTCACGGGCACCCCTGGCCGCGGCCCCGACCGGCCGAGCAGCCGACGCCAGACGGAATCGACGATGGGGCCGCCGGTTAGCACCGGCGCACACGGCGGTTGCGGCGGCAACGTCCGGGCATCGTTACCGTTTTGGAACAGCCAACGGTTGCCGTCGTCGCGATAGCTTTCGGCCGGTGCGCCATTGGCCAGCAGCACGTCATGGGTCGCCAGTTCGATATGATAGACCGTGACTTCCTGGCCGCGGTCGTCCCACAGGACCGAACGATGGTTCACCAGGAACTCGGCTGGGATCAATACGCCATCCAGATACAGCGCATGGCCTTTGGTGACGAACAGGTCGCGGTTTGGCACATTGTCGCCCAGCGCGCCCTTGCGGACGATCACCGGCGTGGCCGGCCCTCGCCGGCCAGTTGCCGCCAGTGCTTTGCCACGACCAATCCAGACCACGGGCCGGGCCTGTCCGGTCTGTGTGGAGACCATATCGCCAACCGCGAGGGACTGCACCGGAACCTCCCCGTCCGGCGTTGCGATCATGGTGTTCGGCAGGAAACATGCGACCAGACCGTACCCCAGAACGTTCAGTATCCGCAGGTCGGTGGTACTGACCGCCGAGACCGTCCCGGCGGCGCTATAGCCAAAGGCATCGCCCGGAACGGTGGCTGCCCAGTCGGCGACATCGGTTTTGTTGGCAACCGCGGACGGTATGGAAAACTGGTTCGTTACGGTCGTGCCATTATAGGAAAAATACGAATAGGAATTCAGGCCCGCAGCCGCGCTGGCCGCCGCGGTGGTGCTGTAACCGGTTGTGAACGGCTCATTGAGGACGCCGGCGGCCGACCCCGCGGCGGCCCCGGACGCGCCGTTGGCCGCCGTGTACCGGAACATGTCCAGAAGTGTGTAAACCCCGCCGGCGCCCCCGGTGGCGCTGCGTCCCAGCACCTCCGATATTTCATGCTCGAACAGACCGACCGCGTCGTATTGGCCGTTGACGGGCGTTGCCTGCGACCAAAAAAACGAACTCGCGTTGGCGACGATTCCGACGCTGCCGGCGGTCGATGTGTATCCCGATACCAACCCCAATGCCTGTGCTTCGGAGGTCGAGACGTTGAATAGTGCTCCGCCCGTCGGGTCCGTGGCCGGCAAGGAAGCGGCGGCCGCTTTCTGTACCGCCGACGTTGTATCCGCGGCCAGAACCGCCGCGCGAAGTTGGGAATAGGTATATTGATAGTCCAGGGTCAGGCTCCGGCCGATGCTGACCGTCCCGATCGGGGCGCCGCCCACCTCCCCCCAGCCGAAATTGATGTTCAGCGTCAGGTTGGAGGTGATTGTCGTCTGATAAAACCGCACCGCCGATTGTACGGCGCCGGTGTATTCGGCGTATAAGCTTGGATTGTACGCCGCGTTACCGACAGTATTCAGCGCGGTCACGCTGCTGTCGTAGGTAACATTGATGATCAGGCCGCCGGCCTGAGTTTGGCCGGTGACAGGTATGGGCGCCGTAGTGGACGCCACACCCATGGGGGACACACCCCCGGCCAGCTGCGCCGCGCCGGTCGTCAGCACCGAACCGGACGCGGCTTCGGCCCAGGCAACAGCCGGGTTCAGCCCGTCCGGCGACGGGATCGGCGGATTGCCTGCGCTCGCGGTATCGTCTCCCGTCGAATCGTCTGGCAGTCCGTGCAAGCCGTGATGGCGAAAATCGGTGTTCATCCCGTTCATCCAGCGCATACGAATCAGATCGTTCCCGCGGAACGCGAACCGGCTCGCATCTGCATGTCACAGCAATCTCACAAATTCGTGATATCGGGTAGAAAAAATTCAGCCCCCCCGGTGCGCCCGGCATGCAAAGACAGAAACAGCGACACGCGGCCGGACCTTGGGTGCGTTCGCACCAGCACCCGTGGCATCGGCGCCATCGTCTCCGGTTCTTCCGGCGACCAGCCGGAAAACGCAATTGCCGGGCGCGAGAACAACTGCGTATGGTCGCGGATCGGGTCGTTCTGTTGTGCCTTCATCCGGTACACCATGACGGTCGCCGCCGCCCGGACGGCGGAGACGCGGTTATGGTCCAGGAACGGCACAATTGCCGCGCTGGCCGAAGGATCGTTACAATACAAGGAAAGGCACGTCCGATGATCCCGGCCAGCGACATCGATCCGTTCTGCACCGAATTCTTCGACGACCCGTATCCGGCGCACGCCGTACTGCGGGATGCCGGGCCGGTGGTGTATCTGTCGCGGTATGACATCCATGCCGTCGCGCGCTACGACGACGTGCGGGCGATGCTGATGGACTGGGACAGCTATACCAGCGCGCGCGGCGTCGGCCTGTCCGACTTCGCCCGCGAAAAACCCTGGCGCCTGCCCAGCCTGCTGCTGGAAACCGATCCGCCTCTGCACGACCGGACCCGCAAGCTGATGGACAAGGTGCTGTCGCCCGCCGCGATCCGCGGGCTGCGGGACGCCTTCGCCACCGCCGCCGATACGCTGATCGACACCCTTCTTGCTCGCGGCACGTTCGACGCCGTACCCGACCTGGCCGAGGCCTACCCGCTGACCGTCTTTCCCGACGCCGTTGGCATGCCGCCGGAAAACCGCCGCTTCCTGCTGCCCTATGGCAACATGGTGTTCAACAGCTTCGGCCCCCGCAACAGCTACTTCGAAACCGCGGTCGCCGACGCCGAACCCGTCCTGGCCTGGGTGCGGGCACAAACGCGCCGCGATGCGCTGTCGGCCAGTGGCTTCGGTGCCGCCATCCACGCCGCGGCCGACGACGGCACCGTTTCGGAAGCGGAAGCCGAAGTCCTGGTCCGTTCGCTGCTGACCGCCGGTGTCGATACCACCGTCAACGGCCTGTGCGCCGCTGTGTATTGCCTGGCCCGCTTTCCGGCCGCGTTTCAGCGCCTGCGCGCCGACCCGTCGCTGGCCCGTGCCGCGTTCGAGGAAGCCGTGCGCCTGGAAAGCCCTGTCCAGACCTTCTTCCGCACCACCACGCGCGCGGTATCCATCGGCGGCGAAACCGTCCCGGAGGGCACCAAGGTGCTGATGCTGCTGGGCGCGGCCAATCGCGACCCAAGGCGATGGGACCGACCGGACGACTATGACATCGCCCGCCGCAACGCCGGCCATGTCGGCTTCGGCACTGGCATTCATGGCTGCGTCGGCGCCGTCCTCGCCCGCCTGGAAGGCGAAGTCGTCCTTAACGCGCTGGTTCGGAAGGCCGCCGGACTCGAGATCGCCGGCGAACCCAAACGCCGCTACAACAACACGCTGCGCGGCATGGCCAGCCTGCCGGTACGCATCGTGGCGGCGTGACCACGGTGTTGCTGGCACCCCGAGTCTTTGATATTGCGGGTAGGCATCCCGCAGGCTGTCGCCCGGTAGAGGCTGCACCGAGCCGCAATATCACCGCAATATCAAAGACGCGGGGCACTAGTGCCTTGCGTCAACCATTTTGTCTGTTAGCTGTGCCGGAGAAGCAAGGCACTAGCTTTTTGTTTTCAGTGGCCGGCTGGTCCCATTGCCTTGGCGCAAGCTGCGCCAAGGCAATGGGGCAGGACACTAGGATGCCTGCGCCGCTGGGTCAGGTTTGTTCGCAAGGCCCGGTCGTCACGCCCGATCGAAATAATCCGCTCGTTTGGAAATGTTTATCCCAGATATAGGACCGTGAGTCGTTCCGCTAACTTGAGACACCGAATACGCCGCCAATCCCGGCGCTACTCGGGCGGCGAGCATGTCGACAAAGAGGCGCGTCTTGGCCGGGAGCAGGCGGCTCGGCATCAGGGCATAGACCGGGGCTGCACGCAGCACCCAGTCGGGCAGCACCCGCTGCAATCGCCCGGCCTTCACGTCGGGGCCGACCATCGGTTCGTGCAAGGTGACGATGCCGAGGTCGAGCAGAGCCAGTTGCCGCATCAAGCCGAAATTGTTGATCATGACCGAACCGCCGACGGGCACTTCCACCGTCTCGTCATCGCGCGACAGGACCCAGACATCGGGCTGCGGCGCGTTCAGGTTTCGGATGACCGCGTGAGCGGAGAGTTCCTCCGGCCGCGTGGGCACGCCCACGCGCGCAAGGTGGGCGGGTGACGCGAAAAGGGTTGTCCGCAGGATTCCGAGATGGCGGGAGATAAGACTGGAATCCGGCTGCTGCCCGACGCGGAGCGCCAGGTCGTAGTTTTGCGCGATCAGATCGACCCGGTTTGGATTGAGGTCGATCTCCAGCGTGACCTCCGGATAAAGCCGCGTGTAATCGGCGATAAGCGGCCCGAAATACAGGCTGGCCAATTCCACGGTGGTCGATATGCGAAGCCGGCCGCGAGGCTTGTCGGCCACCTCGCCCAGTTTCTCGTGGGCCACGCGGGCGGCTTCGACGATATCGCGGCATCGCTGGTAGTAGATCGCTCCGGCTTCGGTAAGTTCGATCGACCGAGTCGTTCGGTTAAACAAGCGTACGCCAACGGCCCGCTCCAGGTCCGCAATCCGGCGAGACAGTGTGGAATTGGGCACTCCAAGCGATTCGGCCGCCCGCTTGAAACTCATCGCCCGGGCGACTTCCACGAAGAAGCCCATCTCGCGGAGGTTATCCATCGCATCATCCCATCCGTGGAATAGAGATATCCAAAACGCAGAATTCCTTCCTCCGGCGGGACGATGTAAATCTCTCATCCGACAACGCGTCAAGAGCCAAGAGGGAAACGTCATGACTGCACTCGATCGTCGTACTTTGCTGGCCAGCGCCGCTCTTGTCTCCGTCGCGGCCGCTCTGCCGGGCGCCGCCTTCTCTGCAACCCACACTCAAAATGGAGCCGACCCCGTGACCGCCAAGCCCTATACCACCCAGAACAGCATCGTCATGCTCGTGGATCACCAGACCGGCACCATCGGTTGGGTGAAGTCGATCCCCAAAGAGACCGTCGTCACCAGTTGCCGCGTGCTAGCCAAAATGGCCATAGCCTATAATATGCCGCTGATCCTGACCACCACAGTGGAGCAACAGGTTGGGCTGACCATCGAGGATCTCCAGGAAATCGCGCCTAAGGCGTTCGCCAACCGTTACGCGCGTGGCGGTCAGCTCGACTGCTGGGACGATGAACGGCTGCGCGACGGAGTCGCCAAGCTCGGTCGCAAGAAAACCGTCATGGCGGGGCTCACCACCGATATCTGTCTTTACTGGGCCGCAACGAGCGCGCTTAAGCTCGGTTACGAAGTTTTGGTGGTCGCCGACGCTTGCGGTACAACGAGCACCCAAGGCGATGAGATGACCTATGCTCGCCTGCGCAAGGCCGGCGCGGAGATCACCGTTGTGAACCAGATTACCACGGAGCTCGCCAACGACTTCTCCCGTCCTGAGGACCAAAAGGCCCAGAAGATCATGGGCGATGAGATCATCTCCAAGCTCTAGTGGTCCGATGCCAACGCCCACTTCAGGGCGTTGGCTGAATCGGCCCACAAAATCAGGCTAGTGTCCTGCCCCATCGATTTGGCGCAGCTTGCGCCAAAACAATGGGACCAGCAGGCCACTGAAAACAAAAAACTAGTGCCTTGCTTCTCCGGCACAGCTAACAGGCAAACCGGTTGACGCAAGGCACTAGTAATCCGATGCCAACGCCACTTCAGGGCGTTGGCTGAATCGGCCCACAAAATCGGGCTAGTGCTCTGACCCCCGCTGTATCTTCTGAAAGTGTCAGAGCACTACCTTGGCTCCAATCGCCAGCGAGGCCACTATGCGGCATCCAGGAAATCCTGCTCCAGAAATCGGCGCGCTTCGTTCCATCGAAGCGCGCGTGGCGGGCCGGCAGCATGGCCCGATCTCCCGGCTCATAAGTCCGGGCGATCTAGGGGAGCGACTAAAGCCTTTTATCTTCCTCGACTTCTTCAATGCGGAGATCGGGCCGGGCTTCGGGTTTGGAATGCACCCTCACTCCGGCATCGCCACACTCACCTGGCAGCCGGGCAGCGATGTTCGCTATCGGGATACGACCGGTAAGACCGGCGTCCTGAAAGCGGGCGGGCTTGAATGGATGAATGCGGGGGGCGGCGCCTGGCACCAGGGATCGCTCCTTGGGCACGGCCGGGTCACGGGCTTCCAACTCTGGGTGCCGATGCCGCCGGGGATAGAGGACGGCCCCTCGTTCGGACAGTACGTCTCGCCGGATGAGGTCCTGGACGAGCAAATTCCCGGAGGGTCCATCAAGGTCTTGCTCGGATCGATGCAGGATGGGGACGCCGTCCGCCGAAGCCCGATCGAATCCCATCACGACATGAACTACTTCGTGGTGACGCTAGAGGCGGGCGCCGTGTTGCGGTATTCCCCGCCTCGGGCGCACGATGTGGCTTGGGCGTTCGGCTTCGAAGGGGCCGCCGTCCTTCAAGGCGAACCTTCCCGGGGCGATCTATTGGTGTTCGGAAACTCTGGCGCCATCGAAATCGGCGCGTCCGGCGAACCCGCACGCGTTTTACTAGGGACGGCCAAACGCTACGCTCATCCCTTGGTCCTGGGTCCGAGTTCAGTGCACTCCAACGCGAACTCGCTCGCCAGGGGCGCCCAGCGTATTCAGTCCTTGCTCGAAGAGATCACTTCGAAAGGGCCTCTATAGTCGATGACCTTGGCAGACAATTGGGCGCTCTAAAAATCAAGGCCGGCTGCCCGCTCTGCAGCGCTAAGAGACCATCCGCTTTGAACGCTAGTACCCCGAGTCTTTGATATTGCGGGGTAGGCATCCCACAGGCCGTCGCCCGGTAGAGGCTGCACCGGGCCGCAATATCACCGCAATATTAAAGACGCGGGACACTAGTCCGGCACCGCAAACCGCACCGAAACCGGACAATGGTCGGACAGCCGGTCCTTCAATGACCGATCCGTTTCCTGGTAGGTCAGGACGCGGATCGTATCCGCGTGCATCCAGCCGGCCGCCGCACCGCCGGCCAGGATGTGATCGATGAACGCTTCATTGCCCCAGCATGGCGAGCTATGCCCCTCGGTCGCCCGAGCCAGCGGCGCCGCGGCTCGCAAACCCGCGAGCAATGCATCGTTGCCGTCCATCCAGCGGTTGAAGTCGCCGAGGATCAAAAACGGTATGCCTTCGCCGCGGCGTGCGGCGATCCAGCCGGTCAGTACGGCAAGCTGATCGCGGAGTTCCTCGCAGGCGCGTCCGCGGGCCGGTGCCAGCGCCCCGTCGCGGCAACCTTTCTTCAGGTGAACCGCCAGCACCCGCAGCGTTGCCGGTCCCAGATGCAGCGTAATGTCGGCACCGCTGCGCAGATGGTGCGCGGACAGCGCGGTCACGTCGGGATTGATGTCATAGTGCAGCCCCCGCCGCACGGCGATGCCAGCCCGTTGCACGACATGGTCGCGGGTCATGTGGATGGAATATTGCTCGCTTGGAAAAACCTTCGACGCGGCGGCGAAACCGTCCACTTCCTCGATCGCCACGACATCGGCGTCCAGTTCCGTGGCGTAGTGTGCGAGGCGCGCGAAATCGGCGTCGGATCGCGGGGTGACATCGGACGGCAGTTCGGGATCGCCGGCCGAACGGGTGGTCAGCCAGTCCAGGTTCCAGGTGGCGATCTTTAGTTCCGCCGCGAATGCGCGGACGGGGATAAGCAGCGCGAGAACGAGGAGAATGCGGATCACGACGGTCTGGGCTCCACCACGGCGGATCGGCAGCATCGCATAACGGGATGAAGAGAAGGTTAAGACCGAGCGGAATTCAGCGCCGGAAACGCCGCCGCCAGAATGTCCCGCGCCGCCCGTCCGGCCTCCAGCGTCCAGGCATTGATCGCCGCCAGCCGGAATCCGCCGGGCGGCATCGAATGATGCGTCGGGTCCCGGTCCTGGTGAAACGAAATCTGCACGCTGGAAACTTCTTCGATCGCCTGCGCCTGGGCGATCACCGCCTGGGACGGATGACGGTAAGCCGGCCCGTGCGGCCCGAACAGGACCACGCTGAAACCATCTGCCCGGCCGGAGTCATCGAACACCCAGTTCCCGGTGGCATAAAGCCGAACCAGGGCCTCCACCCATCCAGGCCCGTACAGATCGGGCCATTGATCGGCGAAGCGCAAATGCGCCTCGATGATCCGTCCGTCGATGGTCTCGAAATTGACCATCCCGGTGTATCCCGCCAGATGCGTGCGCGCCCACGCGCCGCACCAGTCCTCGATATCGGGCATCGTCCCGGCATGGATGTGCCAGTGATCGAAGGTGCCGCCCGGCGCGGTCGCCCCTGTCGCGTGCCGCCACCAGCGCACATGCCCATCGGCGACCGCCGCATCGGTGCTGACATGCGGCCCGGTCAGCAGCGTGCTCCAGAAATGCCCAGGATTCAGCGACGCTCGGTAGGTTTCGATATCCGGGATCGCCAGGCTGCCCGCGCCCATGCTGCGCAGGTTCATCATCGGTTTGGAAAACACCGGAAACGCCGGCGGAACAACCCCGTGCGGCGCCGCGTCCAATCCCTGCGACAAGGCCACCGCCAGTTTGTCGTAAATCCACCGGTGCCGCGGATACAGTGTCCAGGCTTCCCAGTCCTTGGTCGGAACGATGACATCGTCCGGACATGCCACGCCGGCGAAAAACTGTTCCCGCCACGGATCGGTCCGATAGACCGGCATCAGGCCGGAACCGGTGCATCCGGATGCAACAATCCTTCGCTTCGCAAATCGGACCACAGGGCGGCGGGAATCTTCATCGCGAACAACGGCAGGTTCGCCACAAACTCCGCCGCATCGCGCGGCCCTGGAATGACCGAGGCCACCACCGGGTGCGCCAGCGGAAATTGCAGCGCCGCCGCCGGCAGCGGCACGTTGTGCGCCTTGCACACCGCATCGATTTTTCGCACGCGCGCAACGATCTCCGGCGGCGCGGTTTCGTAATTCCAGGTATCCCGGCCCGCCAGGATGCCGGAATTCAACGGCCCGCCGATCACCAGCGATGTGCCACGCGCGACGCATAGCGGGATAAGGTCGTCCAACGGCGCCTGTTCCAGCAGCGTGTACCGCCCGGCGAGCAAAAACGCATCCCAGTCGCCGAACCCCAGCGCGTCGACTAGCACCGCCGTCTCGTTCACGCCGATACCGATGGCACTGACGACCCCGCTGCGGCGCAGTTCGTCCAGCGCCTTGTATCCGCTGTCGCGCAGTTGTTTCAGATACCGTTCGTTCAGCGCGGGTCCGTGCTGGTAGGCCCCGATGTCGTGAACGTACAGAATGTCGATCCGGGCGAGACCGAGCCGCTGATAGCTGTCCTCAACGGATCGCATGATGCCGTCGTAACCGTAATCGTATTCCACCTTGAAGGGCATCGGCGACAGCCGCCCATCTGGCGACGGCGCGGTATCGGTCTTTGGGCGTAACAACCGCCCGGCCTTGGTCGATAGCACCCAATCGTCGCGGTTTTTATCGCGCAGCGCATCCCCGACCCGGTGTTCCGACGCGCCCACGCCATAGAACGGCGCGGTATCGACATAGCGCACCCCGGCATCCCATGCCGCAGCGACGATCGCCTGGCCCTCGGCCTGGGAAACCGGAAAACGGCTGCCGCCCATGGTGGCGGTACCCAGGCCCAGCGTTGTGACGTTCAGCTTCGTGCGGCCGATCCGGCGTTGTTCCCATTGCGGCATCTGGACGTCCCCCATTGCATCGAAGGCAGAGTGAAGGCGTTCGCCGCCACGCGCAACCGGCCTGTCCCGGCCCCACGATCCACGACCGCGCGGGGCGGTCCGGTTTGCCGATTTCATTCGGCATGCCCGCTGTCCGGCGGCCTATATTGCCTGCCGCGTCAGACTGAACCAAGGTCCGCCGCATGTTGATCGCCCGCACTCTTCCCGACCTTCGCGCCGCCTGCGCGCACCTGCGTCGCACCGCCGGTTCCCTGGCGTTGGTGCCTACGATGGGTGCCCTTCATCTTGGCCACCGGACATTGGTCCGTGCCGCGCTGGCGTCCGGTGCGGCGACGGTCGCCTCGATTTTCGTGAACCCCCTGCAGTTTGGGCCAACCGAAGATTTGTCGCGATACCCGCGCGATGAGGCAGGCGATCTGGCGGCACTGCAAGCCGAGGGCTGCGCCCTGGCATGGCTGCCGGATGGCGCGACGATGTACCCCGCCGGGGATGCGACGACCATCTCGGTGGACGGGCCGGCCGATGGCTGGGAGGGCACGATCAGGCCGGGGCATTTCCGGGGGGTAGCGACCGTGTGCGCCAAACTGTTTGGCCAGGTGCGGCCAGATCGTGCCTATTTCGGCGAAAAGGACTGGCAACAGCTACAGGTGGTCCGGCGCATGGCCACCGACCTGCTGCTGCCGCTGGATATCGTGGGAATCGAAACGGTGCGAGAGCCGGACGGGCTGGCGATGTCGTCGCGCAACCGGTTCCTGTCGCCGACGGAACGGCAAACCGCGGCGGGCCTGATCGGCGTATTGCGGGCTACGGCGGCTTCGGTCGCCGCGCGCCGCGATGCCGCCGAACCGCTGGCCCACGCTCGGCGCACACTGGCGGATCAGGGGTTTGCTGTTGACTATCTCGCGCTGGTCGATGGTCCCTCGCTTATGGAGACCGGCCGATCCGGTCCGGGCGTTCGGCTGATCGCCGCCGCGACACTGGGCAGCGTGCGGCTGCTGGACAATATTCCGGCTGGCTAAGGGCAGCATCGGCAATTAGTGCGCCAGCACGCCGATAAAGCTGCCCGCTCAGACTTAAGCCGGGGCGGGTGGAACACGCGCCGCCATCGCGGCCAAAATCGCCCTGGCCAGCCCGGTCCGGCAGAGGTCCGCGACATCCACGCCGATTCGTCGGCGCCAGTTGGGCCGCTCCGTGTCCGTCCCGGGCAGGTTGACCGCAACCGTCTCGCCCGCCAGATCGTCGGCCTGCACCAGCGCCACCATCGATGGCGTGGCGGACACAAAGCCATGAACGGCGGCGGCGAACCGCACCGGCATATCCCCCGCCGGATCGCAATCCCCGGTCAACAGATTTTCTGCCCGCAGCAGCGCGATCAGTTCCACCTTTTCCGCCATTCGGACCCGGTTCGCATCCGGATCGTCCAGCAGCGACAAGGCGCGCTTCTCGGCGATATCGTTGCCGTTCCACCAGCCCGCGAGGGTTGCCAGGTCGTGCGTCGTTACGCACGCGGCGGCGAAACGCTGCCAGTCCGCCGGCGGCCGGTGGCGGCCGTCGCGGCGTTCGAACCACAGCACGCTGTACGACAGGACATTGGCGGCGGCGAGGGCCTCGGGCATGCCTTCGGGGACGGTCCCCAGCGCCTCGCCGACCACCACGCAGCGCGACCGGTGGCTTTCCAGCGCGACCTCGGCCAACAGTCCGGACATAGGGTAGGCCACATACGCGCCGTCCGGCCCGGCGGCACCGCCGGGAATGACGAACAGCCGTCGCAAACCCATCGCATGATCGATCCGCAACGCCCCGGCATGACGCATGTTCGCGGCCAACAGGTCGCGAAACGCGGTGAAGCCATCGCGGCGCATGGCCATCGGATCCGGCGGGGGCAGTCCCCATATCTGGCCTTGTTCCGCGAACGGATCGGGCGGCGCGCCGATCGAAACGCCGTGCATCAGGGTGTCCTGCGCCGACCAGGCTTCGGCACCGTCGGGCGCTGCGCCGACCGCCAGATCGCGGTAAAATCCCATCGACAATCCGTCGCGGCTGGCGGCAGCGGCGGCGTTGGCAAGCTGGCCATCGGCCATCCGTTGCATAAACGCATGAAATGCCACGGTTTCGCGATGCCGAACGGCGAACGCCGCGACGGCGGGACCGTCGGGATGGCGCAACCCGTCCGGCCAGGCCGTCCAGTCGGAGGTTGCCAGAACTTCGGCGATCGTCTCGAACGTCGCGAAGCGCAGCAGCGCCGGCTCGATCGTTTCTGTCGCGTCCGCGTTGAACGCCGCGCGCAGCACGGCCCGCTTGCGGTCCCAGACCGCTCGGTAGTCCACCGAGCCGGTGGGTGACGCAAGGCCGGCGCCGCCCGGCAGGTCCGATACGTCGATATAGATCGGGTCGAGAAACCGGCGGTCGGACGGCTGATACGGGCTGGTCCGGCTGCGATCGTGCGGGAACAGCGCGTGCAGCGGATTCAGCCCGATCGTGACGGCGCCCGTTCGGGCCGCTTCGGCGGACAGCCTGGCCAGTGCGGTGAAATCGCCGATACCCTGATCGTTTTTTGAACGCAGCGAATAGAGATGCGCGGCGATGCCGAACCGGCGACCGCCCGCCAGCAGTTCTGGCGGCAGGTAGCAGGCGGCGGGTGCAACGGTCAGGTGGCAGACCGGTTCGGGCCGGTCCTCGTTCAGCAGGCGATGCCGCCCGGCCGGTTGTGGCGGCAGGACGAGTGTGTCGCCGGATACCTGGAACCGTTCAAGGCTGCCGTCCTGGCGGATCAGCGTAATCCAGGCGGGCCTGGGGCGGCCGAACCGGACCTGGATGGCCTGGCCGTCGCGAACGGTCAGGACAGGAGGCAAAGCGGGCTCCAGCGACAGCCGCATCAGGCTGTCGGTCAGGTCGTCGCGCGTTGCGGCGGGCAGGCGCATCGCCGCGAGCAGCGACCGTTGCGTATCGGCACCCACCTTGTGGAACCCGCCGCCGACATCCCACCAGACCGGATCGATCCCCGCCCGTTCCGCCAGTCGCGCGAGTGCCTCGTCGGTCGCGCCGGTCGTCCGGGCGGGTTGGGCCGCCGGTTGGGCGTCGGGCGCTTCGTCCGCCCGATGACCGCCCCCGGACGGGTTCGGCGACGATCCCAGCGGCACGCGCTCCGCGGGCCGATCCTGGAACACCGCGACCGACCGGGCGCCAATGGTAAGGCCATCGCCATCGGTCAGGCGCGCCCAGGTATTGCCGGGGCGCGGCGCGGGCAGCGATAGAGCGACCGATTCCGTGCCGGCATGAAAAACCAGCGCCGCCCTGACGTCATCGGCGAACAGCACGGCGATCAGCGTGCGGGCGGTGTCGCGGTTCCAGTCCGCCGCGGTCATGGCATCGCCGTTGACGGTCAGCCAGGCCGCATCCGGTAAAATCTGGCCATCGGCCGGCCGGCCTTGCAGCGCCCGTCCGCCGAACAGCGGCGCCAGCGACCGCCGCACCGCGATCAGCGCCGCCGTATAGCCGGTCAGCGCATCGTCCGCCGCCGCCCAGTCGATCCACGAACCGGCGTTGTCTTGTGCGTAGGCATTATTGTTGCCGTTCTGGCCGCGCCCGAGTTCGTCGCCCATCGACAGCATCGGCGTGCCGCGCGACAGCAGCAGCGTGGCGAGCAACGCCCGCTGGTCGCGTCCGCGACGGGCCAGAATCGCCGGATCGGCTGAAGGCCCCTCCGCGCCGTTGTTCCAGGACAGATTGTCGTCCGACCCGTCCCGGTTATCCTCGCCGTTCGCCTGATTATGCTTTGCCGCGTAGGACACCAGATCCGCCAGCGCGAAGCCGTCATGGGCCACGATATAGTTGACGGAGCGCGACGACGGCCGGCCCGCGAACACATCGGCCGACCCGGCGAAACGGGTCGCGAAATCGCCCAGCGTGCCCGCATCGCCGCGCCAGAAGCGCCGCACCGAATCGCGGAACCGGTCGTTCCACTCGCCCCAGCGCGGGGGGAATGCCCCAAGCTGGTAGCCGCCGGGGCCAATATCCCAGGGTTCGGCGATCATCGCGCGGTGCGACAGCACCGGATCCTGTTCCACCGCCTGGAGAAACGGGGCATGCGGATCGAAACCGGTTTCGCGGCGCGCCGCGGTGGTGGCCAGATCCAGGCGGAATCCGTCCATTCCGCCGTACAGCGCCCACGCCCGCAGCGCATCCATCCCCAGGCGCAGAACGGCGGGCCGGTCCATCGCCAAGGTATTGCCGCAGCCGGCATCGTTGACATAACGCGACCGGTCGGCGGCGAGCCGGTAATAGCCGGCATTATCCAGGCCGCGCATCGACACCGTCGGACCCAGTTCATCGCTTTCGCCGGAATGGTTCAGCACGACGTCGAGAATGACCCCGATCCCCGCCGCGTGCAGCGCATCGGTGGCCGCCCGGATCTCAGGCCAGCCGCCAGGCGCCAGCCTTGGATCGGGCGCCAGGAAAGCAATTGGATTATAGCCCCAGTAATTCGACAGGGTCAGCGGCGGCAAATGGCGTTCGTCGATCCAGGCGGCGCTGGGCATGATCTCGACCGTGGTAATCCCCAGCCGGGTCAGATGACGGATGCTGGCGGGATGACCCAGGCCGGCAAAGGTGCCGCGCATCGCGGGCGGGATATCCGGATGGGTCATGGTGAAGCCGCGCACGTGCAGCTCGTAAATCACCTGACGGTCCCAATCGAAAACCGGGCGTCCAGTGACGGGCAAAGCCAGCGGCGCGCCAACGATCGCCTTGGGCATCAGACCGGCGGTATCCTCGGGGCGCGGCCCGTCCCGGTCGAACAGCAGCGCATCCAGCCGGAACGGCCGGTCGATCCGGGTGGCCCATGGGTCCATCAGCAGCTTGGCCGGATTGAACCGCAGGCCGTTTGCCGGGTCCCACGGACCATAAGCACGCAGGCCGTAGCGGGTACCCGCGGGCACCAAGGCGATGTGACCATGCACCACCGGCCCGGTGCGGCCGGGCAAGCGGAACCTGCCGGTTTCCCGGCCGGAGTCATCGAACAGGCAGATCGCGACCGCCTCGGCGTCGGGCGCATGCACCGCGACATCGATGCCATCGCCCGCGATGGTAACGCCAAGCGTGTCTGGCGATCCCGTTCCCGCCAAATTCAAGACCGGTCCGCCAGCAGCGACCGATACAGCGCGACGTACCGGCTCGCCGATCCGCGCCAGGATACGTCGGCCGCCATACCGTTACGCTGCACACGGTCCCAGACCGGACGGTCCTGCCACAGCGTTCGCAGCCGGTGCAGCGCGGTCCCGAGTCCGTCGGCGGTGGCTGGCCAGAATTGAATACCGGTCGCGACCCCGGCCACCAGGGCGGCTTCGTTCGCATCGATCACGGAATCCGAGAGTCCGCCAACGCGGGACACGACGGGGATAGCGCCATAGCGCAGAGCGTACAGCTGGGTCAGGCCGCAGGGTTCGAACCGCGATGGCACCAGAAGCGCGTCGCTGCCGGCCTGCATCAGATGCGCAACCGGTTCATCGTAGCCGACGATGCACCCGACCGACCCGAGATGCCATTCGGCCGCGGCGAGAAACGCTTGCTCCAGGTCTGGATCGCCAGCCCCCAGCACGGCCAGTTGCATGCCCGCCGCCACCATGGAATCGATCTGGTCCACCAGCAGATCGAGCCCTTTTTGCGAGGTCAGGCGGCTGACGACCCCGATCAGCAAGGCGTCCGGATTTGGCTCCAGACCCATGCGTTGCTGCAGAGCCGCTTTATTGACAGGCCGCTTGCCCGTCCGGCCCCGGCCATACTGTGCCGGGATCAGGGAATCTGTCGCCGGATTCCACAGCGTATCGTCGATGCCGTTGAGAATGCCGGACACTACGCCGGCGCGGTGGCGCAGCAGGCCGTCCAGGCCCATGCCGTTGTCGATGCCGGCGATTTCGCGGGCATAGGTGGGCGATACGGTGGTGATCCGTCCGGCGAAGGACAGGCCGCCTTTCAGGAAGCCGACATCGCCGTGGTATTCCAGCCCGTTGAGCGCAAACGCCGTGTCCGGCAGGCCCAGCCGTGGAAACAGGCTGGCCGGATAGCGGCCCTGAAACGCCAGATTATGCACGGTCAGGACCGAACCCGGTCGCGGGCCATCATGAAAATGCAGATAAACCACGGCCATCGCCGCCTGCCAGTCATGCGCATGCAGAATGTCGAACTCCATCCCCGGCACCAGCCCGGCCGCGATCGCCGCCGCCGCCGCGCCGAGGCCGGCGAAGCGGATGCCGTTGTCGGCCCATTCCCGCCCGTCGGCCCCCAGATAGGGATTGCCGGCCCGGGCAAAGAGATGCGGTGCATCGAGCGCGATTATGTCGAGCGACCCCGCATTGCCGCGCACAACCCTGGCCGGCCCGCCGAACAGGTCGGCGAATGTGTGCACCGCGACAGCGCCGGTCAGGGCCTGCATGACGGCGGGGTATCCCGGCACCATGGTTGTCGTTTTCGCGCCGGCCGCGGCGATCGCCGGCGGCAGGGCGCCGGCGACATCCGCCAGTCCGCCGGTTTTGATCAGCGGGACAATTTCCGACGCGACCGCCAGAACCTGGATCACGCTACAGGTCCAGCCGGTCGATCATCGGTTGGGTGATCAGACAGATGCCCCGTTCGGTGCGACGGAATCGCTTTGCATCCTCCAGCGGGTCCTCGCCCACGACCAGTCCGGCGGGAATACGCACGCCCTTTTCCACGATCACGTTCCGCAACCGGGCACCGCGGCCGATATCGGCATCCGGCAGGACCACCGCGTTTTCCACCCGCGAATAAGAATGCGCATGCACGCCGGTGAACAACAGCGACTGCCGCAGGAACGATCCCGAGACGATGCAGCCGCCCGACACCAGCGACGAAATCGCCTCGCCCCGGCGGCCGACTTCCTCATGCACGAATTTGGCGGGCGGGGTGATTTCGGCATAGGTCCAGATCGGCCAGTCCCGGTCGTACAAATCGAGCGCCGGGATGATCGCGGTCAGATCGATATTGGCCTCCCAGTAAGCGTCAAGTGTGCCGACATCGCGCCAGTACGCCTGTTGCTCGGATCCCGACGTGACGCAGGAGTTCGTGAAGCGATGAGCAACGGCTTTACCGTGCTGAACAAGATACGGAATAATATCCTTGCCGAAGTCGCGACTGGACGATTTGTCGGCTTCGTCGCGATGAAGCTGTTCGATCAGAAAGCGGGTGTTGAAGACATAAATACCCATGCTGGCCAGCGCCATGGCCGGGTTTCCCGGCATGGCCGGCGGATCGGCGGGCTTTTCGATGAAGGCGACGATGCGATCGGCGTCATCGACATGCATCACGCCGAAACCGCTTGCCTCCTGCCGCGGCACCTCGATGCATCCCACGGTGACATCGGCGCCCTGTTCGGCGTGCTGCACCAGCATGGCGGCGTAATCCATCTTATAGACGTGATCGCCGGCCAGAATAACGATGTATTCCGGGTTATAGCCCTCGATGATGTCGATGTTCTGATACAGCGCATCGGCGGTGCCGGCGTACCAACTGTCGCCGGATCGCTGCGACGCGGGCAGGATATCGAACCCTTCGTTGCGTTCCGGCCGGAAGAAGTTCCAGCCGCGTTGCAGATGGCGGATCAGGCTGTGCGCCTTGTATTGCGTCGCCACGCCGATCCGCCGGATGCCGGAGTTCAGCGCATTGGACAGGGCAAAGTCGATAATCCGGCTTTTGCCGCCGAAATAGACCGCCGGCTTGGCCCGAACATCGGTCAGTTCCAGCAGGCGCGATCCGCGGCCGCCGGCAAGAACATACGCCATCGCGTCGCGGACGATGGGGGCGTGCAATCCAGGACGTTGTGTCATTGCGCCGTCTCCGGTGTGGGCGGTTCTTGTTATCGCCCCACAATACGCATGCAATGCCAAACACGCCAGAACCGAACGGACGCATCGTCGGCCGCCGGGACTGGGATAAACAGCACCCCCAGAACCGGCGCGGTGGACCGCATTACTGATATCGGTCGATCGCATCGTCTCATGGAACGGACAAATTGCAGAAAAATCTTTTTTGTAATAAAATTGACACGTTGCGAATTAATTTGACCGCATTTTTCGTTTCCAGTAATCACTTTGGGCGCTATCGCGATTGTCTGCGGCTTGCGAACGTCCTTAAGGAGCAATCTATGAGAAGTAAAATCCTGGCGGCAGCGTTGTTCGCGGCGCCCATAATCCTGACCACGGCAGGTTCAGCGTTCGCTGGCTACTCCGTGCAGACTGTCTTGGACCCGACGGGCAACAACTTCATCAATTTGTTGGGTATCAATGATTCCGGAAAGGTGGCCGGATTCGACAATCAGGGCTTCACATTGACGTTGCCGAATACTTTCACGGCGGTCAATTTCCCAGGCGCGACTATCACCCAGGTTACAGCCATCAACAACGCTGGCAGCGTCGCCGGTATTTATACGGATGCCGCCGGCAACAACCACGGCTTCACAGAAATCGGCGGCGTATTCAAGACGGTCGATAACCCGGCCAGCACCGTTTTCAATCAGGCCCTGGGCATCAATAACGCCAACAACACGGTCGGCTATTACGCACCCACGGTGGCGGGCTCGACCAATCAAATTGCCTACTCGCAGTCCGGCGGGGTCTTCACCGATATCAATGCGCGGCTGCCCAGTAATGTGAACAGCCAGGCCGTTGGAATTAACAGCGTCAATGCCATCGTCGGCTTCTTCCAGCCCACGACCACCACATCGATCGGCTTTCTCGACGCGGCCGGCAAGATCACCCAAATCGATCCGCTCGGTTCGGCCTTCACGCAGGCGCTGGGAATCAACGGCCTGGGTGAGATCGTTGGCGTTTATACCGATGCCGCAGGCGTCCAGCACGGATACATCGACAATAATGGGGTGTTCACGACCTTCGATCCGGCCGGGTCCACCAGCACAACCATCAACGGCGTCAACAACCTGGGCCAAATCGTTGGGTTTTATTCCACGGCCAATGGCGCAACCGTTGGTTTCGTTGGCAGCCCCGTTCCCGAACCTACGGCGCCGATCGCAATTGCATTGGGCGGTCTACTGGCGGTTCGCCTGACGCGGCGTTCCAAGCCGGCGTGAACACAGCGTGCGGTGACCTGTATCGCCGATGATCGGGCCACCGCATCGCGGATGATGGAGGCGCGCAATCCAGAACGCCAAGAGATTGCGCCGTCCCAGGTGGAAGCGATTTTGGTGTCGCCTCCCGATACGCATCCCCAGAGAGCGGTCGCGAATAATCTGTCCTGTGCCAAAGGACAATCGTGAATGACGCCCCCAACGGACGAACCTGCTTCGATACCATATTGAAAGCCTCCTCCTGATAGGTCTCCGCAACCGCACAATGCGAGGCGACCGGAGGAAGATCGGACAGGCGATGGCGGAAACGGCCCGGAATGCTCCGCGTATAGCCTGGCTCGATGGTTTGCGAGGCATCGCCGCCTTGCAGGTCGTTTCGATGCACTATGCGATCGCGTTTCTGCCAGGGATAGGATACCAGACATCGCGCCTGACACAACACGCATGGCAAAACGCCTTTATCTGGACCCCGCTCGGCTTTCTGTTCGACGGAACCTCGGCCGTCTGCTTGTTTTTCATCATGAGCGGCGTTGCCCTGACCTACGCTTTCAGTGGGCGCGCGATCTGCTTCCGTACGGAGATGGCGCGCCGCCTGATCCGGCTTGGCCTGCCGATGGCTGTTGCGGTCCTGCTCGCGGCGGGCGTGCTTGCTCTCTTGCCCGATGCACCGGTCGTCGCCGGCGAACGATATGGACCGCTCAGCTTTCTGGACATGCGGCCGAAAGATGTAAGCATTGCCGCGATCGCCCATCAAATCGCGTTCGAGGGATTGCTGACAGGCTTTCGAGGCCTAAGCTTGCTGCCCGATTGGACGACCGGATTCTTGCACCTCGCATTCCGGGGGCAAGGCTTCGATTCGCCGCTTTGGACACTGCATTATGAGTTTTACGGCTCGCTGTTGTTACTGGTACTTGTCACCTTGCGTAAATCGTCCAATCGCATCCTTCACCCAGTGGCATGTCTTTGCGCGGGTTGTGGCAGCATCGCGATAGGCAGTCCTGTCAGCCTGTTCGTCCTGGGTCACCTCGCAACGATCTGGATCGGGAAGACCGACCGGTACCGATGGCACGGCCCGCTCGGTATAGCCGCCTTGATATTGGGGCTCCTGCTGTGTTCGACGCAGGCATACAAGGCATTACTGGGCATGACCGGACTATCGTCTCTTAATCGTATGCCTTGGCTGGATGTGGTTTTCCTCCAGAAGACCATCGGCTGCGCCCTGATCTTCGGCGGGCTTACTTTGATTCCATCGGTGCAACGGCACTTGGAACGGCCGATCGCGCGCTGGTTGGGGAAAATCTCTTTCAGTCTATATCTGACGCATTTTCCATTGCTGTTCATCTGGATCGCCGCGCTATTTGTCCATCTGCCCGGAACCTGGCCCTATTCGATGTCCGCCGCTATCGTCGGCGCGGTGGGGATCGGTACCAGCCTCGCGCTGGCGGTTCCCTTCGAACGCTGGGTCGATCGCCCCACGATCGCGCTCAGCCGGAGAGCCGGACTTCTACGGAGCGGTACGGTCGCCGCCGCGCCCATTCTCAGGCAACGCTGGCAAATAAGTGCCTCGGCACGCCGATAAAGCTGCCCGCTCAAACAAGGACTTAGACCAACCGGCGGTAAGGATGACTCTCCATCCTTTCCGCCGTTTGGCATCGCGGCCTACGCCACGATGCCAAACGATGCGATCAGGCCGCCGCGACGTGCCCGCGGCTGGCCATCAGCGGCTGGATGCGCTGGCCGAAATTCTCCATACCGACGATAAAATCGTCGAATGTCAGCATGACCCCGGCTAAACCTTCCAATGGTTCGAGTTGATCGAGCATCCGGGCGACGGACGCATAGGACCCGACGATCGTGCCCATATTGAAATTGACCGCCGAGGCTGGGTTGGAAATGCTCTGGGCGGTGCTGCCGGCGGTTGCCCTGTCATCGGCCGCCGCCTGATCGCCAAGCCAACTCAGCGCGGCGAGATCCTTGCCGGCTTTGTAGGCTTCCCATTTCGCTTGCGCGGCTTCGTCGGTTTCGTCCGCGATCACCATGAACAGGGCGTAGGCCCCCACCTTGCGGCCGGTTTTCGCGACCGCGCTCAGCAGGCGACCGATCGTGGCGCTGCATTTGGTAGGGGTATTGACGCCTTCCCCCAGGCAAAAGCTGTAGTCGGCGTGTTCGGCCGCGAACGCCATGCCGACATCGCTTTGTCCGGCGGAGACGATCGTGGGCATGACCGACGGGCGGGGACTCAGCTTGCAGTCCGCCATCTGAAAATAATCGCCCTTCAGATCGGACGTGCCGGTCTCCCACAACTGCTTCATAATAGTGACATATTCGGTGCTGTACTGATAGCGCCGTTCGTAATGTTCCTTGCCCGGCCACAAGCCCATCTGAGCATACTCGGCCTCGGCCCAGCCGGACACGATATTGATACCGAACCGTCCAGGCGCGATGCTGTCGATGGTGGACGCCATGCGTGCGGCGATGGCGGGCGGCAGGGTCAGCACGGCCGAAGAGGCATACAGCTTGATCCGCTGCGTCACCGCGGCGATGGCAGCCATCAGGGTGAAGCTTTCCAGGCAATGATCCCAGAATTCGGTTTCTCCCCCGAAACCGCGCAGTTTGACCATGGAGAGCGCGAATTCGAAGCCGTATTTCTCGGCCAGCAGCGTCACATCCCGGTTCAGTGCATAACTCGTGTTGTACTGCGGCGAGGCTTTCGAAATCAGCCAACCGTTATTAGCGATAGGGATGAAAACGCCTAAATCCATCGGCTTACTCCTTCAAGGAACGACATCCTGGTCCAAGCACACCGCGTGCCATGGCGCATCGCACGATCATCGGGGAAACTAGGCGGCTGGGAAAGGGATATTTGCCGAATCGGCGGCGATCTGACAGGCGGTCAGGCGGCGGCCTGTGCTGCTGCGAACAGTTGCCCAGCTTTAAGGCATTCCGCCCCGGCAGATACAGGATTCAGGGCAATTTCAGCAGCGTGGGTAGTAAAGCGATCGGGTTCGTGCGCGTTACGCTGCCCCGCCAGACGAGACCGCCAGGCCTTGCACATCTGCTGGCGCCGCCGACGAAACGGGGTTTGGCTTACAGCGTTCGATATCTCCGCGAGGCTGATCCCAACGACCGGCTATGTCCAATTCCGCTCGGTTTTTTCCGTCTCAGGTTGCATCTCAACATCACAACAGCACGTTACCGCCGGGCAACCGGCGGCGTCCTACTCCGCCGCCTTTGGCATCGGCGCGACATACACGCGATCGGGTTCCGGAATGCCGCAGCCGGTTCCATCCGTCACGCGCACGGTGTCTTCCCACGGCAGGCGATACCGGCCGGCCATCAGATCGTGCATATACGTATAAGGACAATCGCCGGCACCGCCGCGCACCGCGGCAAATCCGCGATGGCCGAACTGGTAAATGTTGTTTTCCACGCCCCACACAGCCCGAGCTTCGCGCACCAGATCGGGACGTACCTCGGCGGCGATTATCTCATCGGTCCGGCCCTGTGCCCCGTGTGCGATCACAGTACCGTCGAAGTTGCATACCATCGCCTCGCCCATTGAATCGAACGTACCGTCGGACCCGCACATGCAGACGCTGGCGGTGATCATCAGGTTGCAGAACGCGTTCGACTGATTGGTGAACTGCCACGCCGCCCGCACCGGCGGGGTGTAGCCGGCGGTGCGCAACATAACCTCGGCCCCCTTGTAGGCGGCTTCCCGTGCCATTTCGGGAAACATGCCATCATGGCAAATGATCAAGGCCAGCTTACAGCCATTCGGTCCGTCGATGACGGGGATGCCGAGGTTGCCCGGTTCCCACGGTTCGACCGGCACCCACGGATGCAACTTACGATAGTACAGCGCGAGCCTACCCGTGTCGTCGATAATCAGGCCAGAGTTATACGGCATACCGCCGGGATTGCGTTCCATGATGGAAAAGCAGCCCCAGATTTTGTGTTCGATGCAGGCGGCCTTGAACGCGGCGACTTCATAGCCGTCCAGATCGCACAGAATTTCATCGCGAATGTCCATGGACAGGCCATGCAATGCGTATTCCGGGAACACCACCAGATCCATCGCAGGCATCGCTCGCCTGGCCTTGCCGACCATTGCGACGATTTTTTCCGTCTGGGCCGCGATGTCGCCGCGATTGGCGATCGCTGGCAGCTTCAGTTGCACAAGGCCGATCACGACGCCATTCGGCGATTTGTTCAGTCCGCCCAAGCCGTTCATTGCGCTTCTCCCAGGAAATGTCCCGATGCGAAATGCAAAATAGCGGCCAGCCGACCTCAGGCGACATCCGCTCCTGGATTATCCAGCAGATAGTCCTGATATTTTCGCCTCAGCGCCAGCTTGTTCAGCTTTCCTGTGGCGCCGTGCGGCAGTTCATCGACCACCACAACGGCATCGGGAAACCACCACCGGGCGACGGCGCCGTCATACAGCTTCATCAGGTCCGCTGTGTCGATGGTGCGGCCTTCGCGCGGCACCACCAGAAGCAGCGGGCGTTCCTGCCAGCGTTCGTGTTTCGCGTTGATCACCGCGGCCTCGGCGACATCGGGATGGGACACGGCGATGTTCTCCAGCGCGATAGAACTGATCCACTCGCCACCCGACTTGATCACGTCCTTGGACCGGTCCACCAGTTCCACATAACCATCCCGGTCGATGGTGGCGACATCGCCGGTGGCAAACCAGCCATCCACGGCCGCCGCGCCCTCGGCGCCAAGAAACAGATATTCGCGGCAAACCCAGGCGCCGCGGGTCAGCAGGTCGCCGAAGGCAATACCGTCGCGAGGCAATTCGTTGCCATCCGCATCGACGATTTTGATGTCGGCGCCATAGAGCGGACGGCCCTGTTTCTGGCGCAATCTGGTTGCCGATTCGGTATCGAGTCCGGCGGTGGCGGGGATCGTGGCGTGATGGGCGACGATCGGGCTGGTCTCGGTCATGCCCCAGGCCTGGAAGACATCGACGCCGTACGCACCGAATCCTTCGATCAGCACACGAGGACAGGCCGACCCGGCGACCATCAGTCGCTTCAAATACGGCAGGGATGCCCCGGTTTTGCGCAGCGCGTCCAGCGCCCCAAGCCATATGGTTGGAACACCGCCGGAGTAGGTGATGCGTTCCTCGTTGAGGGTGTGCAGCACAGCCGGTCCGTCCAGCCAGCGGCCGGGCATGATCATGGCGGCACCGGCCATGGCGGCGGCATAAGGCCAGCCCCAGGCGGTGGCGTGAAACATCGACGTCGCGACGAATATCCGGTCCATGGCTCGGAAGCCGTAATTATCGGCGGCATTGGCGGACAAGGCATGCAGCACGGCCGACCGGTGACTGTACAGGACGCCTTTCGGACGTCCGGTGGTGCCGGACGTATAGCACAGCGCGCTGGCGGTGTTTTCGTCGAAGTCGGGCCAGATAAAGCTTTCATCGGCCTGAGCCATCAGGTCTTCATAACAATGCAGCGCCATGCCGGACGGCAGCGTCAGAGCCGGCATTTCGTCCGGGGCGGCCAAAAACACGATGTGGCGGACACAGCCGGCGATCGCCGGGGCGATGTCGTCGATCAGGCCAGCGAAAGACAGGTCCGCGAACAGAACGGAATCGCCGGCGTGGGTTATAATGTAAGCGATATCGTCCTGCGCGAGGCGCGGGTTGACGGTGTGGCAGACCGCGCCCATGCCGGAAATCGCCCAATATAATTCCAGGTGACGGTATCCGTTCCAGGCCATGGTGGCGACCCGGTCGCCGGATTTAACACCCAGGCGGAGAAGGACATTGGCAAGGCGACGGGAACGGCGTTCGACGGTCGCGTAATCGGTGCGATGAACCAAAGTCTCGCTGACCCGCGAGACGATTTCGCCGCTGGGATGCCACCGCGCCGCGTGCTGGATAATCGAAGACAAAAGCAGGTTTTTCTGCTGCATAAGGCCAAGCATGCGTCGCTCCCGGTGGTCCGTGTTCTATACTCTTACGCAATAGTATCGCACGGCCGGCCGCTGCCGGTAAGGGCGATTTTTCGCCCCGCTCTCGTTTGACGGGCTATGTCCGGATCGGCGGCAAGACAAGCCGCGGGGCCGGCCGGGCTGCTACCTGTCTAGATTGGCAACGGCCTCATCGAATACCGAACGATAGGCTGGCATTGCGGCGATAACCGTTGCATACTTTGCCCCGTCTCGGAATTATTGCGATATATTTCAATTATAAATAAAAATAAATGTGAAACACAGTTATTTGTAAAACAAACGACGATCTTTTCTGGTTATTCGACATTAGTATATCCAGGACAACCTGGGATCGTGCACCGTGTTCGTCATAGGGATGGCTTATCTGCTGGCCGCACTGACCGCATCGGCGCTGTTTGTCGCCGTCGGCTGGCGCAGCGGACACGTGCGAGGCAAGGCGGTCAAACCTGGATCTGTCTTCCCGTACGATCCGCTGTGGGGCGAATCGGCACGTCAAACTGTTGCGCCGGATGGCCAGACCGATGTCGGGTGGGCGCTCCGAACCGTCCTCGACCGGCTGGCCCCGTTGTTGGCCACGCAGTCGGTTCGGGTGGAAGCCGCCGTTCCGCCGAACCTGACCGGGCGCATGCGCGGACCTGTCCTGATGGAGCTTCTGGAGGCATTTCTGACCGCCGCCATCCAGGCCGCGTCAGGAGGCCGGATTTTGGTGACGGCCGCGCTATATGGCGAGCGGATTTATATCGCGGTTTCGGACGGACGGCCCCAGGCAGACGTTGCTGTCAGACAGCGCGTCTTGCGCGCCCTGACCGAGCGGGTTGCGCTGGCCGGAGCGTCGCTCGATCTCGATATACGGCCGGACGAAGGCACCACCATGGTATTGCGGATCGCCGCGCTCGCGAACGACTGGCAGGATGGGATACACCGGACACCGCGTGCGGTTCGGCCGGCCGAATCCCGGGTCAGCTTCGATAGGATCCATTGATGTCGATATAGCCGTGGGTCAGATCGCAGGTCCAGGCGGTGGCCGATCCCTTGCCAAGCCCGATATCGATGGCAATGCCGACCTCCTTGCCCCGCATATGCGCAACGACCGGGGTTTCGTCATAGCCGGGGATGACCGCACCGTCCCTGGCCATCCAGACACCGCCGACGCCGATCGACAGTTTGTCGCGATCGGCCGGTTCCCCGGATTTGCCGACCGCCATGACGATGCGGCCCCAATTGGCGTCCTCCCCGGCGATCGCCGTCTTCACCAAGGGGGAGTTGGCGACCGCCATGGCGATCTTCTTCGCGGATCTGGCGTTGACCGCCCCGGTCACGTCGATCCGTACCCGCTTTTGCGCGCCTTCGCCGTCGCCGGTCACCTGCAATGCCAGATCCAGCAGAACGTCGTTGAGTGCCTTGGCAAACCCGGCCAGCATGCGGTTGCGTGCTGCCTTAGTTTCGGCCGCGGGAATGCGCGGATGCGTCGCCTGCCCGGTCGCGACCAGCAGCACGGTATCGGAGGTCGAGGTATCGGAATCCACCGTCGTACAGTTGAAACTGGCATCGACGCCCTTTTTCAGCATCGCCTGAAGCGCGTCGGCCGGTATCTTCGCATCGGTGAACACAAAGCACAGCATCGTTGCCATGTCGGGCGCGATCATCCCGCTGCCCTTGGCGATCCCGGCGATCCGCACGGTTGTACCGCCAATCGCTGCCTCCCGCGTCGCCGCCTTTGGAAATGTATCGGTGGTCATGATGCCGCGCGCCGCGGCTTCCCAGTTATCGGCCGCGAGCGATGCCTGTAGCGCCGGCAATACCGCGATCAGTTTGTCGTGCGGCAGCACCTCGCCGATCACACCGGTGGAGGCCACGAACACCTGTTTTGGCGGGCAGTCCGCCAACTGGGCGGCCGCGCCGGCGGTCGCCGCACAGGCATCGCGTCCGGCTTTGCCGGTAAACACGTTGGCATTGCCGGCGTTCACCACCAACATCCGGGCCTTGCCGCCCTTCAAGGCGGTTCGGCACCAGTCGATCGGCGCGCCCGGGCATTTATTGGCGGTAAAGACGCCCGCCACCGAACTGCCCTTGGCGACCTCGATCATGACCACGTCGGTTCGCCCCTGGTAGCGTATGCCCGCCGCCGCGGCGGACAAACGGACACCGGCCAGCGGCGGTAGCGGCGGCAGCGGAACGGCGAGCGGGGACACAGCGTTTGCCATTGTTTTCTGCCTTCGCTGGCGGGACCGGCCGGCCGGTTATTTCGTTGCGGGTGTTGCCGGCGGCGGTTCCGCCGAATCGGTGGTCCGCACCGGCGTGCCATCCGGATTGAACTTCTCCACCGTGACCGCCGCCCGAGCCTGGGCGAGTTCGGACTGAACGGCCGTCTGCACCATTTGCTGGCGCAGTTCGTCGCGTTCCTGTTCGAACGACGGGGGCGCCGAGGTCCGGTGTTCCAGGGTTTGGATCACGTGCCAGCCGAACTGCGACTTCACCGGTACCGGCGAAATTTCCTTGTCCTTCAGGGCAAACGCCGCATCGGCGAATTCTGGCACCATATCGGTTTTCTTGAAGAATCCCAGATCGCCGCCCTGGGCCGACGCACTCGGATCCTTGCTGTACTGCTTGGACAACGCCGCGAAATCGCCGCCTTTTTTAAGTTCGGCGATGATCTTCTTCGCCGTTGCCTCGTCGCCGACCAGAATATGTCGCGCGTGGACTTCTTCGACGCCGGGCTTATTGGCGAAATCCTTGTCGTACTTGGCTTTGACAGCCTCTTCGGTGACCAGCGGGCGCACTTGCTTGCTCAGATAGGCTGACGCAAGGGCCCGGTCTTCCGCTATATGCACAGCCCGCTGCACGGCGGGATCGGTTTCCAGGCCAGCCTTCTTGGCTTCGACGACGAGCGCCGCCTGATCCACCAACTGATTGAGCATCATGGGATAGAGTTCCTTGGGCGGCAGCGACCGCGCCTGGGCCGGCAAGGTTTCCGTGGCGGCTGTCACATCGCTGAGATGGATCGGCTGACCGTTGACTGTCGCGAGAACCGGGTCGGGTTCGGTTTGCGCGCGCACAGGCCCGGTGCAGGCGGCGCCCAATATGATGGCGACGGCCAACAGGCGGGCCGGCGACCCCATCGAGCAGTCCGGAAAAAACGGCATGAAGACCCCTGGAAATGAACGAGCGGTGCTTATGACCGAAGCCGTGCCGGCTCACAAGACCGGGACAGTCATTGGCAACGCAAACCGATTCCGTTGCCCGGCAGCAGCGAACGCCCGATCCGCCGATGCTGCTCTACCGGGTCTGGCTGTCGCTGGCACCTGTGACGTTCAATCTGGAATCGCTGGCTATTTCCGCCCCATCCAGGTTAAACCGGTGGATCGTCAACTGGCTTTTCGCGGTCGCGGTTACCTGCCTCACAACCTTGGCCAGCAGTTCCTGCCGCAATTGGTCATGCACCTCGGAATATCCCGGCGGAGCAACCAGGCGCCGTTCCTCCACCTTGATGACATGCCAGCCGAATTCGTTCTTGACCGGGTTCGGCGAGACTTCGCCCGGCCGGAGCGAGAATGCGCTGTCGGCGAAGCTCGGCCAAACCTGTTCGCGCCGGAAAAACCCCAGATCGCCGCCGCTGGCTGCATCCGGATCCTTGCTGAGCACCCTGGCCAGGGTCGCGAAGTCGGCTCCTTTATGCAGATCGTCCAGAACCTTCCGCGCCTCGGCCTCGGTCGTGACCAGAATGTGGCGGGCATGGACTTCCTCGGTGGCCTGGCGGTTGGCGTATCGCCGGTCGTACAAGGCATGGATGGCCGTTTCGGTCACCTGGGGCGCGGCCTGATCGCCCAGATAGGCGCCTTCCAGAATCCGGCCGGTGGCCGCCTGGATGTCACGCTGAATCTGCTTATCCTGTTCCAGGCCCTGGCGTTTGGCCGCGATCACCAAAGCCTCATGGTCGATCATGCGATCCAGCAGCACGGGATAAAGCGTTTGGAATGGTAAACCGCGCAAGTTGTCCGGCAACGTCTTCGCTGCCTCCCCAAGATCGCTGAGGTATATCGGATGGCCCTCCACGCTGCCCACGACCGGGTCCGGCAGGGTCCGGCCCGGAACCGCCGGTGCATCCGATCCGGCAGCAGCATCGGCCGTACCGCCGGGCGACGGCGGATCGGATTGGGCCAGGACCGGCGGCGCCGAAACGCAGGCCAGAATACCGCCCCCAAACAGAAGGCACACGGCAAAGCGCGTCGCCCCGCGCGCGTGCGATCCGGGCCCGCACCGTTTGGCCGCCGTCCGCCGCGGCATCATGTTCCGAACAGAGCCAGCAATCCCGCCAGCAATTGTTTGGGCGAAGGCGGACAGCCGGGGATGAACAAATCGACCGGCACCACCGCGGGAACGCCGCCCACCACCGCGTAACTGCCGGCGAACACCCCGCCGCCGGCCGCGCAATCGCCAGCCGCCACGACCCATTTCGGGTTGGGAATGGCCGCCCAAGTGCGCTCCAGCGCTTCCCGCATATTTTTAGTCACCGGTCCGGTCACCATCAGCACGTCGGCATGGCGCGGCGAGGCAACGAAGCGGAGCCCATACCGCTCCAGGTCGAGGAAAGCGTTGTTCAGCGCGTGAATTTCGAGTTCGCATCCGTTGCACGATCCGGCATCGACCATGCGGATCGACAGACCGCGCCCGAGCCGGCGGCGGGTCGCCCGGTCGAGGCCGGCGGCCATGGCCTGCATGTCCGGATCGAGCGGCGGCGGCGCTTCGGTCAGCGGCTTGCGCAGGCCCTGGAGCAGGTGATGCAGCATTATATCGTGCCGCCATGGCGAACAGCCAGGCGTGCCGGACCGGTATCCATCCCCAGCGCCCTAAAGCATCCGCTGCAAAATCAGTTTCTGCACATCCGAGGTGCCTTCGTAAATCTGGCACACCCGGACATCGCGATAGATCCGCTCTACCGGGTAATCCGCCAGAAACCCGTAACCGCCCAGGGTCTGGATGGATGCCGTGCAAATCGCCTCGGCCGCTTCGGACGCGAACAGTTTCGCCATGCACGCGGCTTCCAGCGCCGGTTTTCCCTCCGCTTTCAGCCGGGCCGCATACAGCGTCAACTGGCGCGCTGCCTCCAGCTTGGTCTTCGCGTCGGCCAGCCGGAACCCGACGGCCTGGAGATCGACGATCGCGCCGCCGAACGCCTTGCGGTCCCGCGCATAGCCGATCGCATACTCCAGCGCGGCCCTGGCCATGCCGACGCTTTGCGCGGCGATGCCAATGCGGCCGCTTTCCAGGGTGGACAGGGCGATTTTATAGCCCTCGCCCTCGGCACCGATCCTCTGGTCTTGCGGTACTTCCATGTCCTCGAAGGTCAGGGCGCAGGTATCGGACGCTTTTTGGCCGAGCTTTTCCTCGGTGCGGGCGACCGCGAAACCGGGATGGGTTTTGTCGATGACGAAGGCGGACAGGCCCTTCTTGCCGGCAGCCGGGTCTGTCACCGCGAAGAACACCAGGCTGCCGGGATGGGTCGCGTTGCTGATGAACTGCTTGGACCCGTTGACGATATAGCGATCGCCCTTTTTGACCGCCCTGGTCTTCAGGTTCGATGCATCGGACCCGGCCTGCGGTTCGGTCAGCCCGAACGATCCGACATGCTCCCCGGTTGCCAGTTTGCGCAGCCAGCGGTCTTTCTGGGCGTTGGTGCCGTAGTTGTTCACCACGATGCAGGTCGGCGAATTATGCACCGAAACCATGGTGGACACCGACCCGTCGCCCGCCGCGATTTCTTCCAGCAGCAGGGCATAGGTCACCGGATCGATCTCGCTGCCATCCCATTCGGCCGGGGTGGTGGCGCCGAACACGCCCAGTTCGCCGAGTTCGGCGACGATTGACGGTTCGATCCGGCGGTTTTTTTCGCGCTCCGCCGCCAGCGGCGCCAGCCGGTCCTGCGAGAACCGGCGGATCATGTCGATGATCAATGTGTCGCCGTAGGGGGAGACGCTTTGGGGCAGGCTGTCGGGCATCAGGTTTGCCTTGGGGTTCGGAACTTAAATACCGATCTTACGCCTGCGCGACAGGTTTGTCAGCAACCCGCCCTGTGTCCCGTCAGAATGCCTGTATCTTAAAGCGGGATGGCCAGCAGCGTATCGATCCGCTGGCTGTCGCACGCCACGATGCGCTCCGCATACCGCCAGGCGCCGGCACCGCTCCGGCGCAGCTTGTCCAGATAGACCCCGGCGGCGAAAATCGTCATCTGGCCATCGCGCATCGTGCGCACGACCACAAACGACGTCTCGGCCGCGACCGAACCATCGGCCTCCTCCACGATTGCCGGCATGCCAAGGATGTGGCGGTACCGCTGGCGTTCATAGATATTCGCTTGGCGCAGCGCGGCGATCCGGTCTTCCAGCATCGACCGCGAATCGGCATAGATCAGCCCGGCCTGGTACCCCCTCGCCAGATTATCCACGGTGGTGATCTTATACAGGCAGGTATCGAGGAAAAATCCCGGCCAGTCCTCCAGCCGCCCGGAATCGAGCGCCGCCGCGCACGCACCGTTCAGCGCGGCGATCTCCAGCAATGCGCGATCGGACGTCATCGTCAAACCCCCATTTCCGTTCGCCACGCTTTCCAGAATCCTCGCACCGACGCCTCGGTCGCCCGGGTTTCCGCCCCTTCGGCCGTCGCGCCGCCCATTTCCACAACCGCTGCCTGCCCGTTCGCCGCCGCGATCCCGCGTTGCACGAAGCCGCCCACGGCGCCGTCTTCCATGGAAACGAATCCCGCCGGGCCGGCCAGATTACCTTGTTTCAGCCGCATGGCGCGCAGGTCCGGGGTGTCGTCGGCAAAGCCCAGATACGTCCAGTGCAGGTCCATCGAATCCACGCCTCGCGGCACGATCTGCCGCACCGCCAGCGCGTTATGGATTTGTTGCAGGATAAAGCCGGGAAACACCGAGACGATTTGCAGATTGATCGTGTCATCGAACTCATGCACCGCGTTCAGGAACGACGGGTCCCGCAGTTGGAATCCCCGGTTGTCGGCGCGCATTCCGGCGTAACTGTCGTCCGGCCCCTTGGCCGCCGCCAGCGTCGTGCTGGCATGCGCGACACCGTTTTCGCCGACCATCACGCCGCCGCCCTGGCTCAGCCGCGTTATCTGGAATGTGGTGAAAAATGTGTGCAGCAAACTGGCGTGATACGTGTCGCGGACATTTTCCATATACAGCTTCCAGTTGCACGGAAGTTGTTGAGTAAAGCGGCCAATAACTTCAATCTTCTTGTGCAGGACACGTTGCATGCGCGCCAGCACCGCCGGCCCGATGGTGCTTTCCAGGTCCGGCCCGTCCGTCGCCAGCGTGCCGAACACCAGCCCGCACAGCACCGCCGTCCGCAGCTTGCGCGGGCCGTGCGCGTCCATCCTGAAATCGTCCGGCATGCCGCCCTGCCCGTTGACCCCGCGCCGGAACGCCACCGATGTCAGGTTGCCGCGCAAATCGTAGCGCCAGGCGTGATAGACGCACTGGAAATCCTTCACCGATCCGGAATCGTCGAGACAGATCAACGAACCCCGGTGAGCGCACCGGTTTTCGAACGCGACGATCTCGCCGGTTTCGGTTCGGACAACCACCACCGGCATCGCGCCCATCGCCGTGGTGCGGTAGTCGCCGGTTTCGGGCACGTCGATGTCCAGGCACAAAAAATGCCAGGACGGGCCTTCGAATATCCGCGTCTGCTCGTCGCGCGCCGCGTCGGCGTCGCGATAGACCCAAAACGGCACACGGGTCAGGCCCAGCGGCCAGCTACCGAGCGGCGGATCGTGCGGCGATTGGTCCATGACGTGGCCTCCCCGGCCGGTGTCCGTCCCAGCCCAGTACCGCAACGCTAGGCCTTTACACCGGCTTCATGCAAACCGACGGACGCGGGCCATTATCGAAAAATCTCCGCAAAATTTCCTATCGACACCAAATCCGCGCCCGACATGCCACTGACAGCCTGCTGAAAAACCCATTCGGCGCCCAGCATACACCAGATTTCGAGTATTCTACCGGACGCGACGCCCTGGATATTGGGATAAACGGGTCGTTTCAGCTTGATTCAGCAACCGCCTAACGCTTCGCCGCCGTCACCCAAACCCCGTCCTTCGGCCGCAACGTCAACAACCCGATCGGCTGCACCGATCGCCCGGGCACCAACGAAAACCGGAACCGCTGCGCGACACTGGCAATAACGATCATCGCCTCCGCCATCGCGAACCCCTGCCCGATACAGATGCGCGGCCCGCCCCCGAACGGCAGATAGGCAAACCGATGCCGCCCCGCCGCCCGTTCCGGCGCGAACCGCTCCGGATCGAACCGCTCCGGATCGGGCCAAAGCGCCGGATTGCGATGCAACACATAAGTATAGATCGTGATCGCCGCCCCCTTCGGCACGGTCACCCCGCCAATCGAGTCGGTGCCAGTCGCCGCCCGTCCGATCGCATAGGCCGGCGGATAAAGGCGCAAGGTCTCCTCGAAAACCATCCGCGTGTACCGCAGCCGAACCAGATCGGCATGCTCCGGCGGACGCCCCCCGAGAACGTCCCGCAACTCCTCGTGCAGCCGCGCCTCCACCTCGGGATGCGTCGCCAGCAAATACCACGCGAAAGCCAGCGCATTCGCCGTCGTTTCATGACCGGCCAGGAAGATCGTCATGATCTCGTCACGTACCTGCAGGTCGTTCAACCCGTCCCCGGTTTCCTCATCCCGCCCCGCGAGCAGCAACGACAGCAGGTCCCCCCGATCGCCGCCGCTGGCCCGGCGGGAGCTCAGGATGCGCTGCACGATCAGGTCCAGTTCCGCGATGGCACGCCGCATGGATCTCGACCCAAATCGCGGAACCCACGCCGGAACCCCGATTAAATCCAGCATGCTCGGTCGATTGCTCCGCAAGACCGTGTGCATCAACTGCCTGACGCGCGACCCTTCCCCGCCCAGGTCGGCCGAGAACATCGTCCGCGTAATGACATCCAGCGTCAGCTCCGTCATTTCGGCGGCGATATCGAACGCCTCGTTCCGCCCATCCCAGAGCGCCAACATGGAAGCGGTGGACCGCGCCATCGTGTCCACGAACCCGGCGACACTGCGATGGTGAAACGCCGGCGCCGCGATCCGCCGCCGCCGCCGCCAGACATCGCCCTCGCTGGTCAGCATCCCCTGGCCGACGACCGGCACCAGCAGCGCGTCGCTGAACCGCCCCTTCACATAGTTCTGGTGGTTGGTCAGCAACACATGCTCGATATACTCAGGCCAGTTGAGGATGAACCATCGCAGACCCAGTATCCGCCCGCTCATGAGCCGGCGATCGTACATGTCCGGGACCAGAATCGACAACTGGTCTTCGCGAGTCCTGCGAATGAACTCGAACAGTCCGAATTGCCGCTCGATATGGGTGTTCTCGACGGCTGGAAGCGGGCTGTCCATAAACGGCTCCTATTGCCAAACGCCCGCTGAGGTTAAACGCCTGGGGATCGTATGGCTACTGGCGGATCGCCGCATCCAGCGCGGAGCCCGTCGTCTGCCCGGCCGGCTGCTGGCGGCGGGTCTTCAAGCCGCCCCGAGACCACCCGCGACGGCGTCCGCGAGAAAAGTCTCCAGCGCGCGTATGTAGGCCAGATCGCCGAACGCGCGATGTTTCCCGGACGCCACCCCGCGCCGGATATCCGCGCACCAGTCCCGGTCGCGGGCCAGCCGTACAGCGATCGAGACGTAGTCGTCCTGGTCCGCCGCGATCGTCGCCTCGCAGCCGATGTGTCGCAGGATCGCCGCTGTGTGCCTGCCGCGCATGAACCGGCCCGGCAGCGTCACGATCGCCGGATCGACCGCGAGGCTGTCCAGCGTCGATTTGCCGCCCGACCACCCCACCGTATCCAGCACAACATCCGCCTGCCCAACCGCTCGGATATATTCATCCTGCGACAGCGGCGGCAGAATAACGACGTGCCGGTCCGCGTTCAGGCCCGCCGCCGCGAACGCCGCCCGCAGGCGATTGTGGAACGCATCCGTCACCGCCCGGCTTTTGGCGAATGCGACGAATACGAACCGGCATTCGCCCAGCGCGGCGGCGATCCGCGGAAACACAGCGTCGTGCTGGGGCAAGTATTTATACAACGCCTGGCCCGACCAAAATACCGGGGCGTCCGGGTTGGCCGGGTCGCGAATCCCCGGTCCGGCCATCGCACCGCGCGGAGGCGCGTCCGGCGTGTAACACATGCCGAGGTGCGGCAAGCGGACCAGGCGTTCGGTGTAATACGCATCGCCCTCCGGCGGCTCCATCAGCGCGCTGGACAGGAAATAATCGATCGTCGGCATGCCGGTGGTGTCCGGCTGTCCCCACGCGGCGCACTGCACCGGGGCGAGGCGCATCGCCGCGAGCCGCCCGGCAATAGGATCGATCCCGACCTCGGGATACAGCAGCACATGCGGTGCGGTTGCCGCGATCGCATCGCGCCACGCCGCCGGGGCAAGCCCCTGCACGAACCGGTCGCACAATGCCGCGCAGCGCGCCGTATTGGCGTCGGACGCCGGGGCTGTATGAAACCCCGTCACGACGAACCGGGAGCGATCCAACCGCGTCAGCCAGCCTTCCAGGAACAATTTGAACAGCGTGTGGTCGCAAAAGAACCCGCTGACGATGCCAAGCCGGATACGTTCGCCAGCCGCCGGCCGCGCCGCCAGAACGGCCGGCGGACCGGACGCGGCCAGCACATCGCAGGCAAATCGCCCGTACATCGCCTGCAAATCGCGATCGTCCTCGTTTTGATAGGGCAGGAAAAACGGCTGGGCCGACCCGATGGCATCGGCCAGCGATGGCGCCGGAGACGCGGCCAATTCTTCCAGCGCAACCGCATACCGGCGACGGCGTCCGGCGATTTCGTCTTCCGTGCGGTACAACACCGGAAGCTCGCTCATGCACGCCGCGAGCCGCGCCGCGCCGAACCCAGGATCGATGGCGACCGCCGCCCTGTGGCTGGCAACCGCGTCCTCCGGCCTGCCCTGCCCGGACAGCCAGCGACCCAGATTGTAATGCGCGCCGGCCGCGCGGGGATCGAGGCCGATCGCCTCGCGATAGCAGTCTTCCGCCCGGTCCGAACCCAGTTCCTGCAGCACGGCGCCCAAATTGATCCGCACCGCGGCATCGTCGGGCAGAAGCCGGACAGCCTGTGTCAACGCGGAATACGCCTCTTGCCATCGCCCCAGCGTCATCGACCAGCGACCATAATTGGCATGCGCGTAGCCGAAATCCGGCCGCAATCCGATGGCCCGCCGGTAGCATGCTCCGGTTTCCGCCGCCGGTCCGGTTCCGGCCAGCGCGTTCGCCAGATTGTACCACATATCGGGCGAGTCCGGCGCCAGCGCGACCGCCCGCCGGTAATGTTCCACGGCCTCCGCATGGCGCCCGAGTTCGCGCAAAACGGTCCCCAGGTTGCTCTGGATTTCCACCGCGTCGGGCCGCAGGCCGGCGGCGGCGCGGAGAGCGCACACCGCATCCTCCATGCGCCCAAGCCGGCGATACGCCTGGCCGAGGCTGTGGAGATGGACCGCCCGATCCGGGTCGAGCGCCATCGCCCGGCGTATCAGCACAATCCCCGCTTCCGGGTCCGATTGTTCCGTCAGGATCAGTCCGAGCAGATGGAGACTGTCGGGGTGATCGGGATCGCGGAGGAGAATGGTCCGGTATAATGCCGCCGCCTCGGTCAGCCGGCCCGCTTCCAGCAGGGTCATCGCATCGGCCGATTCGGGGTGATTCATGCGGGCGGTAACAGCCGTTTGGCGGCGGCCAGCGCATCGCCCACCGCCCGGCGCCGGTAGTTCCAGATTGGATCGGGCGGCAATGGAACGATGACCATGGTGGCATTCGCCTCGAACAACAGCAGCGCTCCGTCCGGCGCCAACGCGAAGTCGATGCCGGCGTAATCCAGTCGAAGCACGGCTTGAATCCCCGCCAGCGCCGCCATCGCGCGCGGCCCCAGAACCGCCGGCATATCGTCGAGAAAACGCTGTTCCTCGGTTCTATGCGCCGGATCGGCAGCCATCGCGGCGGTGAAGTAATGCACTTTCCAATCGGCCGAGATCGCCAGATGCAGCGGGTAAGCGACCCCGCCGATGAACATAACGCGGTATTTGCGCGCCATGCCGTCCGCCCCGCGCGCATTCAGATACTGGATCGCCAGCGTGTCGCCGCGCGGCAAGGAGTTCGCCGCGGCCGGCAGACCGGCTGCGGTTTCGACAAACAGGAAATGCTGGCCGGTGTGATAGCCAGGCGTGCGCAACAGCAGCGGAAAGCCCAGATCGCTCGCCCTGGCCAACGGCGCCATACGGGGTGCGATCACCCCTGGAACACCCCCCAAACGCCGGGCGTTCTCGGTTCGGCCGGTTCGCCGGACACGCGCGGGCAGGTTGATCGCCGGCGCCGTGGAGCGCGCAACGATATGTTCGGCATTCGCCAGCGCGGTGCCGCATAGATCGGCGTCGCCGATCGCATTGACGATCGCCGCGTGCGGCGGCAACGGATCGTTTGGATCGAAAAAGTCCGCGTAAATCGCGGTGACCGCATAAATCCGGTCGTCAATCCAGTGCTGTGCGGGAATATTCCCGCCTACCGCCGCGACCAAAAGCAGCAACGGAATGCCGGTGCCGGGTCCGCGATAGCGCCGCCGCAGGACGGCGTGGCCGGCGAAGCCTTTCCGCCAGTGTTCGCCGGCGTCTTCCCCCAGTTCGGTCAGCGCGCGCGCGAGGCCCCGGTGAGCCTCGGTCAGGCCGCGATCGATTTGCAGCGCGGCGCGGTAATGCGGCAGGGCCGCCGCCCATTCGCCGGCCTCGTTCAGCAGGTAGGCATAGCCGAGTTGCGCCGTTTTATCGCCGGGATGGCAGCGCACGGCCTGACGATACGCATCGCGCGCGGCCGATACGAACCCGCTGGCATGCGCCAGTGCGCCCAGTTCGGTCAGTGCCCCGCAATGCACCGGGTCGGCTTGCAAGACCGTCAGATACGCAAGCTTCGCCGCTTCGTCGTTACCTTGCGCCACCAGCAAACGCGCACGATCCAGCGCCGCCACCGTCATGCCGGCGCAAGCCGCTTTTGGAAGAACAGGCGACTATGGCCGGGCGGACAATCGTGCAACGCGCCGAACTGGGTAAAGCCCAGTTTTTCGTAAAACGGCGCGGCCTGGAAGCTGAACGTATCGACATAAATTCCCACACAGCCGCGCGCTCGGGCTTCCGTTTCAGCCAGCGCCATCAGGCGTGTGCCGACGCCCTGCCCGCGCATGGCCTCGGGAACCAACAGCATGTCCAGTTGCAGCCAGCCGTGGATACTGACGCCCCACAATCCGCCGATTGCCTGCCCATCGTCGCCACGGATCGGGATCGCCAGCAGGCGGGGCGTGGCCGGCCCGGCCGTCGCCATGGAATCCCTGTCGAGCGCGGCGAAGACGGCCTCGAACATGCCGCGATCGGGAATATCCGACAGTGCGAGATGCATCAGCCGAACGCGTTCGCAACACGCGAACCGGCGATGAACCGTGCCGCGAAGGGTGGGCCTGCGATGCTCATGTTTCGAGCTCCTGCCGGAATACGGACAGTCGCAGGGTATGAGCGAGGTCTTAACGCTTCGTTAAGGCCGGACGAAAAATCAAGACCGCAGACAGGCGGTGCGGGCAGTCTTATCGGCGCGCCGACGCACTTATGGCCGATGCTGTTGTTAGCCCGGAATGCGCACCGGCATCGACCGGATGCCCCGGATGAAGTTAGAATAAACACGCTGTGCGTCGCCCACCACCTCGATTTTCGGGAAGCGGACAAGAATTTCCTGCCATAGAATCTTCAGTTGCAGTTCCGCCAGCCGGTTGCCGACGCAACGGTGTATCCCGAACCCAAACGACAGATGCTGGCGCGGACGGGCGCGATCGATGATGAAGCTATCGGGGTTTTCGATCGCCTCGGGGTCGCGATTGCCGGAGATGTACCACATCACCACCTTGTCGCCCGCCGCGATCTGCTTGCCGCCGAGTTCGATGTCGCGCGACGCGGTGCGGCGCATGTGGATCACCGGGGTCTGCCAGCGGATGATCTCCGACACCGCGCTGTCAACCAAGGCCGGATTGGCTTGCAGCTTGCTGTATTCATCGGGAAACTGATTCAGCGCCAGCAGCCCGCCGGTCATGGAATTGCGCGTCGTATCGTTGCCGCCGACGATCAGCAGAGCCAGATTGCCCATGAACTCCTTCAGCGGCATGTCGCGGGTGGCCGCGCCATGCGCCAGCATCGACAACAGGTCGAATTTCGGCGGCTGGCCCCGGCGCTCATTGAACAAGGCGCCAATATACTCGGCCATTTTCTTCAGTTCGTCGAACCGTTCCCGTTCCGAATGAACCGGCGATTCCGGGACGTTGACGTTGCAGATCGCCACGTCGGACCAGTAGGTCAGCTTCGCGCGTTCCTCGAACGGGAAGTCGAACAGCGTCGCCAGCATCATCGTGGTCAGCTTAATGGAAACCTCGTCCACCCAGTCGAAGGTCTCGTTGCGCGGCAAAGCGTCGAGCACCATACAGGTGCGTTCCCGGATCACGCCTTCCATGTGCGCCAGATTGCCCGGCGCGACGATCGGGCTTGCCACCTTGCGCTGGTCGTCATGGCGTGGCGGGTCCATGCGGATGAAGCTGGGACGCTGCATATCCTTCGGCTGGTCCTCGATCTGGATGCCGCCGATTTCGCTGGAGAACACATCGTGATGCACTTCGCAGTGCATGATGTCCTTGTATTTCGACACCGCCCAATACGGGCCATAGGGGCTGGCTGGAACGTAGTTAACCGGGGCTTCCCGCCGCAGGCGCTCGAAATATGGATGCCAGGAATCATCCTGATACAGCTTCGGGTCGGATACATCCAATTGCGCCAGCGGCATGGTATAGGCTGCATTCGTGGCATCGATATGGACGGGCGCGTTCATGATAGACCTCCCATTTTCCAGGTACCGCAGCACAAACGGCATGGCCGGGTCAACGAAAACAGCGGATACAGCACTGGAAACCGGACGAATACTTGGGCACATTGGCGCGATGGAACCAACCGAACACCTGAAAGTCGCCGCCGGACACGCGAAGGCGGCTGGCCACGTGCTGGCGCGAACCGATGCGGCCGTCCGCAATGGCGCGCTGGCGGCGATGGCGGACGCGCTGCGCGACGGCATGCCGGATATTCTGGCGGCCAACGCGGCCGATGTGGCGGCCTATCGCGGCACCGCCGCGTTGCTCGACCGACTGACATTGAGCGAGGCGCGGGTGGAGGCGATGGCGCGCGGACTGAACGACGTTGCGGCCTTGCCGGACCCGCTGAACCGCACGCTGGGCGAATGGACGCGGCCGAACGGGCTGCGCATCCGGCGCATCGCCACCCCGATCGGGGTGATCGGCATGATCTACGAAAGCCGCCCGAATGTCGGGGCGGATGCGTCCGCGCTGTGCCTGAAATCGGGCAACGCGGTCATTCTGCGCGGTGGATCGGACAGCGAAAACAGCGCCCAGGCGATCAATGCGGCCCTGCGGCGGGGGCTGGCGGCCGTGGGGTTGCCCCAAGCCTGCATCCAGGTCGCACCGAACGCCGACCGGTCCTACGTCGCCGCGATGCTGGCCGGGGCCGGATTGCTGGATCTGATTATTCCGCGCGGCGGCAAGTCCCTGGTCGAACGGGTTCAGCGCGAGGCCAGGGTGCCGGTGCTGGCGCATGCCGAGGGCCTGAATCACACCTATATCCACGCCGCTGCCGATCCGGCCATGGCGCGCGCCATCCTGGTCAACGCCAAGATGCGCCGCACCGGCGTGTGCGGCGCGACCGAAACGCTGCTGATCGATCGCGATGTGGCCGGCTCGCTGTTGCCGGTTCTGGCCGGCGATTTGCGGGCGCTGGGCTGCGATTTCCGGGCGGACGCGGCGGCGCGCGCCATCGTGCCCTGGCTGCCGGCCGCCGATGCGGCGGATTTCGATACCGAGTGGCTGGATTCGGTGCTGTCGGTCGCCGTCGTCGATGGCGTGGACTCGGCGCTGGCCCATATCGCCGCGCATGGCAGCGAACATACCGACGCCATCGTGACCGCGGACGCCGCCGCCGCGAATCGCTTCCTGACGGGCGTGAACAGCGCGGTGGCACTGTGGAACGCATCCACCCAGTTCTGCGACGGCGGGGAATTCGGTTTCGGCGCGGAAATCGGCATCGCCACCGGCCATATCCACGCCCGCGGACCGGTGGGGCTGGAGCAGTTGACCACCTACCGCTATCTGGTTCTTGGGTCGGGACAGGTGCGTCCCTGACCGGACCGGCCACCTGATGTGTCCATCCGGTCCAATTCCGCGCTTCGGCGACCGGCGGCGGATGCGCGTCGGGCTGCTGGGCGGGTCGTTCAATCCCGCCCATGCCGGTCATCGCCATGTGGCGGAACTGGCCATGCGGCGGCTGCGGCTGGATCAGGTCTGGCTGTTGGTGTCGCCGGGCAATCCACTGAAGCCGGCTGCCGGTATGGCGCCCCTTGCCACTCGTTTGGCCGGCGCGGCCCGCATCGCGGATGGCCGCCGCGTGGTGGCCACGGGGATCGAGGCGGCGTTTCGCACCCGCTATACCGTGGATACGATGCGGGAACTGGTCCGGCGGTTTCCCCAGGTGCGGTTCGTCTGGATCATGGGCGCGGACATCCTGCAGCAGTTGCCGCACTGGCGCCGCTGGCTGGATATCGTGCGGCGTTTGGCGTTCGCGGTGCTGCCGCGCCCAGGGTATTCGCATCGGGCGCTTGCGGGACAGGCCGCGCATCGGCTACGGGCGGATCGACGGCGTGCGAGCGAAGCCGCCTTGCTGCCGGGTGCCGCGCCTGGGTGGGTCTTCCTGCCGGGCCGTCAAACCGCTATTTCCGCCACCGCTATCCGCCGAGCCGCCGAAGGACCTGTGTTATAACCAAGACGCCGAAAGTTTCGCCTTCCCCCGCCAGGCACAAGCCGGCGCCGCGCAAGACCGCCGTCAAACCGAAACTGGCCGAGGCCGGGGCCGTGCCGGGCAGTCCGCGCAAGAAAACGATCGCCGCCGGGCCGAAGAAGGCCGCGGCAGGTCCGCGCGCGAAAAAGGTGAAGACCGAATCGTCGGAACTCGACCGGCTCCAGGCGATCATCGTCGGCAGTCTGGACGACGACAAGGCGGAGAACATCGTCTCCATGGACCTCGCCGGAAAGGCGATGTTCTGCGACCGGATGGTGATCGCGACCGGCCTTGCCGACCGCCAGATTACCGCGATGGCGCAGCATCTCAGCGAAAAGCTGAAGGAGGCCGGCCTGAAGCGTGTGCAGATCGAGGGCGCGGGCGGGTCGGACTGGGTGCTGATCGATGCCGGCGACATCGTCGTGCATCTGTTCAAGCCAGAAGCCCGGACGATGTACGCGCTGGAGAAAATGTGGGGCCAGGATTTGGACGAGGCGGTTTAGCCGCCCCGCCCAGCGTTCAATCGGCGTGTCCGCTGACCGCCGGATGGGTGGCGTCCGCGGATAAATGCCGCCACACCCAGGCGGCGGCGCGATCGGTGGCCGGACGCAGCAGCACATTCGCGGCCGTCACCGCCAGGGCCAGCCAGCCGTTCCGCGACAGGACCGCGACCACCAGAAACAGCACGATCGCCTCGACCACCTTGCGGCTGACGGAACTCCACAGCCGCCGACGTTGCGGCGACCCGGCCGCGCCCACCAGCGCCAGCACCGTCCGGCCGCGAACATTGTCGTTCGCCTGCCGCGGCGTGTCGTCCTGAACCGTGCCGAGTGCCACCGTCTGGTTGGTCATCCGGTCGATCAGGATCAGCGACCCGAGTTCCCGATCGCGCCCGTACACCGTCGTGGCGATCGCCTTGTCGAAGGTCAGGTCCACCACGCCGATGGCGTTCATCGGCAGCGAATCGGCCTGCTGGTTCTGGAAACTGTGGATATCGACCGCGTGGCGCAGCGCGACGACTTCGGCGTTCGCCTCGGCGGTGCCGATCTTGACGATGAACCCCTGGCCGGCGCGCAGCGGCCGATCCACCATCCACAACAACCGAACGACGATTGCCTTGCGGGCCTGCATGACCGACCCGTCATGCACGATGACGTCGCCGCGCGACACGTCGATCTCATCCGTCAGCGTCAGCGTGACAGCCTGACCCGCGACGGCTTCGGCCAAGTCCCCATCGGCGGTCACGATGCGGGCGATGGTGCTGCGACGCCGGTTCGGCAGCACCGTCACGCCGTCGCCCGCACGAACCGTTCCGGTTGCGACGGTGCCGGCATAGCCGCGAAAATCCAGCGTCGGCCGGTTCACCCACTGCACTGGAAAGTGCAACCGCCGAGCCTGATCGGGGGCGGGGGCAATGGTTACATTTTCCAGATACTCAAGCAGGTTGGCGCCGCGATACCATGGCGTGCGGGGCGACCGGCCGGCAATGTTATCGCCTTCGCGCGCGCACAGCGGAATCGGCACGATCGACGTAAATCCCAGCGTGGCGACCGCTTCGATGTATTCGGCGACGATACGATCATAAACACCCTGGTCGAACCCGACCAGATCCATCTTGTTCACGGCCAGCACCACATGGCGCACGCCGACCATGGATACGATAAAGGAATGGCGCCGGGTTTGCGGCAAGATTCCCTTGCGGGCATCGACCAGGATGATCGCCAGTTCCGCCGTAGAGGCACCGGTCGCCATATTCCGTGTGTATTGCTCATGGCCCGGCGTATCGGCGACGATGAACGATCGTTTCGGTGTGGAAAAATACCGGTAGGCGACATCGATAGTGATGCCTTGTTCGCGTTCGGCGGACAGGCCATCGACAAGCAAGGCGAAGTCCCGTTCATCGCCATGCGTGCCGAATTTCCGCGAATCCTTGTCCAGTGCTTCCAACTGGTCGTCCAACACCGCATTCGAATCGAACAGCAACCGGCCCAGCAGGGTGGACTTGCCGTCATCGACCGATCCGCAGGTGAGAAGGCGCAGCAGCGATGCCTCGCGGATCGCGGGCGCCGTGATGGCTAGCGCGGCGCTCATCAGAAATATCCTTCCTGTTTCTTCTGTTCCATCGATGCGCCACCGTCATGGTCGATCACCCGGCCCTGACGTTCGGACGACCGGGACCCGCGCATTTCGGCGATGATATCGGACAGAGTGGCGGCCTCGCTTTCCACTGCCCCGGTCAGCGGATAACAGCCCAGGGTGCGGAACCGGACCGACCGCATTTCGATTTTCTCGCCAGGACGCAGCACCATGCGATCGTCGTCGCGCATGATCAGCGTGCCGTCGCGCTCCACCACCGGGCGGGGTTTGGCGAAATACAGCGGCACGACCGGGATGTTTTCCTGCGCGATGTAGTCCCACACGTCGGCCTCGGTCCAGTTCGACAGCGGAAAGACTCGGACGCTTTCGCCGGCCCGCTTTCGGGTGTTGAACAAATGCCAGGGTTCCGGCCGCTGATTTTTCGGATCCCACCGATGTTCGGCCGACCGTAACGAAAAAACCCTTTCCTTCGCTCGGGATTTTTCTTCGTCGCGCCGGGCCCCGCCGAATGCGGCGTCGAACTTGTGACGATCCAGCGCCTGTTTCAGACTTTGCGTCTTCATCACGTCGGTATGCAGACGCGACCCCGACGCAAACGGATTGACGCCCGCGCGCAAGCCGTCCTGGTTGATATGGACGATCAGCCGGCAGCCCAGTTCTTTCGCCCGTTGGTCGCGGAACGCGATCATCTCGCGAAATTTCCATGTCGTATCGACATGCAGCAGCGGAAACGGCAACGGCGCCGGATAAAACGCCTTGATCGCCAGATGCAGCAGCACGGCGCTGTCCTTGCCGATGGAATACATCAGCACCGGATTATCGGCGGTGGCGATGACCTCCCGGAAGATATGGATGCTCTCGGCTTCCAGGCGCTGTAGATGCGTCAGGCCCCTCATGACGTTGCCTCCGTCCTTACCAGCCGTCCGTCGGCGGTCAAATGCAGGCCGCATTCGCGGGTCTGGTCCTGTTCCCACCACCACCGGCCGGCGCGTTCCGATTCCCCTTCCGCAACCGCTCGGGTGCAGGGCGCACACCCGATCGACAGAAATCCCTGGTCGTGCAGCGCGTTGCGGGGCACGTTGGCGTCGCGAACCAACGCCGCGATCTGGTCGCGGGACTGGTCCAGCAACGGGTTGACCTTCAGCAGCGCGCGTTGCGCGTCATAAGCGGCGAACGCCAGCCCCTGGCGGTTGGCGGACTGGTCCGCCCGCAACCCGGTCAGCCATGCCGGCGCCCCGGCCAGCGCCCTTTCCAGCGGTTCCACCTTGCGCACGCCGCAACAGGCGTGACGGGCATCGGTGGAATGGTAAAAACCGTTGATCCCGTTCCGTTGCACCAGCGATTCCAGTGCCCCGGCGCGGGGATAGAACGCCTCGACGCGGATGCCATAGCGCCGTTCGGTTTCCGCCCAGACCGTGTAGGTTTCCGGAAACAGCCGGCCGGTGTCCAGCGTCGCGAACCGGCATTCGATGCCCGATTCAACGATCAGATGAGTCAGCGCCTGATCTTCCAACCCGAAACTGGTGGTAAACACCGGCGGGCCGGACACGCGGGCGGCCAACAGCGCGATCCGTTCGACAGGATCGAGCGGCGCAAGCGCGTCGTTCAACCGCCCGCTGTCTATCGCGGTGGAGGCAACACGGCTGTCCTGCCCTTGATCGACACTCAAATCTGCCACGCTATCCGGCTCCCGCGGTCCATCGGACGGGTTGGTAAGAACCCGCCGGATCCCGCATATATGTGTCCGGGCGCCGGGGCGAAACCACGATCTGGCATTCGCATGCCCGAGCAGGCCAACTAGGAAAATCAGCGATTTGGGGCGTTCGCGAAGATGTCCTCCCATGGAGGACGGGCGTGGTTATTTCGCCTCCCGCCCCGTCGCGGGAAAGCATTGCGTTGCTACTGCCGTCCGGCGATGCGTCCGCTGAGCCAGCCGTCACTGCGCGTTTTACATGGCGGGTATGACTTTATGGCAACACACAGGTCCAGGACGGACGGCGATCGCCCGGCCGCTTGCCCTTCGCGGCGCAAACCCCTACTCAGCCGCCCGACCATGAACCATCAGGAGGCCGCAATGGCGACCGAACGTACATTTTCGATTATCAAGCCCGATGCCACACGGCGGAATCTGACCGGCAAGGTCAATGCCGTGCTGGAAGCGGCTGGCCTGCGGATCGTCGCGCAAAAGCGTATCCACATGACCCAGGCGCAGGCCGAGACATTCTATGGCGTCCACGCCGCCCGGCCGTTCTTCCGCGATCTGGTGAATTTCATGATCTCCGGTCCGGTCGTCGTGCAGGTGCTGGAAGGCGACAACGCCGTGGCCCGCAACCGCGACGTCATGGGCGCCACCAACCCGGCCAACGCCGAAGCGGGCACCATCCGCAAACTGTTCGCGGAAAGCATCGAGGCAAACTCGGTGCACGGATCCGACAGCGCCGAAAACGCCGCGACTGAAATCGCGTTCTTCTTCGCCGGAACCGAGATCGTCGGATGAAAACCACCGCACCTGATTGGATCGGGCTGGTCGGTCGCGTACTCATGAGCGCGATCTTCATCTGGGCCGGAATCGGCAAGGCGATGGCGCCGGCCATGACCATGGGGTATTTCGCCAAGGTGGGCCTGCCGGTGACGGGCGTCGCCTACGCCATCACCCTGCTGGTGGAAATCGGCGGCGGCGTGCTGTTTCTGGTGGGCTGGCGCGTGCGCATAACGTCGCTGGTGTTGAGCATCTGGTGTATCGCGACAGCAATGGTCGCACATAATCACCCCGAAATCCGCGAGCAGATGATCAACTTCATGAAGAACCTCGCCATGGCGGGCGGCTTTCTGCAAATCGTGGCGTTCGGTGCTGGCCGGATCAGCCTCGACCGGAAATAAAACTGGCGGCCGGCGCCCACACCGGGCGCCTGCCGTTTCTATCGGCCGAAATCGTGGCCCGCGGTGCCGTCCGCCGACGATCGGGCTGGAATACGAACTGGATTGCCGGGCCGTGGCGATGGAACGGGCGATCGCGGGCTGAGACACGGCCATGACCTCCGCGTTGACAGGCGTTCGGCCCCGCGCTGTTTTCTGTATGCGCGAAAATGCCCTACGGTGGTGCCGTATCGAGGAGAGACCATCCATGACTGCTAGCCGCCGGATCGTTTTGAGCGCCGCCATCGCCGCCGCCGCGCTACCGCTTCGCACCGTGCGCGCCCAGTCGCCCGATGTGGTGCGGATTGGCGTTCTGACGGATCTGTCCGGCAATTACCGCGACGTGACGGGGCCCACCAGCGTGATTTGCGCCCAACTGGCGGTCGATGAATTCAAAGCGGCCAATCCGGGGATCAAGGTCGAACTGATCAGCGGCGATCACCTCAATAAGCCCGACGTGGCGGCGGGCATCGCCCGGCAGTGGTTCGACCGCGACGGGATCGATGTCATCACCGATGTCGGCAACAGCGCGGCGGCCATCGCGCTGACCACGATCGCGGAGGAAAAAGACAAGATACAGTTGAATTCGGCGGCCGGATCGTCCTTGCTGACCGGGAAATATTGCAGTCCCAACTTTATCCACTGGACGTACGATACCTGGAATTTAGCGCATACCATGGTCAAGACGCTGGTCGCGCGCGGCGGCGACAAATGGTATTTCGTGACGGCCGATTATACGTTCGGTCATTCGATCCAGAACGACACCACCGCTCTGCTGGCGGCGGCGGGCGCCAAGGTGATGGGATCCAGCGCCTATCCATTTCCCGGCACCACCGATTTTTCATCGTATCTGCTGGCGGCGCAGGCAAGCGGGGCCAATGTGCTGGCGTTCGCCAATGCCGGCGACGATCTGGTCAACTGCGTAAAACAGTCGCGGGAATTCGGGCTGGCTGGCGGCAATCTGACGATGGCGGCGATGGTTGGATCGATCACCGCTGTCACGGGGGTTGGGCTGGAGACGATGCAAGATGTCGTATTGTCTGAATGTTTCTACTGGGATGAGAATGACCGCACCCGAGCGTTCATGGCTAGGGTTAAGCCGCGTTTGCCGGCAGGGGTGTATCCGAATGAGGTGCATGCCGGGGTTTATGCGGCGGTGACGCATTATTTGAAGACGGTGAAGTCGCTTGGTGCCGCGAAAGCCAAGGCGTCGGGCCGCGAGACCGTCGCCGCCATGAAGGCTATTCCGACGGACGACGATTGTTTTGGCGCGGGCGAGATCCGGCCCGATGGGCGCACGATCCATCCGTGCTATTTGTTCAAGGTGAAAAAGCCCGCCGACAGCCGTTATCCTGGCGATTTTTTCACCACCTTGGCGACGATTCCGGCCGATGACGCATTCCGCCCGATAAACGAGGGTGGCTGCAAGATGATCCACGCCTGAGGGGAATGTCCGCCATAAGGACGTCGGCCCGCCGATAAATCGGGCCGCTCAGGCAAGTCCAGGACAGGCACGGCGCCGCTTCGAAGCGACAATCGCCGGGGCGCAACCGCCGGAAAGCGGCGGATCGAGCGCGGCGGAAATGCATCGGCGAAAAATAACTGGATGGTATTTAACCAAATATGTTGGGGGATTCGTACGCGGGCGACTGTTAATCCGACGTAAAGGCGCCTATTGAAGGTGCGGATATAGACGCCTTCCATGACCACATTGTTTCCAACCGCCCAGGAGTTCCTCATGAACCTCGTTCGATTCTCGCTTGTGTTGTTTGCAGGCGGTTTGCTTGCCGGAGCGCCGGCCTTCGCACAAAGCGCCGCAACCGACGCAGCGGGTCAGGCGACCAGCAAACAGAAAGCCGCGGCAGGTGCGCCGGGCGATATGAATCAGCCACAGAGTGGCACCTCCACGCATGCCAGCAAGCAGAAAGCCGCGGCGGGTGCACCCGGCGACATGAACCAACAGCAGAACGGCGCCTCCGCACAGGCCAGCAAGCAGAAGGCTGCAGCCGGTGCGCCGGGCGATATGAATCAACAACCGAACGGCTCCTCCGCGCAAGCCAGCAAGCAGCGGGCCGCGGCGGGTGCGCCCGGCGACATGAACCAACAGCCGAACGGCTCCTCCGCGCAAGCCAGCAAGCAGCGGGCCGCGGCGGGTGCGCCCGGCGATATGAATCAACAGCCGAACGGCTCGGGCATGCGGACCGCTCACAAGCAGTCGGCGCAAAGCCTGGCCCATTCCGCTGGCCCGGCCAGCGCTGGCACCGTCACCAAGCAGTAATCTGACAGGCTGGCGCAAAAGCCATCTAACCGGAATTGTCCGCGCGCAAATTGGCGCGCGGTTCAATCCGTCCGGGACAGACTAGAGGATACGTCGTACGATGCGTTTATCCGGCGTGTGCGGTATTTTTCTGACGCTGAGCGCCGCGTTAGCTGGGACACTACCCGCGCGGGCTGATACCGCAGTCGATCCGGTAGCGTCGATCGTCGCGAAGGTGAAACCGTCGGTCGTAACGATTACCTGCGTCAAAATGCGCGGTAAGGAAACGGGGTCGGACTCGATGGAAGCGGCGGCGACCACCGGCAAACCGGCGGTTTCCACCGGGTCGGGCTTCGTCATCGATCCGTCCGGGTATATCGCGACCAATAAACATGTGATCGACGGCGCGCTCTCGCTGTTCGTCACCGATACCGACGGTGTGCGCTACCCAGCCAGGATCGTCGGGCTGACTGTCGCCGCCGACATCGCACTGATCAAGATCGACACCGATAAGCCGTTTCAGTCGGTCAAATTCGGCGATAGCGATAAAATGCGGCCCGGCGACACGGTGATCGCAATCGGAAGTCCGTTCGGCTTCGAACAAACCATCACATCCGGAATCGTCAGCGCCGTCAATCGCGACATCCGGGAAAGTCCGTTCGACGACTACATCCAGACCGACGCGCCAATCAACCACGGCAACTCCGGCGGTCCCCTGTTCAATCTGGCGGGGGAGGTGATCGGCATGAACAGCATTCTGTTCGCACCGGGCACCTACTCGGGTTCGGTTGGACTGGGCTTTGCGATCCCGTCGGACGATCTGAATTTCGTTTACCACCGCCTGATGGCGACCGGGCGGCTCAATGCCGGTATGCTGCCGATCCGTACCCAACAGGTCACCTGGATGTTGGCGCAGGCAATCGGCGCACCGGGACTGAACGGCGCACTGGTCGATTCGATGGCGCCAGGCGGCAAGGAAGCCATGAACTGGCAGGTAGAACCGGGCGATCTGATTGTATCGTTCAACGGGCAAAAAGTGTGGGATCCGCGCGATCTGGCCCGCAAGGCGGCGCAGGCACAAGTGGGCAGCGAGGCGGAACTCGGCATTTTCCGCGATCACGCAACAATCGTCGCCCGCGTGCCGATCGCCGCATGGCCCGAAGGTAAACCGTCCGCGATCGACGACCGGGCGCCCCACAATCTGGGACTGACCCTGGCGGCCGATCCGGATGGCAGCGTCAGGGTCGATTCGGTTGACCCGAATGGTTCGGCCGCCAGCAGCGGCATCGAAAAGGACGACGTACTGGTGCGTGTGCAAGGCCAGCAGGTTTCCAATCCGGAAGAGGCCTTACACAAGCTGCAAACCCTGTCGGAGGCGAAGCGCAGCTATGCGGCCGTCCTTGTGGACCGCAAGGGACAGCGCACCTGGATGGCGCTGGCCGTCCCGGAATAAACCCGCCACGCCGTTCGGTCGCGTCCTGTCACGCCGCGAATTTCGCCATTAATCTGGCGTGAGCCCGGATGCCATGATGGAAGCAAGTCTCCTCGAATTTTTCGTTTGGACTGTGAACCTGATCGTCGTCCAGCCCGAAGCCCATCAGGAGCGAATCCAACCCCAGGATGGTGCGCAGCGACGTCACCACCGGGATCGACCCGCCACAGCCCATCAGCACGGCCGGCCTGCCGTATTCGTCGGCCAGCGCCGCCAGAGCCGCCGCCACATACGGACTATCGACATTCACCTCGATCCCCGGCGCCCGGGCGAACTCCGCGAATGTGGCGGTCGCGCCGGGCGGCAGGCGATCCGTCACGAATTGCCGGAACTGCGCCATGACCTCGTCCGGATCCTGATTCGGCACCAGCCGGAACGACACCTTGGCCGACGCCTCCGACGCAATCACCGTCTTGCTGCCGGCGCCGGTGTAGCCGCCCCAAATGCCGTTGATATCGGCGGTCGGGCGCGCCCATAGCCGCTCCAGCGCCGCATAGCCGCGTTCCCCGACCGGACTAGACAGACCGATACCGCCCAGGAACGCCGCCTCGTCGAAGCCAAGCCCGTCCCATTGCGTCCGTTGCGAATTCGACACGGGCGTCACCTTGTCGTAAAAACCCGGCAACTGAATACGGCCGGCATCGTCCAGCAACGCGCCCAGTATTTTCGTCAGCGCGTTGATCGGGTTGAGCGCCGACCCGCCGTACAGGCCGGAATGCAGGTCGCGGTTTGCCGCCTTCAGGGTCACCTCGGCATAGGTCATGCCGCGCAGGCGGGTGGTGAGCGCGGGCGTGTTCACGTCCCACATACCGGTGTCGCTGATCAGCGCCACGTCCGCCGCCAGATCGGCCTTGTTCGCCATCAGGAACGGATCGAGGTTGACGGAGCCGACTTCCTCCTCGCCCTCGATCAGCACAGTTATCCGCACCGGGATGCCGCCGCCGGCGATGTGCCAGGCACGCAGGGCTTCCAGGAACATGACGGTCTGGCCTTTGTCATCGACCGCGCCGCGCGCGACATAGCGCCTGCCGGACGGCCCGCCGATGAGTTGCGGATCGAACGGATCGCTGTGCCACAGCGACAGCGGATCGACCGGCTGAACGTCGTAATGGCCGTAGAACAGGATGTGCGGCCCGGTGTAACCGGCCGGGCCGGCAAAGTGGCCGACCACGACCGGATGCCCGGCGGTAGGCCGCACCGAAGCGTCAAAGCCGAGGCCGCTGAGCTGCTCGCGCCACCAATCCGCCGCCTTAACACAGTCCGCCGCGTGTTCGGACTGAGCGCTGATGGACCTGATCCGCAGCAGGCTGAACAAGGTGGCACGCGACGCCTCCAGAGCGGCATCGGCGTGACTAAGAACGGCGGCGAGCGCCGGAGATGTAAGGTCAGGCATGGCGAACTCCGGGATGGATACGACGAGTATCGTCGCGGATCGCGGCGCCGGACAAGCCCTGACGGTGTGGTTCGGCGACCAGCTTTACCGGCCTGCCGGCGCAGGTGTCGCCGGCTCGGATCTTGCCCAATTCGGACCTGCTTCGCCAGACAGCGCCGTGACGGCAGCACTGAACCCGTTCATACTGATCGCCATGGACGTTTGCCTGATTGTGCCCGGCTCGCTCGCAACGATCTCCGGTGGCCTCCGCTACGATCGCTGCATGGCGGACGGACTGCGCGCGCTGGGCCATACGGTGCGGGTGGCGGAACTGGACGGAAACCTGCCCGATCCGGACCAACCGGCGATTTATGCCGCCCGGACACTATGGTCTGCCCTGCCCGACGGCTGCGCCAGGCTGATCGACGGCCTGGCTCTGCCGGCTTTTGCGGGTCTGCCGATGCATGCGGTGACGGCGCTGATTCACCTTCCGGCATCGCTGGAAACCGGCCTGCCCGCGGACGCCGCTCAGCGCCTGCATGCCACCGAAGCCCCGATGTTTCGCGGCGTGCCGCGGGTCGTTGCGACCAGCGACCAGACGGCGGAATGCCTGATCCGCGACTTTGGCGTGCCGCACGACCGCATAGCGGTGGTGATCCCCGGCATCGGCGACCCGCCGCGCTGCCTGGGATCGGCCGGTCCTGGCTGTCATATCCTGTCGGCCGGCCCGCCGATCCCACGCAAGGGCCACGACGACCTGTTGCGCGCATTGGGCCGCCTGACCGATCTCGACTGGACATTGACCATCGCGGGCTCCGCCGGGCGCGACCCGGCCTGTGCGGCGGCATTGCGAACCCTGGTCCGGGATCTGGATCTCGCCGGCCGCGTCCAATGGGCCAGCGAACCAACGGACGCGCTGTGGCAGGCCGCCGATCTGTTCGCCCTGATGTCGTACGCCGAGGGATATGGCGTGGCCACGGCCGAGGCGTTGCGCCGGGGCCTGCCAGTGGCCGTAACCAGCGTCGGCGCGGTTCCCGTCATGGTTGCACCGGACGCCGGCGTGGTTTGTGCCGTTGGCGATACGGAGCAAATGTCGAAGGCGATGCGCCGACTGATTTTCGACCGGCCGCTGCGGGCCGACATAGCCGCGGCGGCGTGGCAATCCAGCCGCGACATGCCCGGCTGGGACACGCAGGCCGGCCAACTGGCCGATGTGCTGGGCGCGCGATAAGGTTCGAACAGGAGGCCACATCATGCTGCTGGGTGCCATCGCCGACGACTTCACGGGTGCGACCGACCTGTGTTCGATGCTGGTCAGGGGCGGCATGCGAACCGTGCAGCTGATCGGCGTGCCGCCGCCCGGTTCGCCGGTTCCCGACGCCGATGCGGTGGTGGTGGCACTGAAATCGCGCACCGCACCGGTGGCGCGGGCAACAGGCGACTCGCTGGCGGCGCTGAAATGGCTGCAAGCGGGCGGTGCGAGGCAGTTTTTTTTCAAATATTGCTCCACCTTCGACAGTACGGAGCACGGCAATATCGGCCCGGTGGCGGATGCGCTGGTGGCCGCGCTGGAATGCGGGTTCGCGCTGGCCTGTCCCGCGTTCCCCACCAATGCCCGCACCGTCTATCAGGGCCATTTGTTCGTCGGCGGCGTGCTGCTGAACGAAAGCGGCATGGAAAACCATCCCCTGACTCCGATGACCGACGCCAATCTGGTGCGTGTTTTATCGCGCCAGACCGAGGGCACGGTCGGGTTGGTGCCGTTCGCCACGGTCGATCGCGGCGCGCATGCGATCCGGGACGCGATGACCCAGTTGAAAGAACGCGGACGCCGCTATGCCATCGTCGATGCCATCACCGACGCTCACCTGCTGGCGATCGGACAGGCCGCGGCCAGCCACACGCTGCTGACCGGCGGGTCCGGCGTTGCCATGGGTCTGCCGGAGAATTTCCGCCGGGGGGGGCTGCTGGCGGACGCGGTGGACCCGGGGGCACTGCCGGTGCTGGACGGCGGCAGCGCGGTTATCGCTGGATCGTGCTCCCGAGCGACGCTGGCACAGCTTGGGTATGCGCGGGCGCATCTGCCGGTTTACGAACTCGATGTGCTCGCCACACCGGACGCTACGGCATTAAGCAAGGCCGCACTGGCCTGGGCAGCGGACAATACCGGTGCTCGGCCGGTGGTTATCGCCGCATCGGCGCCGCCCGAAGCGGTGACGGCACTGCAAGCGCGGCTGGGCCGGGATCAGGCCGGCGCGCTGGTGGAAGATGCCGTCGCCCGCATCGCCGAAGGACTGGTGGCAAGCGGGGTCCGCAGGCTGGTCGTAGCGGGCGGGGAAACGTCCGGCGCGGTGGTTGGGCGGCTTGGCGTGGCTTGCCTGCGCATCGGACGGGAGATCGATCCTGGCGTGCCCTGGACGCTGGCGGCCGGCAGCGGGCCCGATCTGATGCTGGCTTTGAAGTCGGGCAATTTCGGCGCCACGGATTTCTTTCTGAAAGCGTTCGCCGTTCTGGAGAACTGATCCGATGAACGAAAGCGACACCCGCATCCTGCTGTGCACACTGGCCGCCAGCCTGTTCGCGCGCGGCTTTTCCGTTGGCAGCGCGGGCAATATCAGCGTGCGTCTGCCGGACGGGTATCTGATGACACCGACGAATTCGAGTCTTGGCAGACTCGATCCGACAGGCTTGTCGAAGCTGGATATGGCATTCCGGCATGTCGGTGGCGACAAGCCGTCGAAGGAAGTCTTCATGCACCGGGCGTTCTACCGGGCGCGTCCGGACGCGGGTGCCGTGGTGCATCTGCATTCCACGCACGCGACGGCGGTGTCGTGTCTGCCGGACGCCGATCCGGTCAATCCGATTCCGCCGCTGACACCGTATTTCGTGATGCGGATTGGTCGCCGGCTGCCGGTTATTCCATATTTCCGGCCCGGCGATCCAGACATGGAACCAGCGATACTTACGGCCGCACAGGATGCCAGCGCGGTCCTGTTAGCCAACCACGGGCCGGTGGTGTCGGGCGGAACGCTGACCGGCGCGGTCTATGCGGCCGAAGAACTCGAAGAAGCCGCCAGGCTTTTTCTGCTGTTACGCGGACAGTCGCCGCGCGTGTTGACCGGATCGCAGGTGGCCGATCTGACGACCGAGCGAGGATAACCGGAACGTGATCGCTTCAAACAGAAGCTGCCACGTTCCGGTCCTCCGGCGCACATATCCGATGGAATTTATTCGTTCGTTTCGCTGGCGGCGGTAAGGCCGGCTTCCGCGGCCTGGGCCGGTGCGGACATTGCCTTCGGCTTGCGCGCCGGTTTCTTCGCGACGAATTTTTTCGGTGCCGGTTTCTTGGCAACTGCCTTCTTAGCAGTTGGAACCTTGGCAACAGCCTGCTTCGCAACGGATTTTTTCGGTGCGGCCTTGGCTGCGACTTTCTTCGGCGCGGACTTCTTCGGTGCGACCTTAGCGGAGGCCGGCTTGGACGCAGCCTTTTTGGCAACGGCTTTTTTGGCGCCGGTCGGTTTCGCGGTGGTCTTCACGGCAACAGATTTTTTCGGTTTTGCCTTGGCAATTGTCTTCGGCGCGGCGGCTTTCTTAGGGGCCACTGTCTTGGCAGCTGCCTTGTTCGATGCAGCCTTACTGGCGGCGGATTTCGGTGCGGCCTTGCCCGCAACGGACTTCTTCGGTGCGGCCTTGCCCGCAACGGACTTCTTCGGTGCGGCCTTTCCCGCAACGGACGCCTTCGGTGCCGCCTTGCTGGCGACGGACGTCTTCGGTGCGGCCTTGGCGGCGATCGGCTTGGATACCGCCGCCTTCTTGACCGCGGCCTTGATGGCCATGGCTTGCGCGCTTGCCGCCCTGGCGGGCGAAGCGGTCGTTGTATCGTCGGTGCTCACCTGTAAAACTCCTTATTGAAAGTATCGTCGCTGTCTTGCGCGTTGGACCAAACCGCTGGGCGGATCATAGGCTTTGGATGCACGATCGAAGGCGGGGCGAGGCGTTTTGTTCCGGCGGCAATCCAGATGGCGCATGCTTCGAACCGGCCGAAGTCCCGTTGCCTGCCTGACTTATTTTCGGCCTTCCGAGGTCGCGGTCCATTGACCGTCCTTCTGTTGAACGTTTCCACGTTTCGCTCCGCCACACAGGCGACCGGAATCGATTCGCGAACACAGTTTCCGCTATTCATCTTCTGACCCATACGTGTCAACGAAAAGCAACCGCCGGGCCGTGATATTAGTGAAAAAATTTCCAGGCGTAGCGTTTCGGGAACGCACGAAAAGTAAAACCGCCGCGGCAGTGCGCCACGGCGGTTTCAGATACTCTGGCAATGGCCCTTACGATCGCCGCGCCGGTTTGCCGAAACCGGCGACGATGCGTTATCCCCGGATTGGTATTATCCGCGCCGATCAATGGGTACGAATGTCAGATTTTCCGGCCCGGTATAATGCGCCGTCGGGCGAATCAGCTTGTTATCGACACGCTGTTCCATGACATGCGCCGCCCAGCCCGACGTGCGCGCGATCACGAAAAGCGGCGTGAACATCGCCATCGGCACGCCAAGCATATGGTAACCGATCGCACTGAACCAATCCAGGTTGGCGAACATTTTCTTGGCGTCCCACATCGTTGCCTCGATGCGATCGGCGATGTCGAACATCTTCATCGATCCGGCGTGTTTCGAGAGCCGGCGGGCGACTTCCTTGATCACCTTGTTGCGCGGATCGGCGATCGTATAAACCGCGTGGCCGAATCCGATCACCACCTGTTTGGCTTCGATGCGCTTGCGGATATCGGCTTCCGCTTCGTCCGGCGTGGCGTACCGATTTTGGATTTCGAAGGAAACCTCGTTGGCACCGCCATGTTTCGGCCCCCGCAGCGCGCCGATACCGGCGACGATCGCGGAGTACATATCCGCGCCGGTGCCCGCGACAACGCGGCAGGTGAAGGTCGATGCGTTGAATTCATGTTCGGCGTACAGGATCAACGACGTATGCATCGCCCGCACGTCCATGTCCGACGGCACCGAACCGTGCAGCAGATGCAGGAAGTGGCCGCCGATGGAATCGTCATCGGTTTCCACGTCGATGCGTTTGCCGTTATGGGCGAAGTGATACCAGTACAGCAGTATCGATCCTTGGCACGCCATCAGCCGGTCGGCGATGTCGCGCGCGCCCGGCGGCGTTTGCGCGTCCTTCTCCGGCAGCACGCAGCCCAGTGCGGACACGCCGGTACGCATCACATCCATCGGATGCGACGCGGCGGGCAATGCTTCCAGCGCCAGCTTCACCGCCATCGGCAGACCGCGCAGCGCCTTTAGCTTCGCCTTATAACCGGCGAGTTCGGCCCGGTTCGGCAATGCACCATGAACCAGCAGGTAAGCGATCTCCTCGAACTCGCAGGTGTCGGCGACATCGAGGATGTCGTAGCCGCGATAATGAAGATCGTTGCCGGAGCGGCCGACCGTACACAGCGCGGTGTTGCCCGCCGTCACGCCGGACAGGCCGACGCCCTTTTTCGTTCGGTTGGGAAGCGGCGTTGTCTCGCTCATATGTGTTCCTCCTGATTAGAGTATGCCGGGTTTGCCGGCGATCAGCGCACCGGCGGGCAGCGCGATATTCAGGCGATGCAGGTCGCCGGCCGGCATTCCCGGCAATTCCTGCGCGGCTTCCAGAAACCGGTTCGATTCCCGAGCGGTTATGATTCCGTTGGTTAAAATCTGGAACTTCCGGATGTAGTCATCGCGGCCGAACGGTTTGGCCCCCAGCGGATGGGCATTGGCCACCGCCATTTCGTCTTCCAGGCGCGTCCCGTCGCGCAGGACGATCTCGACGCGTCCGCCGAACGACAGTTCGTTCGGATCGGTCGCGCGATAGCGGCGCGTCCATTCCGGATCTTCGGTCGTTTCAATCTTGTGCCACAGCTTCACGGTGTCTGCACGACCGGCGCGCTTCGGCGCATAGCTATCGACGTGATGCCACGTACCGTCCTGCAACGCGACCGCGAAGATGTACATAATGGAGTGATCCAGCGTTTCGCGGCTGGCCTTTGGATCCATCTTCTGCGGATCGTTGGCACCGGTGCCGATCACGTAATGAGTGTGATGGCTGGTGTGAATCACGATTTTCTCGATCGCGTCCCAGTTCTCGATCTTCTCGCGCATGCGGAACGCCAGATCGATCAGCGCCTGCGACTGATATTCGGCGCTGTGCTCCTTGGTATAGCTGTCCATGATCGCGCGCTTGGCTTCGCCGGGCGCGGGCAGCGGCACGACGTAATGCGCCTGCGGTCCGTTCAGCATCCAGGCGATCACGCTGTCCTCGCCTTCGTAGATCGGGCTGGGCGCACCTTCGCCGCGCATGACGCGGTCCACCGCCTCGATCGCCAGCTTGCCGGAATGTGCCGGAGCATAAGCCTTCCATGAACTGATCTCGCCCTTGCGCGACTGGCGGGTGGTAAAACTGACATGTACTGCCTGCTGCACCGCCTGATAGATAACATCCTGCTTCAGCCCCAGCAGCGTGCCGATACCGGCGGCCTGGGCGGGACAAAGATGCGCGATATGGTCGATCTTATGTTCGTGCAGGCAGATCGCCCGCACCAGATCGATCTGAATTTCATAACCGGTGGCGATGCCGCGAACCAAATCCTTGCCGGATTTTTCCATCGTCTGCGCAACAGCCAGAATGGGTGGAATATTGTCGCCGGGATGGGAGTAGTCGGCGGCCAGGAATGTGTCGTGCATGTCCAGTTCGCGCACCGCCACGCCGTTGGCCCAGGCGGCCCATTCGGGGCTGACGCGGGTGGACGACTTCACGCCGAACACCGATGCGCCATGCTTGTTCGGCCGCGCCAGCGCCATGTCGCGCGCCGAAACGATGGCTCGGCGGTTCGAGGAGGCTATCGCCACGGACGCGTTGTCGATGACGCGGTTGACGATCATCGCCGCCACGTCCTTGGGCACCGCCACCTTGTCGGCGGCGACGCCGGCGATTTTCCACGCCAGTTGGTCGTCCCGCTTCAGGCCAGCCTTGGACGGGCTTACCTTTACGTCATGTTCGATCATTATCGTCCTCCATCGTGCCAGGCCCCTGGATCAGGCCGTCTTTTGGCTTCGTAGTGTCACGGCACCGGAACGGCAAGTTAGGGCGATTGCTTATTCGGTTGGCCGTGGCATCGTGAACGGGCCGAACAAGGAGAATGCTTTTGTCCCGGATCGTAACCGTCGCCGCCGCTCAACTGGGCCCGATCCAAAAAGCAGAACCGCGATCCATAGCCGTCGCGCGCATGATCCGCTTGCTGGAACAGGCGCACAGGCGCGGCGTGGAACTGGTCGTGTTTCCCGAACTGGCGCTGACCACGTTTTTTCCGCGCCACTACCACCAGGATATCGCCGAAGCCGATTCATGGTTCGAGCCGGCGATGCCATCGAATGAAACCGCGCCGCTGTTCGAGGCCGCCCGGCGGTATGGTATCGGATTTCATCTGGGTTTCGCGGAAATCGCGCATGAGGCGGATGAAACCGGCGTGGTGCGCAAGCGCCGGTTCAACACGGCGATCCTGGTCGGACCCAGGGGCGACGTGCTGCTGAAGTATCGCAAGGTGCATCTGCCGGGCCATGCGGAATACGACCCGAAACGAACGGTCCAGCATCTGGAGAAGCGGTATTTCGAAGTCGGCAACCTGGGCTTCCCGGTCATCCGAGCGCCGATGGGGTCGTTGGACGGCATCAATATGGGGATGATGATCTGCAACGACCGCCGCTGGCCCGAAGCCTGGCGCGTGCTGGGCCTGCAAAGCGTGGAACTGGTGGCGCTGGGATACAACACGCCCAGCCACAACACCGAAGCCGGCGGCTTCGAGGCGCCTCATCTGCGGGTGTTTCACTCGCATCTGTCGATCCAGGCCGGCTGTTATCAGAATGCCTGTTTCGCGGTCGCCACGGCGAAGGCGGGAACGGAAGACGGGTGCGAACTGGCCGGCCACTCCATCATCGTCAATCCGCAGGGAGAAATCATCGCGATGGCGGCTACCTGGGACGACGAACTCATTACCGCCGATTGCAACCTCGATCTATGCACGCTCGGGCGGACGACGGTGTTCGCGTTCGACAGGCACCGGCGGCCGGAAGCATACGGGCGGATCGTCGAGCAGGTTGGTTCGGTGCCGCCAGAGACTTGGAAAAAACCGGACGCGCGTTAGCGATTGGTTAACCTTGTCCGGCCATGCTGCGGGCAGGCATCAGGGCCATGGCGCGGCAACAGGCCGCTTTGCATAAGGACACGACAGCATGAGCACGATTGGCGCCGTCAGCAGCATGATGACGCAGGCCTTGACGATAAAGCCGCCGCCGGGTGCGCCACCCGGTGCGCCACCGGCCGCACCGCCCGCCGTGCAGGGCAGCAGCAGCGGCGATGGGGATCATGATGGCAGTTCGGGTTCGGCAGGCGGTAAACTGGTGAATATTTCCGCCTAAAAATGGGTCCATGGGCGAACGAACCGTCCCTTGCTCCGGGCCGGACGTTCGCGGCCGCCGCGCCTAATTCCGGTGACTCATCAACCGAGCCTTGTCGCGCTTCCAATCGCGATCTTTGATGGCTTCCCGCTTGTCGTGCTTCTGGCGTCCAAGACCGACGCCCAGCAGCACTTTGGCGCGCCCCTGGTCGTTGAAGTGGATCTGCAACGGCACCAGTGTCGCACCCTGCTTCGCCACCGCCGTCAGAAGCTGCACGATCTGCTTTTTCTTCAGCAGCAACTTGCGCGGCGCCCGCGGCTCGAACCGCGACAGCACGCCGCCCTGGTATTCGGGGATGTAGGAATTGAACAGCCACATCTCCCCTTCCCGCTCGCCCGCCCAGGCTTCCGTCAAGGTCGCCCGCCCAAGGCGCAACGATTTCACCTCCGGCCCTTTTAGAACCATACCGGCTTCCATCGTGTCCTTGATGGAATAATCGAACCGCGCCTTACGGTTTTGCGCCGCGATGCCGTGCGAAATCAGGCCCTTCTTCTTGGTTTCAGCCATGCGCGCACGCGCCCGTCACACCCCAGGGCGTTAAGTCGCAAATCCACAAGGCGATACCGCCGGACACCGCCCAGACTCTCAGTTCAACAACCCAACCTGGGTCATCGCCGCCTTCACGCGCGCGCGGGTCGGCTCCATGACCGGGGCCAGCGGCAGACGGCAGCGTTCGGACGTTTTGCCCAGCAGCGACGCGGCATATTTCACCGGTCCGGGGCTGGTTTCGCTGAACAATGCGTCGTGCAGCGGCACCATGCGGTTTTGCAGCGCCATCGCCTCGGCCAGCCGCCCCTCGGCCCAGGCGGTCTGCATCGCGCTGCACAGCCGGGGTGCGACGTTCGCCGTCACGCTAATGCAGCCAACCCCGCCGGCGGCGTTGAACGACAGCGCGGTGTGGTCCTCGCCCGATAACTGGCAAAACGCATCCCCGCACGCGATGCGCGTGTGTAACGGCCGCACCAGATTGGCGGTGGCATCCTTCACGCCGACAATGTTCGGGTGTTTCGCGAGACGGGCCATGGTTTCCACCGACATGTCCACGACGGAACGGGGCGGGATATTGTAAATGACGATCGGCAGATCGACCGCATCGGCGATGGCGGAAAAGTGCAGGAACATGCCTTCCTGCGTCGGCTTGTTGTAATATGGCGTAACGATCAGCGCGGCATCGGCCCCCGCCTTTTTGGCGTGCCGGGTCAGGGCGATCGCTTCCTCGGTGCTGTTGGACCCCGCGCCGGCGATCACCGGCACGCGACCGCCGGACACCTCGATCGCGATCTCCACCACCCGGCGATGTTCGTCGTGCGAAAGGGTCGGGCTTTCGCCGGTCGTGCCCACCGGGATAACCCCGTGCGTGCCTTCGGCGATCTGCCACTCCACGAAATCGGCATAGGCTTTCTCATCCACGGACCCATCGTCCCGCATGGGCGTGATCAACGCGACGAGCGACCCCTTGAACATAACCCTCTCCCGGCCTGATTTCTGAAACGAAAGGCCGGAACCTAGGCTCGGGACGGATGCGCCGCAAGGCTGAGCTTGCTAGAAGGCGGTATGCGCGTTCTGATTCGTCCGATCCTGATCGTCCTTATGGGTCTTCTCGCCGGGCAGGCGCATGGGCAGGACGCCAATCCGCTGGCGGCGGTCAGGGCCAACCAGTGGGCCGAAGCACAAGCCGAGGCCGCGCGTTTCGCCGATCCGGTCGCCGAAAAGCTGGTGTTATATCTGCGGCTCCGCGCACCCGGCGCCGCGACTTCCAGCGAAATCGCCGGGTTCATGCGGCAAAACCCGGACTGGCCCGCGCAAGCCCTGCTGGAACGCCGGCGGCAGGAAGCCATCGTGTCCGACCCCGACGACGCATCGGCTCTGGCGCAGTGCACCCCCGCACCAACGCTTGGCAGCGCCTTGTTGCGCTGCGCCGGCGCCCTCGCCAACGCCGGCCGCCCGGCCGATGCCAGTGCGTTGGCACGCCGAGCGTGGACCGATGCGATCGATTCCCCCACCGGCGAGACCGGGTTTCTGCAACGCTGGGCGGGTGTTGCCACCGCCAGCGATCAATGGGCCCGCTTCCAGCGCCTTGCCTGGTTGGCGGATCCGGCCGCCGCCATACGGCAAATGGCCCGCCTCGACCCCAGCCACCAGGCGGCGGCCGAGGCCCGCATGGCCGCCAAACGCGACGATCCGCGAACCGGGGCGCTGGTCGCGGCGCTTCCCGCCAGCCAACGGGACGACGCCGGCCTCGCACTCGACCGAACCCGGTCGATGCGCCGCACCGGGCACGACGCGGAGGCCGCCGCGCTGCTGTCGCGAACCGCGGACACCGATAATCCCGCCGCGTTCTGGACCGAACGAAACCGGCTGGCCCGCGACCTGATTCGGAACGGCGATCCCGGTTCGGCTTACGCGGTCGTGGCCGCGCACGGGCAAATCGCGGACGAACCGCGGGCAGACGCGGAATTCCTGGCCGGTTTTATCGCGCTTCGGCTGCTGCACGATCCGGCACGCGCGACGCGGCATTTTTCTGTCCTCGCCGCGTCCCAGTCCGTCATCACCCAGGGCCGGGCGCATTACTGGCTGGCTCGGGCAGCCGCGTCGGCGGGGAAAGACGCAAGACCGGAATACGAAAAAGCCGCCGCCTGGCCGACCAGCTTCTATGGTCAACTCGCGATCCTCGCCCTTGGCGAGACCCCGTCCGGACGCATCGGCCCGTTACGAGACCCGTCATGGACACGCGACACGGCGATCGCCTTCACCGAACATGAGGTTCTGCGCGCGGCCGCCTGGCTGGTGGCCTGGGGCGACCCCGCGCGCGCCAGGGTATTTCTGACCCGTATGGACGAACTCGCGCCCATTTCCGCCGAACGCGCCCTGACCGCCGCCTTCGCGCTCGCCGCGGGCATGCCCGATGGGGCGGTGTTCGTCGCCCGCCGCATGGGCCGCGACGGGCTGGTCTTGCCCCATGCCGGCTGGCCCATGCCGTTCGATCCGGCCGCGCCGCCCGATCCGGCGTTCTCGCTGGGGATCATGCGCCAGGAAAGCAGCTTCGACATCGGCGCGGTCAGCCCGTCCGGCGCGCGCGGCCTGATGCAGTTGATGCCGCCGACCGCCCAGGACGTGGCCAGGCAACTGGGAATCCCGGTGTCCATCCCGGCGCTGACATCCGATGCGGCCGCCAACATCCGCCTCGGCACCGCGTATTTGCAGGAGGTTCTGACGCGCTTCGACAACAGCCTGCCGCTTGCCGCCGCCGCCTATAACGCTGGCCCGCACCGGGTGGCGCAATGGCTGGAAGAAAACGGCGATCCGCGCACCGGGCCGGTAGATATGGTCGATTGGATCGAACTGATCCCGGTGGGCGAAACCCGCAACTATGTCCAGCGCGTCCTGGAAAACGCGACAATGTATCGTGCCGCCCGCAACGACCCCGCGCCAATCCTTACGAACACGCCGTGGACACGATGAAACGCCACGCCCCCTTTCCCGCACACGATATTCCGGTATGGGGACACCCCGCATGACGCTGGCGCGGTTCATCGCCGCTGGGTTCGGCACCGGCTATGCTCCGGTGGCGGCCGGCACCGTGGCATCGGCCGCCGCCACGATCGCCGGCGCCGGGCTTTTGCAACTGTCGCCATGGGCCCTGGCACTGGCGGCGCTGCTGGCGGTCTTCGGCGGTTACGCGGCGATCGAACGGGCCGCGATCGAGGGCGATCCCGGTTGGGTCGTCATCGACGAGTTCGCCGGCCAGTGGATTGCCCTGCTCGCCCTGCCCCGCGTCACCCCGGCGGGCCTCGCGGCGGCGTTCATCTTGTTCCGCCTGTTCGACATTACCAAACTGGGCCCCGTTGGCTGGGCGGACCGGCGGCACGGCGCGTTCGGCATCATGGCCGACGATATCATTGCCGGCACGATTGCCGCCGCGTTGCTGATTCTGGTGCGGCTGGTGCGGCCCGGTTGGGGATTGTGACAATACCGGGACGATTTTTGCCGATGGTTGCGAAATAGTGCGCACCGAACCGATTTATCGCTTGCCATTCTGTTTGCGCCGGGTCTGATACGCTACACGTCCCTGGAAACGCCCCAATGCCGTTGGAGCATATGCAAGTGGCAACCGTGCAGCCGGTTTCGGAACGGCGGGAGGCCGGGCAGGCGCTGCGGAAGATCGTGCCGCGCGGTGTGCAGGCCCATTGGGCGCCGCCGCCCGGTCGCCGCGACCCGGTGGATATCCTGGCCGAAACCGGCCACCACCGCATCGCCAGCCTGCTGCCAATCCGCTACGACCGGATGCGGGCCTCGCCGTTCGCCTTCTTTCGCGGTTCGGCGGCGATCATGGCCGCCGATCTGGCGGACACGCCAGTCGCGGGCCTGTGGGTGCAGGCCTGCGGCGATTGTCATCTGGCGAATTTCGGCACGTTCGCCTCGCCCGAGGGCACGCCCGTCTTCGACGTGAACGATTTCGACGAAACCCTGCCGGCACCGTTCGAATGGGACATCAAGCGCCTCGCCGCCAGTTTCGCCGTTGACGCCCAGTCGCGGGACCTTGGCGACAAAGCGGCGCGCACCCTGGCCGCCGCTGCCGTGCAGGCCTACCGGCGACACATGAACGAACTGGCGAGGCTGGCGCCCCTGGAATCCTGGCGGTCCCGCATCGATGTCGCCGCGGTCGTGGACGGAATCGGCGACCCGAAGCTTCGCGCGCGCGAACTCCGGCAACTCCAGACCGCGCTCGAGGCCGGTCATGCCGGCTACCCGAAACTCATCGAGCGGTCCAAGGGCCAGTGGCGCATCAAAGAAAAGCCGCCGCTGATCTTTCCGCTATCTGGCCAGCGCGATGACACGCACGAAATCGTGGCTCGTACTGCCTTCTCATCCTACACGCTGTCGCTGCCGGAGGAACGCCGCATCCTGCTGGACCGGTACGAACTGGCCGATGTGGCGTTCAAAGTGGTTGGCGTGGGCAGCGTCGGCACGTTTTGCGCCATCGGGCTGTTTGCCACGCGCGACGACCAGACATTGTTGTTGCAGCTCAAGGAAGCCCAGACCTCGGTGCTGGCGCCGTTCGCCGGACCCAGCGTGTATGCCAATCAGGGGCAACGGGTGGTGGTGGGCCAACGGATCATGCAGACGGTGCCGGATATTTTCCTGGGTTGGACCGAAGATCGGGGCGACGATCGGCAGTGCTATATTCGCCAGTTGAAAGACAGCCGGCTGGCGCTGATCGGCACCGGACTGGCCGAGGACGCATTGCTCTATCACGCGATGCTATGCGGCGTGACGCTGGCCCGAGCGCATGCGCGATCCGGCGATCCGGCCCGGATCGCGGGATATCTGGGAACCAGTTCGGCGTTCGATTCGGCGATCGCGGCATTCGCGCTGGCGTACGCGGTGCAGACCCGCGCCGACTGGCGCCTGTTCCGGGCGGCAATCGATGCCGGCCGGATCGAAGCCCGGTCCGGTTAGGCGCAGACGGAGCCTGCCTGACGTCGCGGGCGGCCGGGACGGGCAAGGCCGTAACGCGGTTTAACGGACAGTAGCGTCCGAAGGTTCATTATCCCGGCGTCCATCGGACCACATCCGGCGTTATCGCTTGCCGGTTGCCGGCACCTTAGAACTGGTTCGCCGGGCGGTTCGAAACTGCCGCATTTCCACCAACTGCCATATCAGCAGGATCGGCACCCCGACCACGACATCGCGCGCGCGCCGCAGCAGCGACACGCCCAGCGACAGGTCCGCCGGTATGCCGAAGATTGCACCCAGTCCGACGTAACCGGCTTCCTGAACCCCCGCGTTCACCGGCACAAGGAAGGCCACGGCGGTAACCGCACTGAGCAACGCCTCAATTCCGAGGGCGCTGTCGAAGCCGATCGGCACACCCAGTGTTTGGTAGGCGATCCAGCCGGTTACGCCGTTACCCATCCAACCGAGCAGATGCATGAAACAGCCAAGGGCGAGCTTGCCGGTATGGCCGTAAATCAGCCCGAGTTCCGCCTGGATCACCTGAACCCGGTCCCCGGCATCGGCGAACCTGCGTCCGGCGACCCGGCGCCCGATGCGCGCGAACAGCGGTGCGGCGCCTTTCTGGGCCCAGACGAATCCGGATCCGGCCAGCACGGCGACGCCGATCCCGATTTCCAACGGTATCGCAAACCCGGAACCCGGCGCGCGCCCCAGCAAAATGCCCAGCCCGATGCAGGCGAAAGCGATTTGCGCCAAAAATTCCGCCGTGACATCCACGGCCGTGGATGCGGTCGCGGTGTGCCACGGCACGCCATGCAGTGTCACCGCCCGGGCGCCGAACACGAATCCGCCGACCTGGGAAAACGGCAGGCAGTTGGACGAGGCATCCCGCACCATACGTCCCCAAATAAGAACCTGGGGATGGATGGTGCGCGAAGGCATGATCGCGGCCCAGGCCAGGCCCAGGATCGCGAACACGGCGAACTGCCATCCGACGATCGCACCGAATCCCGGCCAGCCGACCCGTCCGAGCGCGGACGCAACGTGGCCGAATCCGAAATACGAGATCAAAAGCAGGCCGCCGAATACGCCCAACGCGGCCAGTGTATATGAAAAATGATTCATGGTTTCCAGGTTTTGCCCTCACCTTACGCCGAGGGCAAGTTAAGTCTGTTTCCTTACGACGCCAGTGTCGTCTATGAGATTCCTCTCTCGGGGTATCTCCGGCGTTAGTCGCCTTGAATTGTGGCGCCGGACCGGCCCTGAGCCTGTGTTGGAACGGGCAGTTCCAACGGCGTGCCGGCGCACCTGTTGCCGGCTGCGCTTATTGAAAAGGCGTTGCGATGACCACCCTGCTAACCGGTGCCACCGGCTTTGTCGGTTCCGCCGTCGCCCGCGCCTTGGCGGTTCGGGGCCACACGCTGCGGCTGCTGACGCGGCCCGGCAGCGATCGCCGTAATCTGGCCGGACTGGACGCCGAGGTCGTAACGGGCGACCTGACCGATCCGGCCTCGCTCGCTCGGGCGGCGCATGGCTGCCGGTATGTGCTGCACGTGGCGGCCGATTACCGGTTCTGGGTGCCCGATCCGGATGCCATGCTGCGCGCGAACGTCGATGGCGCCGTGGCGATGATCCGCGCGGCCGCCGATGCGGGGGCGGAACGGATCGTGCATTGCAGTTCGGTCGCGGCGCTGGGACAGATCGGCGACGGCACGCCGGCCGATGAGGACACCCCGGCCAAACCGGCCGATTTCGTCGGGATTTACAAACGCTCCAAATATCTGGCGGAACAGGCGGTGCTGGACCTGGTCCGGCGCGACGGGTTGCCGGTGGTGGTGGTGAACCCGTCGTCCCCGGTAGGACCGCGCGACATCAAGCCCACGCCGACCGGCAAAATGATCCTGGACGCCGCCGCCGGGCGGGTTCCGGCTTATATCGACACTGGCCTAAATGTCGTCCACGTCGATGACGTCGCCGAAGGGCACGTATTGGCGCTGGAACGCGGCAGGGTGGGGCAGCGTTATATCCTGGGAGGCGAAAACCTGCCGCTGAAGGACATTCTGGCGCTGGTGTGCGACGTGGCCAACCGCAAGCCGCCGTCCATCCGGTTGCCCGAAGCGGTTCTGTGGCCGGCGGCATTCGCCATGGAGCAACTGGCGAAGGTGACCGGCATCGTCCCGATGATGACCCGCGACCATCTGAAAATGGCCCGCAAGAAGATGTATTTTTCATCGGCCAAGGCGGTCGCCGAACTGGGATACCGGCCGCGTCCGGTGCGTTCGGCGATGGAGGACGCGGTCGCGTGGTTCCGCTCCGCCGGCATGCTGCGCGGATGACGATTCCGGCATTCCTGGCCCTGGCCATCTGGCTCTATTTGGTATGCGCGCACGGCCGGTTCTGGCAGTCAGGGCCGGTGCTTGGGGTGTCTTATCCGCTCACCCACCCATCGGTCGCCATCGTGGTGCCTGCCCGGAACGAAGCGCCGGCGATCGCGGCCACCGTGCGGTCCCTCCTGGCGCAGGACTACGCCGGCCCGTTCCGGGTGATCGTAACCGACGACGCCAGCACCGACGACACGGGCGACATCGCCAGGGCCATCGGCGGCGATCGCCTGACGGTCATTGCCGGCACGCCTCGCCCGGCGGGATGGAGCGGCAAGCTGTGGGCCGTGTCGCAGGGTGTGCTCGAAGCGGGGGACGCCGATCTTGTATTGCTGACCGATGCCGATATCGTTCACGAACCCGCCCATTTGTCGTCGCTTGTTGCCCGCATCGAGCGACAGGACCTGGATATGGTGTCCGAAATGGTAAAACTGGCTTGCGACAGCGCGGCGGAACGGGCACTCGTGCCCGCCTTTGTCTATTTCTTTCAGTTATTGTACCCGTTCTCCCTGGTAAACGACCCGATGCACGCAACCGCCGCGGCCGCTGGGGGGACAATACTGATCCGGCGGCGCGCGTTGCAACGGATCGGCGGCGTGGAACGTGTCCGGGGAGCATTGATCGACGATGTCGCATTGGCGGCCGCTGTGAAAAAAGGCGGAAGAATCTGGCTGGGCCACGCTGACCTCGCCCGGTCGGTACGGCCCTATACCGCGGTGGCCGATATCTGGCGCATGATCGCGCGCACCGCGTTCGTGCAGCTTCGCTATTCGGTGCCGCTGCTGATCCTGTCGATGGCCGGGATGGCGCTGATTTGGCTTCTGCCCCCGGTGGCTATTCTGTTCGGACACGGTCCGGCCTTCTGGTGCGGACTGGCGGCGTGGCTGCTGTCGTCGGGATCCTATCTGCCGACCCTTGGCCGGTTCGGACGCTCGCCGTTATGGGCTCTAGCCCTGCCATCGATTGCGTGCTTTTACATGGCGGCGACGATCGGATCGGCGGTGAGCCATTTTCGCGGCGCGGGGGTTACCTGGAGGGGCCGGACCTACACGGGAATCGCGGGATGAACGAGACAGATATCCCCAATGTCGAAATCTGGTCCGGAAAAGGCCGGCATGATGAGAATTTTCCGGTGGGATCGATCCTGATTGCCCGCAAATACCGCGATCCGATCCACCGCTTCTATGCGTTTGCACGCAACGCCGACGATATCGCCGATTCGCCTGCTTTGTCCCCCCAGGACAAACTCGATCGGCTTGCCGTCATGGAAAATGTTCTGCTTGGCTCTGGCGAATCCGGGTCGCCAAGCGCATTGGCGTTGCGCGCCAGCCTGGCGGAAACCGGCGTCACGCCGCGTCATGCGACCGATCTTCTGGTGGCGTTCCGGCAGGATGCGGTCAAGTCGCGATACGCCACGATCGACGAGCTTTATTACTATTGCAACTACTCCGCGCTGCCCGTCGGGCGATACGTCCTGGACCTGCACGGCGAGGATCACGATTGTTACTCCCCGTCCGACGCATTGTGCATGTCGCTGCAAATCCTCAATCACATGCAGGATTGCGCGAAGGACCTGACGGAGCTGGACCGTTGTTATTTGCCGCAGGCATTGCTCGATCATTTCGGCACGTCGGTGGCCGATCTGCGTCTGCCGGCGGAAACACCCGGTTTGCGGAGGGTATTTATCACGTTATTGGACCGGATCGACCGGATGAATCACGCGGCGTCGGAACTGCCCGAGATCGTGCGCAACCGCCGGCTGCGGCTGGAAACGGGCATTATTCACGGGATGGCGAAGCGCCTGGCGCGCAGGCTGGTGCGTAACGACCCCCTGGCCGGGCGGGTCGGATTACGCAAAACCGACGCCATATTCAGCACTATATCAGCCCTGTTCTCCATTATATGACCGCTCGGTCCACGCCGCTGGGGGCCGCGCGTGCCGATCTGGATGCGGTGGAGCGCATCGTACGCGCCGCCGGAACGTCGTTTTATCGCGGCATGCGGGTTCTGCCGCCGGATCGCCGTCATGCGATGTATGCGATTTATGCGTTCTGCCGGATTGTCGATGACATCGCCGACGAGGATGCGCCGCTGGACGCAAAGCGGGCCGGCCTGGCGGCCTGGCGCGACACGATCGCCGCCGTGTACCGGGGGCAAGCGGATGGGCCGGTGACCCGTGTTCTTGTCGCGGCGGTGCCCCGGTTTCAATTGCGCCAGGACGATTTCATTGCTGTCATAGACGGGATGCAAACCGATGCGGAAACGGTCGTTATGGCGCCGGCCATGGCCGATCTCGATCTGTATTGCGATCGTGTCGCGTCGGCCGTGGGGCGTTTGTCTGTCCGGACGTTTGGCGATACATCGGCGGCGGCGGACGAAGTGGCGTATGCGCTGGGCCGAGCGTTACAGTTAACAAATATATTGAGGGATATAGAGGAAGATGCGGGGCGGGGGCGGATTTACTTGCCGCGCGAGTATCTGCTGGACGCGGAGGTGCCGGCGGATCCGGTCGCGATCCTGACCGCGCCCGGCCTGCCCGCGGTATGCGGCCGGCTGGCAGTGCTGGCGCATGGCTATTTTCGTCAGGCGGCGCTGGCGATGGACCGTTGTGATCGCACCGCCATGAAGCCCGCCCGTCTGATGGGCGCGACGTACGATGCGATTCTGTCGGCGCTCGAGCGTCGCGGCTGGCAGCGTTTGAACAAGCGCGTCCGTTTGCCAGCGTGGCACAAACTGTGGCTGGCGTGCCGCTATGGTTTTTTTTAGTGTGCCGGCCACGGCCTGACAGCTTATTTGTCTTGCGTTCGTATCGCAGGGGACGCACAACGATGTCAGTCGATTAGGGCGAAAAGTTCGTCCCGGCTGTCAACCGCCCGCCCCACTTCACCCTTCCCGGAGCAAACGCTCGTGATTACCTCGTTCAAGCGCCTGATCGCCGCGCTGGCGGTTATTCTGCCAGTTACGGTCCTGGTTGCCTCGCCGGTCATGGCCGCGAGCCATCATTCCAGGTCTCACCACTCGACGGCCCACAAGGCGTCGCACATGAAAAAGACGACCGCGGCAGGCTGATTCGCCGATCCAGCCTCTCCCGTTCGCGGGGGAGGCTGACGTCCAACCGCGACCGGCGCTGTTGGCGCGCACCGCTTCGGTGCGGATACGAAACAGCGTCCGGCGATATGGCGGGGTGTTGCCTTGGTTCGCCAGGCCATCAAACGAAACCGCCGTCGCCCAGGCGGAACGCATCGGCGATGCGGCGGACTTGCCCGGCTGGGTTGACGACAAGAATGTCGAACCTAACGCCATTGGCGCCCCAGTTCGGATGCTCGCCCAAAACGATTTCGCAAGCGCCGACCAGTCTGTCCTGCTGCCGCCTGGTCAAAGCCATGGCGGCTTCCGCCAATGTAGGGCGCGTTTTCACCTCGACGATCGCTAATAACCCGGCTTTTTCCGCGACCGCGTCCAGCTCCCCGGCAGCCGTTCGCAGGCGCCGGGCGTGGATGGTCCAACCGTCGGCGATCAGCGCCGCACAGGCGGCGTCCTCGGCGGCAAGGCCGGCGGCATGGGCGATCCGGCCTCGTTCGCGGCGTGCGTTCACGCTGACGCAATGGCAGATAATCGTTAACATCCGGTGAAGGCCGGCGGCGCCAGTGTGCGACGCACGCATTGATGATCGCGGATTTCGCTCGAAAAACAGGACCGTGGCCGCTAAATGCCGTTCACCGTTCACCGCTTGGGGCTGGGCGGACACAGCACCCCATGACCGGAGACAGCCGCTATGGATGAAACCGCGACACACGGTGCGGCGGCGGAAGCCTCGCCCGCCGATCGCCCGATCACCGCCGCGGCCGCCCTGGCGTCGCTGGGCATTGTCTATGGCGACCTTGGCACAAGTCCGCTGTACACCTATCAGGCGATCGTTGCCACCGTGGGTGGCCACCCCACGGCCGAGGATGCCCTTGGCCTGCTGTCGCTTGTCGTCTGGTCGCTGATCGTGACCGTTTCGGTCAAATACTGCGTTTTCGTCATGCGGGCCGATAATCGCGGAGAAGGCGGCATTCTGGCGCTGATGGCCCTGGTCACCGGCCGTCTGGGCGGCGGTGCGCTGGTTGTCGCCGGCCTGTTCGGGGCGGCGCTGCTGTATGGCGACGGGGTCATCACCCCGGCGATTTCCGTCCTGAGCGCACTCGAGGGCATCAACGTCGTTACGAACGTGTTCAAGCCGTATGTGGTGCCGGCGGCGCTGGCCGTGTTGATACTGTTGTTCGCCGCCCAGATGAAAGGCACCGCGAAGATCGGCAAGGTGTTCGGACCGGTCATGCTGCTGTGGTTTCTGGTCATCGCCCTCCTCGGCCTGTCCGGGATCGTGCGGCGGCCCGATGTTCTGCTGGCCGTCAACCCGTTGCATGCGATCCGGTTCGTCATCGCCCACGGCTGGCAAACATTCATCGTCCTCGGCGGGGTCTTTCTCGCGCTGACCGGCGGCGAGGCGCTGTATGCCGATATGGGACATTTCGGGCGCAAACCGATCCGGCTGTCCTGGTATTGCATCGTGCTGCCGGCCCTGCTGCTGTGCTACGCTGGGCAGACCGCCCTGCTGCTGGAAAACCCCGGCCTCACCGGCAATCCATTCTTCGAACTGGCGCCGCACTGGTCGGTGATCCCGCTGGTGGTGCTGGCAACGCTGGCCACCATCATCGCCAGCCAGGCGATCATCACCGGCGCGTTTTCGCTGACCCGTCAGGCCATGCAGCTTGGCTGGTTTCCCGGCCTGAGCATCCGCCAGACATCCGACCAGGAATACGGCCAGATTTACGTACCGGCGGTCAACTGGACGATGATGGTCTGCACGCTGGCGCTAACTTATGCGTTCGGCAGTTCCGACGCCCTGGCCGGCGCTTACGGTACCGCCGTTTCCACCACCATGCTGCTGACGACGGCGCTGCTGTTCAATGCGATGCGCGACGTGTGGCGCTGGAAGCTGGTAACCGCCCTGCTGGTCAGCGGTGCGTTCCTGCTGGTCGATCTGGCATTTTTCGGGGCCAACCTGCTGAAGATCGCCGATGGCGGCTGGGTGCCATTGTCGATGGGCCTGCTGATCTTCGTCGCGATGACCACATGGCATGCGGGGATCGAGGCGGTGCGCCAGTCGGTGGCGCAAAGGCCGGAAGCCGCCGGCGTGTTCCTGGCGGCGCTGAAAAGCGGTTCGATTGCCAGGGTGCCGGGCACCGCGGTCTTTTTCAGCCGCAGCGAAACGGCGATCCCGGTCGTTCTGATACGCCATATCGCGCAGATGAAGGCGTTGCAGGAAACCGTCGTCAGCCTGACCGTGCGGTTCGAGGATTATCCGCGCGTCCCGGCGTCGCAACGCGCCGAGGTAGAGCAGATCGCGGACGGATTTTGGCACGTCACGGTGCATTTCGGGTTCATCGAAATTCCGAACGTCGTGGCGGCCCTGGCCAGGGCCCGCGAACAGGGCTGCCCGGTCAATCTGGACGACGCGGTCTATTTTGCATCGCACGACGATATCGTCGCGGGTGCGAACCCACCCCGGCTGGCAACGTGGCGGCGCATGCTGTTCGCGGCGATGTACCGCAATGCGGTGCGGACGCCGGATCGGTTCGCGCTATCGCCCGAGACATTCCTGGAGGTCGGGCGGCAAATCGCACTGTAGGCTACGCCGCCAGCGGTTCCCCGAACGGCACCCAGGCCTTGCCATCGAACCGCTGCAGCCGCAGCCGCTTGATCGCCAGATAGTCGGTCGCCGAGGTCCGGAACCTGATGCCGGCCTGGAACATCGGCAGTTGGATGTCCAGGCTGGTGGCCTGACGCATGATATTCTCCCGCGACAGATCCTGGCCGCACTGGCGGAACGCCTGGATCCCGGTTTGCGCGGCGCAATAACCATAGACGTTATTGATGTCGGACAGATCGGACCCCGGCATATAGTCCGTCATGAACGCCAGCCAGTCCTTGTATCCCGGATCGTCCTTCCACTGCGGATCGGACGGATCCTTCATATACGCGCCGGTGACCAGCCCCACCGCCTTGTCCAGCCCCGCCGGGGCCAACCCCGACGACACCGAAGACCCGACCGTGGCGATCAGATACAGCGGGTTCCAGCCCAGATCGCGCACCTTTCGTAACGTCATGGCGTTGAACTTCGGAATGCCGCCCATGAACAGCGCGTCCGCCCCCGATGCGTGCAGTTGCACCACCTGGGAGTCCACGGTCGGGTCGGACGGTTCATAGCTGCTGGTCGCCACCAGTTGCACAACCTTGTCGCCAAGCCCGTCCTTGAACCCCTTCAGGAAGTCCTTGCCCGAATCGTCGTTCTGGTAAAGCACCGCGATTTTTGCGTCCGGCTTCGCGGTCAAGATATAGCGGGCATAGACCCGGCCCTCGATCTGGTAACTGACCTGCCAGCCGATCGTCCACGGATAGTTTTGGTAATCGCCGAACTGCGTCGCGCCGGATGCCACGAAAATCTGCGGAACCTTCTTGGCGTTCAGGTATTTGCGGGCCGCGGTCGCGCAGGGCGTGCCAAGCTGCTGGAAAATACAGGCAACGCCTTCTTCCTCGACCAGTTTGCGGGTCTGCTCGACCGTTTTCGGCGGGCTGTAGCCGTCGTCCAGCGACAACAGTTTGATCTTCCGTCCGTTGATCCCGCCCTGGCTGTTGATCATGCCGATATAGGCCGCTTCGACCCGGCCGATCGGCGCATAGCTGGACGCCGGACCCGAATACGGCATGGTCTGGCCGATCAGCAGTTCCGTGGCGGTTACGCCCGGCGCCTGTTTGGTCTGCGCGATGGCGGGGGTGGCGAGCGCAGTACCGGCCAGAGCCAGCGTGCGGCGGCGGGTCAAAATGGGCATCGGTGTTCGGGCCTTTCCCTGGACGCGGTTTTCGTCCGGATCCGGCCGCGTGCACGCAATCCGGCCCGTGCCATGCGCGTTTCCGTCCGTTCCGGTGTTGCGTTCATATTGTCACGGAACCCGCCGCCGTTGCCAGCCCGGCCGGTTTGCGGCATGCAGGTTGCAACAACGGAGACCGTACACGATGGCTTTTTTGACCGAAGCAGAACCCGAACGCGGCGCAAACCTGCCGGTCTTGCCAGGAATTAGCCGGATCGTCGCCAACAATCCCGGCCCAATGACCTATTTCGGAACCAACACCTATTTGATCGAGACGGCCGCGGGCATCGCGGTGCTCGATCCCGGCCCCGAAGACCATCCCGACCATGTGGAGGCGATCCTGCGCCACACCGGCGGCAAGATCGCGTCCATCCTGGTCAGCCACACCCATCACGATCATGTTGGCGCGGTTCCGGCGCTGCGGGCAGCGACCGGCGCGCCCACGGTGGGGTTCCGGACCAGCGGGCTGGCGACGTTCGATCCGGATATCAAGCTGGATCACATGGCGTCGTTCGCCGGCATGCTGGCGCTGCACACGCCGGGCCATGCATCGGATCACCTGTGCTTCGCGCTGCCGGCGGCGAATGGCGACAAGGTGCTGTTCAGCGCAGATCACGTCATGTCGTGGTCCACCAGCATCGTCAGTCCGCCCGGCGGCGACATGCGCGATTACTTCGCCAGCCTGAATGTGTTGCTGGACCGCGACGACGATGTGTACCTGCCCGGCCACGGCCCGCCGCTGCGCGATCCAAGGACGCTGGTGCGGGCCATGCTGACACACCGGGTCATCCGCGAGCAGGCGATCGCCAGAAAGCTGGCGGACGGACCGTTCGATACCCATACGATCATGGACGCGCTGTATTCGCAGTTGAATCCGCGCCTGCGCAAGGCGGCGGAACGCAACGTGCTGGCGCATCTGCTGAAAATGGAAACCGAAGGCAAGGCGATCCGCGACGGCGAACGCTGGCGCGCCGCCTGATCGCGCCGCCCGCGACCGGCCGAGCCAGAATCAGGAAAACCTTCAAGGACAAACACCATGCCGAATGCCCTGCCAGCCATCAGCCTTGTCGCCGTCCCCGGCCGCCGCCGCCGCACCATCGAAATCGCGCAAGAGATCGAACGCCGGGGCTTCGCCGGGATATATTCCCCCAGCATGTTCGGCAACATGTCGCTGTGCGAGGCCCTGGCCTGGAATACCGAAACCATCCCGTTCGGCACCGCCATCGCCCCGATCTATCAGCGCACCATCGGCGATTTCGCGCAAAGCGCCGCGATGATGCATGAAATCTCCGGCGGGCGGTTCCGCCTCGGCATCGGTGTGGCGCACGGCCCGTCGCATGTCCGGATGGGCGTCACGCCCGGCAAACCGCTGAGCGATATCCGCACCTTCGTTGAAAAATATCATGCCCAGGACGGACTGGGCACGCTGCCGCCGATCGTGGTCGCGGCGCTGCGTAAGAAAATGGTCGCCCTGGCCGGCGAAATCGCCGAGGGCGTGGTGTTCGCCAACGCCTCCCGCTCCCACATGGCCGCGTCGCTCGCGGCCCTGCCGGCGGCAAAGCGCAACGACCCCGCATTCTTCATCGGCAACATGATCCCAACCTGTATCAGCAACGACATCGAAGCCGCCAGGGCGGTCCATCGCCGGACATTGACCAGCTATGCGTTCCTGCCGAACTACCGCAATTACTGGCGGGAAGCCGGTTACCACGAAGAAATGGACGCGATCGAGGCCGCCATCGCCGAAGGCCGCACCAACGACGTGCCGGCCTGCTTCTCCGACAAGTGGCTCGCCGATAACACGCTGGCAGGATCGGCCGCGCAGGTACGCGAAGGCGTCGAGGCCTGGCACGATGCCGGCGTCCGCGACCTGATCGTGGTGCCGTCCTCGGCCGCCGGCAACCAGGTCGCCGCGCTGGAGGAAGTCTTCGCCGCGTTTGCCTGACGCAACAGTTAGCCCGGCATCGTGTCGGGCCGACAAACTTGACCATCCCGCCCGTCCCCGCCACGGTTTCGCGATATCCTGAAAGGACTTCCGCATGGCACCCCATGAAGGCCTGCGCTTCGGCATTTTCCTCGCCCCGTTCCACCGCGTCGGCGACAATCCCACCCTCGCGCTCGGGCGCGACCTGGAACTGATCCAGTGGCTCGACCACCTCGGCTACGACGAAGCGTGGATCGGGGAACATCATTCCGCCGGGTGGGAAATCATCGCATCGCCGGAAATCTTCATCGCCGCCGCCGCCGAACGAACCCGCCACATCATGCTGGGATCGGGCGTCACCAGCCTGCCCTACCACCACCCGTTGCTGGTCGCCCAACGGTTCGTCCAGCTCGATCACATGACGCGCGGCCGGACGATGCTGGGCTGCGGCCCAGGCGCCCTGGTGTCCGACGCTTACATGATGGGCATCGACGCCGAACGCCAGCGCGGCATGATGGACGAATCGCTCACAGCGATCATGGCGCTGCTGGCATGCAAGGAACCGGTCACCATGAAGACCGACTGGTTCGAATTGCGCGACGCCCGCCTGCACCTGAAACCCTATACCAAGGGCGGCTTTCCCATCGCCGTCGCCAGCGCCACCACCCCCGCCGGCGCGCTGGCCGCCGGCAAGCACGGCGCCGGCCTGCTGTCGTTGGGGGCCGGCCTGCCCGGCGGATCCGCCAAGCTGGCGGATTACTGGAAAATGGGCGAAGCCGAGGCCGCCAGATACGGCAAGACCATGAACCGCGACGACTGGCGTCTGGTCGTCAACATGCATTGCGCGGAAACCGACGAACTGGCGATGGAAGAGGTCCGCAAGGGCGAGCGCATCGAAACCCTGTCATATTTCAGCGATACGCTGGGGCGGCCGCCGATGCGCAGCGAAAACCCGCTGGCCGAGGGTCTGGCCGCCGGGTCCACCTTGGTCGGCTCGCCGGAAACGCTGATCGCCGGGATCGAGCGGCTGCTGGGCTTCACCGGCGGTGGCGCCGGCGCGGTGCTGTTCCGCGCCCACGAATGGGCGAACCGCGAACAAACGCTGCGCAGCTACGAACTGTTCGCCCGCTGGGTGATGCCGCGCTTCCAGGGCAGCCTGGACACCACGATCGGGTCGCGCGAATGGTGCAGCGAAAACCGCGCGGGTATCTTCGGTCCGGCAATGGGCGCGTTCCGCAAGGCGTTCACCGATGCCGGCCAGGACGTGCCGGACCACATCCGGCTGCGGGTGCATACGGGAAAAACCGAGGTCTGATATCAGGCGGCGGAAAGAATGATTCTTCCAGCAGGATGTCACAGCCGCCATCATGTCAAGTCGCCATCGCCGGGCTGCGCCGCAAGCGCGGGCATCGGGCCGGAAAGATCGAAGCCGCCGAACGGGCGATCGTCCGGCATGGCGAGACGATCCGGTTGGCTCTCACAACATTGCGAAACGCTGGCCACGCGCAGTCAGTCAAGGATGTGACCGAGTGCGTTGCCGCTGGCTGAGGGCTTGATCCGAAAGACTGCCCCTTGCGGCTAATCCTGGAGCGGTAGGTTCGGGATGCGCCGATGCGGATGGTCCGGCGCGGCGTGCTGTTCCAGTTCGAGGGGCAGCCGGCGACGCTTGGGGTAATGCCGGTTTGTAAGGGCGGGTAGCGCCGGATCGGTGGTGGGGTAAGCGGGCCGACGATGTCCTGGATTCACGGTCATTGACGTAGGATTCGCGGCATTAGAGTAAGAATGTTAACCATTCCTCAATCATTTAATCTTATTTTGTTCTGGCCGGTTGCGGTGTCGCCCACAGATGTCTATTGTTCCATGGTAGGATATCGCGCGTCGGTTTATGTGGACGCTGACGTGGATGCTTAAGACCAGATCGATGGTGGAGCAGGGGCGGGTGCCGATGCACGCTGGAGTACGCCCCTGACAGACCGCGACCCTTGAACGACAGCCTGCTATAGTCTGATTTGGCTAAGCCGGGGTATATGTCACTCACGAATGTGTGATTTTTTGCTATGATTCTTTCTATTAATATGAACAAAACGCTTCCCTCGGGTGAGCGGGTCTGCTGTTGTGGCCGCGATGCTTGAACATTGAGGGGTTTGTGGCTCAATGGGGTCAAAGTGAAAAATACGCTACGCCGTCCTACGCTACAGGCGAATTATCGCCGGATAGTAGAGGTCATTCTGTTTCTGATCGAGGAAGCGGAGCGGCGGGGTACCTACGTCACGAAATATGACATCGTTAAGTCTCTGTTCGTGGCAGATGTCGCCCACCTGAACAACTATGGCCGGCCGATATCGTTCGATAATTATTATGCCATGAAGGACGGACCCGTCCCGTCTGCGACATATGAATTGCTTGGCGACGAGCGGCCCAAGAATTTCACTTTGGAGTTCGGTGATTGGCCCATGTGGAGCCGTGAGGTATCCCCAAAAGATGGAGCCAAGGCAATAAAATTTGTCCGTCCCAAGCGGTCGCCAAACCTGCGCGTCCTATCGGAAACCGATGTCAACGCCTTGAAGGAAGCGCTGTCTCTGATAAAGGCCCAGAGCTTCACAGAGACGCGCGATATGACGCACGAGTACCCAGCCTACCTCGAAGCCTGGAAGGATGATGGCGTTAAAAAGTCATACCTGATGAACTACAACCTTCTTGTCGAAGGGGAGGATAAGGAAGTTGTTTCGGATATCGTGCATGCCTCACATTATGCATAATGTTCAAACCCGCGGATGTTGTTCGATTTCATAGCATCGTCGCCAATAAGAAAAAATACCATTTATGTCTCAATCTGAATGGCAAATTCCTTCTTATTAACTCTCCCAAGAGCAAAATATTCCGTGGTGATTTTGTGGTATCTTGCTCGGAGATTGACTGTTTACCTCCGACCGAAAGTGGCAAATCTGTAATTTCTTGCTCCCTTTTAATATCGATGACCGATGCGGAACTAAAGCACCTAAAGGCTGAGAGGCTGACCCGGAATGGAACCGGAACGGACTCCTCAGCTTACTCACTCCGTTGGGGGCGCCGGCCGGACGGCGCAGTTGGATAGCGAAAATTGTTGCGTGACTTCAGCGGCTACGATTCTCTCGT
>JAJZFA010000044.1 GCA_021805565.1 Pseudomonadota bacterium
AGCTCAACGGCCTCGACCCCGAGGATTATCTGCGTCAGGTGCTGGAACGGATCGCCGATCATCCGGTCAAACGGGTCCATGAATTACTGCCGTGGAACCTCGCCCAGGTCCGGGAAAGGCTGGATCGGCGGGATGCTGCCTGACAGGGATTATAGCCCCGCCTGGACCTGCTTCCAGGCGGGGCTGACCGGACGGTTACTGTCAAACAGCGTTGAGAGTGACAGCGTTGGCGATCGGCACCCACCCACCTGTCGTGGCCGCAACACTATGCTAACGCCAATAACTCTCCGGCATTATTGAGTAAACGCCACTAGGCGGCTAACTTTGGCCCGGAAATGCGATCCACCGCAACGGGTTATCTTGTCTGAACCTGTGCCAGGGATTCCCAGGAAGAACCCGAATCGACAGGTGAACTGGGCCATGACATGGCCGGGGGGACGAAGCAGGTGGCATAATGCGCTCACGCTGACCCCGACCCGGCAGATTCGTTTTGCGGAGCTACCAGCCGCCCCGCCTGCGGCAATCTCGATATCATTTCTATCCGTGGGCGGCGGCCCAACCGACCGCCCCCGCACGGAGAGATCTGAGGAAACACCCTACTTCAGACGCGTCATTTCAGCTTCGGCCCAGGATGCGAACTCTTCGAAGCGGGCCAGGAGGGACTGGGCATCAGCCGTGCTGCGGGGGCGTGTCCCGTACTGGACCTCATCCTTCTCGCCAAGAATCCGGCTGAGATTGGTTTCCTGGGCGGTCGGCAAACGGTTGCCGAGAGCGTCACGCAGCGCCTTCACAGCCGCGGCGTGATCTTGTTGGTTCGCACGCCCTGCGTAGGTCGCAGTCAGGGCGTCCGTGAACGCAATCGCAGCGGTGACGATCTGAGACATTACGGGGTTGCCGATGTCTCCTGGCTCCACTAGCAAGACCTCGTTTCGGGCCGCCTTCAGGTATGCCCGCGCCAGCTTGAGGCGATCGGCCCCGAATGCAGCATCGACGCTCTTTGCCCTGCCCTTTCTGGTCATGCGGCCGCTTCCTTTCCTGCGGTGCGCCTAAGCGCCGCCACCAGATCCTCTGGGCGCCCGCCGATCAAAGGGAGGACGTCCCTGGTGACGCCAGTCCACCACGGGTCACGTTGGGCGGCCAGCCTCACGACGTCGTCGGTCCCCAGTGTCACCAGGGAGGGAGTAAAACCTAGCACCTCGGAAGTTGCTACCAATCCATCCCGGACCTCGTCGGCGAGCCGCGACAACGCCTCAGGCTCCGCCACAAGCGCCAGGTCGAGGTCGCTGTCGGCCAGGTCCTCCCCGCGCGCCAGGCTGCCGAACAACCAGAGCGCCACTAATCCCGGCCCAGCAGACTCCGCGGCGCTTCTGGCACTGTCCAGAATGGACTGAAACCGCCGCTCCTCCGCCTCGAACAGTGTAGACAACGCCGGGCATAAAGGGTGGTCCGAGCGCAGGCGATAAAGCACGCTGCGGCCTGTTCCAGCCGATGTGACAATACCTGTCGCCTCCAGCGATTCAATTCCTCTCGCGACACTCCCTTTGGCTAGGCCAGTGCGGCGGGCGAGATCCGGGGCCGAAAGTTGGCCGCCATGGCGTGCCAACTCGCGCAGTAGCCGAACTCCGGCATCCGTGCCGAGGATGGACGTCAGAGGATATCTCTGTGCGCTCTGGTGGGCTGCTCTGACCAACTTATGGCTCCTATCGCTCCAACGAAGCTTATCTGGCTATGGGTCCTATATCAAGCCATAAGTATCTATATCAGCCTATATAACTCTATATTTATCAATAAGTCTCGATATCTACCCTTCGACCGAGGGCAACCTAAAAAGCCTCACGCGTACGGTTGAGCATAAGCAATCTCGTTTATCACATGCCACCGCACGCCGCGCTGATGGCGCGCGTCAGCCTCGCTCAATACCGCGCGGCGTATTCACAAACTAAAGCATCGACAAGCGGGCGAGCATACCCTTGCGCACGAATTCGTCCCACAGCCTACGCCGCGTTAGGCCCATGCGCGTCATCGACACGGCGCGTTTCTGCTCCTGCTTGAAGTTCGGCATCGATGTCATCGGAGCCGCCAAACTCACGGAGTTGTTCGGAATTGAGTGGCCAATCAATGCTGCCGATTTTCTCAATCCGATCATCGATAGCTGCAACGAAGCGCGGATTCCGATCTGCGGTGACGTCGAAATAGGTGCGCTGCAACGGCTTCATCGTGTCCCTCTTCATGTCGCGACTGTAATACGATCTCACGATGAGATTGGCCATCTGGGAATTAAGATCCAAAGATCAACGCCGCGGCTTTTGCCTGTCCTTTGCTGATTTTGACGGCAAGCGATCAAGGCATTGGTTAAGCGTTTGAATGTCGACGCAGAAATCCCGACGGCGAATTTTTGCGCCTCCAGACAGTGTATGGCTGACGGCCAACCAAGCCTCGACGCGCTCAGATGACCACAATTGCGGATCCTGAGCCGCCTTCGCGCGGAGTTCGTCAAGACAGCGTATCGCCAACGCCGACGCGCAGGCCTTTGCCTGCTCAACTTCAGCTAGACGATATCGCTCCGTGTCGAAAGCACTCTGAAGTGAATTTCGTTGTTGGGAGTTTAGACCCAGGTCTTCAGCCCGATTAAGGCCGCCGGGAAGTTGACGTGAAAGCCATGAGTCACCAGCCTCGGCGCCCATCAGGTTCCCGGCCTCTGACCGTAGCTTAGTCAACATCAACCGGGTTTCCTGCCGCTGTTGCTCAGCCGCGACCTCCTTTCTCCGTTCGTTCGCAAGGCGCATGGTTTCCTGACGGTCGAACCGCGTTTAGCGTCCTTTTGGATAGCCACCAGGACCACCTTGATCTCTTGCCACCGTCTCCAGGCCGTCTTTGCCTGGTTCCATTCGTTTCGGGCCTTTTCAGCGTTTGGCGTGCGAGAGGACCAGCGTGTCCGTCCCTTATAAAGTAGCCCTTGGCGGGCCAGACCCAGCATAAACTCAGTGACTACATCCTCCGGCGGACGGAAGTCTGGGACAGCCGCTTTCAGATACTTCTTCATTTCGGTGCCACCCTGGACCGGAGGTAACCGAAAGGCAGGCTTCAGAAAGTTCTCTTCCGCCAGCCATTCGGTTACCTCCCAAGGCGTGATGTCGCCATAGCATCTGAGCACAAATCGATGGATAATCGCAGACTGCCAAGTTGCAGCACAAACGATGAAGCACCCACCACCAATAATGGGCTTTGCTACATATTCCTCGATCCCGGCGTACTCCATCGCTTGGAACCAACTCGTGTCGCCGACTTCGACATCCCCTCCATACGCGGCGGCCAGATCGGCGGCCAAACCGCCCCAATCCTTATCATGCTGCGCTCTAACCGCATTAGCCTGATCGAGCGCTAACTGACGGAACTGTTCTTCGGCCGACGCCACGCGTTTGTTGAATAACCACTGCCGCGGAGCCGACTTGAGCACTGCGTCAACGTGCTCTTCACGGCTGGCGTCGCGTAGAACCTTGGATAGATCTATCTCTATGGCTGACAAGCGTCGTTCCCGGAGGCGATCCAACTTGGCCTCTTCGCAGAAATGTGTAACGGCTATTTCAACCAAAAGCTCGTATTGACCTCGTTTAACTACAATATCTGGCTTCATGTTCGGCATTATCACCTCATCAGCGACAATATCGTAAGAAAACATATAGGCGTCCCTGATGTAATTCGTCGCTTCCTCATGTCGTCCAATTTGCGGTGGCAACAACAGCGCTCGGTTTTCACACAGCACCTGCTTAGCAAATTTATGGAGGCCTGTTTCCGGCGCTGTCGCGCATGCATAGTCCGTGCGGTGGCCAAAGTGGTCTCGCGTGAGCTTACGCTTGCTCTTGTAGGCGATCAGCGGGGCCTTACATTCCGGGCAGAAGCAGCCTGTATTCGAGCCCGAATCGACCTCTGAGATGTGAAATATGCGGCCTGCACCATCCTCACCATACGAGATTTTTATTTGGCCTCGTTTTGAACGCCGGATGCCCGAGATGCAGTCGGCATTCGACCTTTTGGCGGGATGGAATTCGTTCATCGGCTCAGTCCGTAACGCAACCTCGACGCCGAAACAAACGACCCTATCATAGCGAGTTCACCGTATAGCCGTGTCCGATTTCCGGCTCTCCGCGGTTGGCGCGCACGGGTGTTGGCCTGATCCAGATAAGGCAAATATCTGCCTGATCTACGAAGGCAGCCGTGACGAGGTCGCCTACGCCGACTGTCGCACGCCGGGCAGTGATCCATGTAGACGATCATCCTGCCGATACGCGCCTCCGGTGCCAATCTGACATGGAGTCACAGCAAGGGCACAGCGGAAAACGCGCGCTTATTGGCCATATTCGCGGTCGCAAGTCAGATCGACCAACGATCTGATAATCCTTCCATTTAGGAGACATTCGATCAAACATCGAAGATGCGGTGACAACGCACAAAACCCGGAGGCATAACATGTCCAGCACGGACTGCATCGATTCCAGCTTACCATCTACAGAGGTGCCTGAACAACTCTATCCCCACCCGGATCCAGGGCAATCGGGTGAATAAGTACGTGACAAACGGCTAAAGTGTCGAATCCATGAGTGTCCTCGATTCGCGAGATGGGGGACTGTGATGGACGATTCGACAAGAGACGATGGCGAGATTTTCGAGGCGACGGTCTTTCTTCATCATTTCAAAGACCTGCCCGATACCCGCCAGCAAGCCAAGGTGGTTTATCCACTCGACGAGGTGTTGCTGCTGGCACTGCTGGCCACGCTCGCCGGTGCGGAGAGCTTCACCGACATCGCCCGCTTCGGCGAGAAAAAGCTCGCGCTGTTACGCCGATTCCGCCCGTTCAAGGACGGGACGCCGCCGCACGACCGGGTTGGCGACATCTTCGCAACGCTCGATGCCGAGCAGTTCCAACGATGCTTCGTTGCCTGGGTGGCGTCTGTGACAGGCATCCCCGAAGGGGTCATCGCGATTGACGGTAAGACCGTACGCCGGTCGGGCCGCAAGAAAGACAGCACGGCGCCGATCCACATGGTCTCCGCTTTTTCCGCCCGTCAGCGTCTCGTGCTCGGACAGGTGAAAGTGGCGGAAAAGTCCAATGAGATCATTGCAATCCCCAAGTTACTGAGGATGCTGGCGATTGAGGGAGCGATCGTCACCATCGATGCGATGGGGTGCCAGCGCGATATCGCTCAGACCATACTCGACAAGAAAGCCGACTATGTCCTGGCGCTAAAAGGCAACCAGGGGTCGCTGCGCGAGGACGTCGCACTTTTCGCCGCGGAACAGAAGGCCAGGGATTTTGCCGATACAAAGGTCACACGCGACACCACGATCGGCGGCGATCACGGCCGTATCGAAACCCGCACCACAACCGTGATAAATGACGTCGCGTGGCTTCAGGAACGGCATAACTGGCCAGGGCTGAAGGCCGTGGTCATGGTCGAAAGCAGCCGTGAGATCAATGGAAAAACCGAGCATGAGACACGGCTATATCTCACATCCCTGGTCATGGTCGCGGCCCTGATCGGCCCCATCGTGCGCAGCCACTGGTCGATCGAGAACAGCCTCCATTGGGTGATGGACATGATATTTCGCGACGACGAATGCCGCGTGCGAACCCACCACGCGCCTGCCAACTTCACCACGATCAAACACATGGCGCATAACCTTCTGCGAACCGCCACCAGCAAGGATTCGATGCGTTTGCGTCGTAAAGTCGCCGCCTGGGATGACGATTTCCTCGCAGGCCTCATCACCCGTTAAAAACCTTCACCCGATTCCCCTGCACCCGGATCCCCGCCCTCTGGTCGTGAGAGTGGGCGATGAACAGTGGGCCGCGATGTTGCCGCCTGATCATGCCGAGTGGCTCGAAAGGGATGGGGCCGCAGAAGCGGAGTCGTCACGAAAGTGGTTTGAAAACCTGCCCGGTCTGCGACTGCCGACCGAAAACTAGCTAGATAAAGAAAATAAGGCCTGGCGGCGGTGATGGAATTAAGCCTTACCGCCCAAACCAATCTCCTTAAAAACCTCCAGCAATCCGTCAGCGGCGATGTCGTCGAACCGCAGAGACAAACTGGAGCCGTCCGTCGAAGAAAATTCTATCGCAATCTCCCCAGCGGATATCGGGCGCCTCGTCAAATCTGTTACCGATCGGTTTGGCTTAACGGCTCCCCCGCGCACATCGCTGTCGAGTGCTTGGCAGGCCATTCGGAATCTCCCGACGGTAGTAAGCTGATTGCGGTCTAGGCCTCGGGGGAGTATCTTGAACAGACCGCTCAGTGATAGGGCTGCGATCTGCTCCCGGAGAGTCGATATGGCCCGTTCATCAATAAGGATTGCTTCCCAATTCGTATTCGGCGTCGCAAATACGAGCACCCCCGAGGGCGATGGGTATCGCGGTGCGGCGCCTGCAACGGCGAAGATGGTGAGATTGGGGGGGGTTTTCAGACATTTGCCGCTAATGCCAGCAAATGGTTATCAGGTCCAGGCTTTCACAAAACCTGCACGCCTCTCCTGTCGGGGATCCATCCGACACCTCGGACTACTCGGCGAAGGTGGTCATTTGTCATCGGTCCAGACCAAGCAAGACCACACAATTGCTGGCGCTTCATCCGCTGTCGTGAGGAATTCTTTGGAAGGAATCTGCCACGCACCGCCGTCGGTTTAAATGGCCCTCAGCGGACTCGAACTGGCGTCAAATGGAATGCCCTGCCTGCCGCCGCGCCGTAGCGAATGATATGAGACGGAACAGCGTCAAGGTCGCCGGTTCGTGAGAGGCGTGACGAAGTCCTTCCGTCTCGACCCACATGATCAATCATATTCTAGACCATTTGAGATTTCCGAGTGGTTGCCAAGATGGGACGGTTTCAAATGGGCCAATTGACCATCCGGCTCTTGCCGCTGCTGCTTGTTCTCGGTGGCTATCTCGTCCACACGATTGATATTCCGTTGGAGACGTCGGAAACGGCGATGACGACTTTCGTCCTCGCCGACAGGGCCTCTTACTCCTCTGCGATGGTCCGCACAGCACTGGGTTATCTCCACTGGCGAAATCATGAACTCTGGGTTTCCGGCAAGGAAACAGGAAGGGTAGGAAGACATCTGGAATGGTCGGCTTAGAAGGTGTGAAATCCATTGTGGTTGTGGGGCATCCGATCAATGCTGGAAGCCGATGGCCTTGAAGCGGCGGCCATAATTCAAGGGGAGGAGTGTGCCATGTCAGATGATGATGCCGCAGGAAAATCCAAAATGGACCTGGATTGTGAGATGGCAATTACCAATCAAATGGGCAATGGCGGTGATTTCCAAGTCGTCGATGAGGCCGAGGTTCTGGAGTTGGCCAAAGCCAATGGCTATGATCTCAACCGATACGCGGTCTGTCTGCCCTATCTTCAGAAATTCTCTATGGAGGAGCGGGTCACCGGATTCCTTGGCATTCTCAGACTTACCGAAGAAATGGGCTGGTTAGACGCCTGGGCATCGTCCATGACGCGAAACTGTGAAATTCAAGCCCTAAAATCCCATCCGGACGACGTGGCTATATTCCGCCGTTCCTGCGCGGCTCTGAAAAAATCCATCGAATACGAGGTTCTTCATGGACGAGGGCAATTATACAAGCTCTCGCAAACTTCGGATCTGGGCAATCGGAAACCTTCAGGAACCGACCCCCTATTCAATCTTGCATCCATCCCGTTTGATATTGACGATTGAGCGTAAGGGCTGACCAGGTCACCACTCCGGTGTGGCCCAGAGATACGCCAAAACACCAATCCTACTCGATTTGATTATTTTTGCATGCCTGCTTGCTGATATTGCTCGCTCGCCGCGATGATAGCTTCATCGTGGGTATTGTATATTTCGCCCTGAATGCGACCGTCGATTGACACTCGGAATTGGGTGGTATTACCGTCGTTAATTTTAAGAACTGTAATGCGCGCATCAATGGGATGCACCCAAACACGCGTACGGACGATGGTTTTCGTCTTGATGCCCGCGTGCTGAAGACCCCGCCGTCCAAGTTCATCATAGGCCGTCTTCCAGCTTGCCGTAGGATGTTTTCGTCCTTCGAATATCATGAAGAATTTTGGTGGTCTGAGAAGAATGCCTGACGCTCCGCCTCCGGTGCCTTCGGTCTCATCCGCGATCATCTCATCACGGATCTCAACGATGAAATTGTCTTGTGCCATTTGATTGACCCCTACTCGCAGTCCATCAAGCTCTCGTCATTTGGGGGGGAGTTGTCACGTCAGCATGGTTTGGACCCCGTATGTGTTGATTGTGTAGGCTCCGGGGAGTTGTCTGCGGCGGGGTCGCTAAGGAATTGAAAAATCGAATGCCAGGTCCAACTATTGGTGCTTAAGTCCAGGTTTTGGAGTCCACTCACAGATGCTGCCCTATACGTCCAGGTTGGCAACCTTCAATGCGTTCCCCACGATGAAGTCCCGTCTGGGTTCCACGACATCGCCCATCAATGTGCTGAACACCTGGGCGGCATCCTCGGAATCGCCGACCTTCACCTGCAACAGGGTGCGGATCGACGGGTCCAGCGTGGTTTGCCACAACTGATCGGGGTTCATTTCCCCCAACCCCTTGAACCGCTGCACCGACAGCCCGCGCCGGCCATGCGCGATGATCCGGTCGTAGGCCGATGCCGGCCCAGCGACCAACGGTTCTTGCGAATCCAGCTTCAACCTGGCCGACACGCTGAACCGCTGCGCCAGCGCGCTCGCCCGTTCCGCCAGCCATCGCGCCTCGGCGCTGCGGAGTGCGGACGGCTCCAACGCGTACCGTTCGGCGACGCCGCGCACGGTGCGCGACAGCGTCAGGCCGTTATCCGCACTGACCACCCAGCCTCGTTCCGTCGGCAGCGACACCGCATTCAGCCGCGTAACGAACGCGGGCGCCGCGGCCGTGGCCCGCACCGGATCCGGCGTCAACACGCCGGCGATCGCCGCCTGCTCCAGCAGCGCCACCGGAATGACCGACGACAGCCGCTTCAGGTTGTGCGAGGCCTCCCGCAGTAAATTCACCTCGCGCCGCAAATCCTCTTTCTCATACACATCGCCATTCGGGTAGGTCAGGCGCGCATCCGCCAAAGCCTTATCCAGAAGAAACGATTCCAGCGCATTATCGTCCTTCAAATAACGTTCGTCATTGCCCCGTTTCGCTCGGTATAGCGGCGGCTGCGCGATGTACAGGTGCCCGCGCTCGATCAATTCGCGCATCTGGCGGAAGAAGAACGTCAGCAGCAGCGTGCGGATATGCGATCCGTCCACATCGGCGTCCGTCATGATAACGATGCGGTGATAGCGCAGCTTGCCCGCGTCGAAGCCGCCTTGCTCGACCGCGCCGGGGCCGATGCCCGTGCCCAGGGCGGTAATCAGCGTGCCGATTTCCTGGCTGCCCAGCATGCGGTCGAACCGGGCGCGTTCCACATTCAGGATTTTCCCCTTCAAGGGCAGAATGGCCTGAAACTTGCGGTCGCGACCCTGTTTGGCGGACCCGCCGGCGCTGTCGCCCTCGACGATGAAGATTTCGCACTTAGCGGGGTCGCGTTCCTGGCAGTCCGCCAGCTTGCCCGGCAGTGTCGACACATCCAGCACGCCCTTGCGCCGTGTCAGTTCGCGGGCCTTGCGGGCGGCTTCCCGAGCGGCCGCCGCGTCCATCACCTTCTGGATAATGCCCTTGGCTTCCCTGGGATGCGTCTCGAACCAGTGCGAAACGGCATCGGCAACCGCCGCCTGCACCACCGGTTGCACCTCCGACGACACCAGCTTGTCCTTGGTCTGCGACGAAAATTTCGGGTCCGGCACCTTCACCGACAGCACGGCGGTCATGCCCTCGCGCATGTCCTCGCCGACCAATTCGAGCGAATCCTTCTTGCCCATGCTTTGCGCGTATTTCGTCACCACGCGGGTCAGCGCCTGACGGAACCCCGCCAGATGCGATCCGCCGTCGCGCTGGGGGATGTTGTTGGTGAAGCACAGCATCGTCTCATGGAAACTGTCATTCCACGACAGCGCGAATTCCGCTCGGATGCCCTGCGCGTCGTCAGCGGTGCGCAGGCTGATCGGCGGGGTAAAGACCGCGTTTTTCGACCGGTCCAGCCATTCGACGAATGCGACCAGCCCGCCGTCGTAGCGCATCGTGCTTTCAACCGCCGGGGCATGCCGCTCGTCGCGCAACACGATCGTCATGCCGGAGTTCAGGAACGCAAGCTCCCGCAACCGCCGTTCCAGCAGCGTGTAGTCGAACTCAGTCTTGGTGAAGGTGCCCGGACTGGCCTTGAACGTGACTTCGGTGCCGCTGCCACGATCCGTCTGGCCTACGATTTCCAACGGTCCGTCTGGTTCGCCGTGCTGGAAACGGATGCGGTGTTCCTGGCCAAGCCGCCAGATTTTGACCTCCATCCATTCCGACAGCGCATTGACGACCGCCGCGCCTACCCCGTGCAAGCCGCCTGATACTTTATAGGAATTCTGATTGAACTTGCCGCCAGCATGCAGCCGGGTCAGCACGACCTCGGCGGCGGAGATGCCTTCTTCGTGGTGGATATCGGTCGGAATGCCGCGCCCGTCGTCGCGCACGGTGACACTGCCGTCGCCGTTCAGGGTTAGTTCGACGCGTGAGGCAAAGCCGGCCTGAACCTCGTCCACCGCGTTATCGATAATCTCAAATGCCATGTGATGCAGGCCGGAGCCGTCGTCGGTGTCGCCGATATACATGCCGGGGCGCCGGCGCACGGCATCGAGTCCGCGAAGGACCGAGATCGATGCGGCGTCGTACGCTTCGGGATCGGAATCAGGTGGCGGCGCGGCGTTGTCGGACATGCCGGGGGACGACTCCATGCAAAATAAGTTAATACTCTAATTGATAGCAGCTACAGGCCCATCGGGACAGGGGCCGCGTCGGTTCCTGGACGAAGAAAACGATCATCGCGCCGCAGGACGCCGCCGCCGGTGGCCAGCGCCTCGGCGTGCGCCGCCAGGGGCAGGAATGTGCCCACATCGGTACCGGTCAGGATTGTCTGCGCCGGCAGGCCCGCCAGCACGTCCCATAGCGCCGTCCGACGATCCGCGTCCAGGTGGACGGCGGGTTCGTCCAGCAGCAGCAGCGGCGCGAAGCCGCGTGCCGAGGCGATCAGGCTGGCATGCGCCAGAACAACCCCGATCAGCAGCGATTTTTGCTCCCCCGTGCTGGCAAGAGCAGCCGGCGTGCCGGTGGCGGCATCCGTCAGCCGCAAGTCGGTGCGGTGCGCACCCAGCGCGCAGGTGCCGGCCGCCGCATCGCGGTTGCGGCTGGCTTCCAGTCCGGCGCGCAGCCAGTCTTCCACCGCCAGGGCGGAGCCGGTTTCCAGCCGTTCGGCGATTGTGCAGGCCAGGCCGATGCGCGCGGGTGGGAAGGCGCCGGACCCGGCCACGATCCGGGCATTCAGCCGGGTCACTAGATTTAAGCGTGCGGCGGAGGCAGCCACGGCGTGTCGGGCGATGGAGTCTTCCAGGCCCGCCAGCCACGATCGATCCTGCCGGCCCTCCGCCAGCAGGCGGTTGCGGCTGCCCATTGCCGCATCATGCGCGGCCATTTCGCGGGCATGGCCCGGTTCCAGCGCCCAGACCAGCCGATCCAGGAAGCGCCGACGGCCTGAGAGGCCATCTTGAAACAGCCGGTCCATCTGCGGCGTCAGCCATACGGCGGCGATCAGCCGCCCGATGTCGGCCTGCCCGCGCGGGGCGGCGCCGTCCAGACGGAACACCCGCCGGTCGGACCCCGCTTCGGCGCCGGTACCGATGCTGGTTTCCCCGTCGCGGGTCTGCAAACGGGCATTGACCGCCCACGCCCCTGAACCGCCCTGGCGTGGCAGGTCGGCGTTACGCGCACCGCGCAGGCCACGCCCTGGGACCAGCAGCGACAGCGCCTCCAGCAGGTTGGTCTTGCCGGTGCCGTTCGGTCCGTACAGCACGCTGATCCGGGCGGCCGGGCGCCAGACGAGGGCGGTATAGCCGCGGAAATCGGTCAGGGTGAGGCGGGTGAGTCGGAGCACGCAAGCAAGATGGCGGTACCGGGTGCCGCCGTGAAGGCGGGGCTTGCCAGCCGCTTCAGCGGGCCGTGCGGAACGACGCTAGACCCGCATTGGCATCAGCACATACAGCGCGCTGGAGTCGCCCGCATCCTGCACCACGGTTGGCGCCGATCCATCGGAGAAGCGGAATTCCACCTGTTCGGGAATCTGATCGGTGATGTCGTTCAGATACCGCGCCTGAAAACCGATCTCCAGCGGGCCGGAGTCGTATTTCACCCGGTCGCCGTCCAGTTCCTCGGTCGCGGTGCCCTGTTCGGGGCTGGACGCCGACAGCACCAGCAGATCGCGGGCCAGCGACAGCTTCACCGGCCGCGAGCGTTCCGACGAGATTGCCGCCACACGGGCGACGGCATCGGCGAAATCTTTTTTCCCTACGCGCAGCACTTTGTCATTGCCGCGCGGGATAACGCGTTCGTATTCCGGAAACGTCCCGTCGATCAGTTTGCTGGTCAGCAGCATCTGGTCGGCGCGGAATTGCACGCGGGTATCGGACATCGCGACCTCCACGTTGCCGGTGACCTCGTCCAGCAATTTGCGCAGCTCGTTCACGGTCTTGCGCGGAATGATCACGCCGGGCATCGACGCGGCACCTTCCGGCAGCGGCTCTTCGACCCGGGCCAGGCGATGGCCATCGGTGGCAACCGCCCGCAACACCGGCGTGCCCTCGGAATCGGCGTGATGCAGGTATATGCCGTTGAGGTAATACCGGGTTTCCTCGGTGCTGATCGCGAATTTCGTCCGATCGATCAGGGCGCGGAGCGTGTGGGCGCTCAGGTTGAATTTATGCGGCAAGCTGCCCGCGGTCATCGACGGGAAATCTTCCACCGCCAGGACCGTAAGCTTTGTATCGTATCGCCCGGCGCGCAGCGACAAGTGCGCATCGCCGCCGGGATGATCGAGTTCCACGGCCGCGCCATCGGGCAGTTTCCGGACGATTTCATACAGCGTCGCCGCCGGCGCCGTGCAGGCGCCGTTGCGGCTGGATTCGGCGGGGACATCCTCGACGATGGCGATTTCCATGTCGGTGGCGGTCAGCGTCAGCTTGCCGTCCCGTACGGCGATCATGACGTTCGCCAGAATGGGGATGGTGTTGCGGCGTTCCACCACGCTCTGGACGTGGGCCAGCGCCTTGATCAAGACGGCGCGGTCGGCCTTGAGCTTCATGGTCGGTTTCCTAGATTCGAGTCTGGCCGCCGCTTTTGCCCTCCTCGTGGCGGCTAAGCAAGCGAATCGCGAAAATCAATCTAGCAAGGCGACGGAACGTCCGCCAAGGACTGTGATTCGCTTTCAGGCACGGTTTCGCGCTTTTGGCGCGAAAAGCAGGCAGCGCCCACCCGAAACGTGCGATCCGGTCTGCCCAAGGCCACGAACCAACGAATGCCGGAACCGTCGATGGCGCTTGGCCGCGTACGAGAGTCGCCTTGTAACACGTTCACTTTTTACGGTTTTCGGTCAGTTTAACGCTGGACATCGTCGCGTCGGGGCACATAAGGTTGGCCGCAGGCTCAGGAAGGGACATGGATGCTTAGCTTCGCGTGCGTCAAGCGTCAGGTCGTTTTTCGCCGCCTGCGGATCGTTGCCGGGATGACTGCATGGCTGTCCGCCATGCTCGCCGCGGCCCTGCCGGCCCACGCGCAAATCGGGTCGGCGCGCTATAGTTCCATCGTCGTCGATGCCGCCACCGGCGATGTCCTGGAGGAGGTGAACGCTGACGAGCCGCGTCATCCGGCCAGCCTGACAAAAATGATGACCCTGTACATGACGTTCGAGGCCTTGCGCGATCGCAGGATCGCGCTGGAGCAGGTGGTGCCGGTATCCCCCCATGCCGCATCGATGGAGCCCACCAAGCTGGGGCTGATGCCCGGTAGCCATTTGACGGTCGAACAAGCCATCCTGGGGCTGGTCACGAAGTCCGCTAACGACGCCGCCGCCGCACTCGGTGAGTTGCTCGGCGGCAGCGAAGATCGCTTCGCTCAAATGATGACACTACGCGCCAGGGCGCTTGGCATGGGTCACAGCACATTCACCAATGCGTCCGGATTGCCCGATCCGGACCAGTGGACCACCGCCCGCGACCTGGCGGTGCTAAGCCGCCGGATCATCAACGATTTCCCACCCTATTATCGTTATTTCTCGACACCGAGCTTTTCGTGGCATCGGCAGATTATCTTCAATCACGACAATATGTTGCGGACTTATCCAGGAGCCGACGGCTTGAAGACCGGCTATACCGAGGCATCCGGACATAACCTCGTTACCAGCGCCGTGCGCGGCGGAATCAGGCTTGTGGGCGTCGTGCTCGGTGCCGCTTCGAACGGCGAACGCGACATCCATATGGCATCGCTGCTCGATCATGGTTTCGAGCAATTGGACGTGCCCGTCGCCCATAAGCCGCTGCAAATCGCATCGCGAGTCACGCTGATCGCCAGCGCCCGAGCGGCGGAAATCGCGCGCCCGGCGGCGTTGCGTCCCCGCGCGGCCAATTGGACGGTTCAGGTCGGGACATTCGCGACCGAGGCGACCGCCCATTCGGCGGCACTGGCGGCACGAAGGGACGCCGAAGCAGGGGAAGCCCATGTCGAATCGCTTCGACTGCATGGCAAAACCGTCTGGCGGGCACAGGTAACCGGCTTGTCGCGATCCGATGCGCAAGATGCGTGTTCGGGTCGTCGCAAAGCCTGCATCGTGATCCACCCCGAAGCGGGTCAGCTTGCCAGCCGCTGACCGGCGCGCATCGTTACACCCGTCGCCTGCATCCGGACTTGCACTGAGCGGCGCAGCGGCTGGCAGATTGTCTCCGGCGCCGGCATCGCCATCGCGCTTGCGGTGACCTGGGCCTTGCGTCAGACCGGCCGCTTGCGCATGTTGCGGAAAGACGATGTCAGAAGGGCGGACGGGGACAGGCGATGGACGGCGGAGCAGACTCAAGGCGCATAACAATTCATGCGCCAGACGATTTCGCTGGGATGCGTGCCGCCGGGCGCCTTGCCGCCGAGACACTGGACATGATCGTGCCGCATGTGAAGCCCGGCGTCTCGACCGGGGTTCTTGACACGTTATGCCATGAATTCATTCTGGCGCATGGTGCCACCCCTGCCCCGCTGCATTATCGCGGCTATCCCAAGTCGATCTGCACCTCCATCAACCACGTCGTGTGTCACGGTATCCCTGGCGACCGGAAGCTCGAAAACGGCGACATCCTGAACATCGATGTAACGGTCATCCTGGACGGATGGCACGGCGACTCGTCTCGCATGTATTCGGCCGGCACACCCAATACCCGTGCCCGGAACCTGATCGACGTCACCTATGAATCGCTGATGCGCGGCCTGCAAGCGGTCAAGCCAGGCGCGACCCTGGGCGATGTCGGCCACGCGATACAGACCTACGTCGAGGGCCAGCGATTCAGCGTGGTGCGCGATTTCTGCGGTCATGGCATCGGCCGGCGCTTCCACGAGCCCCCGAACGTACTGCATTTTGGCCGCATCGGCGAAGGCCCGGTGCTGCGAACCGGCATGTTCTTCACAATCGAGCCGATGGTGAACGCCGGCCGACCGGAAGTGAAGGTACTCGACGACGGCTGGACCGCGGTCACCCGCGACCGCAGCCTGTCCGCGCAGTTTGAACACATGATCGGCGTAACCGACACCGGCTGCGAAATATTTACGCTGTCCCCCGCGGGATTGGACAAGCCGCCGCTCGGCGTTAGCTGATTGGCAATAATTGGCGGTTAGGCTGCACGGCGATCGTCTTGCCGTGAGCCTCATGCCCAAATCGTCCAAGCCGTCCGGAATGGCCGAAGCATCGTTTTTGCCGGACCTGTTCGCGCGCCCGGTGGACCCGACCGCCCCGGCCGGATCGGACGGTCATCGCCTTCGCATGCGGCAACGGCTGTTGAAGGCGGGGCCGGAGTCGCTGGCGGACCACGAAATGCTGGAAATGGCGCTGTTCATCGCGCTGCCCCGGCGCGACACCAAGCCGATCGCCCGGGCTTTGCTGGCCCGGTTCCGGACCTTCGGCGGTGTTCTTGGGGCACCGCCATCAGAGCTGATGGGTGTTGACGGGATCGGGGAAGCCGGGGCTGCCGCATTGAAACTGGTGCAGGCGGCGGCCTTGCGGATGATGCGGAAAGAGCTTTCGACCCGGCCGGTGCTGTCGTCGTGGAACCAGTTGACGGATTATCTGACCGCCAGCATGGAACACGAGCGCACCGAACATTTCAGGATATTGTTTCTGGATGGCCGCAACAAACTGTTGGCCGACGAGGTCCAGGGATACGGCACGATCAATCATGCGCCGGCTTACCCACGGGAAGTGGTTCGCCGCTGCCTCGATCTGCACGCCACCGCGGTCATCCTGGCGCACAATCATCCGAGCGGCGAACCGGCACCGTCGCGAGAGGATGTATCGGTGACGGCCGATATTGTGCGGGCGGCGGCAACGATGGGGATCGCGGTGCACGATCACATCATCGTCGGTAAGGGCAAATGGTTGAGTTTCCGGGCGGAGAAGCTTTTTTGACGGGTACCGCTCGTTACACTCAGTGGTCGGAAACGAACCAACCGGAGCAGGTTTGGCGTCTGTCACCGCGCTGCGCCAGATGGGCCCGGTACAAGTCTGTTTTGGCCCACCTCCACTGTACGACACAGTATCTGAGGCAATGCGGGTTGCTCGCCGGCACGGTGACGCCGACTTGGCGCTTGATCGACAATTATTGCTTCGGATCGGGCGTCGAGCATGCTCCTGGTCTATTGTTTGATCGAGCAGATCAATCGGCGTTCTGACGCATCTATTCTCGATGCGGCACTAATTTGACAGAGTCGAATTACTTGGCATGTTTTTTGCTCGATCATGAGGGCGCCTCCCGTCGCTGAGTGCGGAAGCGGGAGTCAATGGCACCGCGTCTGCGTTCGTGGCGTTGGTTGATCCGCGCAACC
>JAJZFA010000038.1 GCA_021805565.1 Pseudomonadota bacterium
CCAACGATCCGGTCAGCCATCATCCGGACATACGGTTACGTGACGAACTGGCTCTGTCATTTCGCCTTCCCACTCGCTCGATTCGGTGGAGTCCCATCGATTCGACGAACGATCGCCATGTCAAGTCGAAAAATTCAGGCCACGAGGCGGGAATGTGATTTTCTCAAACTAATCTGACTCGACAAACGGATTTTTGGTTCCACGCAACTGCAACCGGATCGGCGTGCCTGGAAGCTTGAACGTGTCACGCAGGCTGTTGACCAGATACCGCGTATAATCCTCCGGCGTTTGTTCCGCCCTGGTGCCGAACACGACAAAGGTGGGCGGACGCGCTTTGGCCTGCGTCACATAGCGCAGTTTCAGGCGCCGGCCGCTGACGAGGGGGGCCTGATGGGTTTCCAGCGCATGCTCGAACCAGCGGTTCAGTTCGCCGGTGGGGATGCGCTTGTTCCACACGTCGTGCGCGGCGCGCACCGCGGGCAACAGATGGTCCATGCCGACTCCGGTCAACGCCGAAAGGGTCACCATGGGGATGCCCTTCATCTGGGCCAGGCTTTCCTCCAGCCGCTCCGCCACCAGTTTCCGGGTAGCGTTACGATCCGGCACCGCATCCCATTTGTTCAGGGCGACGATGCAGGCGCGTCCCTCGCGTTCCACCAGTCGAGCGATTTGCAAATCCTGGTCGTCGATGCCGCGCACCGCGTCCAGGCACAGCACCACGACCTGGGCCATTTTCAGCGCCTGGATGGCGGAGCTGACAGACATTTTCTCCAGCGCTTCCTCCACCCGCGCACGGCGGCGCATCCCGGCGGTGTCCACCAGTTCGATCGCCCGACCCTGGTCGTCCGACAGGATCGTGGCGACGGCGTCGCGCGTCAGTCCCGGTTCCGGGCCGACGATCATCCGTTCCTCGCCCAGCAGCCGGTTGATCAGGGTGGATTTACCGGCATTGGGACGTCCGACGATGGCCAGCTTTAGCGGGCGATTGTCGTCGAAGGACTCCGGTTCGGCGGGCGGTTCGGGCGGCAAACGATCGGCGATTTCCGACATCAGATCGGCCACGCCGTCGCCATGTTCGGCCGACACCCCGACCGGATCTCCCAGCCCCAGCGCATAGGCATCGAGGATAGACGACGTAGCCATCCGGCCCTCGGCCTTGTTAGCGACCAGCAAGACCGGCTTGCCCTGGCGCCGCAGCCATTGGGCGAAATGCGCATCCTGCGGTGTGACGCCCACGCGGGCATCCAGCACGAACAGCACCAGATCGGCCTGCGACACCGCGCTTTGCGACCCGGCGCGCATCCGGCCGGCCAGTGTGTCCGGAGCGGATTCCTCCAGCCCGGCCGTATCGATCAGGCGAACCATGCGGCCGCGCAATTGGGCCTCGGCGTCCTTGCTGTCGCGCGTGACGCCCGGCGTATCTGCGACCAGCGCGATGCGTCGGCCAGCCAGACGGTTGAACAACGTCGATTTGCCGACATTGGGCCGCCCGGCGATGACGACGATCGGAAGGCTGGACGGCACCATGGGGTTACCTGAGCGCGATCAAACGCGCGTCGTTGGAGACAATAAGAACCGTTCCATCGGCGATCACGGGCGCGAAAGGCGCGGCTTCCGAGGATAATACGATATGGCCCAGGATCGTGCCCGTATAAGGGCTGACCGCTATCGCATCCTTGCTTGTGCTGGTCACGATCAGCCGGTCGCCGGCCAGCAGCGGTCCGTACCAGCTTGCCGCATGTTTCTTTTTATCCGGATCGTCCCAGCGGGGAAGCTGGGTTATCCAGGCAATACGGCCGTCGCTAATTGTGATCGCCGCCAGTTCCTGCTGGGCCGAGATAATAAACATCCAGTCGCCCGCGATGTAGGGCGTTTCCTCGCCCGCGATCTGACGGTCCCACACCCGCCGACCGGTCGGCAGGTCGTCGCAAACCAGCAGGCCGCCCATGCTCATCGCGTACACCAGTTCCCCAGCGACAACCGGCAGGCCGCGGATCGACAGCAATTCCGCCACTGTCGCCTGTCCCGCGGACGCGCCGAGACCGTCGGTCCAGACGATACTGCCACTGTCGGCCCGCAGGCAGGCCAGTTCCCCGGACCCGAAACCGGCCAGAACAAGGCCCCGGCGATAGGCCGCGGCCGGCTGTCCAAGCATGGCGGTGCCGGGCTCGGCGGCCTGGTGCGCCCAAAGCTGTCTGCCATCGGCGGCGGCGAATGCGGTCAGACGGTTCTCGATCGTGGTGACGAAGACGCGGCCATCGGCGATCATGGGTGCGGACCGGGCCGGCATCCCCAGATCGTGGCGCCATTTTTCCTTCCCGGTCAGCGTATCGAGCGCAACCAGTTGGGACAGCCCATTGGCGGCATACAGCGTGGTGCCATCCGCACCCAGTCCGCCGCCAACATTGGTGCTTTTAACGTCTTTGGGCTTGGTATCGGCCTGCCACAGACGCTGACCGCTGGCCAGGGAGAACGCCGATACGCTGGCGGCCGAGTCCATGGTGAAGACGGTGCCGTTCAAAACGACCGGCTGCGCCATGATGATCTCGCGATACCCGCCGCCGGCGCCGATTTCAGCCTTCCACACCTCGGTCAGGCGATCGTTGGCCGCAAGGTGGCCCATCAAATGGGCTGGATTGCCGCCGCTCTGCGGCCAGGCGGCGTTGCGAACAACCGGCGGCAGGACCACTTTCGGCATATGTTCGTTCACCACCAGCCCACGGCGATCCACGACGATCGCTTCCCGCTTGCCGGGCAGCATCGCTTTATTTTCGGCGAATAAATCATCGAACCAGGAACAGCCGGCCAGCGCCAGTGGGGCCAGCAAAGCGGTTCGGCGACCTAGTTTTTCCATTGCCCGAGAACCACGCACGCTGACATCGAGGTTATCCTGCCGGTTGGCCGGTACGCCGGAGCGTGTCACGCGGGTCACGGCCCTGGCTCGGTGCCCAGCCCGGCCAGCAATGCCGCCGCGCGCGTGCGCAAACCGGGCGGGGCGTCGCCGATCATGGACAGCGTCCGCAGCTTCTTGCGGGCCTCGGCCACCCGGCCTTGCCGCAGGTCCAGGTCCGCCAGCAGTTCTTCCGCCAGGGGCGCCCAGGGATTGCCGAGTTCCGCCAGCGGCTTCAACCGAGCCTCCAACTGGACTGGATCGCCCTTGTCGAGTTGCCGCTGGCTCGCCAACAGGCTGGCGAGATCGCGCAACAGCGGATCGGCCGCGGGATCGGCGGCGACCGCGTTCCACAGGGCAATCGCGCCGGGCAGATCGCCGGCATCGGCCGTCAGGCCGGCGGCGCGCAGCCTGGCCAGGGTTTTGTATCCTTCCGGCGCGGTGGCGGCGAGCGCATCCAGTTCGGCGCGCCGGCCGGCGGCGACCGCACCGGGTTGCTGCACGGCGATGTACTGCGCTGCGGCGGCGGCATCCTGCCGATTTTGGTAGCGCATCCAAAGTTGCCATCCGGCCGCGGCGCCGACTACGCCAATGACGGCTGCAATCAACACCCACGCATACTTTTTCAGCAGCTTTTCAGTGCGCTCTGCCCGGAGGTCGTCCTCGACCTCATCGAAAATATCAACCACGCGGATTCTCTCGGCTGCCTGCATGAAACCACGGCGCCCGAACGCCGGCGGCGGCGGACCATAGCGGCGTCGGGGTGTGGCCGCAAACCCATGCGCCGGCAAGGGTTTATTTACTTTTGGCGCCGATGATCGGGACATGAAAAAATTTCTTCTCCTGGTCGTGTTGGCGCTGACCGGCTGCGGCGCGGCCGATAATCTGGCCATGACCGTGGGCGCCGCCGTCACCGTGGGCAGCGTGGCGGCCATCCAGCGAACCCCGCTGGATGCGCTTTATTCCGTCATTACAGGGCGGGATTGCTCCGTTGTCCGCCTGGACCGGGGGGAGACCTACTGCCGGCCGGTTGAGCCGAAGCCGGACCCGCCTCCGTTTTGCACCCGCGGCCTGGGGACGGTCACCTGTTGGGCCGATCCCGCCGCGATGACGGGTCAGTTGACCGGGGTGGCGGACGGGGCATCCGGATTGACGGCAGCGCAGGATGCCGACCGGGTCCGGCGGTGGCCCTGAAAATGAAGCGAAAACGGGACATTGAGGTTTGCGCGGAATAGGGATATAGGCTGATCGACACCCCAGCGGGGTGTGCTGGACCCGTAGCTCAGTTGGATAGAGCGTCGCCCTCCGAAGGCT
>JAJZFA010000056.1 GCA_021805565.1 Pseudomonadota bacterium
GCTGCAACAATCGATCCAGCGCGACGAACCCGGTGCGGCGGCGGAAGATGCGGTCGAACCGCGCGCGCAGTGCACGCCGGCGGTCTTTATCCGGTTTGACACGGTAGGCCTTGAGGTCGGCGTAGAAATCCCAGATCGGCGTTCGCATGTTCTGCTGGGCAGCGCGGTGCGGGCCGGCTGCCCTTCGACATTGCCACCGCTCGCCTCGCTGGCGGTCTATCGGACCGAGCCCGAGGCCAGGGCCATGCGCCCGGCTTCGCCGACATCGTCATCGCCGCCACGGCCCAGTGTCACGGGCTGGCCATCCTGACCCGCAAGCGGCGGCATTTTGCACCATTGGGCGTGCAAGTGCATGATCCGTTTGTTCGCTTGCCCTAGCATAATCGTGGCCGCTTGAAATCGCCGCTTTGTGCGCCACAAATGCCGACTGACGGGCACCGCCACGCACCTGGCGCGCATTGACGCCAGGAGACTAGCTCTTTGTTGTCAGTGGCCTGCCGGTCTCTGGCGTGGATAGGTATTTCAGGGCAAGGGTACTACAGTTCGCGGCATCGGTCACCGGGACAGGAAACGATCATGCAACACGACCCCTACGAACACATCGCCGTCGATACGGCGGGCAACGTCGCGACCATCGAGGTGCGGCGCGGACCCAACAATTTTATCGACACCGACATGGTGGCGGAAATCGCCGATGCGCTGGAGGTGTATGATCGCACTCCGGCGGTTCGGGCGATCGTGCTGTGCGCGCAGGGCAAACACTTCTGCGCCGGGGCCGATTTTGGCAGCCGCGGTGCCGACGGCGTGGCCCGCGGTGCCAAGCGCGGGCGGCACTTGTACAAAGAAGCCCAGCGGCTGTGGCGCACCGGCAAGCCGATTGTCGCCGCCGTGCATGGCGCCGCGATCGGCGCCGGCGTCGGGCTGGCGGTTATGGCGGATTTTCGCGTCGCCTGCCCCGAAGCCCGGTTTTCCACCAACTTCACCCGGCTGGGGTTCCATCCCGGTTTCGGGCTGACCGCCACGCTGCCCCGGCTGATCGGCGAACAGAATGCCGCGATGATGATGTACACCGGGCGTCGCCTGACTGGGGACGAAGCGCTGGCGATCGGGCTGGTGGATTACGTGGTGGCGCAGGACGAGGTGCGAACGAAAGCGACGGAGATCGCGGCGGAGATCGCTGGGTCCGCGCCGTTGGCCATTGTCGCCACCCGCGAGACGTTGCGCCGGGGACTGGTCGAGGCGGTGGCGCGGGCGACCGAACGCGAATACGAGGAGCAGGACTGGTTGCGCAATACCGCCGACTTCAAGGAAGGCACCAAGGCGATGGGCGAACGCCGCGCGCCGGATTTCCAGGCCCGCTGATCGTGGCTCCCGGCGGGTCGGGGGTCGCCTCGCCGGTTAACGGGCAGTGCTCCTGGCGGTACATGCGCATTTAACAGTTCATTAAGACTTCCTGTTTAGGACAGGGCCTCCAGCCGGAGGCCCTGTCGAATGAGCCAGTCTTTTCGCGTTTCGCGCAATCATTGGGCCGCTGCGATCGATGTCGCGATGTGGCGCATGCTGGCGTTTGTGCGTTCCTTCGAAACGCGATCCCCCTGGGCGGCGCGGCAATGCCGCCGAGCGGTGCTCGTGGTGTGGTGGACGGCGACGTTCCAGATTCATATCAGGGCCCGTTGCTGGTTACAGGTTCGCAAGCAGCGCCGCACGGTGCCGGATCGCGCACCATTGCCGGCCGCGCGAACCATCGATCCGCGAAGCCTGGAGTTGCCGTTTTCGGACACGCCCGCGGTGTCGGTGATCGTCCCGGCCCATGGCCACACGCCGTTCACGCTGCGCTGTCTCGCCTCGATCGCCCGGCACGCGCCGTCGCTGCCGATCGAAGTCATCGTCATCGACGATGCCAGCCCCGCCGAAGACGCCGGTATCATGCGGCTGGTGCGCGGCATCCGGTTGATCCGCAACGATACCAACCTTGGCTTTCTGCATAGCTGCAATAAAGCGGCGGCGGTGGCGAAGGGCCGATATCTGTACTTTCTAAACAACGATACCCAGGTTCTGGACGGCTGGCTGGACCCCATGGCGGCACTGTTCCGCGACTGGCCCGGAACCGGTGCCGTCGGTGCCAAACTGCTCGGTTCGGACGGGCGCCTGCAGGAAGCGGGTGGAATTATCTGGCGGGATGCGTCGGGCTGGAATTACGGCCGTGGCGACGATCCGTCGCTGCCCGCCTATAACTATGTGCGGGAAGTGGATTACTGTTCCGGTGCCGCATTGATGGTGGAACGCGCGGTCTTCGCGGCGCTGGGCGGGTTCGACAGCCGGTACGCGCCGGCCTATTTCGAGGATACCGACCTGTGCTTCAGGTTGCGCCGAATGGGGCTGAAGACACTGTATCAGCCAAGTGCGCGGGTCGTTCATCACGAAGGGATTTCGCACGGGCGGGACACGGCGGCCGGCATCAAGGCGTGCCAGGCGGCCAACCAGCATGTTTTTGCCGGGATCTGGGCCGATGTGCTGGCCGGCGAGCATTCCCGAAATGGCGAAAACGTATTCCGGGCGCGGGATCGTTCGACGGGGCGGAAGGTGCTGCTGGCGATCGACCATTACGTTCCGACACCAGACCGCGACGCCGGGTCGCGGGCGATCCTGGGCTGCCTGCATGTCCTGCTGCAATGCGGGTACGTGGTGAAATTCTGGCCGCACAACAGGGCGTACAGCCCAGGCTATACGGAAGTGCTTCAGGGCATGGGGATCGAGGTGCTGCACGGGCCTGAGCGGTTCGAAACCTGGATCGCGGCGAATGGCGGCGACATCGATACCATACTGGTCAGCCGGCCGGATGTCGCGGCGGCGGTTCTGCCGGACATTCGCCGGTCTTGCGGGGCACCGGTTATTTATTACGGCCACGATCTGCACTTTCGCCGGATGCACCTGCAAGCCGCCGTTACCGGCGACGACCGGCTGGTGCGGCTGGCCGGACAGATGCGCGAACAGGAATATGCGATCTGGAATCAGGCGGATCTGTCGCTGTATCTGTCCGAGGAAGAGGCACAGATCGCGTCGGCGCTGCAACCCAGTGCCAAGATCGCCCCGGTCGTACCCTATTGTTTCGATACCTTCGCTAATCCCCGCGGCGCGCCGCTCGGCCAGGACGTCATTTTCGTTGCCGGGTTCGCCCATCCTCCGAACGAGGACGCGGCGATCTGGTTCGTGAACGAAATCCTGCCGCGCATCCGGGCGCGGGTGCCTGACGCACATTTTACCATCGTCGGGTCCAATCCCGGCAAAGCGGTGTGCGGGCTGGCGGGCGATGGGATCGCGGTGCTGGCCAATGTTAGCGATGCCGAACTCGCCGCGGTTTACGATCGTGCCCGCGTGGCGGTGGTGCCGTTGCGCTGCGGTGCAGGCGTGAAGCTGAAGGTTGTGGAAAGCCTGCGCGCCGGATTACCCCTGGTGACCACCCCGGTCGGCGCGCAGGGTCTGCCAGGATTGTCCCAGATCGTCGCGGTGGAAGACGATGCGGGCCAGTTCGCGGCCGCGGTCGTGGCGCTGCTGCGCGACGACGATGCATGGGCCGCGTGCAACCGCGGGCAAATCGCTTTCGCGCGGGCGCGGTTCTCGCGGGACGCGATGACGCGGTCGGTGCGGGCGGCACTGGCAATGGCCGGATAAGCGGCGTTGAGCGCCGGTTCGGTTCTGGATTGGCAATCGCCAGTCTGCGCTATTCGTCGGCGATTCGGGCGGTGCCGCCGTTTATGCGCCGGCCGATTGTCGCGACGCTTCTTTAAACCCCGCCCCAAACATCGTGCGCCACCTCCACGCAGCGCGACAGTTTCGCCCATTGCTGGTCCTCGGTCAGCGTATTGCCTTCCTCGGTCGAGGCAAACCCGCATTGCGGCGATAGCGCAAGCTGCTCCAGCGGCAAAAACTTCGCGGCTTCGTCGATGCGCCGCTTCAGCGTGTCCTTGCTTTCCAGTTCGCCGGTCTTGCTGGTCATGATGCCCAGCACCACGATTTTCGGTCCGCGCGGCACGAAGCGCAGCGGTTCGAAACCGCCGGCCCGTTCGGTGTCGTATTCCATGAAATACGCGTCCGAATCGATCTGGTTGAACAGCACCTCGGCGACCGGTTCGTACCCGCCCTTGGCGATCCAGGTGGAGCGGAAATTGCCCCGGCACAAATGCATCGAGATCGTCATCCCATCCGGTTTCCCGGCGATCGCCTGATTCAGCATCCGCGTATAGATACCAAGAATGTCTTCCACATGTTCGCCGCGCGCCTTCAGCATCGCGATCTGATCGGGATCGCAAAGATAAGCGATGTTGACTTCGTCCAACTGAAGATACCGGCAGCCGGCCTCGCCGAACGCCTGGACGGCCTTGTTATAGGCAACGCCCAGATCGGCGAAGAACGGTTCCATTGTCGGATAAATCGCGGTGTCGATTGCTTCCCGGCCGCCGCGGAAATGCACCACCGACGGCGATGGGATGGTTTGCTTGGCCACCGCTGTCCGGACATGACCGGCCAGAAACCGGTAGTGGTCGATCATCGTCGGCTGTGTCCATCCGATTTTGCCGTTAACCCGCAGCTTGTGGCCCAGCGGAACGTTGCCTTGAAACTGGATTTTTTGCTCGGGTTCGTAGATTTCCACGCCATCCAGGCCGGCCACGAAATCGTAATGCCAGTAGGCGCGGCGGTATTCGCCGTCGGTCGCCGCGCGCAGGCCGATCGATTCCTGTTTGGCGATGGCGGCGGCGATGCAGGTATCTTCCACGGCGCGCAAGGCGTCATGCGGCAAAGTGCCGGCCTTCCACTGGGCGCGGGCCTCTTGCAAGGCCCTCGGGCGCAGCAGACTGCCGACGTGATCGGCTCGGAACGGCGGCGTGGCGGAAGGCGTCGTCATGATGGAATCTCCTGTCCCTTAATCGGGTCATACGAAACCGGGTGCGGAATGCAAGGGGCGGCGATTCCGTTAATCATTCGTCAAGCTTCCTCGATTATGCTGTCGTTACATGTCCGACGCTCAACTGCCCGCACTCAAGCCGTATCATCCGGCCACGTTCCAGGAACGCGGCGTCGCGGTGCCCTTCACCACCCCCCTGCTGGGCGGCACGCGGGCGCGCCCGGCCGACAAGCAGCGGGTGGAACTGGTGATTCCCAATCCGTCGGGCGGACGCGGTGTCTATATCATGCCATGGGCCGCCATCGCGGCGTGGTGCCAGCCCACCTTGCACGACTCGGTGTTCAACGAACGGATCGCATCGCTGACCAACGTCACACCGGCCACGATCCGCCGGGTGGCCTTGCAGGTCGCGGCCGAGGGCCTGGCCGGGGAGGCGGCGATGGAGTCCGCCCGGCTTGCGGTCAAACTGGAAAAAGGCGACCGGCTGGTCACCAACTACCAGTTGCTGATGAACCTTGTGGAGCAGGTTGGCGGACGTTTTGCACAGGCCGCGATGTCGCGCGATACCGGCAAGCCCGATCTGACGATGCAGGCACGGCTGACCGTCGATTGGATTTCGCCGCGCCTGGGCCGGCCCGCGACCTGGACGGCAACCGCGCTCGAAGCCTTGTCCGATGTGCTGACCAATGTCGGCGTCGGGCCAGCCGGCGGTGCCGGACGCTTGCCGCGGCTGCTGGAGCAACTGCGCGCGTGCCGGGCGAGCATGTCGGAATGGAGTTGCCTGCAACAGAACGAAGACCAGGCCGAATATGTCGGCATGGCCTGTACGGTGGCCGATCTGACGGTGTCCATGGCCTCTGTCACGCTTGCCGCCGCGCGGGATATGGTTGCCGACATGGTGCAGCTTTTGCGAAGCTGGGCCGCCGATCCGCTCGCCGTGGCACAGCTAGCCGTCCGGCCGGAATGGCTGCTGGACGGGTGGGAGCAGATTTGCCTTATCTGGGGTCATGCCGAAGACGATGCGGCCCGCCGTTCGGCCCTGACCGAAATCGCGGGCCTGCTGCCGATCCTGCCGAAAGAGGCGAGCGAATGGTCCGAGATCAAAGCCGATCTGGACGCTTCGTTGCGATTCCGCCGGGTGGTGACCCTGAATGAGGATTGGCGAACCGGGGTTCGGGTGTTCGACCTGATCGCCCGTAACGAGCGGTTGAAGGCGGTTGCCTACCGGCCCGGATAGCCGCGCATCCGGCCGTATTCAAGGAGATATCCATGTTGTCGTCACCGCCGCCCCCGGCCCGGATCGCCACACAGTCGGTACGGCATGCCTTGCGCGAAGCGGGCGATGCGAAACTCCGGCGCGTGACCGCGATGCTGGACGAAGTGGCCGACACGGCCGGCAAACAGGCGATCCTGGACCCGCTGCGCGACCGGCTGGGTTCGCTGAAGCCGGTTCGTCCGCTGCGCTTCGCTCGGCTGTTGTTCATTCCGCTCGATCCTTTGATCGTGGAAGCCAGCGCCTGGCGGGCGGGCGATGCGTCGGTGCCCCGGTCGGTTCTGGGGCCGCTGTCGGCCGTGGTCGCGGCTGGCCTGGGCGATGAAGTCGCGAGGATCGAGCGTATGACCGGAGGCCATAAAACCGACGCGATCCATACGATAGCGGCGGCTGGCGATATTTTATGGTCCCGGGCCGCTGGGATACTTGCCGCGTCGGCCGTTCCGGCAGGGTGGGAGGACACGGGATTGCGGCCGGCGCTGTATCGCCCGCTGGCCGGGGCGGTTGCGGCCGTGCTGCACCGGGCCAACTGGTTGCTGCAGCTCCGGCGGGACGAGGATTTGGGCGTGCGCGAGGCCAGCCGGACGGTTGTCGAGGCGATCGTCCGCGATATCGGCGGCGAACCCGCGGAAGGGGCGACAATGATCGCCGGTCTTGTCCTGCTGCAATCGCCCCATGCCGCACCGATGCTGTGGGACTGCCTGTCGTCGGTTCGAAACACGGCCGGCGAGGCCGTGCTTCAGCGCGCGATGGCGGGCGGAATGGAATGGGTTTTGACCCGGATGGAGGGACAGTCCGGGATCATGGACGACCTGAACCGGGCGCCGTTGGCCATGGTGGGCGAACAGGTGCGGCGTCTGGCCGCGTTCTTGCGGCACCTGGATGACGATACGGCCGTGGCGGCCAACCGGCCGCGTGTCAGGGCGATCCGGGACAGGGTTGACGCCGCGTGTCGTTCGCGGTTCGCGGATGGAATAGCCGAGGGAATTGCCGCCCCGTTGACAACGGCGCCAGGCGCCCTGGATGGTGCCGGCCAGACCGGTTTGGAGACACGCGCCCGGGAACTCCGCACGCTGGAATGCAGTGCCCGCACCATCGGCGGCGCCAGGGATTACGACGCGCTGCTGTCGCGGGCGTCCGACACGGTGCGGGCGGCTGGGGAGGCCGGCGTGCTGAGTCTGGTGCGCCAATGCCGCTTGATCGAGATATTGTCGGGGCCGGACAGCGCGGTGGCGGCGTACAGGGCGGTTCGGTAGATTTAGGGGTGCCGTTATGGCCATCGCACCGGTATCCGTGCGATGATCATTGCGGTGATGCCGGCCCGAACGGCACCGAACAAGGAGGAACCGCATGCAACTGGACCACCCGGCCACCCACACCCGCACCGGATCCGACTGGATCGCCCCCGATTGCGCCGGCATGGATTTCCACGCCGCCGACCGGGGCCTGCGCGATCTTCTGGGGATCTATCTGCCTCGCGAGGTGCTGGACCATCTAACCCCGCACTACCGGCGTTTGGGCCGGCTTGCCGGGGGGCGCCTGGACGACCTGGCCCGTATCGCCGACCGCCATCCCCCCGTGCTGCATCCGCGCGACCGCTTCGGCCGGGATCAGGACTGGATCGAATACCACCCCGCCTATCGCGAGATGGAACAGATCGCGTTCGGCGATTTTCAGTTTCACGCCATGTCGCATCGCGGCGGCGTCATGGGCATGGACCGCCCGCTGCCGCCGGTTGCCAAATACGCTTTCCAGTATCTGTTCGTGCAGGGCGAGTTCGGCCTGATGTGTCCGATCAGCGTCACCGACACCTCCATCCACCTGATCCGCACATTCGGCAGCAACTCGTTGCAGGATTATCTGCTGCCGAAGATGCTGTCCGCCGACCTTTCGACGCTATGGAAAGGCACTCAGTTCATTACCGAAAAGGCCGGCGGGTCCGATATCGGCGCGCTGGAAACCGTTGCCCGCCAGCAGGATGGCATCTGGCGGCTGTCGGGCGAAAAATGGTTCTGTTCGCATACCGACGCCGATGTCGCGCTGATGCTGGCTCGGCCCGAAGGCGCGCCGTCCGGCACGCGCGGTCTGGCGTTATTCGCGTTGCCGCGCCGCACCAGGGATGGTGCGCGCAATGCGTATCGGATCGTCCGGCTGAAGGACAAACTCGGCACCAAATCGATGGCCAGCGGGGAAATCCGGCTGGAGGGCGCCGAGGCTTATCTGGTCGGCCGGCAGGACCAGGGCCTGAAGCAGATGATGGAACAGGTGAATCTGTCGCGCCTGTCGCACGGCGTGCGCGCGGCCGCGATGATGCGACGCTGCGTCAACGAGGCGCTTGCCGCGTCGCGCGGGCGCACCGCGTTCGGCCGGACGGTCGCGGATTTTCCGCTGATGCGCCGGCAATTGATGAAAATGCTGGTGCCCGCCGAACAGGCCTTGTCGATGGCACTATGCACCGCCGACGCCATGGGGCGCGGCGCGCGCGAGGAACTGCGGATTCTGACCGGGCTGCTGAAACTGCGGGCCTGTCGCGACAACGTAACGGTTGCCACCGCCGCAATGGAGGCGCGCGGCGGCAACGGCTATATCGAGGACTGGGTCAACCCGCGCCTGATCCGCGACGCACAGGTCGGCTTGTTGTGGGAAGGGACCAGCAACATCAACGCGCTGGACGTGATTTCCCGCGCTGTTGGCAAATCGGGGGCCCATCGCGCGTTGCAGTCCATGCTGGCCGGCCGGTTGGACGAAGCCGCCGCTTTGCCGCCGGCATTTCGCAACGCGCTGGGCCAGGCGCTGGACCGGGCGGTGGCGCTGGCCGAACGGGTGGCGGGGCAAGGGCAGGAAACGCTGGCCCGTCTGGCCGCCACGGCGCTGTACGACGTGTCCAGCGCGATTTTGCTGGCCTGGGAAGGTACCCGACCCGGCACCGATGCCCGGCGGACGCTGCTGGCTCGGTTCGTGCTGACGCACAGATTGTCGCCGGCCGATCCGCTCGCGCCGGCGGAAGCGGACTGGGAAGGTCCGGCCACCGATGCCTTGCTGGGCGAGCACCCGCTGGCGCTGGAACAGTTGGCCGCGTTGCTGGCGTAACGGTGGCGGCGGACCCTTGTTGCCGATCCACGGAGAGCGATCGTCGCCGAGGGCGTAAGGCAACGCTGGCAAATAAGTGCGTCAGCACGCCAGCAAAGTTGCCGTGCAAAACATGAGCTTAAGGCTTGCTCGACGCTGCCGTTCGTAGCGGTTATTGTCGAGCAAGTCCTAAAGCAACGGACGTGCGCCGTCCGGTCGTCCTGGTTGCCGATTATGTTACTATATCGTATCGTTGACGAGAAGTCCGTCCCGTCGCATCACAAAACAGTGGAGGCCTTGCGTACAACCGTCGCGAAGGGTATCCCAAGATATGCGCTGTAAGTCAAATATTATAACAATTCATTACGCATAATGTCTTTGTAATATTATCATTTCCCTTAGACAATGGGTTTCATGATGAATCGTTCCACCTCGCTCTATTTGGATATAGTCCGGCCAGCCGCCGCTCTCGCTGTGCTTCTGTATCACGTGGGCGATGAAAATCTGAGCGCCGGACAATTGAATATCATGTCATCGGCCGGGTTTCAGGCGGTCGATATATTTTTCGTTCTGTCCGGATTCGTTATCGCCCATGTCTATGTCGCCCGCGAAAGCGAAGCGCGGCGTTTTATTGTAAGCCGAGCCGCGCGTATTTATTCCGTTGTCATTCCAGTTTTGATTTTGACGGCGATCCTGGATGCCATTGGCCTGCGGGAGAATCCCGCTGTGTATCAGGGACCATTTCAGCCATTCACGCCCGGACTCGCGATCCGGTCGGTGCTGTTTCTGGGCGAGCAATGGAATGCGCACCGTTTCCCCGGAAGCGACGGGCCCTATTGGTCGCTGGGCTTCGAGGTCTGGTATTATGTGGCATTCGCGGCATTTGTGTTCGTTCGTGGATGGATGAGATGGCTTGCGGTGGCCGCCGTTCTGGTCTTAATCGGGCCGAAAGTCGCGATTATGTTTCCGGCGTGGCTGATGGGCGTGGCGGCTTATCATGCCTGCAGGTGGCCGTTGTCCGCCAGGGCCGGCTGGGCCTGTTTTATTCTGTCTATCGCGGCATTTGCCGGATTTCAGGCGGTTCCGCATTCAGACCTTCAGCAATTCGCTGCCGTATCGTTCTCCGCCGCGAGAATTGGAAGCATGGCACAGGATTATTTCGTGGCGTTCGTGTTTTGCGTCAATATCGTGGGGTTTTCCGCGATTTCGGATCGCTTTGCCCCGGTTCTGGAACGGCATGGCGCGATCATACGCTGGATCGCCGGCGGGACATTCTCGGTCTATCTGGCCCATCTGCCGATCATGCACGTGCTGGCCGCCGTGTCGCCCTGGCCGCCATCCTCGCGCTGGACACTGGCACTTCTTGTCGTCGTTACGCCGGTCGCCTGTATGGCATTCGCGGAACTATCCGAACGGCGCAAGGCGATGTGGCGGGCGGCAATGGATTGGCTTCTACCCGCCCGCTCGGGCGCGGCCGCCAGTTTCGCGCACGCCCTTTTGCGTGGCCGCCCGGCCGGATCCGATTAGGCACAGCACCGTCAAACCGCCCGCCGCGTATTGTTTCAGGTCCTGCGCGGCGGCGTTCTACCCGGCCTCGCGGCCAGCCGCGAAAAACTGACGGCGCTGCCCGCCGCCGAAAAGATCGCGGCCAGTGCCAACGCCAGCGAGGGGCCGTGGCGCATGGAAATGCCGAAACACAACGCCACCAACGCCGCTCCGGTCGCCTGGCCCGTCAGGCGCGATGTGGCGACGATGCCGCTGGCTCCGCCGCTGCGTTCGGGCGGCGCGCTGGACATGATCGCCTTTAGATTGGGCGATTGAAAAAATCCGAACCCCGCACCGCATACCGCCATACGCCAGACGATGGCGCCGATGCCCGGATGGTCCGGCAAGGTCGCGATCAGCGTCAACCCGGCGGACAGGATCGCCAGCCCGATCCCGCCCATGATCGCGGGGGGAAACCGGTCCGACAGCGGCCCGGCGACAGGCGCGGCGATGCCTGTCATCACCGGCCACGGCGTCAGCAGCAGTCCGGTTTCCACCGCGCTGAACCCAAGGACCGTTTGAAAATAGAATGGCAGGGACACGAACGCCAAACCCTGCGCCGTGAAGGAACAGACCGATGTCAGCGACGACAGCGCGAACATGGGTCGCCGGTACAGATCGACCGGCAGCATCGGCGCCGGCAGGCCGAGTTGGCGGCGAATCAGCGCAGCGCCCGCCGTCGCGGCCACGGCGAGCGCCGCCAGGGTGACGACGCGGTTCGCGCCATGGGCGGCCTCGCCGATGCCGAAAATCAGGAACCCGAAGGTTGCCGCGTTCAGCGCCGCGCTGCCGAAATCGAACCGGCGGGCGGCCCGTCCGGTGTCGGGCAGCACCCGCAGCGCCAGCACGAAGGCGATCAGTCCCAGCGGCACATTCACCGCGAACAGCCATTGCCAGCTCCCCAGCGACAGGATCCCAGCGGCGATGGTCGGACCCACGGCGGTGGAAACCGCGACCACCAGCGCGTTGTAGCCGACGCCCCGGCCCAGCGATTTGGATGGGTAAATGAAGCGAATGAGCGCGGTATTGACGCTCATGATACCGCTGGCGCCAAAGCCTTGAACGATGCGCGCGGCGGTTAGCGTGGGGAGCGACCAACTCAGGGCGCAAAGCAGCGACGCGACGGTGAACACCGCTACGCCCCAGACATAGACGCGGCGATAGCCGATAATCTCGCCCAGCGAGGCGAATGGCAGCAGCGAAACCACCAGCGCGAGTTGATAGGCGTTCACCACCCAGACCGAATCGGCCGGGCTGGCATTCACATCCGCCGCGATGGTCGGCAACGCGGTGTTGGCGATCGACGTATCCAGCGATGCCATGGCGATGGCGATGACCAGCGTGGCGACGGCCGACAGCAGACGCGGGCCGTGAAGCCCGTCTTCGGGGATGGGAGCACTCATAATGTTCGTTTTCAGCCTGTCCGTGCCCGAAGCGTCCGGTTCGCCCGTGGCGGGGCGGGGTTATATCGCGCGGACGGCGCGCCAACAGCCCACCGAACGTACCCGATCGGGCATGTCTCGCAATGGGTCCGGCAAAACCGCACTCTGGCCTTGAGCAATCCGAGACACCATATTACCGGCGTCACAACATCGAAGCAAAATCCCATGCGCCGTACGCCCTTACTATTTGCCGGCCTCGCCGGGCTTGTCCTGGCTTTGTCCCCAGGATTGGCCGATGCGCGCGCCGGCCGCGGCGGGTCCATGGGTAGCCGGGGCAGTATGACGTATTCCGCGCCGCCATCTACCGGCACAGCGCCGTATTCGGCCGCCCCGATGCAGCGCAGCATGACGCCCTACCAGCAACAATCGCCGGCCGGCGGATACAATTCGTATCAAGGCGGTCGCTATCAGGGCGGCGGTATGATGCGGGGCATGATGGGTGGGCTTTTCCTGGGCGGCCTGTTCGGCCTGATGATGGGGCACGGCTTCATGGGGGGTGGCATGGGCTTGTTCGGGTTGCTGGGCACGATGTTGCAGATATTTCTGGTCGTTGCCCTGGTTCGATTTTTGTTCCGGACCTTCATGGGCGGCCGTGCGCCGGCGATGGCTGGCGGTCCGGCTCTGTTCGCCCGCGGCGGCATGCAGGGGGATGCGCCCGCTAGCGCACCAAGCGGCGCGCCGCCGTCCATTCCCATCGGTCCCCAAGATTACCAGCAGTTCGAGCAGTTGCTGAAAGCCATCCAGGCGGCCTGGAGCGCGCATGACCTGAACGGTCTGCAAGCCATGGCGACGCCGGAGATGGTCAGCTATTTCGCCGGACAACTTTCCGATCAGGCCAGCCGGGGCGTTCGCAACGTTGTCAACGACGTCGCGCTGCTGTCGGGCGACCTGTCGCAAGCCTGGGCGGAGCAGGGGCGGGATTATGCGACGGTGGCGATGCGTTTTTCCATGATCGATGCGACCTGGGACGCCGCCGGCCATCTTGTCGATGGCAGTGCGACGGAGCATGTGACGGCGACGGAAATCTGGACGTTTGTGCGGACCCGCGGCGGTCAGTGGATTTTGTCGGCAATTCAGCAGGCACGGTAGGTTCGGGCGCCCCAGTATCCGCATGCTTATCGCGGGTCGTTGGGTCAGTGCCGAAACGTCTCGGCGGCGTTCAGGCGGCGTTCGGCGTCCGCGTCGTGGGACGGCAGAACAACCGTTGGTTCGGCCTGGATAAAGCGGTGCATCCTTTGCATTGTATCGAGCGCCAGACGCGCGCTGACATGAGCGCCCGCGATTTCCAGCCGCGACAATTGTCCCTGATCGTACACCGCGTCGCCGGCGAACAGGACCGTTACGCCTGCTCGTTTCAAGACAATGGCGCAATGATTTTTTGTGTGGCCGGGCGCCGGAATTGCGAACAGATCGCCTTCCCTGGTCAGTGGGTACCAGGCATCGAATCCCGGCACTGTGTCAGTCGCCTTGAATTCGAAACAATCCGGCGTCATCGCGGCCAATAGAGGTTTCGGCGCGCCGAACGGACGCTGCCACTCCGCCCGGTTCACCAGCACCGGAACGCCGGGCAGATCCGACAGACCGCCGATATGGTCGAGATGCAAATGCGTCATCGCCACGCGCAGCCCGTCTGTCCCGCGCGGCCGGATACGCCGTAACTGGGGCCCAAGACCATCGCCCGGTGCCATGTCGAATCGGCACAAATGCGTCGCCACCCAGGCATCGACGCGACCAAGCGAACGCAGGTAATCCGGCGCGAGGCAGGATTCGCTCATGCCCGCATCGATCAGAATATCGCCTTCGTCATGCTCGATGAGCCAGGACAGTATGGGAAAGGGCGGGGTGAATGCCTTGCTGGTGAAAATTCGCAACCGGCTGGCGACCGGCCCGCCGTGGCGCGTCATGAACGGCACTTTCACGGCCGCGGTGCCGGTCCGGATCGGATGAATGCCAAGCCCCCGCATCGGTTGACCCCTCAAGCCAAACCGCGATCCTCGCCTAAACCGGTCGTCATTTCAAATCCCCGCGGACGCCGCTTTGGCAAACACCTGCCGCGGGCGATGGAAAGCCCATTGCCCGCGGCGTTCAGCCGGGAATGACGGCGGCGGGTATCAGGCGGCCAGCGCCGAAATTGCGGTTTTGGCGCCGGCGACGGCCGCTTCGCGCGCTTCCGGCCCCATTGCCACGCCCTCGGCGCGAATGATCGTCACGTCGGTCAATCCGATAAAGCCCAGTGCTCCGCGAAGATAGGTTTCCTGGTGGTCGAGGAACGCGGCCGGTGTCGCCGGGCCGTAGGACCCGCCGCGGGACGAGGCGATGAAGACCTTCTTGCCCTTCGGCAACAGGCCTTCCGGCCCGGCGGCACCATAGCGGAAGCTTTTCCCCGCGATCAGCAGCCTGTCGATCCACGCCTTCAACTGGCTCGGTACCGCGAAATTATACATCGGTGCGCCGATGACGATAATGTCGGCGGCGAATAACTCATCGAGATAGGCCGAACCGGTGGCCACGTCCGACGCGACCGCGGGGTTGTCGGGGGTCGTTCCCTGCCATGCGGCGATATGCGCGCCCGACAGATGTAACGGCGCGTCCGCGGCGAGATCGCGATAGACCAGGGTTGCGCCGGGATGCAGCGCGGTTTGCTGCCGCACGATATCGGCTGTCAGCGTCCGGCTGACGGAATGCGGCCCTAGAATGCTTGAATCGACGTGAAGAATGTTCATGACAGTCCTTTTTATTGCACGACCCGCCGGTGGCCGGTCACTCGCGGACGGATATAGTGCGGCGCAATATACTTGTTCAGCCGCTATATCGAGATATAACCTATCCGAAACTCCGATAGATTGGGGATATTCATGCTCGACGGCCTCTCGCTCGACCAGATCCGGACCTTTATCGCCGCGGCCGACGCCGGGAGCTTTTCTGCCGCTGGCCGCCGGCTGAACCGGGCGCAATCGGTCGTCAGCCAGACCATCGCCAGTCTGGAAGCGCAGATTTGCGTGCCGTTATTCGATCGGGCGGGGCGGTACCCGGTGCTGACGGAGCAGGGACGCCAGATGCTGGGGGATGCTCGGGCGGTTGCGGCCGGGATCGATCGGTTCAAGGCGCGCGCAAAGGGCATGGCCGAGGGACTTGAACCAGAACTATCGGTGGCGATCGACGTGATGTTTCCCATGGCGGTGTTGACCCACATCGCCGCGGCGTTCCGGCAGGCGTTTCCCACAACCCCGCTGCGGCTTTACGTCGAGGCGCTGGGCGGGGTTGCCCGAGCGGTGCTGGACCGCAACTGCGGGCTGGGGGCGATGGGGTCGCTGGCGGTCGAAACCCCCGAGCTTGTCAGGGAACGGCTGATCGCCATCCGGATGGTCATGGTGGCTTCGGCGGACCATCCGCTGGCCGGCCATAATGCGCCGGTTCCGGTCACCGAACTGGCGCGCCATGTTCAGTTGGTGCTGACCGACCGGACGGATTTGTCGCAGGGGCGGGAATTCGGTGTGTTGTCCCCACATGTCTGGCGGCTTGCCGATCTGGGCGCCAAGCATGAATTCCTGCGAGCGGGTCTGGGGTGGGGCGGGATGCCGCTGCACATGGTGGAGCGGGATCTGGCCGAGGGAACGCTGGTTCGCATCGACCTGGAAGACCTGCCGCCGGAAGGGATGACGATGCCGATTTACGCGATTTACCGCACCGATGCGCCCCCTGGTCCCGCTGGGCGCTGGCTGATCGGGCAGCTTCGCACCGTGACGGCGGAATGCCCGGCGCAGCGCGTCGCACGGGATAGGGTGCCCGCTTTGTAACGCTCTGGCCTGAGCGGCGGCACAAAAAAGAACCTCGCCGTCCGGCCGCTCGCTTGGCCATGGCCTAAGTCTTTGTTTGAGCGGTCAGCTTTATCGGTAAGCGTCCGGTGATCGCCGCCTTGCTGTGTCTTGGCAGGGTGGGATGACACTGTAGCCCTTGAAGTCCACCTTAAGGTCCTCCTTAAAGTCATGCCGCACAGCATGATCGAGATCGTCAATGGGCGGGAAGGCCGTCGGCGGTGGGGCGTGGAAGCGAAGCCGCGGATCGTCGCCGAGACGCATAAGACTGGTGCGACGGTGGGCGCCGTGGCGGCGCGGCACGATGTCTATCCGGGTCTGCCGCGCACGACCGTGGAACACGCCGCACCCTGCGCCTGTCCGAAATGCGGCGGCGCACTGCATCGGCTTGGCGAGGACGTCACCGAAGTGCTGGACTACGTGCCGGCGGTGTTCCGCGTCATTCGCCACGTGCGTCCGAAGCTGTCGTGCCGG
>JAJZFA010000028.1 GCA_021805565.1 Pseudomonadota bacterium
TGGTGTTGCGCGACGGACGCGCCTGCCTGGACAACAACGCCGCCGAACGGGCCATGCGGCCGATCCCGTTGGGACGGAAAAACTGGCTGTTCGCCGGATCGGACGCCGGTGGCGAGCGGGCCGCGGCACTCTATTCGTTGACCGAGACGGCAAAGCTCAACGGCCTCGACCCCGAGGATTATCTGCGCCAGGTGCTGGAACGGATCGCCGATCATCCTGTCAAACGGGTCCATGAATTACTGCCGTGGAACCTCGCCCAGGTCCGGGAAAGGCTGGATCGGCGGGATGCTGCCTGACAGGGATTATAGCCCCGCCTGGACCTGCTTCCAGGCGGGGATCACCGGACGATTACCGACAATCGCACCACGTGCGGTTGCTGGCCTGGAGACCCGGCCCAAACCACCCCGTTCAAAGGCGACCCGCCACGCCTTCACCGGGTCGCCAAAGGCGGCTCATCCACCATCTCGTTCCCGGCGGCGGCGGCGAAACGCCCGTAGCGCAGGGCCAGTATTGGAAGGACCAGCAGGTTCAGCACCGTCGAGGTCGCCAGACCGCCAAGGATCACGAGCGCCATCGGTCCCTCGATCTCGCGGCCGGCGGTCCCCGTTGCGATCGCCACAGGCAGCAGGCCGAACGCCGTGACCAGAGCGGTCATCAGGATCGGGACAAGCCGCTCCGACGTGCCCAGAACCATTGTTTCCAGGCTCCAGGTCATCCCCTCGATTTTCACCAGGTGGTCGTAATGCGAGATCAGCAGGATCGAGTTGCGGATCGTCAGCCCGAACAGCGTGACGAACCCGACAAGGGACCCGATCGACATCGACCCGCCGTCGATCAGGACCGCTACAACGCCGCCGACAAGCGCGAACGGCAGGTTCGCCAATACCAGCATAAGGTTGCGCGGATGTCCGATCACGACCGCGAGCAGGACAAGGATGCCGATCGCGGCGATGCCAGCGTGAACAACAAGGTCCCGTTGTGCCGCCGCCCTAGCCTCCGCCGCCCCCGAAAACACGGTGTATATCCCCGCCGGAAGCGTCACGCCGGCTGCGATTTTTGTCCGTGCGGCGGCGACGAACGACGCGACATCGGTGCCCGTCACGTTGCTGGTCACGATCTGCAGGCGGTTGCCGCTGTCGTGCAGGATAACATACCGGCCGTTGGTCGTGTAAACGTCGGCCAGGCGACGCAGCGGAATGCGCGTTCCGCCGGTGCCGCGCACCATCAAGTCCCCAACCTGTTCAGGGTCCCGCCGTGCTTTGTCGTCCAGCAGGACCACCACGTCGAAAACGCGGTTTCCGTCGAACGTCTGCGCCGCGACCGATCCCTGGAATGCCGTTTGCACCGCGTCCAGCACTTCCACCGGCGCGAACCCGAATTGCAGCAGCCGGTCGGGCCTTAAGCGCACCGCAAGCCGAGGCAATGTGGGCGTGGACTGCACCGTTACGTCGGTCGCCCCCGGCACGGTTTTCAGAACCGCGGAAATGTCCTGTGCCGCCCGGTCCATCGAGTCCAGATCCTGTCCGAACACCTTGATAACCACCTGCGCGGACGAACCGGAAATAATGTCCGCGATCCGGTCGGACAAAAAGCTTTCCACCGAAAAAGCATAACCGGGAAACGCGGCCAGCGCGGCCCGTATGGCGTTTTGCACCGCATCGGTTCGGCCGCGGGCGGCGGGCGTCAGGTTCACGTTGAATTCGCTGCGCTGGGGGCCCTCGGTGTCCTCGCTGTTCTCCGCCCGCCCGGCTTGTTGCGAGACGGACTGGATGTCGGGGTTTTTCAGAAGTTCCGTCGCGACCAGGTGTCCCACGCGCATGGTTTCCCGAAGCGACGTTCCCGGAATGCCGAGCATCTGGAAGACGAAATTTCCCTCGCGGAAATCGGGCAGGAAAGAGCCGCCAAAGAAGGGGATGGCCGACGCGGCGGCAAGGCAAAGGACCGCGACGATGCCCACGACCAACCGCCTCCGGCGATCGAGGACGATCAGCGCCTTGCGATGGCCGCGTTTGAGCCGCTGGAGATAGCCAGGCTCGTCTGTGTATTTGGCGTTTGCCAGAAGGATGAAGCACAGGGCCGGCGTCGCGGTCAGCGCAACGAACAGCGATGCCAGGATCGCGAGCAGGGATGCGGTGGCAAGCGGCGCGAAGAAGCTTCCCTGCAACCCGCTGAGGGTCAGGACAGGCAAAAGAACAAGCGCGACCACGAAGGTTGCATAGACGACCGGGCTCCGGACTTCGAGTGTCGCGTCGAGGATGACCCGGTATGCGGAGCGGGGACGGTCGAGCCGGCGGTTCTCGCCGAGGCGGCGCCAGACGTTTTCCACATCGATGATCGCGTCGTCCACGACCAGCCCGATCGCGATGGCAAAACCGCCAAGCGTCAGCGTGTTGATCGAAATGCCGAACCATTCGAGTACGATCAGCGCGGCGAGCAGGGACAGCGGGATGGCGGTGAAGGAGATGAAAGCCGTCCGGATGTTGAGCAAAAAGACGAACAGGATGACACCGACCAGAATACTGCCGGTAACCAGCGAGACATCGACGTTGTGAACCGCGGTCTGGATGAAGTCGGCGGCGCGAAACAGGGACGGGCTGAGCTCGATCCCCTCCTTGGCGAAGACCGGCCGGAACTCCTCCAGTGCGCGATCGACGGCCTTGGTCACCTCGACCGTATTGGCCCCGAACTGGCTGGACATTTGGACGACGATGCCTGGCTCCCCATTGACCGCCCCGTCTCCCGGCTTCGGTTGCGCCGCGTCCACGACCCGCGCGATGTCCTTGAACCGGACACTGACCCCGTCGATCTGGACGACGACGATCTCGCCGAACCGTTCGGCGGTCAGCGCCTGCCCTTCGGTCTGCACGACGATGCGCTGGCCTTGCGTCTCCACGAAACCGCCGCCGCGAACACCTGTGGCGTTGCGTGCCGCGGCGAGAACATCGCCCAAGGCCAGGCCATATTGGTTGAGCCTGTCGGGATCGACCTGAATTTGAAGCTGGCGCACGTCGCCGCCGTACACGACCGCCGCAGCGACGCCGGGCACGCCGAGCAAGCGCGGGCGAAGCGTCCAGTCCACGAACGTTCGCAGCGCCATCGACGACAATGTGTGGGAGGTCAGGCCAACCGTAAGGAAAATGCTGGTCGCCGAGGTAAGCGGCATCATGACCGGCGGCGCGACCCCAAGCGGCAATTTGCCCGCGATCTGCGTGAGGCGCTCGCCCACAAGCTGCCGGGCGCGGTAGATGTCGGTGCCGCTTTGAAAAATGGCAGTGACGACAGACAGGCCTTGAATGGCCTGAGAGCGCAGGCTGTCCAGTCCGTTGGAGCCGTTCAGGACGGTTTCGATCGGGCTGCCGACCAGCGCCTCGACCTGTTCGGGCGACAGGCCCGGCGCCTCCGTCTGGACAACGACGCGAGGCGGCGCGAACTCCGGAAATGCGTCGAGTTTGGCGTTGCTCGCGGCGAAAATGCCGTAGCCGGTCAGCACACAGGCCAGAACGACGACCACGAAGCGGAAGCGGATGGAGAACGAGACGAGGGAACGGAGCACTGGTTAGATCCCGTTCACTTGCCGCGCTCGCTGGCTTCCCGTTCTTCGGACCCCGGCGCTTCGTCTGCATCGCCGGAAGGAATCTGCGATTTGAACACTTCGGACAGCACGGTTTGCGCACCCACGACGACCACCCGGTCGCCGGGTTTAAGACCGCCGGAGACGAACCAACCGGCATCCGTGGGATGGTCCGTCGCGATCTCGCGCTGCTCGAAGGTCTCGGCCTCGGTTTTGACGAAAACGAGCGCGGAGCCGGAATACCGCACCACCGCCTCTCGCGGCACAATCACCCCCACCGAGGGCTGCTCCTCGCTCGGTATATACGCAATGACCGCCTGGCCCGGCCGGAGCGCAAAACCGTCCGCATGCACTTGGATCAGAAGAGTCTCGCCCTGCGTCCTGGGGTCCACCCCGACGCTCGCGACGCGTTCGCCCGTCAGCGGATGGTCGTCGTGCCCCAGAACCAGGACCGTCGCCGGCCCGTGTTGACTGGCGGCGGGATCGCCGGCCGGCAGCACGACCCGCGCGAGCGCCGTTTCGAACTGCGTCACCTGCAAGATGGCTTGCCCGCTTTCGACCGATTCGCCCGGTTGGGCTGTTACCGCGACAACCTCGCCGCCGCGATCGATCCGCATCGGCAGCGGTCCGGTCGGCCCGGTGGCAGCCTTCATCGAATCGGCGATCAGGCGTTCGTTGTCTTGTGCCGCCTGAAGTTTCGCCTGAAGCGATTTCAGAGCGACCTCGGCATCCTGGCGCACGCTGTCGGACACGATCTTGCCGTCCGTATTAAGGCTTTTGGCGCGCTGATAGGCGAGTCGCGCGGCACCCAGCGCGGCGGTCGTGGCAACCACATCCGCATGAGCGGTGCCCAGGCGGGAGGCCAGATCGACGCGCTCGAACGGCACCACGCGCGGCTCGATGGCGCCGATCGTGTCGCCCTTTTGCAGCCGCGACCCCAAACCCGGCCATGGGCGATGGTCGGGAACGCTGACAACACCGGCCACGGGCGCCCGTACCGTAAAAGACGCCGACGGATCGTCCTGGATCGCCCCATAGGCACGGTGTTGCGGTTGCCACGCGACGGCGGCAAGCGTTTTGGTTTTGATGGCCGCGGCGCGCTGAGCGGATTGTTCCAGGTGCAGGGCGATCATCCCGTCCGGCGTCCGGAAAACGCCCTTGCGCTCCGCCGCTTCGCCGCCAGCGGTATCGCCAGTGCCGGCAGGCTGCGCTGCGACGGCGGGTTCCGGTTCGCTCCGGCGGGCAGTGTCGATCAGCGCCCAGGCGACTTCGCCAACCGCTAAAGCCGCGAGCAGAGCAAAGGTGGCATAGCGCCGGACGGGCTGGATCATGGTCAGGTCGCTCCCTCGACATCGACGACGGGTGCCAGGGGAATTGGCGGAAGCGGTGCTTCTCCGCCCAACGGACGCTGCACCGCGTCTTCCAGTAGCCCCAAAGCTGTTTGCGCCCGGACCAGCGCATCCAGGCGGCCTCGCTCCGTCAGCGCGCGTTGCAGTCGCGCGGCGCCGAGCGACAGGCTGTCACCCTGTCCGGTGTCGAACAGACGTTGCGCGGCGTGTTCCTGCCGGCGGGCAAGGGTTAGCGCGGCATCCACATCCGCCAGCGCCGATGTCGCACCCACATACTGCGCTAAAGCCCGGTCGGCCTCCTGAATGGCGTGCTCTTGCAGCGTAACAAACTGGGTCGCGGCCTGTTTGCGTTGCGCGGCCGCTTCCGCGATCGGACCCTGATTTTGGTCGAACACCGGAAGGGGAATACTAAAGCCGAGCGTGTAGAAATTCGCTCGTTCCTGATACTGATAGCTCGGCCCAAGATGAATGTCGGGATATTGCTTGGCCACTTCGAGCTGGAGCGCACTTTCGGCCGCCGCATAGAAGGCAAGCGCGGCCTGTAAATCCGCCCGGTCGAGCAGACCGGTTTTGCGGGTATCGTCAAGTAACACCCCGGCGCTGTCCGGTAGCCGGTCGAACCCCGGCCAGGCGATGGCAATTCCATCCAGTGCGGAGGCCGGTACGCCGAGCGCCAAGGCCAGCGCGCTTTTCGCGTCGATGACGGCACTGCCGGCGACCTTCGCGGCCAGCCGGGCATCGAGTACCGCCGCCCGCGCGCCGAACACGGTGGGCGCCGCGGCCTGTCCCGCCGCCAGGCTTTTTTCGAGAAGGGCCAGCAGCGCGGATTGCAGGCTCTCCTCGGTTTGCCGGAGTGCGAGGGTGCGTGTCGCGGCGAGATAAGCCACCAGACCGGATCGGACATTGCCCCGGACCGACCAGCGCGCGTTGAGGAGGTCGTAGGCCCTTGCCGCCGAAAGATGGCGTGCCTGCGCCATCCGATAGCCGCGCTTGCCGGCCGTTTCGATCGGGATGTCGAAGGTCGGGCCGACGATGGAGTTGAGAAAGCCCGTTCCCGCCAGTCCGGTTTCGTGGCTGGGACCGATCGCGATTGCGGGGTTCGGGATCGTCCCCGCCACGATTTCGGCGGCGGACGCGAGGCCGACGCGGTCGCGCGCCGCCTGAATGTCCGGATTGTAGAACATCGCGACCAGGGTGAGCGCGCCGAATCCAAAACGCCCTGGACCGGTTGGATTGTCCGGCGGTGCATTGGCGGCAATGTACGCTTGAAGCCGCGGGTCGCCGAACGATCGCTGCCGAAAAGCGGCTTCGGTTTGTACGGGATCGATCGGCCGGGCCACGTAGGCTGTGCATCCGGCGAGAACCGCCAACCCGACGAGCGTTCCTGTTCTACCTGTGGCATTGGCCATAAGTGCGGCGGCGCGCCGGAAAAGTTGCCGGATCGAACACGGGTTAAGGGGGTGTTCGATGCCGCGATCCGGCGCGATAATCGCATGACCAGCCCTGACGGATCGCCTGCTCATGAGCCGATCCGGGATCGTCGCTTATTGGCTTTCCGGCGACAACGCGCGGCGGGTTCACGGGGGGGAAAGTGCGGCTTGCACGTGGATACGGCGATGGGGGGCACAGGCGCTAATTGCGGGGACGGAATCGGCTGCGTGGGTCTGGCGTGCCGCGGTGACGATGTTGCCGAATATCCTGGCTGGACCATGGCGATGCCTACATCCGCCTGCGGATAGAGGACGCACGGGACCATGCTCGAAGCGCTCGTTTCATACCGCTCCGATATTGAACCTCACTATGTCTGGCAAGGGCATGTACCTTTTTCCGGCGGCTCCGGCACCCTCGATACAAATAGCTTTTTACCCATGTCGGGCTGCCGGGCTGGCCATACGACGAACGCCAAGGCGGCGGCGCCCCATCGGCCTGCCGATCCGGTCAGGTCGCAGCCCCGCTTAATCCATATTTTCCCGCAGTTCGTCGATCGTATCGCTAATGGAAGACTTTATATCGTCGGCCGAATCGCCTTTGGAGATCTGACCGCCAAGCGTATCGAATAGAATCGAAAGTTCATGCGCCTCTTTCTTGCTGATGCCTAGTTCGGCGCTGGACCAGCTTGTCTTTGCTTTGTCATACGCTTGGCGCGCTTCCTGGGCGTTTCCGGCGGCATATGCCGTGCCGGCTGCCTGGAGCGATTGGATCGCGTCGCCGAGCTGCTGGCGCGTCTGCGGCGACGCGGCGTTGGCAACGGTTCCCCATCCGCCGACGGTCAGGCCGATCGCGAGGCCGGCCGTCAATAACAGAGACTGAATGGAAGTCTTTCCGCTGCCTTGTTTCGGGACAATCATCGAATCCTCTTCGCCGTTCAGGCGCCACACCGCGTAAATCCAATATATCGTTTCACATATTCACCCCAATCGCGCTTTCCGGCAATAGGTTATTTGCCAGCAATCCGTTCCGCGTCAGATCGGTCGCTCGGCAACAGGGTTCCCGTCTTCTTTGAGAAAACCGGGCGGCAGCGGCGCGTCCAGCAGGTCCAGAACCGTTTCCGATGGCCGGCACAAACGCGCGCCCTTGGGGGTGACGACGATCGGCCGGTTCATCAGGACAGGGTGTTGCCTGATCGCGTCCAGCAAAGCGTCGTCGGACAGGGCAGGGTCGTCCAGCCCCAGCGCCACAAAAGGCGTGCCCTTTTGGCGCAGAATGGCACGCAGAGGGACACCCATGCGCTTGACCAAATCCAGTATCTCGCCGCGATCCGGCGGCGTTTTAAGGTATTCGATCGTAACCGGTTCGGTGCCGGTCGCGCGGATCGTTGCCAGGGTGTTGCGCGACGTGCCGCAGGCCGGGTTGTGGTAAATCGTTACGGAACCGGCCATCACGCGGCACCTCGCTCATACCAGCCACGGGTTCGCCGGACGATCGCGACCACGGACAGCATCGTCGGAACCTCGATCAACACGCCGACGACGGTTGCCAGCGCAGCGCCGGACTGGAATCCGAACAGGGCGATGGCGGTCGCGACGGCCAATTCAAAGAAGTTGCTGGCCCCGATCAGGGCGGACGGCCCCGCAACGCACCACGCCACACCCGCTCGGCGGTTCAGCGCGTAGGCCAGCCCGGCGTTGAAATAGACCTGGATCAGGATCGGCACCGCCAGCAACAATATTACCAAAGGTTGGGCGATGATTTGCTCGCCTTGCAGGCCGAACAGCAGCACCAGCGTGGTCAGCAGCGCCACCAGGGATACGGGACCGAGCACGCCGAGTGTTCGTGTCAGGGTGGCCGGGCCTTGGCGCAGCAATGTCCGGCGCCAGAGTTGCGCGACGATGACGGGCACGACGATATACAGCACCACCGACAGGATCAGCGTGCCCCAGGGCACGGTAATGGAGGACAGTCCGAGCAGCAGGCCCACCAGGGGTGCGAAAGCGACGACCATGATGGTGTCGTTCAGCGCGACCTGGCTGAGGGTGAAATGCGGTTCGCCGTCCAGCAGGTTCGACCACACGAACACCATGGCCGTGCAGGGCGCGGCGGCCAACAGGATCAGGCCCGCGATGTAGCTGTCCACCTGGCCGGCTGGGAGCAGCGGGCGGAACAGCCAGCCGATGAAGATAGCGCCCAGCAGCGCCATGCTGAACGGCTTGACCAGCCAGTTGACGCCCACGGTAACGGCGATGCCGCGCCAGTGCGCGCGTACCTGCCCGAGGGCTGCCAGATCGATTTTGAGCAGCATGGGCACGACCATCAGCCACACCAGCGCGGCGATCGGCAGGTTGACCTGTGCGATCGTGAGGTTGCCGAGTGCGTGGAACGAGGCCGGAAAGATCCGGCCCAGGCCAATGCCGGCGACGATGCACAGTGCCACCCACAAAGTCAGCCATCGCTCGAACACACCCATCGCGGGAACGGCGGGACGGATGGCGGCTTGTGTCGCACTCATGCCGGCGTGCCCGCGAGGCCGCCGCAACACGCGGATTGCGGGGTTTCAGCGGTGACATGGACGGAAGCTGTGGTGCGGATCGCGCCCAAATCGGCGCTGTCGCCGTAAACCGTGCTTTCGCCGGTTGTCAGGAACGTTTCCCACGCCAGGCCTTGCGGGTCGGCGATCCAGGACTTCTCGGATTGCGCGTAGCAACAAGTGGTGGCGCCTTCGTCGAGGACCGGACCGCCCGCTTGCCGCAGCCGGTCGTGGACAGCCTGAAGTTCGTCCCGCGTTTCCACCTGGATACCGAGATGATCGAGTCCGGCCACCCCGCCGTGTGTGCTTATGGCGAAGTTCACACGCGGATCGTCGAGCATCCACTTCGCGTAATCCGCTTTCGCGACGGCCGGTTCGGCGGCGAACAAGGTGGAGTAGAACCGGATCGATTGGGCCAGATCGCCGACCGAGACATGGACGTGCAGGCGCTTCATTGGCGTATGCCTTTTGCTTTGGATGTAACGAGCGACGTTGTGTCGCAGACCCCGATGCCGCAGGCGCTGGCATCGCCCTGGCAGCAATTCTCGGTCAGGTAGGCGAGCAGACTGTTCATCGCATCGTATGCCGCCGCGTAGATCAACGAGCGGCTTTCCCGCCGGAACGTGATCAACCCGGCGTGGCGAAGCTGGTTGAGATGGAAGGACAGTGTGGCCGAGGGCAGTCCCAGCCGCTCGCCGATGTGGCCGGCCGGTAAGCCTTCGGTACCCGCCTGGACCAGCAGGCGAAACACGTCGAGCCGGGTATCCTGGGCGAGCGCGGCGAGTGCCGCTATGGCATCCTGTTTTTCCATAGTTCCATATATATAGAATTATTGTCGTCGATCAAGCTTTGTCTCGAGCCGGCGTGCGTTCCCCGCGGCGGCAAAACAGGATCGGGGATTGTCTGATCGCATCCGCCAAGGCGTTGTCGGACAGGGCAGGGTCGTTAAGCCCCAGGGTCGCGAACGGTGTCCAGTTTTGGCGCGGAATGGCGATACCAGGGGCGCCCATTCGCGGGGCCATATTCTTTAGTCTGGTGCGGTTCGGCAGCGTTTTGAAGTATTCGATTACGACCGGTTCGGTATCAATCGCGCGGATCGTCGCCAGGGAGTTGCGCGATGTGTGGTGGGCGGGTGGCATTGAAGAGTGGCCGTTCTTCCGGATAGAGCGTGCTGGAGAACACTTCGCAACCCGCCCATCGGTCTTTCCAGACTTACGCCGGTTATCGTTCTTGACATATTTCCTATAATAATCTAAATTTCAAGGAATGAAAACCTCACCCCCACCCCGTTCGGCCATCGACCTCATGCCGACGCTGTATTATCAGCTCGTCTATACCCTTATGGACATGCTGCCGCCGCCGCTGGATGACACGCCCGCCGGAGTACGGGCCAGGAATCTGACCGCCATCGCCAAGATCGCATCGTTGGCCCCGGTCAACGCCGATGAGGCCGATATCGCCAGCCACTGCATCGCCTCCCGCGCCCAGACCGAGGAAATGCTGCGCCTGGTTCGCAAGAACGACCGCGACCCCGAATCGATGGTAAAATTGAACAAGCAGTACGCCTCGATGATGCGGCTGTGGATGTCGGTTCACGCTCGGCTGCGGCAGGTGCAGGCGGAGCGCCGCAAGCGCGATGCCGATCCCGTGACGGAGAACGAGGACGCCTGGGCACGGTATATCGCCGAACGATCGATGCTGGATGTGGTGCTGGCGCAGCCAGACGCCGAACCGGCCGAACCGGTGCGGCCGCAACCGGCGCCGGAGGCGGTACCGCTTACCCGTCCGGCGGCGGCTTCGGCGGCTGGGCCGGCAGCGACTCCGGGGGAATCCATCCCACAAAATGAGATAAATTCTCATGACGTGGCTTTTGAGACGTGGTTGAATGCCCACCTCGCGACCCTGGGGACCGGCGGACCAGGCGAAACGGACATGAGCCGGTTTCTGTTCAGCGCGGCTCGGCCAACCCCGCAAGGGGCCGGAACGGAAGGAAAGCCAAAGACAAACCGGCAGTAATACCAGCGGCCGCAGGTCTTGACTCTTCCGGAAGCGGCCGTCCCCCTGTATGCGCCGGGTTGGCAGGCGACGGCGCGGGAAACAAAGACGATGCCGGAGGGTACTGTTTCTGGCTGTTGGTAAAGGGACATGCCCGGCGCCAAAATCCCAAACGGCCATCTCCGGACAGGCCCTGGGAGGCCGCCCGTTCAAACAACGGGTTACGGCACGTTCGACGCCGCAACCAGACGCGATCGTTGCCGGGCGCGCCCTAACGCAACGCTGGCAAATACGTGCGTCAGCACGCCAGTAAAATTGCCTTGCAAAACATGAGCTTGGGGATTGCTCGACGCTGTCGCTTTGGCGATCGTTGCCGGGCAATCTTTAAGCGCGGAACCCCTTGAACGCGCTGGGAATCGCCTGGATCGCCGCGATTGTGTCGCGCCGTGTCGCGGCGGGCGTGCCGGGCGCGAAGTCCAGCGAAACGGTATCGACGATGCCGCCATAGCGCTTTTCGATCGCCGCTGGCAGATCGTCGTAGGTCGCGCGGGCGACGAACAGGTCCAGCACGTCGTCGGGCACCTGTGCCGCCATGTGCGACCACTCGCCCTGTTTGGACATCGCCGTCAGTTTCACGCCCAGATCGCCCACGCCGTGCAAATCGAACACGCCGCGATAGGCGGGGGTGGACCCGTAAAAGGCGACGCGATACCGGGCCTTTTCGGCGGCTGCGTTGACGGTGGCCTTATCGGGTCCGGTGGCGATGAAGCCGCCGCCGGAGATTTCGAAATTGCCGAAGGATTTGCCGGCAGCGGTCAGGTCTTCGGCCAGCAGCGGCCGCAACACCGTTTCCACGTAGTCGCGGGTGGCAAAACTGTGCAGCCTGACGCTGTCGGCGACTCGCGCGGCGGTCTTCAGCATCAGCGGCCCTACGGCGGCCATCGCGATGGGCGGCAGCGGAAGGCCTTGCGGGCCGGGCGAGAATTCCGGCGTCATCAGCGAAAAATTGTAGTATTTGCCTTGGTAATTCAGCTTCTCGCCGGTTTCCCAGCAGCGGAAGATGGCGCGCAGGGATTCCACATATTCGCCCAGGCGGGCGGCGGGCGCGATCCATGGCACGCTGAACCGGCGTTCGTTATGGGCTTTGACCTGGCTGCCCAGCCCGACGACGAAGCGGCCTTTCGAATGCCGGTGGATGTCCCAGGCCTGATTGGCGATCACCATCGGGCTGCGCGGGAAGGCGATCGCCACCGACGGCACCAGGGCCACCCGTTCGGTGGCCAGCGCGGCGAAAGCCAGCGGCGCGAACGGATCGTGTTTCAGTTCGCTGGCGGTCACGGCATCGGCGCCGTCGTCCTCCGCCTGACGGGCGGCGGCGGCGCAGGCGCGCCAGTCGGCGACCGGCAGTCCTATCGAAACGCGCATTGTTATCCCCCTGAATGCAGTGTCAGCCCTGTTTGCATCGTGCCCGGTCCGGCTGCAATCGCCGCGCTTATCGCGGAGCCGGCATGGTTGGCGTCCGGCGGCTCGGGCCAGCGGCCCCTGCCGCGTCAGCCGATGCCGAGCGACTCGTCGTCGCCGGCAACCAGTTCGCCTTCGATCTCATACCCGCCATCGAACGGGCCGGATTCGTCCAGGTCTGGGCTGTCCAGGTCTGGGTTGTCCAAGTCCGAGACCTCGAACATCGAGCCAATCGCGGCTTCCCCGAATCGTTCCCGCACGAACCGCGTCCGGCGGCGGATCTCGGAACTGGATTCGGACGGACCGGGTATGTATAAAACCTTGCCGTCCAATCCCATCCGGGACACGTAATCGGTCTCCGCCGGAACCACATCGCCGAACAGCCGTTCCAGTTCGGTAAACTCCCGGGGCTGGGTAAACCCGTTGCCCTCGGCCCAGGCGGCCGCGTCCCGCAGCAGTTTCCGGGCCTCTTCCGGCGCGGCCCGGCCGCCGGCGTCGGCCGCGTTTTGTGCTTCCAGAATAAATTCGGCCTTTTCTCGGTCGGCTGTGCGGAAATGTGTGTCCTTCACTCCCAGGCAGAATGTATCGAGCATAAAGATCGCGATATGCTGTTGTTCCGGCGATACGCCCCGCACGAGGGTGATGGTGCCCATGCCGTTCTTGAACAGCCCCGCCGATATCAGGCACTCCAGGATTGGCTGCCGAGCGGCTTGGCGGATGCGGCCGCCGAGGCTGTTGGCGGCGACTTCGATTTTTCGCTTCGCGGCGACGACGATCTTCCGTTTTGCCGCTTTCGTTGCCTTTTTCATTGCCGGGTTGCGTGCCACTGCCGGGTCCTTACCTGTATGTGCAGGATTTCCGCTTAGTCCATCTGCCCGAGTCGGTGGAACCCCCGCGCGCCATACGGTGCGAACAGAGTCCGTCTGGCCGGTCGCTCCGCGCATTACGGAAGCCCACGGCCGGATAAACCGGCGGAAGTGCTGGCGGCCATGCGGGACAGGGCGATGCGATCGCCGATGGCGCCCAACCCGCCAACGGCGTAAAACCGGCGGCATGGAATGGGATGCCCCAGCGATCGTTCTCGCCGTCCGGCCCTATGGCGAAAGCGACGCGATCGCCACCGTCATGACGCAAGCGCACGGGCTGCATCGCGGACTGGTTCGCGGTGGCGCCTCGCGCGGCAAGGTTGCGACGTGGCAGCCCGGTAATATGCTTCAGGTGCAATGGACCGCGAAACTATCCGACCAGCTTGGCGGCTTCGCCGGCGAGACGATCCATGCCGGCGCCGCCCATGCCATGCAGGACGCGATGGCCCTGGCGATGCTGACCGCATTATGTGCCGTCGCCGAGGGCGCGCTGCCCGAACGCGAACCGCTGCCGCATATTTTCGCTGGCCTGTTGCATCTGATTCCTCGCCTGCCGCTGGGCGAGTCGCTGCTGACCGATCTTGTCCTGTGGGAACTGACCGTGCTGTCCGGCCTCGGTTATGGCCTGGATTTGTCGGCCTGCGCGGTCACCGGGCGCACCGATGGCCTGACCCGCGTGTCGCCGAAAACCGGCCGGGCGGTGACGGACGAAGGCGCGGGGGTATGGGCCGGGCGGCTGCTGCCGTTGCCGGGATTCCTGACCGGATCGGCCCCGCCGGATCGCGCGGGGTGGCGGGACGGGCTGCGCCTGACCGGGTATTTCCTGGCGCGCGATGCGTTCGGGCACCAACATCGCCCGCTGCCACAGGCGCGCACAATGCTATACGACCGAGTCTCCGCCGCCGCCGAAAAGGACACAGTGACCGAAAATGCCGGATGATCTTGCTGGCCTGATACAGAATGTCGATCTGAAGGACGCGCTGGCGGAGCGTTATCTGGCCTATGCGCTGTCCACCATCATGTCGCGGTCGCTGCCGGATGTGCGCGACGGGCTGAAACCGGTTCACCGGCGGCTGATCTACGCCATGCATCAACTGAAGCTGGACCCGGCGGCCGGCTTCAAGAAATGCGCCCGCGTGGTCGGCGACGTGATGGGCAAGTATCACCCGCATGGCGACGCCTCGATCTACGACGCCATGGTCCGCATGGCGCAGGATTTCGCCGCTCGGTATCCGCTGGTGGAAGGCCAGGGCAATTTCGGCAACATCGATGGCGATAACCCCGCCGCCATGCGCTACACGGAAGCGCGTTTGACCCTGGTCGCCAGCGCCATGCTGGCGGGCATCGATGAGGACGCGGTGGATTTCCGCCCGACCTACGATGGGGAAGAATCCGAACCCGTGGTGCTGCCGGGGGCCTTCCCCAACCTGCTGGCCAATGGCGCGGCCGGCATCGCGGTCGGCATGGCCACATCCATCCCGCCGCACAATGCCGGGGAGATTTGTTCGGCCGCGATCCATCTGATCGGGAACCCGGCGGCGACCACGGCCGATCTGCTGGCGCATATGCCGGGCCCCGATTTTCCGACCGGCGGCGTGCTGGTGGAAGACCCGGCCGCGATGCTGACCGCCTATGAAACCGGTCGCGGCGGTTTCCGCCTGCGCGCGAAGTGGGAACGTGTGGATGGCAAGCACGGTACCTGGCAGATCGTGATTTCGGAAATTCCGTATCAGGTGCAGAAATCCCGGCTGATCGAGCAGGTCGCTCAGTTGATGGAAGACAAGAAGCTTCCGCTCCTTGGCGACATCCGCGACGAAAGCAGCGACATTGTCCGGCTGGTGCTGGAACCGAAAACCCGCACCGTCGATGCGAACCAGTTGATGGAAACCGTGTTTCGCGCCACCGCGCTGGAAACCCGTTTCCCGCTGAACATGAACGTGCTGGACGCCACCCGCACGCCGCGGGTGATGGGCCTGACCGAGGTCATCCGCGGTTGGCTCGACCATCGTCACGACGTTCTGGTGCGCCGGTCGAGCCATCGCCAGACCGCGATCGAGCGACGGGTGGAGGTGCTGGACGGCTATTTGCTGGTCTATCTCAATCTTGACGAGGTGATCCGCATCGTCCGCGAGGAAGAACATCCCAAACCCAGGCTGATCGAGCGGTTCAGCCTGACCGATGTTCAGGCCGAGGCGATCCTGAACATGCGCCTGCGCAGCCTTCGCAGGCTGGAGGAGATGGAAATTCGCAAGGAACACAAGGCCTTGTCGAAAGAATTGAAAGACCTGCGGGCCTTGCTGAGCGACGACAGGCTGCGGTGGGCGCGGATTACCGAAGAACTGGAGGATACGCGTAAGAAGTTCGGCGCCGGTTCGCTGGGCACACGGCGCACCGAACTCGGGTCGGTGCCGGCGGCGGTGGATATCGACACCGATGCGTTCGTGGAACGCGAGCCGATCACCGTGATTTTGTCGGACAAGGGCTGGATCAGGGCGATCAAGGGCGCTGTCGCGGAACCGGCCGACCTGAAATTCAAGGAAGGCGACAAGCTGCGGCTGTTGCTGCCGTGTCAGACCACGGATCGCCTGACGTTACTGGCGACCAACGGCAAGGCGTTTACGCTGAAAGCCGCCGATCTGCCGCGCGGCCGGGGCGATGGGCAGCCTTTCCGCCTGCTGGCCGAACTGGCGAACGAGGACGATATCGCCGCGCTGTTCGTCGCGGCGGAGGGAACGCGGTATCTGATCGCGTCCAACACCGGGCGCGGCTTTATCGTTCCCGCCGCCGAACTTCTGGCGGAGAAACGCACCGGCAAGCAGGTGCTGAATCTGAAACCGAAGGAGGAAGCCGCGCTGTGCGTCGCGGCCGTTGGCGACCACGTTGCCATCATTGGCGAGAACCGGCGTTTGCTGGTGTTCCCGCTGGATCAGGTGCCGGAAATGGCGCGCGGGGCGGGTGTAATCCTGCAACGCTATAAAGACGGGGCATTGTCGGACATCAAGATATTCCGACTCGCCGACGGACTAACGTGGAAACTGGGCGACCGGGTCCGCACCGAAACCGATCTGCGCCCATGGCTGGCCGAACGCGGCACCGCTGGCCGGATGCCGCCGAACGGGTTTCCGAAGCTGCCGAAATTCAGTCCCTGACCGAAGCCTCTCTCGAGAACGCTTCCGGATCGGACGATAAGTCGATGATCGCATCGATGCGGAAAATTATGTTGATCGAAGCCGCTACCGCGATCCTCGGCAATATCGCGGTGGGCGACTACGCCCGTGTCGCCGCCGGCTCGGAGTGCTGGGGTCGGTGTCACCGCACGTCACGGTGGCGGGAGTACCGCAAAATTGTCCGCATCGTCGAGATCGACGAGCCGTGCCGTTGGATGGATCAAACGGTCAACGATCTGGCGTGCAGTCTTTCAGTTACATGATCTGACCGTTGCCGCGTAGTAGATTGATGCGGCTATCCGTTTCGCATCGGAACGGCTCGGTGGCATGATGAGCCGGCGCCGCAAGGATATAAGCCTTGATGAAAAGAGAGAGGCTCAGCGTGTAACTCCGGTGCAATAAGGTGAATCTATAATGTCGGCATGACGACAATTTCGAGATTGGGAGTGTGGGTTAACCGGCGTTCGATCTGGATACTACTATTTGGCTTGGTAACGCCGATTGTGCCAGCATCAGCCACTGGTCTCTCGGGGACTTATGTCGGCAAGAGCAACAATGACGCCTTCTTGGTTCAGATTGTCGAGGCCCCCGATGGACAACTGACAGGACGTTATGAACAAGTCGTGCTCCAGCCCACCGGAGAAATCGACGACATGAATGCGTCCATCACAGGTGCGTCGGACGGGCAGACCGTAGTAGTTACGATCAAGCCGAGCGTGCTCTTATCGAGTAGTATGGCGGCCTCCGGCACTATTGAGGGGGGGGTTCTGCACCTCACAGGTGGCGGTAACGGGAGCAATCTGACTCTCAATCTAATCAGGTCGGATGAAGCCGCGTTTCGCGAGCAGACTGCTGCTCTGACGGAGCAAGCTCGACAGATCAACGACGCTCGCGCTCGGCGCGAAGCCGCACAACACCAGGCACAGGTCGTTGCCACTGAACTCGCGGCCCTTCAAAGTCTGACTAAGCAGATAATTGCTTTCACAACGAAAGCTGACGTGGACTTGCCGAAGTTTTCATTGGTAGAGCAACGGTACAAAAATATTACAGCACGTATGCGCAACGCGCTATCGCGTGAGCGATCGATTTATGGAGATTGGCAGGCATCCGTAGCACGCAGCCAGCTTTCAGTTGCGATCAATCAGATTTCGATTCAAGGAACCCAACTTCATTGGAGTGTAGAATCCGAGAGAGAGGACTTTGCAACTACGGCGCGGGAATTGGCCCCGGAAATCATGGCCGCGAGCCAGCGTTGTCATCGGGCGCATGTAGTAACTGCCAGCAATCCGGCTCCCGTAGGCAACGAGGCCTGGAATTCGGCTTGCGTGGGCGTTTTGGATGCCGCACAGAATTTTCAGCAACGACTTTCGGATTTACGCAAAGCGTTCGCCGATATCGAAGCAGTCTGGAACACAGAGAATCGTAAAGAAGTCGAGATTGTTCGAGCCTCGGACATAGCAGTTCAATGAGCGAAGACCCGATTTCGAGATTAAACAAATGATGAACTAGGATTTCCCCGATGAGATGTAAGCAGCGGAACTGCACGATTGCGGATCGTTGAAAGACATCCGCGCGATCATCACCGGCCGAAATTCAGTCCCTAATCCGGGGGCATTTCCTGGCGTTACCGCTCTGGCCGGATCTGCGAGCTGAGCGCAAACGGCACGACGCGACTGCCGGCCCGGCGGCGCCCGGTTGGTGTTTCCGCCCAATCCAGGTTATGGACTGGCGGAATCACGGAAGGGCCGATCACCAATGCGAAAACGGCTTTTGTTCGCGTCGGCGATCGCCATCGGGTTGAGCACCGGCGCGCGCGCGGAAACGTCCTGGACGGTGCCCGATCCGGACACGCTGCCCGGCGATACGTTCGGCCGCACTGTCCGCCAGGGCCGCGACCTGATCGTCAGGACGTCGTCGCTGATCGGTCCCGATGCGACGGACCCGGCCAAGCGGTATGCCGGCAGCGGCCTGGATTGTCAGTCGTGCCATCTGAATGCCGGCACGCAGCAATCCGGCCTGCCGCTGGCCGGTGTCTGGGGTGTCTTTCCGGCCTATATCGCGCGCGAAAACACGGTCCGCACGCTGGCGGACCGGATCAACGGCTGCATGAAACGCAGCCTGAATGGCAGGTCATTACCGGTGGACAGCCCGGAGATGACGGCCATGCTGACCTATATCCGCTTTATCAGCGCGGGCGAGCAGGTGGGCAAATCGTTGGACGGACGCGGCACGCCGCCGGTTCCGCTGCCCGCGAAACCCGCCGATCCGGTGCACGGACAGCAGGTTTTCGCCGCGACCTGCGCTGTGTGCCACGGGGCCGATGGCCAGGGCCAGCGCCTGGACGCCGCCGAAACCAAACAGTCGGGTCGCCGGTATCGCTTTCCGCCGCTGTGGGGGCCCGACAGTTTCAACGACGGCGCCGGCATGGCTCGGGCAATAACCGCCGCCCGTTTCGTGCACGCCAATATGCCGTTCGGAACGACGTTCGAGACGCCTGTTCTGGCGGTTGGCGATGCGTTCGACGTTGTGGCGTATATCGGCACCCAGCCCCGGCCGCACATGGACAATCTGGAAGCGGATTTCCCGGATCGCGCCCGCAAGCCGGTGGACGCGGCTTACCCGCCCTATGTCGGCCCGTTTCCGCCGGACCAACATCGTTTAGGTCCGTGGTCGCCCATCCAGGCCTGGATCGATTCCGGAAAAGTCGCCGTCAAAACCGTTAACTGACAATGGGGACAAGAACATGCTGACACCGCGCCGCCAAAGCCTGAAAACCCTCGGCCTTGCGTTGGCCGCCGTTGGAACGGCCGCCGCCGCGCCGAACGCGGCGTTGATGCCGGCCGGAGCGGCGACGCTGGACGCGCTGACCGCAAAGCTGGCCGCGTTGCCGCGCAGGCGGGATTTCAAAGCCGCACCGATGATTCTGGACGATCGCGATCAGTGGGACGCCGAGGCGCTGGATGCCGTGCTGCACTATGCGGGCGGACCGAAGCAATGCTGGAACAATACCGATCTGCACGGCCCGTGGCTCAATGTCATGCGCAATGCGATGAACACCGAGGTCTGGTCGTTCGGACACCCCGAATTCCTGTGCGTGTCGGCGACTCACGGTTTGGCCCATTTGGCGCTGTACGACGACGCGATGTGGGATAAGTACGGGTTGGCGAAACTGGCCGGCGGGAACACGACAACGAACAGCTTCGTCGCCGCGCCGCCGGCCGCGGACGCCGATCCGAAGGATTTCCAAAACCCCAAGGGGCCGTTTTCGTCCGCCGCCACCAGTATCCAGATGCTGCAACGCCGGGGCGCGGTTTTCCTGGCCTGCCATAACGCGGTCTGGGAACTGGCAAACCGCCTGACGGCGTCCGATGCCAACACGGACAGGCTATCGACCGATGCGCTGTGCGCCGAACTCAGCAACCATTTGATCCCCGGTATCGTGCTGACCCCCGGCGCGGTCGGCACCCTGGCCGAACTCGCCAAGGCCGGGTTTTCGTACGCGCAATGAGATATTCGGTTGGTCCGGCTGTTCTGGCCGCGTTTCTGTGCTGTGCTGCCGCCCCACCCCCCAATTCTCCGGCTGGCAGGCTGGATGCGGCGGAGGCCGAGTATCCGCCCTGGCAAAACGGCCGGAACGACGACGCGACGCAACGCGGGCTGGCGTTCACCGTGCCGCCGATGGACGATATGGCGGACTTTCATGGCAGTCTGGATAATCCGGCGCTGGTGCTGTACGCGTCGGGCAACTATTTCTTCGCCATGGCCGGCCTGGTCCGGGCGTTCGAGGATGCCAATCCGGCGTGGCGGGGCAGGGTGTTCTACGAAACCCTGCCGCCCGGCCTGTTGCTGAAACAACTCGCGGCGGGCGGCACGGTCACGTCCGGCAACCTGACCTTCACCGTGAAGCCAGACGTGATGATGGCGGAACAACGGGCCAGCGAGGAACAGGTAAAAACCGGGCTATTGTCCGAGCCGGTCGTTTCTTTTGCGACGAACGACCTGACGATCATGGTGCCCGCCGGCAATCCCGCCCGGATTACCGGCCTTGCCGATCTGGGGCGCCCCGGTCTGGCCGCGATCATGCCCAACCCGGCGTTCGAGGGCGTGGCCCGGCAAATCCGCGCTTCCCTGGCAAAGGCGGGCGGCGAGGATCTGGCGAAAGCCGTGTATGAAACGAAAGTCGCGGCCGGCACCACCATTCTGACTCGGATTCATCACCGGCAGACTCCGTTGCTGCTGATGCAGGGGCTGGGGCAGGCGGGAGTGACATGGCGATCCGAGGCGATCTTTCAGGAACGCCAGGGCAATCCCATCGCGCATGTCGATATTCCGGCGGACCAAAATACGCGGGCGATTTACAGCGCCGCGCCGGTGTCCGGCGCGCCCCATCCGGACGCGGCGAAGGCGTGGCTGGCGTTTATCCAATCCGATGCGGCCTTTGCCGAACTGGCACCGTTCGGGTTTCAGCGGTTCGCGCGATAGGCGGGTTTAGGGCATGTCCGGCAATTATCACGGCGTCGAGCGTGCCCTAAGCTTTTGTTTGGGCGTGCGGCTTTATGGGCGTGCGGGTGAACCGATTGCCGATGCTGCCCTTAGGCCATGCCCAACAACTATCGCTTCGGATTGCGGTGTCGGGCATGCCCTAAGCTCATGTTTTGCTCGGCAACTTTGCTGGCGTGCTGACGCACTTATTTGCCAGCGTTGCCTTACCGCCCCGGCCAGACCGGGGCACGTTTGGCGATGAACGCGGCGCGCCCCTCGGCGGCATCCTGGGTCAACGCCAGGGTTCCGATTTGCGCCTCCATGAACACCGCCGACTGATCGAAATTCAGTTGTTCGGTCACGCGCATCGCGTATTTGCCGCGCCGTATCGCCGTCGGGCTTTTGTCCAGCAACCGCGACAGCAGCCAGTCCAGTTTAATATCCAGGTCCGCTGGTGGAACGACGTAATTCAGCAGGCCGATTTCCAACGCCTCCGCCGCCGTTATCGGTTCCCCGGTCAGCGCCATTTCGTACAGCTTCCGCGACGGAATCAGCCGTTGCAGTACCGCCATGATCTGCATCGGAAACACGCCGATTTTGACTTCGGGCGTACCGAACCGCGCGGTATCCACGCCGATGGCCATGTCGCACATGCCCAGCATCCCCATGCCGCCGGCCATGGCGTGTCCGTTCACCCTGGCGATCAGCGGTAGCGTCAGGTCGCGAGCCTGTTTCATCATCCGGACGAAGGACAGGCCCACCTTCGAATAGTCGTACTGAAACGAACCGGATCCCGCCGAAAGATCGGCTCCGGCGCAAAACGCCTTGTCGCCCGCTCCGGTCAGCACCACCGCCCGCACCTCCGGATCGGCCGCGGCCGCGGCCAGCCCGGCCGAGATCGCCTCGGTCACCGCGTCGTTCATCGCGTTGCGGCGTTCCTCGCGGTTGATGGTAATCCACTGCACCATCCCGCGCCTTTCGGCCAGAACCTCGTTCATGCGTGCGCACCCCGGCGATACTGGCTCAGGCTGCCGCCGTGCATGATCTTGCCGGGCAGCGTGTGCCCTACGATCTCCTCGGCCATCCGGGCGCAGTCGATCAGGGCGTCGAGGTCGATGCCGGTTTCGATGCCCATTTCCGCGCACATGAAGGCAAGATCTTCGGTGCAGATATTGCCCGCCGCGCCCTTGTGTCCAGCGAACGGGCATCCGCCAAGGCCGGCACAGGAACTGTCGAAACCGTCGATGCCCATCTGCAATCCCATCAGCGCATTAGCCAACCCGGTGCCGCGCGTGTCGTGCAGGTGCAGCGCCAGCCGCAAATCGGGCCAGGTGTCGCGCACCAACCCCACCACGCGTTGAATACCGGCCGGCGAGGCCCAGCCGACCGTGTCGGCCAGCCGAACGCGGTCCAGTGCAATGCCGAATTCGTCCGCCAGCGCCAGCAGCGAACCCACACAGTCGCGCACCGTCTCCGGCGCGACCGCGCCTTCGAAGTTGCAGCCGAAACAGGTCATGACAATGGCGGACTCCACGGCGATTCCGCGATCGCGGAAGAACGCCAGTTGCCGGCGCTGTTCGGTCAGCGTTTCGGCATTGTCCTTGTTGGTGTTGCGGATGGAGAACGTGTTCGACGCGCTCATTTGCAGGTGGCCGGCGATGTGCAGCGGCGTTTTCACCGCCTGTTCATACCCGCGCAGGTTGAGCGCGAGGGCACTGTACTGCACATTCGGCCGCTGACGGATCGACCGCGCCACGTCCGCCGCATCCGCCATGCCGGGCACGCGGCGCGCATCGACGAACGACACGCACTGCACGTCGCGCAGTCCGGTTTCCGCCAGCGCCTCGCAAAACCGCACTTTGTCCGCGGTGGCGATGGGGCCGGGTTCGATCTGGAATCCCTCGCGGGGGCCTTCCTCGTGAATGACGACGCGTTTGGGCAGGTCGGTCATGGCGTTGTTCCTCGCAGTGAACGCCATGATGCCCGCCGGAACGAGGATCGGCAAATGCCTGGGTTCTACTTCACCGTCGCCACCCGCAGCGCATTGGTCGTGCCGGCCTGACCGAATGGCACGCCCGCCGTCACCACAATCTCGTCCCCGTGTTTCGCGAATCCCTCGGTGATCGCGACCCGCCCCGCTCGGCTCACCGCCTCCGTCATCGAATGCACGTCCGGCGTCACCACCCCGTGAACCCCCCATACCACCGCCATCAACCTGGCGGTCGCCTGATTCGGCGTAAGCCCGATAATTGGCGATACCGGGCGTTCGCGCGCCACCCGCAACGCCGTGATCCCCGACGCGGTGTATGCCACGATCGCCTTCGCCCCGATGGTCAATCCCACCTGCGCCGAGGCCGCGGCGATCGCATCGGCCGCGTTCTGTTCGGGCGGCGCGCGCGACGCGTCCATCAACGCGCGCCAGCCGGCATCTTGCTCCACCCTTGCCACGATGCGGTCCATCATATTGACCGATTCATACGGATATTGCCCGGCCGCGGTTTCGCCCGACAACATCACCGCGTCGGCGCCGTCGAACACGGCCGTTGCCACATCCGATGCCTCGGCGCGAGTCGGGGCAGGGGCGCTGATCATGCTCTCCAGCATCTGAGTCGCCACCACCACCGGTTTGCCCAGCGCGCGCGCCAGCCGGACGATGCGCTTCTGCGCCAGCGGCACTTCCTCGGGCGGCAATTCCACCCCAAGATCGCCGCGCGCGACCATCACGGCGTCGGTCAGCGCCAGGATTTCCTCCAGATTGTCCAGCGCCTGCGGCTTTTCCAGCTTCGCCATCACCCAGCAGCGCCCCGCGATCAGCCGCTTGGCCTCCACCACATCCTCCGGCCGCTGCACGAACGACAGGCCGATGTAGTTGGCGCCTTGGGAGACAGCGAATTCCAGGTCCGCGCGATCTTTTTCGGTCAATGCCGGAATTGGCAGGACCACGTCGGGCACGTTGACGCCTTTCCGGTCGGATAGCGGGCCGCCGACAACGACCTCGGTTTCCAGCGCATCGCCGCGCTTGTGCACCACCCGCAGGCGCAACTTGCCGTCGTCCAGCAGCAGGGTGGACCCGATCGAGGCGGCCTCGATAATCTCCGGATGCGGAAGACTGACACGCTGGGCATTCCCCGGCGTTGGGTTCAGGTCCAGCCGGAATGTGTGGCCGGTTTGCAAATGCACGCGGCCGCCGCCGAAGGTGCCGACCCGCAGTTTTGGCCCCTGCACGTCGGCCAGAATGCCGATCGGGCGGTCGAATTTGGCTTCCAGTTCCCGGATCGTGGCGAAGCGGGCGGCGTGGTCTTCGTGCGTGCCGTGGGAGAAATTCAGCCGGAACACGTCCGCGCCGGCCTGGAACAGCCGGGTCATGACCTCCAGCGACGAACTGCTGGGGCCGAGCGTGGCGATGATTTTGGTTCGGCGGCGACGGCGCATTTTGGGGCGGACAGTCATGGGCGATATCCTGGTGTTTGGCGCACACCATGCGTCACCCGCGCCGGGTTTGCCATCCCTGGGGGAAACCGGCGATCAGGCAATCAGTATCGCCCTGACATCGTTCACATTGGTCAATGTCGGACCGGTGACGATCGTGTCGCCGAGCGCCTCGAAGAAGCCATGGCTGTCATGGGCGGCGAGCATTGCCCGCGCGTCCAGGCCTAGCGCGCGGGCGCGGGCGATCGTGCCGGGCGTCAAAATCGCGCCGGCGATGGTATCCATGCCGTCGATGCCGTCGGTATCGCCCGCCATGGCCCAGATGCCGGCCACCCCGTCCAGGGCGATGGTAAGACCGAGCAGAAACGTGGTGTTGCGGCCGCCGCGGCCTGCCGGGGTTCCGCGCAGCGTAACCGTGGTTTCCCCGCCGGACAGCAGCACCGCCGGGGCACCCAGCGGCTGGCCGTGGGCGCGCACCGACCGGGCGATACCGGCCATCAGCGTGCCCATGCCGGCGGCCTCGCCTTCCAGGGCGTCGCCCAGGATCAGCGGTGTCAGGCCCAGCGTCCGGGCTTTCGCCGCCATGGCGTCCAGCGCCATTATCGGCGTGGCGATCAGGCGGAAATCGGTGTCCGGCAGGCTGCCGGGCTTGGGCGTTTCGTCGTCGTCGCGCGCCAGGCGGGCCGCGACCGCCGGCGGCGGCACGATTCCGTATCGGCGCAGCACATCCCGCGCCTGTGCGAAGGTCGAGTCGTCCGGAACGGTGGGACCGGACCCGATCGTCGCCGGATCGTCGTTCGGCACGTCGCTGATCGCCAGCGTGACCACCCGCGCGGGTGCGGCGGCGGCGGCGAGGTGCCCGCCCTTGATAGCGGACAGATGTTTCCGGACGGCGTTCATTTCGGAAATGTTGGCCCCGCACGCCAGCAGCGACCGGTTGATCGCCTGTTTGTCGGCCAGCGTCAGTCCCGGCACCGGCGCGGCCAGCAGCGCGGAGGCCCCGCCCGACATCAGCGCAATGACCAGATCGTCCTGGCCAAGGCCCCGCACGCGCTCCAACAATCGCAGCGCGCCGCGTTCGCTGTTGCCGTCGGGGACGGGATGGGACGCCTCGATGACCTGGATACGCCGGGTCGGCACGGCGTGCCCATATCGGGTGACGACGGTGCCCTCCATCGCCACGTCCGGCCACGCATCTTCCAACGCGGCGGCCATGACAGCGGCCGACTTTCCACCGCCCACGACGATGCAGCGGCCCGATACCGGCTTGGGCGGCAGATACCGGACCAGCACGGCGCGCGGATCGGCCGCGGCAACGGCCGTATCGAACAAGGCGCGCAACGCGGCCCGTGCCGTGGCGTCCGTCCAGGCGATATCCGGGGGCATCGTCCGATTCCCTACAATTTGCGGCGCGGAGTATGGCGAAGCGGGGCGGAACGCGCCATGTTGCGCCGGACCAAGCACAGGAGACACCGATGTCCGCTCCAGACCTCGACGCCGCGACCCGCACGGAACTGGAAGCCGCCGCCTTCCGGCGCCTTGTGGCGCATCTGCGCGAACGATCCGACGTGCAGAACATCGATATGATGAATTTGGCCGGGTTCTGCCGGAACTGCCTCAGCCGCTGGTACCGCGAAGAAGCGGCAACACAGGGGATTACCATCGCGGACCCGGACGCCCGGGAAATCGTGTATGGCATGCCGTACAAGGAATGGCAGGCGAAACACCAGTCCGAAGCGTCCGCCGAACAGAAGGCGGCGCTCGCCAGGTCGCATCCCGGACACTGATCGTGGCGCGGCGGCGCCGGGGTCGATGCGCCGTCGCGCGTGCAGGGATCATTCAAGGTCTTGTCCGGCCACGATTGCTACGGGATGCGGGGCCGGATACGCCCTGATCTTATGTTTTGACGGGCAGCTTGGCCGGCGTTCCTAGGTGGGTTTTGACGGCGCTGCGTTAACAGGAGGCAAGGATGGCTGACTTCAAGGCGCTGATTTTGCGCGAGGCAGAGGCTGGCACGATTGCAGCCGGGATCGAGACCCTTGCCGAGTCGGCGCTGCCGCCGGGCGACGTGACCGTCGCGGTGGACTATACCACCGTGAATTATAAGGACGGCCTGATCCTTCAGGGCCTGGGGCGCCTTGTCCGGAAATACCCTCATATTCCTGGTATCGATCTCGCCGGAACGGTGGAAACATCGGAGTCCGGCCGGTTCAAGCCGGGCGACAAGGTCATCCTGACGGGCTGGCGCTTCGGCGAACTGCACTGGGGCGGCTTCGCGCAAAAGGCGCGGGTGAACGCCGATTGGCTGGTGCCGCTGCCGCCGGAACTGACCACGGCCCAGGCAATGGCGGTCGGCACCGCCGGGTTTACCGCGATGCAGTCCGTGCTGGCGCTGGAACGGCACGGGCTTCGCCCCGGCGACGGCGAGGTTCTGGTCACCGGGGCGGCGGGCGGCGTTGGCAGCGTTGCGATCGCGATCCTGCACCGGCTGGGCTATCGCGTCGCGGCTTCCACCGGCCGGCCGGCGGAACATGCGTATTTGAAAGACCTGGGCGCCGAAACCATCGTGGAACGCGCCGCCCTTGCCGAACCGGCATTGAAACCGCTCGATCGCGAGCGTTGGGCGGGCGCGATCGACTCGGTCGGTGGAACAACGCTGGGGATGGTGCTGACCCAGTTGCGTCACAGCGCGTCGGTCGCCGCTGTCGGCAACGCGGGCGGGATCGATCTTAAAACCACCGTCCTGCCGTTCCTGTTACGCGGCATCAACCTGCTGGGTATCGATTCTGTAACGTTACCGTTTGAGGAACGCGCGGAGATCTGGCGCCGGGTCGCCCGCGACCTGCCGCTCGATAAGTTGGATGCGATGACGGGCCGGGCGGGATTAGCGGATGTGCCGGACCTGGGGCGAAGGATCCTGCAAGGCGGCGTGCGTGGCCGGATGGTGGTCGATGTGAACGGGTGATCGCGGTTATCCTCGGGTCGCATGCCTGGTTCGGCGGCGACGGTAGTGAACTGGTCCAGATGCGTACGAGGGGTCAAATATGGTGGTTCAAGCCAGATGAGGCGGCCTTCGCTGCCTTCGATAGGGAACCATCTGCATAAAATGCTCTCTCGACGAACGGTTCGTGTCCACAACTTGTGAGCGTCGCATTATACTAACCCGCTGAATGAGTGACCCATTGGGATCGGCGCCGTATCGTCATGGCGGGCGACGGCCCGCCATCCACGGGTTGAGTTGTCGGGGCAAAAGGCATGGTTGCCGATCTGCATCGGCATGACGGCCGGACGCCGCCAGAGGGTCTGCCCTTACGCCGATGGGTATGAGTAGCGGGATTTGCCCAGGGTTACCGGGATGGGATGCCGGTCAAACGTGATTGATCGGCGACTCTAACACATAGCGATTGACGTGTTTTCGGAAGGTCTCTGCGATAAGTTTGCCGAGCTTAACCGGGACGGCATTGCCGATTTGGCGTCCGATGAGATCGAAGCGAATTTTTTGATCGTTCCGGACGAATTTATAGTCGGCGGGAAATGTCTGAAGCATAGCCGCTTCGCGCAAGGTGATTGCACGGTCCTGCTCAGGGTGCCCAAATCGGCCGTTTCCATAGCCGAAGCACTGCGTCGTTATCGTTGGCGCCGGTTCGTCCCATTCCATCCGTCCGTAGACGCTAGGGAAGGTGCCACCTGTCGATTTGCGATGGCACGCGGCGCGCAGGGACGGGTCCCAGTCTCTCCAGGTACCGCCAGGCTTGGATGCCCGGATGCGCCGCAGATTGAGTTCGCTCAGCCGGCAGGCGGCGTGGAGCTTATCCGATGGATCGGCCTCTCCAGCGCGCAATCTAGGAAGATGGGCGATCGTCTCGCGGACAGTCGCCTTTGGGACGTCCCGCGGCTGTAGGGCAAGCCCCTCGGGACCGAGCCGCGAAGCAAGCAGCACCAGACGTTTTCGGGTCTGCGGCACGCCGATGGATGCACACTCCACTGTTGACCATGTGACGTAGTAGCCCGTCAAGCCTTCGAGGAAGGACCCAAACACCGAATGTTGCTGCACGGCAGAAACATTTTCCATTGTTACAAGATGCGGCTGCAGTTCTTTCACTAGCCGGCCGAAACTTTGCACGAGGTCCCAGTCCGAATCACCTCGTTCGGTCCGTCCCGTGCGGCTGTAAGTGGAGAAGGGCTGACATGGTGCACATCCTGCGAGGACTTGGATATCGGACGCGCCAAAGAGCCTCCTGATAGCGGTTGCGCTCAGGTTCTTCACGTCGGCTGACAGGAATGCGGCGGCGTTGTTGTTCTCATACGGATAACGGCATGCCTCGTCGACATCGATACCGGCAGCTACGTTGATGCCGCCGCGGATCAGCCCGTGGGTCAGGCCACCTATCCCGCAGAACAGGTCAACCGCCGCGATCCGCGGCTTTCCCATGAATTCTGCCTTGCCACTCATTCTGCATACGCCGGACGCTTTTCTGGAATTAGGTATTCGTGCGCGTCAACGAAAGAAACGAATTGCAAGACGACCTGCCGCATGTAGGCGGCAGTCCTGTTCGTGATATCGCGCAGATCGCTTACGGTGACATTGTCGCCGCACTCGGCGAAGGATATCGAGCCGTGCGCGAGCTTGTTTCGCATATCTTTGACGAGGCCAAGCGGTCCGAAATCGTTCCGGACCTTCCGTTTGATCGAGATTTGAACCGCCTTATCCACTTGCAGCGTGAATCCCAGGCGTTTCACAACCTTCTCGATCGCGTTATCATCCCAGTTGCCCCCGCCGCCCCTTTCCACACTGAATCCGGCTATCGGCAGTGCGTCGACCAAGTGTTTACATAGACCGAGTGCGTCGTCCAACCGGCTCTCGTACGTCAAATCGATGTGTGTCCTGGCCATTACCCGGACCCATTCGCGTTGCAACGAGGCGTTCAGGTCTCCTGGCATCCAACTTCCTTTTTTAAGGGTTGCTTCGGTCACCCAACTCAGGCAACCGACGACTGTGGACTCCACTAGGTTATAGAGTTGCAGGAACACGCCGGAGTAGAGAATCCGTTGCTGACGCGTAGAAATGGCGTGATCGGACGAAGCGAGACGCGGGATGCCTGACTGCGCTGCCGTCTCGATCGCTTCGAGCAATTGCAGGTAATCGATGATCTCCTCCAGGCGCTCCTCGAATGAAACGGTGAGCTGATCCATTTTCAGCCCTCCAAAAGTCTATCGGTAACGAATTTGATGCGGTTCCTCAGGCTCTCGACCGCATTGGCGCCGTCAGCCCCCGTGATATCGATGAAGGCTGCGCTTTCGAGCCAGGATAAAACGTCTGGGTTGTCGGCCCCAAGCCGAGGCCTCTCCTTCAACGCTAGATAGCTACCGATCGCGATAGCTTCGAACCGTGCGCGCGGCGTGGCGTTTGCTCTGGCTCTGCGCCCAAACCCATAAGGATAGACGCGCGCAACGAAACTGACCATTGCAGCGAATCGCGCCCGGTAATCTGACTCAAGCGAAGGATCCGATTCGAACGCTGTGTTCGCGCGCTTCGCGTAGTTGAAAATGAATTCGGCGACGCGGTCCTTATACCCCTCAAATCCCTCCGTGTATGCGAAGAACCTGATCACCAGCTCCTCTCGCTCGCGCTGGTTAACCTTGCCATCCGACATGGGCGCGAGAGCCACGAACTCCGGGTCCTTCGCGAGTTCGACGACGAGGCTCATGAATGGACCGCCGAGCGCCCCTCGCCTGACCTCCGCTGGCTTCGGTATCTTACTACCCGTATTGATCCTATCGAACATCTCGAAGCGTGCTTGTTCGTCCGCATGTTCGTTGAGCACGATCCCGCGGATCGAGCGGTTGCGTATTTTCTTCTGACGGTTTTCAGGCAGGTCGGCGAACGTGAAGTTCGAAAGCTTCGGCAACCATTCGAGTTCAGTAAGGCGCAAGCCGCCAAGAATGAACTCCTGGATGCTGCGGAGACGTTGCGATCCATCGACGATCTCCAGATTACCGTTCGGCATCTCCCAGAAAAATAGAAAGGGTATCTGCAACCCGACGATCAGGGACTCGATGAACCTAGACTTGCGCTTGGGTTCCCAGGTGAAAGCGCGCTGATACGGCGGAATCTCGAAATCACCGTTCTGCATCTTCATCGCCAGCAACTCGATGGTGTACTCGTTCAGGTAGTAGTCGACTTTCCGTGACTGCTCCACAATTTCGTTTTCAGCCGCCTCCCTCATCGGGTCGGTGATCTCGATCTGAGCGGTTGTTGTTCTCATTAGGCCGTTGGCTTTCTCAGATCGGAATGTCCGGCATTGATAATGCCCGGCGGCGTCGAGCCGCGTCTATAGGGGTGAATGCCGGGGCGTCGCCATAAAGTCTCTTCGCGCGGTTGACCAGTGGGATCAGGGCCCCCGTTTGGAAAAGCTTACCAGGGTACAGAAATGCCCGGCCATGCGGGGACACAATCAGGCCAAGTGGCTTCCAGTCGCGGCCTAAGCCCTGACCAGCGCTCCGTTCCGCACTTCCCCCGGCAGGCACAGCGCCGCCAGCGCGGGCGCCACCGTGTCCGGTCCCGGTAGCGCGGTGCGATCCTCGCCGGGAAAAGCGTTCGACCGCATGCGAGTCGCCACGACGCCCGGATCGAACAGATTGACCCGCAGGTTCGAAATGGCGGCTTCCTGCGCCCAGGTCAGCACGAGATGCTCCATCCCCGCCTTCGTCGCCCCCATCGCGCCCCAATAGGCCCGTGGCTCGCGCGCCCGGCTTTCGGTCACGAACACCGCTCGGCCGGCCGGTGCCGCGCGCAGCAGCGGATCGCAGGTGCAGATCAGCCGCCACGCGGCCGACAGGTTCACCGCCACAACGTCCGCCCAGTCATCCGGCAGGATATGGGCCACCGGAGTCAGCCGCCCCAGCGCCCCGGCATTGTGCACCAATACATCCAGGCGGCCGAAACGCTGCAACAGGGTGGGTCCGATCGCATCGATCTGTCCGCCCTCGCGCAAATCCAGCGGCAGGATGGTGGCTTGTCCCCCCACGGCCCGGATCGCATCGTCGGTTTCCTCCAACCCGCCCTGCGTGCGCGCGGTTATCACCACACGGGCGCCAAGCCGCCCCAGTTCGTTGGCGGCGGCCGCACCGATGCCGCGACTGGCACCGGTAACAAGGGCAATGCAGCCGTCCAGCGGGCCTGACATCACCGGCCCTCTGCCAGCAGGCTAAGCTGCCGGTCGGCGTTATCCTGCTGGTCGGGCAGAGCAATCGGATAGTCGCCGGTAAAGCAGGCGTCGCAGTAATACGGTTTCGCCGGGTCGCGGCCGGTCTTGCCCAGTGCCCGATACAGCCCGTCGATGGAAATGAACGCCAGGCTGTCCGCACCGATCAGCCTGGCCATTTCCTCAACACTGTGATTGGCCGCCAGCAGCTTGCCACGCTCCGGCGTGTCGATTCCGTAAAAACAGGAGTGCGTCGTGGGCGGCGACGATATCCGCATATGCACTTCCTTCGCGCCAGCCGCCCGCACCATTTCCACGATCTTCTTGCTGGTGGTGCCGCGCACGATCGAATCGTCCACCAGAACCACCCGCTTGCCTTCCAGCACCGGCCGGTTGGCGGAATGTTTCAGTTTCACCCCCAGATGCCGGATGTGATCGGTCGGTTCGATAAAGGTGCGGCCGACATAATGATTGCGGATGATCCCAAGCTCGAACGGAATGCCGCTTTCCTTGGAATACCCCATCGCGGCGGGAACGCCCGAATCGGGCACCGGCACGATCACGTCGGCGGGGACGCCCGCCTCGACCGCAAGTTCGGCGCCGATGCGTTTGCGCGCATCGTAAACCGGCATGCCTTCCATCACGGAGTCGGGCCGGGCGAAATAGATATATTCGAAGACGCAAAAGCGTTCCTTCTGGCGGCCGAACGGTTTGATACTGTGGACGCCCAGGTCGTCGATGACCACGATCTCCCCCGGTTCCACATCGCGAACGAAATCCGCGCCGACGATATCCAGCGCGCAGGTTTCGCTGGCCAGCACCCAGCCGCCGGTGCCCTCGGATCCGATGCGCCCGAGGATCAGCGGCCGCACCCCCAGCGGGTCGCGCACGCCCATCAGCGCCTCATTCGACAGCGCGACCAGCGAATAGGCGCCCACCACCTGCTTCAGTGCGTCGATCAGCCGGTCCACCACGGTGGAATACAGGCTGATGGCGATCAAATGGATAAACACTTCCGAATCCGTCGTGGACTGGAACAAACACCCGCGGCGAACCAGCGCCCGGTGCAGGATATGGGCATTGGTTAAATTGCCGTTATGCGCGACCGCGAAGCCGCCGAACTCGAAATCCGCGTATAGCGGCTGGACATTGCGCAGGATCGTATCGCCGGTGGTGGCATAGCGGTTGTGGCCGATGGCGATCCGGCCGGGCAGTTTCTCGATCACCCTGGCGTCGCCGAAATTGTCGCCCACCAAACCCATGCCGCGATGGGAGTGAAAGCGGGCGCCGTCGAAGCTGGTAATGCCGGTGGCTTCCTGGCCGCGATGCTGCAGCGCGTGAAGACCGAGCGCGGTGACGGCCGCGGCGTCTGGGACGTTCCAGATGCCGAAAACACCGCATTCCTCATGCAGCGTGTCGTCGTCGGACATTTGCCGGGCTGGATCGCTGATGGTCGGGTTGCTGAAAGCCATCGGTGACAACTCCTATTCGCGGCCGGGCTGCTGGCCGGTGGCCCGGCCTTGCGGGGTGGCGTGCAGCAGGTCTTCCACGGTGACATCGCGTCCCGCCGGCGGCGGGACGAGCGTGTGCGGACGGTACGGTTCGGGCAACTGATCGCGGACCCAGCGTGCGGCCTCATAGGCCGGGGTCAATGTGCGGGCACGCAGCACCGCCTGTGGCCAGCGTTCGATCGGAAATACCATCTGTCCCAGGATATAGGCGATGACCACCACCGCCGCACCCCGCGCAAGACCGAATAGCAGACCCAGCGTGCGATCGATGCCCCCCAGCGCCGATTGCCGGACCAGCCGGCCCAGCAGGCCGGCGGCGATCAGCAACACGATCAGGCTGACCAGGAACACCACGATAAAGCTGACCGGATCGACCCAGTCGGGCCTGGAAAACCATCCGCTCACGACAGGACGCATCGACGGCAACCCGGCGATCGCCGCCGCCACGGCCCCCGCCCAGGCGCCGATGCCCAGAATTTCGCGCACGAAGCCGCGTAGAAAGGCCAGCAGGCCGGACACCGCCACCAGCCCCAGAACCGCCAGATCGACCCACGTCATATTTTCGCCATCTGGCCACCGCCGCACATGAAGCGGGGTTATCGGCCCCAAGGCGCCCGCCGCCAAGCCGATCATGCGTTCTTTTTATCGGAATCGGCGACAGTGCCCGCCACCGGACCCGCGCGGGAGCCGATTTTTCCTTCGCGCCGGTCATGCAGGGCCAACGCCGGCCCATCGTTGCTTTTGGGCGGCCAAGCCACCGGAGCAGGCCAGTCCGCACCGCGCTGTTGCGTCCGTTCGGCGGATACGCTTTTCTGCTGGTATTCCAGCCGGAGCCATCCGATGCGCGTCAGCGTGATGCAAATGAATCCCGGCGCCGACAAGCCGGATAATATCGCCCAGGCCCGCCGCCTGATCGAGCAGGCGGTGGCGCAAGACCGCCCCGATATCGTCAGTCTGCCCGAAGTCTGGGATTCGCTTGGCGGCGACCGGTCTGCCCGCATGGCCAACGCGGAAACACTGCCGGCCAAAGGCTCCAACGACTCCGGCGGACCGGCCTACGAGTTCATGCGCGAGATCGCCAGACAGGCGAAAGTCCACGTCCACGGCGGCTCCATCATCGAACAAGGCCCGGAAAAACTGTTCAATACCACGGTGGTCTTCGATCCGGACGGGCAGGAAATCGCGCGTTATCGCAAGATGCATCTGTTCGACATCGTCGCCCCCGACGGCACCGGCTACCGCGAAAGCAACAGCTATGGCGCCGGCGACGAGGTCGTCACCTATCAGGCCGGTGGGATAACGGTCGGCTGTGCCATTTGCTACGACGTTCGCTTTCCCGATCTGTTCTGGACGTTGCGGGAACGCGGCGCCGAAGCGATTTTTCTGCCCAGCGCCTTCACCCTGGCAACCGGCAAGGACCACTGGGAGGCGCTGATCCGCGGCCGAGCGATCGAGACGCAGTGCTGGTTCGCCGCCCCCGCCACGTGGGGCAGGCATCTGGAAGGCAAGGGCGATCCGCGATTCACCTATGGCCACTCCATGGTGGTCGATCCATGGGGTCAGGTTGTTGCCCGCGTGTCCGACGGCACCGGCTGGGCGACCGCGCGGATCGATCCCAGCCTGACCGCAAAAATCCGCCGCGACATGCCCGTGTTGGAACACAGGAAGCGCGTTTGAGCGACCCCGTCTCCGAACCGCCCGTTGCCGCGGACCGTGTCTATCTCAGCGGTCAAATCGCTTTCGTCGCCTCGTCCGCCCGCATCGCCCTGGATGCGCGGGCAAAATTGATGGCGCTCTATGGGGAATGCGATTTGTCTCGGGCCGCCGTCGTGGTGGCGTTGGGCGGCGATGGGTTCATGCTGGAAACCATTCATCAGGTTCTTGCCCTGAACGTTCCGGTCTATGGCATGAACCGCGGTTCGGTGGGCTTTCTGATGAACACCTACACCGAAGACGATCTGCCGGGCCGCCTGTCGCGTGCCCAGGCCGCCGAACTGCATCCGTTACGCATGCACGCCATCACCGCCACGGGTTCGGTCGAGGAGGCGCTCGCGTTCAACGAGGTCAGTCTGTTGCGGCAGCTTCGTCAGGCGTCGAAAATCCGCATATCGGTGGATGGCCGGGTGCGGCTGGAGGAACTGTCCTGCGATGGCGTGCTGATCTCCACCCCCGCCGGATCGACGGCCTATAACCTGTCGGCGCATGGCCCCATCGTGCCGCTGTCGGCGAATTTGTTGCCGATGACCCCGATCAGCGCTTTCCGCCCCCGCCGCTGGCGCGGCGCGTTGCTGCCCAGTTCGGCGGACGTGTTGTTCGAGGTTCTGGAAGCCGACAAACGCCCCACCGCCGCCGTGGCCGACTTCACCGAAGTCCGCGACGTGGTGTCGGTTGCTGTCAGCGAAGACCGGTCGGTGGCCGTCACCGTTTTGTTCGATCCCGACCGAAGCCTGTCGGAAAGAATAATCGCGGAACAGTTTACGGTGTAAGGGGCGTTTGCATCGATTCATACATCCCGGTGAGACTGCCCACCCGGCGGTTTAGGTCTTTGGACACACTGTCTTGGCGATTATTAGGTTGCACATGCCGCGGCCTGGGGGTTAGATTTTTCAGAAGTAAAAGATCTGGCGGCGGCCTTGGGCCGCTATAGCCGGGCAACCATACGCCCTGGAAGAAACGGAACCGCCAATGGAACTTTATGCCGATCCGATCACCGTGAACTGTCGGAAGGTCGTTGCCGGCCTCGACCTCATCGGTGCATCTTACACACTAAAACATGTCGATTATTTTAAAAGCGAACAAAAATCGCTCGCCTACATGGCGCTTAACCCGAACGCGGCGCTGCCTGCCCTGGTGGACGGCGATTTCGTGCTGTGGGAATCCAACGCTATCTTGCAATATGCGGCGGATAAGTCCGGCAACGCGCGTGCCTATCCGGCCGACCTGCGCACCCGCGCCGATATCAACCGATGGTTGCTTTGGGAAGCCGCAACATGGTTTCCGGTCTGCTACACATATCTTGTGGAAAACTGCGTCAAGCCCTTGTTGCAGGCCGAACCGGACCAGTCCGTGCTCGATGCCCAGGCCGAGACCTTTCACAAACTGGCCGGCATTATCGATGTTCGGCTGGCAAACAGCCGCTTCATCGTCGGTGACGTGCCGACCATCGCCGATATCGCGCTCGCCGCACCGATGCATTTGCATCCGTTTCAGAAGCTACCGCTCGGTACACATTCCCATCTGAAACGCTGGATGACCGAAAATATCGAAACCCTGCCGTGCTGGGAGCGTTCCTTCGTCGGCGAAGGCTTTACCCGTGAACGAAAGGCAGCTTAATGGATACCGGCATGGCACCCCGAACCGTGCATGCGGCGGTGAACTATACTGTCGATAATGGCCGGCCCCCCGACTACTACTTCTACGAACCCGGCCCCGGCGTCGAACTCAACCCGCCGGGAACCGACCCGCGCATCATGCCGATCGCCGACGGCTGGGCCATGGCCGATCGGTTCGACGTGGACCGCGAGGGCTTTATACTCAAGCCATTCGAACAAAGTTTTTCCGGTTTCGGCGACGATTCCGCCGTGAAGTCGGTTTTCTACGATCAGGTGACCGATTTCGTGAAGCGCCATACCGGAGCGAAGCGCGTCGTGATCTTCGATCATACGGTGCGCAAGCGCCTGCCTGCCGACCTTAATCAACAAACGACTGTCAACCGCCCGGCCGTGTTGCTGGTTCATAGCGACTACACCGTTGCGTCCGGCCCGCAGCGGGTTCGCGAAATCGTGCCGGACGACGCCGAGGCATTGTTGGAAAATCGTGTTGCATTCTACAATGTCTGGAAACCGCTTTACGATGTCGTGGAGGAATTGCCGCTTGCGATGATCGATGCGTCCAGCCAGGCGGAGGCCGATCTGTTACGGATGGACCTGAAATATCGCGAACGTACCGGCGAAATCTACGTCTTGCGCCACTCGGACGCCCATCGCTGGTGGTATTTTCCGCGTATGACCCCGGATCAGGCCTTGCTGATCAAGACCTATGACTCCGAAACCGACGGGCGCGCCCGTTTCGCCGGTCATTCGGCCTTCGAAGATCCGACTTCGCCGCCTGACGCAAAGCGGCGCGAAAGTATCGAAGTCCGCACGATGGCGTTTTTCTGATTGCCGGCCGGCGTTCGGCCCGATCGCCGGGACCGGGCGCCTGTTGGACAAATTTTATCAAACGATGTGCCACACCGATGCGTTCATGGTTGAACCGGATCGCGAGTGTTCGCATTTTATACCAACCCGCTTAAAGGCGGACCCATGAAGAATGGGTCCGCGCGGCTCGGTATCGGTCTTTTTTTGGCGCGCCGCCGCCCTCCAACCCGGCGCGCGATACCAACCGGCGGAAAGGATGGAAAGGTCATCCTTTCCGCCGGTTGGTATCACGTAGTGAAAAGCTCCAAGCCTGGCCTGGGCAAACCTGGAATGTGCCGTCGGGTCGTCAGCCTTGCGGTGCGTGGTTAAACGGATATGTTCTCGATTGCCCTATATGTGCGGATTGCGTCCGCGATCCGGTGCTGCAATAGCGGTGTAAGGGTGACATTGGCATTAAGTGCTTCAGTGCGCCGATAAAGCTGCCCTCTGGAACAAGGACTTAGGCCATGTCCGACGTCGCAGGCCGAAAAGATAATTGCCGGGCGACCGTCCGCCATTCCTAGGACCGTCGATACCATTCTGTCAGCCAGCCGAACGGAGTATGTCATGCCAGCCAACGATCTGCTGTCCGCCCTGAAAGTCTATGAACCGGAACTGATCGCGATCCGTCAGGATATCCACCGCCATCCAGAGGTCGGGTTCCAGGAAACCCGCACCGCCGCGCTGGTGGCCGGACGCCTGCGCGCCTGGGGCCTCGAGGTTACCGAGGGTATCGCGAAAACCGGTGTGGTCGGCACGCTGAAAGGCCGCCGGCCGGGACAGCGCGCCATCGGTCTGCGCGCCGATCTGGATGCCCTCCATATTCAGGAAGTGCCCGGCCGGCCGCACGGGTCCACCATCGCGGGGAAGATGCACGCATGCGGGCATGACGGTCACACCGCCATGCTGCTGGGTGCGGCACGGTATCTGGCGGAGCATCCGGACGAGTTCGGCGGCTCCGTCGCCTTCATCTTCCAGCCGGCCGAGGAAGGTCTCGGCGGCGGCCGCGAAATGGTCAATGAAGGCCTGTTCGACCGGTTTCCGGTCGATGCGGTGTACGGCATGCACAATATGCCGGGTATTCCGGCGGGCGAATTCCGTACGCGCACCGGGCCGTTCCTGGCCGCCAGCGATTCCTGGGCGGTAACGTTCGAAGGCACCGGTGGGCATGGTGGCGCGGGCGCGCATCTGGCGACCGATACCACGCTGGCCGCGGCGCAGTTCCTGATGGCCATACAGACCATCGTCAGCCGCAACGTGCCAGCGGCCGAGACCGCTGTGGTCAGTGCCGGGTCGATCCATGGCGGCGATCCGGCCTCTCCCAACATCATGCCGTCGCGGATCGCGATCGCCGGCACGGCACGATCCTACAAACCCAGGATCCGCGACCTGATCGAACGCCGCCTGAACGAAATCGCTCAGACTCAGGCTGCCGTGTTCGGCTGTTCGGCGGAGGTCGTCTATGATCGGCGCTATCCGCCTTTGGTCACGCACGCCGAACAGACGGCCATTTCCGTCGCCGCCGCATCCGCGTTGGTGGGGGCCGCTAACGTGGAACCCAACACCGGGCCATCGACCGGGTCGGAAGATTTTTCCTTCATGCTGCAAGCCCGCCCAGGCGGTTTTATCATGATCGGCAACGACAAAGCCAACGGCGATCCGGTGCATCACGTCCATACCCCGGGCTATGATTTCAATGACGAAATCCTGACCCTGGGTTCGGCTTACTGGGTTCAACTGGTTCGCACCGAACTGGCGGCGGCCTGAACCGGACGCGGCGCGCCCCGGCAGCGAAGTGGGGGCATGCAGCGGGCATGCCGGCTTGGGCACGGTTGAAAGCTTCCGCCACATCGCTATCATTGCATTCGCTTCTACCATCGGACAAGGGATCACAATGCCGCAGGGCACGACCGCGACAACCGCCCCCGTGGCGGCACCGACCGAAATCATCCACGTGGATTCGCGCACCGTGGCATGCGATGGCGGCGACGGTGCCCTGGGCCATCCACGGGTCTTTCTGCGCATACAGGGCGAACAGACGATGTGTCCGTACTGCTCCCGCGTGTACATCCTGAACGCGGGAGCCGGTCACGCCAGCGGACATTGACATCTCGCCGGCCGGCCAGCACGAACCCGGAACGGCGGTTCGGACCCCGCATCTGATCCTGATCGACGGGTCGGGTTTCATCTTCCGGGCGTTCCACGCCCTGCCGCCGATGACCCGGCCCGACGGAACACCGGTCAACGCGGTGTTCGGCTTCACCAACATGCTGGCTCGGTTGCTAAAGGATCATGTTGGCACCCACATCGCCGTCATTTTCGACGCCGGGCGCCTGACCTTCCGCAATCGTCTCTACGAAGCCTACAAAGCGCACCGCCCTCCGGCGCCGGAGGAACTGGTTCCGCAATTTCCCCTGGTGCGCGAAGCGACGGAAGCGTTTGGCGTGCCGGCGATCGAACTGGCCGACTGGGAAGCCGACGACCTGATCGCGGCCTATGCCCGAGCCGGGACCGACGCTGGGATTCGGATCACGATCGTATCGTCGGATAAGGATCTGATGCAGTTGATCCGGCCGGGCGTCGAGATGCTCGACCCGATCAAGCAGAAGACGATCGGTCCCGCCGAGGTGATGGAGAAATTCGGCGTTACCCCGGACAAGATGGCCGAGGTCCAGGCGCTGATCGGCGATACCGCCGACAATGTGCCCGGCGTGCCCGGAATCGGCCCCAAGGGCGCCGCGCAACTGATCGCCGAATTCGGCGACCTGGAGGCGGTGCTGGCCGCCGCGCCGGCCATGAAACCGTCCAAGCGCCGCGACATGCTGATCGAACATGCCGCCAAGGCCCGGATTTCCCGCGAGCTTGTGCTGCTGCGGGAGGATACCCCGCTGCCCATTCCATTGTCGGAGCTTGTGCAGCGCGACGCCGACCGCCCGGCGCTGGTGGCGTGGCTCGCTCGGCAGGGCTTCCGCAGCACGATCTCCCGTCTGGGGCTGGACCTGCCCGCCGAAACCGCATCCGAACCGCCACTGCCCGCCGGCCCCGGCACGCCGGCCGAACCGGACCAGCCTCCGGCCGCCGAATCGGGCTTCGGCCCCTACCACGCCGTTACCACGCCGGACGCTTTGCGGCAGTGGGTGCACGAGGCAAAAGCCGCTGGCCGCGTCGCGCTGGATACCGAAACCGACGGGCTGGACACGATGCGCGCCAGACTGATCGGCCTGTCGCTCGCCACCGCCGCCGGCCGCGCCTGCTACGTTCCGCTTGGACACGAAGTGCTTGGCGAGCAGATGCAACTGGCCGGTGCCATCGAGGTGCTGGGGCCTTTGCTGACCGACCCGTCGGTGCTGAAAATCTTCCAGAATGCCAAGTTCGACATGATGGTGCTGTCGCGCGCCGGCTTTCCGGTGCCGGCGCCGGTCGATGACACCATGCTGATATCCTACGCGCAGGACGCCGGGCTGCACGGCCACGGTTTGGACGAGCTATGCCAGCTTCACCTCGGTCATACGCCGATCAGCTATGACGACGTCACCGGCACCGGCCGCAATCGGCTGCCTTTCGCGCAGGTTCAGATCGATCGCGCCACCGCCTACGCGGCCGAGGACGCCGATGTCGCGCTGCGCCTGTGGGACGCGCTGAAGCCCCGCCTGCGGCTGAATGGCGGGCTGGCCCTGTATGAGCAGATCGAACGCCGCCTGCTGCCCATCCTGCTGGATATGGAATGCGCCGGGATCAAGGTCGATGCCGGCGACCTGCGCCGGATGTCGGTGGACTTCGCCGCCCGCATGGCGGTGATGGAGCAGGATTGCCATCGCCTCGCCGGCCATCCGTTCAATGTCGGCAGTCCGAAGCAACTGGGCGAAGTGCTGTTCGACGAGCAGCAACTGCCGGGTGGCAAACGGATGAAAACGGGCGCCTGGGGCACCGATTCATCGGTATTGCAAGCGCTGGCGGATCAGGGCCACGACCTGCCCACCCGCATTCTGGAATGGCGGCAACTGGCGAAACTGAAATCGACCTACGCCGATGCGCTGGTCACCGATATCAACCCGGAAACCGGCCGGGTCCACACCAGTTTCGCCATGGCCATCGCGTCCACCGGACGGTTATCCTCGACCGATCCCAATTTGCAGAACATCCCGATCCGGACGGAGGAAGGCAGCCGCATCCGGCACGCTTTCATCGCCGAACCCGGCCACGTTCTGGTCAGCGCCGATTATTCGCAGATCGAACTGCGCCTGCTCGCCCATGTCGCCGACTTGCCGGTGCTGAAGGAAAGCTTCGCGAACGGCGAGGATATCCACGCGCGCACCGCCAGCGAGGTTTTCGGAATCCCGATGGAAGGGATGGACGCGAACACCCGCCGCCGGGCCAAGGCGATCAACTTCGGCATTATCTATGGTATTTCCGGTTTCGGGCTGGCGCGCCAGCTTGGCATCGGACCCGGCGAGGCGAAGGGCTACATCGATCGTTACTTCGAACGCTATCCCGGCATCCGCATCTATATGGAACGCACGAAAGAGGAGGCGCGTATCAAGGGATATGTCGTCTCGCCATTCGGCCGCCGCTGCTGGGTTCCCGGTATCGCCGACAAGAACGGCGCCAAACGCGCCTACGCCGAACGTCAGGCGATCAACGCGCCATTGCAGGGCGGCGCCGCGGATCTGATCAAACGCGCGATGGTGCGGTTGCCGGCCGAACTGAAAGCGGAAGGACTGCGATCGCGGCTGTTGTTGCAGGTTCACGACGAATTGCTGTTCGAGGCGCCGGAGCATGAAGCTGCACAACTGGCGGCGCTGGCCAAGCGCGTCATGGAGGGCGCGGCGGTTCTTTCCGTGCCGCTGCTGGTTGAAACCGGCATCGGCAAGACCTGGGCGGAGGCGCATTAACCTCGCGATGGCGCCTGCCGCTTGATCGGCCGCGCCGCCGGTCCATACTGCCCAATCAGCGCCACACAAAGGATCGTCCCCATGCCCGAAGCCCTGCCGACCGCGAAGCCCGAGGAAGTCGGTCTCAGTCAGGTCGCGCTTGACCGGCTTACAACCGCACTGAACGAACGGGTTGCCAGCGGTCATATTCCTGGTGCCGTCGCGCTGATCGCGCGTCACGGAAAGGTAGCATACTATCAGGGCTTCGGCCGTCAGGACCCCGCCGGCGACAAGGCAATGGGGACCGATGCCATCTTCCGCATCTATTCCATGACCAAGGCGATCGTATCGGTCGCCGTCATGATGCTGTGGGAAGAAGGCCGCCTGCTGCTGAGCGACCCGATCGGCAAATTCATTCCCGCTTTCAACAATACCAAGGCGGGCGTCATCGCCGGCGACAGCTATACCCTGGCGGCGCTGAAATCCCCCATCACGGTCCAGGACCTGCTGCGCCACACGTCCGGCCTGACCTATGAATTCCGGGGCAACGGCCCGATCCACAAGGCCTATGCCGAGGCCCGCATTGCCCGCCTGAAGCAGACCAACGCCGATCAGGTGGACGAACTCGCCCATTTGCCGCTGCTGCACCAACCCGGCACGGTCTGGGAATACAGCCGCTCCACCGATGTTCTCGGGCGGCTCGTGGAAGTTGTCTCCGGCCAGACCCTCGGCGCGTTCCTGTCCGAACGCATTCTGGTGCCGCTGGGTATGACCGACACTGGATTTTCGGTCCCCCACGTCCACCAGTCCCGCATCGCCGAGGCCTTCGCCAAGGACCCCGAGACCAACACCGACGTTGCCCTGCTGGATATCCGCCGTCCGGCGATGTTCGAATCCGGCGGTGGCGGCCTGGCCGCGACCACGATGGACTACGCCCGCTTCCTTGCGATGCTCCTCGGCAACGGCCGTCTGGGGTCCACCCGCCTGCTTGGCCGCAAGACCGTGGAACTGATGACATCGGATCACCTGGGCACCATCGCCGGGCCGCCCGATCTGCTGCCGCCCGGACACGGATTCGGACTGGGCTTCGCGGTTCGCAAACAGGCCGGGATGGCGCCGTTCCCAGGCTCCGTCGGCAGTTACTACTGGGGCGGCGCGGCCGGCACGACGTTCTGGGTCGATCCCGCCGAACGGCTTTACGCGGTGCTGATGATCCAGGCGCCCATTCAGCGGGAACACTACCGGGTGCTGTTCCGCGATCTGGTTTACGCCGCGGTCGCCGATTGACAGCGCTGCCGCCCGCAAAGGGCGGCGTCCGGTTGAGGCATTGCGGTATTGCCGTCCGGGTCTGTGAGGCCTGCGATACGCCGGTTGCTTGAGTCGCGGCCGGCGACCGTACCGACGAAAAGGATCGGGGGCAGGGGCGCGATGCCAAACAAGCGAACCGCGTGACGGCCGGTCGATCTTCGCCCGTTTCGTGTCCAGCCGGCAGCCAGCCTCACACCACGCTGGTCAGACCGCCATCCACATAGATAATCTGCCCGTTCACAAAATCCGACGCGGCCGACGCGAGGAAAATCGCCGCGCCCGCCAGTTCTTCCACCCGGCCCCAGCGCCCGGCCGGCGTCCGCTTGCACAACCAGTCGGAAAACGCCGGATCGGCCACCAGCGCCGCTGTCAGTTCCGTCTCGAAATAACCGGGTCCGATCCCGTTCACCTGCAACCCATGTCTGGCCCAGTCGGCGCACATGCCCTTGGTCAGCATCTTCACCGCCCCCTTGCTCGCCGCGTAGGGCGCGATGCCCGGTCGCCCGAGTTCGCTCTGCACCGAACAGATATTGACGATCTTGCCCCGCTTGCGGGCGATCATGCCCCGCGCCACGGCCTGCGCCACGAAAAACACGCTGTCCAGATTGGTGCGCATCAGTTCGTGCCATGTCGCTTCGGGAAAATCCTCCAGCGGTGCCCGGCGCTGAATGCCGGCGTTGTTGACCAGCACATCCAGCGCGCCCAACCGGCCGATAGCGTCGTTCACGGCGGCGCAATCGGTGACGTCGAACGGCGCGGTTTCCACCGCGATGCCGTCCCGGCGCAGCACGCCGGCCGCGGATTCCAGCTTTGCGGCATCGCGTCCGTTCAGCACCACCGCCGCGCCGGCCGACCCCAGCGCTCGGGCCAGGGCAAAGCCGATCCCCTGGCTGGATCCAGTGATCAGGGCACGCCGCCCGGTCAGATCGAACAGTGTCACGCCGTACAACTCCTTAAACCGTCTGGACCCGCCCAGGTCCTGCCGTTAAGCGTAACCGCCGGACATCGAACCATACAACCGGTTAGACTCCACGGGGAGAAACCGCCATGCGCGCCGCCATCATCCACGCCCCGCACGACCTGCGCGTGGAAGAAACTCCCGAACAGCCCTTCGGCCCGAACGACGTGAAAATCCGAGTCGCGGCTGGCGGTATTTGCGGATCGGACCTGCATTATTACCATCATGGCGGGTTCGGCACGGTGCGCATCCGCCAGCCAATGATCCTGGGCCATGAAATCGCCGGCACCGTTATCGCGGCGGGCGCCGACGTTACGACCGTCGCACCCGGCGACACGGTTGCCGTCAATCCCAGCCTGCCTTGCGGCGTTTGCCGGTATTGTCTGGACGGCCAGTCCAACCACTGCCTGGACATGCGCTTTTACGGCAGCGCCATGCGCATGCCGCACGTTCAGGGCGGCTTTCGCGAGGAACTGGTTTGCGACCGGTCGCAGGCCATTAAACTGCCGGCCGGCACCGACCTGACGGAGGCAGCATTCGCCGAACCGCTGTCTGTCTGCCTGCACGCTGCCCGTCAGGCCGGTTCGTTGCTGGGCAAACGGGTGCTGGTCACCGGCACCGGCCCGATCGGTGCCCTGCTGATCATGGTTGCCCGTCACGCCGGCGCGCGCGAAATCGTGACCACCGACCTGCTGGACCCGCCGCTGGCGGTGGCGGCGAGAATCGGCGCCGACCGAACCATCAACACACGATCCGACCCGGCCGCGCTGGACGCTTACGCCGCCGGCAAGGGCACGTTCGACGTGGTGTTCGAGGCGGCCGGTGCCGCGCCCGCCCTGGCCGCCGCCATTGCGGTCGCGCGCCCCGGTGCCACCATCGTTCAGGTCGGCAACAACGCCGATGCGGCGCCCACCGTGCCGTTAAATCTGCTGCTCGCCAAGGAAATCGCGTTGCGCGGCACCTTCCGGTTCCATGAGGAATTCGCCTGGGCGGTGGACTTCATTGCCGCCCGCCGCATCGATGTTCGCCCGCTGCTGACCGGTGTCGTACCGCTGGCGGAGGCTGTGCGGGCGTTCGATCTCGCCACCGACCGGTCCCGGTCGATGAAGGTGTTGCTGGCGTTTTGATCGCGCCGGTCGTCGTGCAGCCTATATCGCGGCGCACGCGCCGGCGTTAGAAGACGCTTCGCGACCCGGGGCTGTTTCGTTCAACCACCGCGCCCCTTTCACCCGACCGGAGACGTTCCATGAAACACTGGACCCTTGCCCTTCTGCTTGGCACCACCCTGCTGGGCGCCTGTTCGACCGCCGATGATTCCAAAACCGCCAATGGATCGGGCGGCACCGGCAGCGGAGCGGACAACGGTTCGGGCGGTTCCGGCAGGCCGGGCCATGCCGTGCCTGGCAGTCAGGAAGACCTGGCGCAATCTGCCGTCGACCGGATATTTTTCGAGACCGACCGCAACAGCCTGACGTCCCAGGCGGCGGCAACGCTCGACCATCAGGCCGCGTGGCTGCAACAATATCCCCAGGTCAATGTCTGGGTGGCCGGCAATTGCGACGAGCGCGGGACCGAAGAATACAACCTTGCACTTGGACAGCACCGAGCGAATGCCGATCGCGATTATTTGGTGGCACATGGTGTTCAGCGGAGCCGGATCGAGACCATCAGCTATGGCAAATCCCGTCCGATCGATGCGGCTTCGACCCCGGAGGCATGGGCGCAGAACAGAAACGCGATCACGTCGGTGCGATAACCTCTGGCTTTGACGCCTGGAAGGGCGGGCTGGGGTGGTTATTATATCTTAATGGTAATAAAAAGTCCGCGACACGGGCTATCGCGGCCCATCGCGAAGCCGGATGAAATAATATGAAATCGGGCCTTACGTTAACCGTCTGGTAACTGTTTGGCATCATGATGATTTCCCTAACGAAGGGGATTTTCATGATCCGGCTTATCGGATGCATCGCCGAGGATCATGACCCAAGGTTGATCATTCTCGCCTGCATGCTGTGTGTTTTGGCGGCAAACACCAGCGTAAGTCTGCTGGGTGGCCGTCGCGACGATAGTCGCCGTCAGCGTGCCCTCCGTTCCGCCGGGGCCGTTCTGGCGCTTGGTATTGGTGTGTGGGCGACCCATTTCATCGGAATCCTTGCCTACCGCCCCGACTTATCCATCGGTTTCGATGGCCCGCTTTGCGTTTTGTCGCTAATCCTGGCGATTGCCGTGATCGCCGCCGCCTATACGATCGTGTCAAAGGATGACGCCACGAGGCTGCGGATCGCCGCCAGCGGGGTCATCCTGACCGCCGGAGTCGGCGCCATGCATTTTGCCGGCATGCAGGCCACGCTGATGCCGGGAACAGTCCATTACGATCTGCCGGTTGCCGCCGCGGGCCTGGGATTGGGCGCCCTGTTCGCCGTTGCCGCCATGGCAATGCTAAAGCGGCGGCGCAATGGCTGGGCAACCGTGTTTTTGACGCTGACGGTGGTCTTCATCCATTTCATCGGCATGGGTTCGATGACGCTGGATCTCGCGGATACAATTCCGGTCGCGGCGATCGGAGTTCCACGGTCCGAACTCGCCCTCGCCGCCGGCGTGGCCGCCTTGCTGGTCATCTCGCTTACGCTGGCCGCATCCTGGTTCGACCGGCATGTCGCCAGCCGGTTTGCCCGGGAAGCAAGGCGGTTCAGAACGCTCGCCGATACCACCTTCGAGGGGCTTATTTTTGAGCATAACGGCCAGATCGTCGATACCAATCGTGCGATGTGCGAGCTGGCCGGCGCGGAGGCCGCATCGCTGATCGGCCGGCCTTTGTCGGCCCTGCTGCCGGGGGTGTGCCCTGGGCGAAGCGATCACGGCAGTTCCGTCGAATGCGTTGTGCAAAGGCCGGACGGCCGCACGGTCACCGTCGAAGTGCTGTGGCGGAGCGGCCCGGACCAGGGCGAGCGCGTGGTGGCGGTTCGCGACATCTCCCACGAAAAAGCCATCGAGGGCCGGATCGAGCGGATGGTTCGGTTCGATCCGCTGACCGGCCTGGCGAACCGGGAATTGTTCGATGAGCTATTGCACAAAGCTATTGCTATGTCCGACCGGACCGCCGTCGGACTTGCGCTGCTGTACATCGATCTCGACCGGTTCGAGAGCATCGACGAAGACCTTGGACATGTCGTGGCGGAAGAGGTTCTGATCCAGACCGCCCGGCGGCTGACCGCGACGGTTCGCGAGACAGATACTGTCGCACGGGTCGGCCGCGACGAATTCGCGATCATCCAGTCGCTGGTCGATCAACCCGGCGGGGCGGCGGCCCTGGCCGACCGGATCGTCGCCGAGATCGTGCTTCCCCTGGCGATCGACGGTCACGCGATTTCGGTGACCGCGAGTGTCGGCGTCGCGTTGTATCCTGCGAACGGGACACGGGCGGCCGATCTGATCAAGAACGCCGTCCTGGCCGTGCGTCAGGCAAAGCATGACGGCCGCGGCCGCTGGCGGTATTTCGAGCCGGGCATGGACCTGCTGCTGCGCAAGAAGCGATCGCTGGAGCACGATCTGCGTATCGCGCTGAGGGACGACGAATTCAGCCTGAACTTCCAGCCGTTCGTCGAGACCGCGACCCTGAATGTCGTCGGCTATGAGGCACTGCTGCGGTGGGATCACCCCGAACGGGGCCGTATTTCGCCCGCCGATTTTATCCCGCTCGCCGAGGAATGCGGCCTGATCGTCCAGATTGGAAGCTGGGTGCTGTCTGCCGCCTGCGCCGAGGCCATGTCGTGGGACGAGCCGCTGATCGTTTCGGTCAATCTGTCGCCGGCCCAGTTCCTGCAGCCAGGCATCGTGAACACGGTGGCGGATGTGTTGCAGCAAACCGGCCTGCCGCCCAACCGGCTGGAACTGGAGATCACCGAGGGCACCCTGATGGAAGACACCCAGAATGCTCTCGAAATTCTGACATCCCTCAAGGCGCTTGGCCTGAAAATCGCGATGGACGATTTCGGGACCGGCTATTCCAGCCTCGGTTATCTGCGAAAATTTCCGTTCGACAAGATCAAGATCGATCGCAGCTTCATCAGCGACGTGGAAGACGATACGGAAGCCGAAACCATCGTGCAGGCGATCATCGCCATGAGCCGGAGCCTGCGGCTGGATGTCACGGCCGAGGGCGTGGAAACCAAGCAGCAACTGTCCATGCTGCGGGCCCTGGGCTGCAATTATGCGCAGGGCTATTTGCTGGGCCGCCCGCGCAGCGCCGGCCAACTCGATCTGCATGGCGGCAAACAGCGGTGGATGGTCATCGACCATGCCGGGTCGCGCGTGGTAACGTCGCCAGCCGCGCGATCCGCATAACGTCGGCCTAGCCTCTTCCCATTTGCATACCAGACACGATCTCCATCGAACCGTCATCGATTTGTCCGCGGACGGGCAAACATCGTAGGATCTGGCAGTTTGGAGGCATTCCATAATGCATCGTACGCGAAAGGCGGCGGTCATCGACAGTGTGCTGGCCGCGTCTGTCGGGCCGGCTAAAATCGCCGGTCTGGTGGCTGCCGCGGCCAGCGACAGCGGTGTGATCTATCAATCTGCTTTCGGGCGCCGGGATGCATCCCTGCCGCCGCCGATGACGACCGATTCGATTTTCCGGATTGCATCGATGACCAAGACGATCACCGCCGCCGCCGCAATGCAGATGGTCGAGCAGGATAAACTGTCGCTTGACCAGCCAGCCAAGGACATTTTTCCCCTGCTCGCCGCCACCAAGGTTCTGCTCGGATTCGATGCCAATGGCATTCCCCTCATGCGATCCCCGCGCACCCCGATCACTCTGCGCAACCTGCTGACCCACACCGCCGGGTTCGTTTACGATACCTGGAACGAAGAACTGAACCGCTATGCCGCGCTTACCGATCTTCCCGCCTGCCGCACCGGACGGCTGGAAGCGCTGACCGCCCCGTTGAACTTCGACCCAGGGGAGCGTTGGGAATACGGTATCAATATCGATATCGTCGGCCGCATGGTGGAACTGGCGAGCGGCCTCGATCTCGAAACCTACATGCAACGGCATATCTTCCAGCCGCTCGGTATGTCCGACACAAGCTTCATCCAGCGTCCGGAGTGGGACAATCGTCTGACGGCGATCCACGCCCGTCAGGCCGATGGATCGCTGCACCCGATGCCCCAGGCGCCAGCCGTGACCGGGCGGGAATTCTTCCCCGGCGGCGGAGGGCTGTTCGCCACGGCGCCGGATTACCTGCAATTCCTGCGCGCGCTGATGAACGGCGGGGAACGCGGCGGCAACCGCATCCTGCAGCCGGAAACCGTGGCGCTTATGTTTCAGAACCACATTGGCGATCTGGAGGTGCGTCCGCTGCCCACCTTCAATCCGGCGCTGTCCAATCCTGTCGATCTGTTTCCCGGCATGGTGAAGAAATGGGGCCTGAGCTTCCTGATCAACACCGAACCCGGCCACGCCGGGCGCAGTGCCGGCAGCGTGGCGTGGGCGGGTTTGAACAATACATATTATTGGCTGGACCCAGCGAAGAAGGTCGCCGGTGTCTTGATGACTCAAACCTTGCCGTTCGCGGACCCAACCGTGCTCGACACTCTGGATGCGTTCGAACGTGTGGTTTACAATGGGGTGTGATCGCGTCCGGCGTCGAACCTAGCCGTTGGGCGCCGTCGCCCGCGACCGAACCGCGATTCCGGCGCCGGATCGCTTTCCGAGTTGACCCGCAAAGCGGGGGACACTAGATAAGCGCCCTTCCGGCGATCGCTGCCGGGGCTCTGTTCGGGAGTAGCTCAGCGGTAGAGCAATCGGCTGTTAACCGATCGGTCGTAGGTTCGAATCCTACCTCCCGAGCCATTGCGGTTCTACTGTTTGGCGGGCGTTCGCCAAGTAGGTCTGGCGTTGAATTTCGGCCGCATCGCTGTGAAAGAACGTCAACAATACGTATCGATGGCCATACGTGACCGGTGCGGCGGCGTGCAATACCGCTGTCGAGAAAATGGCTCCGCCACCCGCTGGCGGCTCATAACCATGGTCGTTGTATTCGGGAAACTGTAAAAACCCGCCCTGATAGTCCCCGGTGTTCAGGTTTACCGACAACGCGAACTGCCGGAATGCCACGTTATCGGCCGTGTTGTCGCGGTGACGGTGGAACCAGCCAGCGCCGGCATCGTAGCGCGACACCAAAATGCGGTCTGTATGCGTTACCTGTACCTGAAAAGCCTTCGCGATTTCGGGCGCGCAGCGGGCCAGCAGCAGCGTCTGTAGAACCCGGTGGAGGTCTTCGTGTGGGTCGATCGGCATGTCGCGCCGGCATTTCTTGTCATGGTCCACGACGCTGCAACTATTACCCGCCGCGTCGATGCGCGCGATTTCGCCGTCGATGGCCGGACCGCGCTCGAATCGGCCGATCAGGTCCTTGCACATCGCGGGCGGCAGCAGATTCGGCAGCATGATCGCGGGCGCGGGCTGGCACACCATGCGCGGCGCTTCGTTCGGCAGGGTATCGAGGCAATCCAGGCAAGCGGCGACCGGATCGGCCGCCAGTGCGGGATCGGTTCGCGACGCGAGCCGCGCATTGCGGTCGATCACCAGCACCGCCGCATCGTGTGCCCCGATGCCGCAACGCGCCAGAAACGCGCCGCAATCCACGATGCGGACCCCTCCCGCGAGACCGTCGCATAGCCATAGCGGGTTATCGTCCACCAAAAGCAGCACATCGGCATTGCGTCCGGAAAACAGGTCCAGCCGTGACGCGAAGGCGCCGATGGCGGGGCGCAGGCCGGCGACCGCTTCGGCCCCGGCCAGGATCAGCACCGCCGCCCGGCCATATTGTTCTTCGGAGGAATAAAACGTCTGGACCGAATCCATGCCGTAACAGGGCGGCAGTCGGTCGCCGGCCGAAACAATGGCGTTCATGCGGCGGCTCGCTCCGGATGGGGCAGGGTCCAGATGCCGTCCCCGGTTTCGGTAAATCCGTTGTCGCGATAGACGTGCCGCACCGGCAGATTGCGGCCGGTCGGCACGATCGTCGCCGACAGGCCGGGCACCGACCGGACGATTTCGGCCAGCAAGGCGCGTTCGCCGCCCAGGCCGATGACGCGGCAGCTCAATACCAGATTTTGGATGGTTCCCGCCGCGATTACCGCCGCGCCGACCAGGCCGTGATCGGTCAGGCGATCGCGCATGCGCAGGATGAACAGGCCCTGGGCGGCCGCGGCGGCCGACAGATCTGGCAACGTAAAGACGCGGCCGGTCGCGTTGAACTGAGTGGTGCGGGCCAGCAATTCCTGGACACGTTCCAGCACCGGAGCGGTCGCGGTTTCCCGCGTGGGCCGCTCGACCGTGGCGACCACGTTTAGGGAGGCGACGAAGGCCGCGTCGTCGCCGAACGCGGCGCGCATCCTGGCATGATCGCGTTGCGCCTTGACCAGATCGCTCCGCGCACCGGCTTCCTGGGTTATGCGAACCGGTTGCAGGCTGGGGTCTGTCAGCAAGGTGCGCCGTAGCGAGAACAGGTCGTCGCCGAGTACCGCGACATCTGGAAGGGCCTGGCGCACGCGTTCACGCTCCCGGGGGCTGTCGTCGATGAACACGAAGGCGCTTGGGGGAAATCCGAGTTCGGCGGCGATGGACGCGATATTGGCGGCCTTGTCGTCCCAGCCGATCCGCATGGCGGCAAAATGATCCGGCAGCAGCAGCCGGTGGCGCGGGTAGGCCTGGGTATAGCGCCACAGCGCGCGCACCGTGGCTTCATCGTTCTTGCTGACGCAGGCCAGCAGAATGCCGCGCCGGCGCAACGTGCGCAGCGCCTCATGAATGCCGAAATACAGGCCGATATAGGAATTGGGGCCGCCAATTTCGGGCGACCAGGCGAAGGGACTGCCGGTTTCGGCCAGAACGCCGGGCCACAACACACCGTCGAGATCGACGATCACGCATTTCTTTTGATTCAGGCCCAGTACGATGCTGAGTGTGTCCATATGTACACGCGCCATCGCGGCTTCCCGGCGATAGGGGTCGCCGCCGACGCTGGCGGCCAGCGATTCCATATTGGGGAACTGGTTGTGCACCGCGGCCAGTTCCGCGGCCGGCCGTTGCAGCATCCAGCCAGAGGAGCCGAAATGGGTGAACGACACCAGCCCATCGTCCAGCAAAGCCGCGCTGCCGGCGGCGTTCAGCGTGGCGGCGACATCCACCAGATGTACATCGGAAAAGTCTTCCACCGCCCGCGCCAGCGCCAGATTGGCGGCCCTGAAGCGGTTGCGGTGGCTGTGGATGCCGCGATCGGCGAATCCCAGCGGTTGCAGGGTGGGTTCCGGCAGGCCGTCGATCAGGATCGGCGCGGGTGTTATGGCCCGCAGCTTCGTCACCATGGCGGTTACCGCCTGGACATAAACGGCCGCCGGATCGCCGTTATGGTGTTCGGGGTCGCCGGTCGCGATGGCGTGGCGGGCCTGGAGGGCACCGACGATGATCGCGTCGTGGGGGCGGTCGCGGGCCAGTTCGGTGTCGGCGGCGAACGACGCGGCGGCCCGCAGGTCTATTCCGCGTCCGGCCGCGTCCCGGCGCAGGAAATCGGTTTCCATCTGCACGTCGCAGTCCCCGAGCAGAAGGATGTCGAGGCGGCGTTGGAAGGCGGCGGGTTCGGTAAGGGTGTGCGGCGATTGAACCGACCAGTACGGGTGCGATCCTTCCATCCGGACGCGGCGGTAGCGGTCGAGCTGGGTGGCGGGGTCGGTGCCTTGTAGGTCGCGGACGACGGCGGCGTGTTCGGCATCGGGCGGCAGATCGGTCAGGATACCGCGGTCTTTCAGCGTGTCGGCGCAGGCGCGAATGGTGGCTTGGTCTGTCCCCAGCATGCAGGCCAGAACGGGTAGCGCGGCGGCTAGATCGCGCGGTTCATCGAACCATGCGATCAGCCGGGCGACATCGGGGGTGACGGTGACGCGAGCCTGGCTGACGGCATGCACGGCTATCGCGCTGGCGGAGGTCAGGTCGAACACATGGACGAAAGCGGATCGGCGCAGGGACATGGATGCGGACTTCGCGCGGTGGTGTCGTTGCGTTGTCGCAGGTATTTCTTACCAGATCGTTAACGCGCGTTTGGTTGATGTGGGGGGGCGGATTTCGAGTTTGGTTTGGCGCCGCCGCATGGGTTGTTCGCCAGGGGGGGGGAGTGGCCGGGCCGTTTGGGGGGCGGCTTCGGTACGGCGATGCTGTCGTTTCTTACCAGAAATTCAGCCGAAGTACGCAATGAAGTCCCTGGATCGGCGCCATAGCGTGCGATCATCGGCTCAAAAGCGCGCAGAACCACTGTTGTCAGGAATCCGCTAGAAAAGCCGGCCAGCATATTGGGAATGAGTTTGGCCAGCGGGAAAACGTAAACCTCGGCGCGGGCACCAAGCAGGATGACCAGTGCGAATTCGGTCGAGGTCCGGGCGATGGCAGCGACAAGCCCGAGAAAGCAATAGCCCAGCGCCCAGCGCGGCAAGTACCGGACGAGCGGAACTCCGAGATCGATCACGATGCCGGGCGCGGTATGTTTAAGCACCTCCAGCAAACCGAGCCGCCCGTCGCCTTGCATGAAGCCGATGACACCCATGATCGACCCGACGGCGGTGGCGCCCCAGCGCGCGTGGGTCAGTCGGGCCGCCAGCACATACAGCGGGAACAGGACGACAAGTTTGTAGCCCGACGCAAACGGAATTCCGGGAAATATTTTGATGAACTTGAGGGAGGCCATGCAAAGGGCGATACCCGTCACAACCGCGACGTCCCTGGCGAGTTTCGCATCGAACGGCTGTCCGTCCGCCGGAACCGGGACCGCGCTGGCGCGATCGATATTGCGCTCGATAATGTCAACGATGAAGCTGACATCGCCGCCCACGACCTGCCGCACGATTGTTCGGAAACCGGGTCCGGGCGGTGTCTGGTTTTGGTTACCACCCCGGCCCTTGCCGCCGCCGCTTCCGCGCGGCCGGTCGCGGACCTGATCCAGCAAATTAAGGGTGCGATCGAGCGAATACACGAAGATCGGCGGTAGCCTGAACGATTCCAGGCCGGCCACCAGATCGCGACCGTTCCCCCCAAGGCGCACCAACGCCGATGCCAGCAGAAGCGTGGCGATTTGCAGGCACATCAGCCCGGCGCGATCGATCCCGCTTAGGTTCAGGGTCAATGTCCAATGAAGAAAGGACAGGGGCAAAACCAGGACCCGCGTCCGCGGGCCCGGCGTGTCGGGGGGAAGCACTGTGTATAAAATGAATAAAAATGCGAACAGCCATTTGAAACGCGCCAACGGGCGCAATACCGCCGCCAATCCGGCGCGGGCGCGCAGTAAAAGCACGATCTGCAAAGCCAGCAGCAGGGCAAGCCCGATCCACTGGCCCCAGCGCACCTGGATGACCGACGGCAGAAGGAAGATCGCCGCCGTGACGCCCAGCAAATAGAATACCTTCCCGCGCCCGGCCATGGATCGGTCGTGCTTTGGATCAGGGCTGTTCATGACGCGATCCCCTTCCAAGGACAGGGCTTGGAGCACACAGGTTCGGATAATGTCAGATTAGCCGCCGCCCTGGAACGCCGCCCCAGCCGTTATACGCATCCCCGAATTCGGGGATGAAATTCGTTAGGCCGACAACCATATAACCAGCTGTGCGGCATAATTTAAGTGGGGAAACCGAGGCGATGGGCGACCTGACCGTGGACCAGATGCTGGCAAGTATGCTGGGTGGCACCAGCCAGACCGACGAACATGAGATGGCGCGTTTGGACACCCAGCCGGTTGTGTCCATTCTGCCCGACGCGAACATGCTTAAGATCGGCGGTCAAAGTTTCATCGATCGCGGGCGAGTCGCGGTTTTCCCGCTGATCGAGGAGATCGTGGCGAACCTTCCGCGCCACAAAATGATTATCGGCACAGGTGCGGGGACACGGGCGCGGCAGGCTTACAGCGTCGGTCTCGATCTCGGCATGCCGACCGGGGTATTGAGCGTTCTTGGGTTTTTCGTTGCGATCCAGAACGCGAAGATGATCCATTATCTGCTCGCCAAGCACGGCATTCCCTCGATCGAACCCGCACAGTTCGCGCAGATGCCGCTGTATCTTGCCGAACGCCAGGCCTGCGTTTGCGTTGGTATGCCGCCATATTCGTATTGGCAGCCCAATCCGGAGGTTGGCCGCATCCCGCCCAATCGCACCGACACCGGCTGCTATTTGATCAGCGAGGTGCTGGGCGCGAAATCGATGATCTACATCAAGGATGAGGAAGGGCTGTACACCGCCGATCCGAAGAAAGATCCGCAAGCGCGGTTCATTCCGAAGATTACGGTCGAGGAGATGGAGGCGATGGACCTGGGGGATCTCGTGCTGGAACGCAACGTTCTGCAACTCATGAAAACCGCCAGGAATCGCCGTTCGGTACAGGTTATTAACGGGCTTGTGCCCGGCAATCTGACGCGCGCGCTGAATGGCGAACATGTCGGCACCATCATTACCGCTTGAACGGAAGGTCCGGAATTATGGAACAATCCAGTCACGATCCGGCTTTGCCGGACAGCGCGTCCGATCTTAGGCCCGACACGCGCCACCATGTCCATTCGATGCTGATGCGCGAAAGCCTGCTCGATAAGGGGGTAATGGCGGCAACCGAGTTGCCGGTTATGCGCATGCTGCCGTTTTGCCACGTCGTCAAAGTGGGCGGACGGTCGATCATCGATCAGGGCAAGTCCGCCACCTATCCGCTGGTGGAGGCGATTACCGGTGCGTTGCGGAACTTCAAGCTGGTTATCGGCACCGGCGGCGGTGTTCGCGCCCGCCATGTCACCGCGATCGCCATGGATCTGGGTTTGCCCACTGGCGTCCTGGCGCAATTGCGCATGATCGATGCGCTCGGGAACGCACATTTGCTTGGTACGTTGCTCGCGCCGCAAGGCGTGGTGGCGATTCCACCGGAAATACTTGGTCATATGCTGCCGTTCTTCATCCACGCCTCGCCGGGCGTGATCTGCAATGGCGACCCGCCGTTCTCGCTGTGGGAGCATACCCCCGCTGCCGGGCGAATCCCGCCGCATCGAACCGATTCCGGCATGTTCCTGCTCGCCGAATGCTTTGGTTGCGCGACTTACACAATGATCAAGGATGTCGATGGGTTGTACGATTCGGATCCGAAATCCAATCCCGAAGCGAAATATATTAGTAAGATAACGGTTGCCGCATTGCGGGAACGCAATTTGAAGACCTTGCCGTTCGACCGGGTGCTGATCGATCTTCTAGCCAACGCCCGGCAGATGAAGCGTATCCAGATCGTCAACGGGCTGAAGCCGCATTTGCTGGAACCGGCCCTGCGCGGTGAACATGTTGGGACGATGATCGTCAGGGACGAATCCTGATGCAACCTCGGGCGCCGTGTCTGGCGCCTGCCGTGAAAAAGCGAAACTGGATGGATTATCCAAGACCGCTTACCGCGTAGCCTGCCCCGGAAGGCCAGCAGATAGACATAATCGCCGCGAACGGGTGTATAATATTCGCGGATACAGTCCGGCATGCCGGAAAAACAAGGCGCGCACAGACGCGCCAGGGGAGGAACGCAATGGAGTCGACGTTGATCGCCACGCCCGCGTCCGAGATCACGGCTCGGTTGGACCGTCTGCCAATGACCCGGCATATGTGGATGCTCGTTTTGCTGATATCGCTGGGCGGCTGGTTCGATACGTATGCCATCTTCCTGACCGGCTCCATCGCGCCCGGCATGTTCGCCGATAAGATATTCACTCCAACCACGGTTTCGCTTTTCGGCTTCACCGGACTCGCGTCGTTCATCGCCGCGCTGTTCGCGGGCCTGTTCGTTGGCACAATGTTTTTCACCCGCGCAGCCGACCGTTTCGGGCGCCGCACCGTCTTCACCTATTCCCTGGTCTGGTACTGTATCGCCACCCTGGTCATGGCGTTCCAGTACACGCCGAACGGCGTCAATCTGTGGCGTTTCATCGCCGGCATCGGCATCGGCGTGGAACTCGTCACCGTCGATACTTTCATCTCCGAACTCGTGCCCAAACGGGCGCGCGGCAAGACCTTCGCCATTCAGCAGTCCATCGGCTTTATTCCGGTTCCGTTGGTCGCTTTGCTCGCCTGGGTTCTCAACCCGATGGCGCCGTTCGGCCTGTCCGGCTGGCGCTGGGTGGTCATCATCGGGTCCGTTGGCGCGATCGTCGTCTGGTTTGTTCGCCTCAAGCTGCCGGAATCGCCACGCTGGCTCGCCCAACAAGGGCGCGTGGATGAGGCCGACCGTATTATGCGCGCCATCGAAACCAAGGTGGCCGCCCAGTCTGGCCGCCCGCTGCCGGCGCCGGAACCGCCGGTGGCCGAAGATCCGCGCCGGGGAACGCTGTCCGAGATATTCAATCCGGCCTACCGAAGCCGTACAATCATGCTGTCGGTGGCCAATTTTTTCTCGACCATCGGGTTTTACGGTTTCGCGAACTGGGTACTTTGAGAAAATCACATTCCCGCCTCGTGGCCTGAATTTTTCGACTTGACATGGCGATCGTTCGTCGAATCGATGGGACTCCACCGAATCGAGCGAGTGGGAAGGCGAAATGACAGAGCCAGTTCGTCACGTAACCGTATGTCCGGATGATGGCTGACCGGATCGTTGG
>JAJZFA010000033.1 GCA_021805565.1 Pseudomonadota bacterium
CAGGTTAAATTGCTCCGAAGGCGAAGGTCGCACGTTCGAATCGTGTCGGGTCCGCCAATTAAATAAAAAAGTTACGGGGTTGTCATCGTATCCGGGGAAAGTCCTGGTTAGCCGGCGCCCGGATTGGCGATTAGTTCCTGGGTCGGACCAGACGAACGAGCGTTCGCGGATCACGCGACCGCGTGCTGCCACATGCTGGTGACAATCTTGTATCCGGGGCCATCGACCCGGCGCCCCGTCGCGGGATCGAGCAGTAACGGATCGACGCTGTCTCCGGTTTCGGTGTTGACGATCCGGACCGAACGGTCATCCGGCGGAAAATGCCTGTTGCCGAATGCCAGCATGGCCAGCAGAACGGGACGGAAATCCGTCCCGCGCGGGGTCAGCACGTATGCGTCGCGCGGCGGGCGTTCATTGTACCGCCGCCGTTCCAGCATGCCCGCCTCCACCAGCGCGTTCAGCCGGCGCGTCAGCATATTCGGCGCGATGCCAAGGCTTTCGCTGAATTCGTCGAATCGGCTCAGGCCGCGAAATGCATCGCGCAGGATCAGGATGCTCCACCATTCGCCGACATGTTCCAGTCCGCGAGCGATCGGGCATTGCATCGTGCTGAAACTCTTGCGCTGCATTTTACAAAGCACCCGTTGTGAAACTACAATCGTGATAGTCGGTCGTCCGGGCGGTCCCGTCAATGGCCCATCCGTCACGATCCGCGTCGCCCGTCCCCATCGCCAACCCCAGCCGAGGCCTTCGCCATGCAGGTGGAATTCCATTTCGATTTCGGCAGTCCCAACGCTTATCTGTCGCATCGCATCATCCCAGCGATCGAAGCCCGCATCGGGGCCCGCTTCCGCTATGTGCCCGTGCTGCTGGGCGGCGTGTTCAAGGCGACCGGCAACCGGTCGCCGGCCGAGGCCTTCGCCGGTATCCGCAACAAGCCGGAGTATGAACGGCTGGAGACCGAACGGTTCATCCGTCGGCACAGGATCGAGGGCTATGTCCGGAATCCGTTCTTTCCCGTGAATACCTTGCAAATGATGCGGGGGGCGGCGGCGGCCGAGATCGATGGCGGGCTGGACCGCTATATCGGCGCAATGTTTCACCATATGTGGGAAGCGCCGAAGAAAATGGACGAGCCGGACGTTTTCCGCGATGCGTTGACCGCGTCCGGCCTGGACGCCGTCGCGACGCTGGCCCGCATTCAGGATCCGGTGGTCAAGGCCCGGCTGATCGCCAACACCGAGGCATCGGTCGCCCGGGGGGCATTCGGATCGCCGACCTTTTTTGTTGGGGATGCGATATACTTTGGCAAAGACCGGCTTCGCGACGTGGAAGAGGCAATCGCAGGGATAGCGTAACGGGCGCGATCCCGTTTAGAGTCCGCGGGCGATGAATCGGCGGGAGATCGAACACAATGGCGGCAAGCCCCCCTGACCGCGCAAAGGCGTCGGGCATTGCGACGGTGCTGCGTGTCACCAGCGGCAATTTCCTGGAAATGTTCGATTTTTTCCTGTTCGGCTTCTACGCGACCTACATTTCGAAGGCGTTTTTCCCCGCCGGCAGCGACTTCGCCAGCCTGATGCTGACCTTCATGACCTTCGGCGCGGGCTTCCTGATGCGCCCGCTCGGTGCCGTCATCCTGGGGGCGTACGTGGACCGGATCGGCCGCCGGAAAGGCCTGATCCTGACCCTGGCCATCATGGCGAGCGGCACCATGCTGATCGCCCTCGTGCCAGGCTACACGACAATCGGACTGCTGGCCCCCGCCCTGGGTTATCTGCTCAGCGTGACCCTGACACCGCCCGAGATCGGCGCCTGGGGATGGCGAATCCCGTTCCTGATCGGCTGCATGATCGTCCCGTTTCTGTTTTACATACGGCGGTCGCTGGAGGAGACACAGGAATTCCTGGCGCGCAGGCGCCGTCCCGGCACCGCGGAGATTTTCGCCTCGATCATCCAGAACTGGACCATCGTCGTGCTGGGCATGATGCTGGTCGTGATGGCTGCGACTCAAAGCTGTGCGATCAAGCGGCGACGTTTAGCGAACCGTCTGGCTGGTTGAGGTTGGCCGGCGGGTTGGCGGCGTGCGCGAGTGCAATCTTCGCCTCTTTCCACGACAACGTTTTGCCCTTGCGCTTGTCCTTTTGCTCCGTGGCCGGCGTCACGACCGGGATCATGCCCCCGTCGATCTGGGCGACGATCTGCTTATGCCGGCCCGGCGCGTTGGGAAATTCCAGCGAAGGCCGGCCGGTCTCGAAAATCGCCCGGGCATGGCCCAGAGCGATCCGTTGGATCGTGCTTTCGCCGATCCCGAAACCGTAATGCTCGCGCAATTTCAACGCGACCCGGGCGAAAGGATCGTCCGCCGCGAAATCCACGATCGCCCGCTGCAACGGTCGCGAACATCCGCGCGGACTGACCTTCGCGCCCAGAACAAAGGGGCGCACGCGGTTGGTTCCGAGCCTGTATTGCGGCTCCAGAACTACGATGTCGCCGAATTTCGTATGCCAGCAGAGTTTTTTTACCCTGGCGGTGCATACCGGCTTGGCTGCGAACGCTCCGCTCCGTCGTCTCGACCCGATCGTTCGCCCAACCTTGCAACGCCTCGCGGCCCAAAAGCCGCATCTCCTCGACAAGCCGCTCCTCGGCCGCGTCCCCAAGCTCGCCGTCCAGGTTCCCTACCGCGCCAACGATCGACGCCAGACGGTCGCGAAAATGCGGGTGCGATCGCAAGAAGGCCAAAAGCGCTTCGTCGCTGACTTTCACCGTCGCCATGGGTCGGAGTTCCGCGATTGCCGAATCCTCAGCTTACTCCACACAACGTAGAATCGCACCTGCGGAGGTATAGTGATCGGTTACTTTGACAGGCCGCCGCCTTGCAGGGGCGCGACGATCATGACCAGATTGGCGATGCCATTTACGCTCATACCCGTAGTCATGCCGTGCCGGACCTCCTGGCTTCGCCCCGACCGGAACGCGTGTCCCGTCAACACACACCATGGGGGACGCCGACTCGCGGGGCCTCCGATAAACCTTCAGCACATTCTCTATCGCGGCGACGAACGCGATGCTGGCATCCAAGAGGATGACCCGTTGCTTTCGCAGGGAGGGTCTGAATCTATTTTTTCAGCACCCGCCCGATCATGTTATCGCGGACACGGTCAACTATGTTCAATTCCACGACCGCGCGTTACCGCAGTTGCGGCGTCCGCCACGCGCGTCCCTTTGACGGTTTGGAACAGACCAGGGCGATTGGTTCGGCCTCGGCGGCGCCATCGGAAATGCGCCGTCTGGCCGATCCAGGCGAGTGCTTGCAGGTCAGCACTGCCTCAAATTCTTCCTCCACCAGAAGCTGACGGGTTCGGATGACGGTCGCACCTGTCGTATCCAGCGATGTGGCGATCCGGCTGTTGCTTTATCCTTCACCGGCGTCCCAGGCGTCGGCCTTTAGCAATCTCCGCGCCTTCGTGGTCTGCGATGGCCGATGTTTGACGTTATGAATCAACGACAAATCAATGACGGGGACACTAGCGCGGGTTTGCGTAAATCGCGGCTTCGAACCCGGCCAGCGTTTCCAGAACGACGGGATCGTTCGCCGGCAGCAACTGCATCATCAGCACCGCCGTTATCCGCGATTTCGGATCGACCCAGAAGAACGTGTTATGCACACCCGCCCAGGTCAGGCTGCCTGCCGCCCGGCCACCGGGCAGGTCCGCCATATTGAGCAGGAAACTCAAGCCCCATTTCTTGACGATCCCAGGGAAGGAAGCGACCTCCAGCGCCATTTGCGGATTGTCGCTGCGCATTTTCGGCACATCGATCGCACCGATATGGTTCTGCCCCATCAGCGCGACGGTCTCGGGTCTGAGAATCTGGCGGCCATTGGACGAACCGTCCGCCAGCAACATGCGGCAGAACGCCAAATAATCCCCGGCGGTGGAGCAAAGCCCGCCGCCGCCCATCAGAAAGTCGGAGTCGGCTGGAAAGCCGAAGTCGATGGGCACCAGCGACCCATCGGGCGCGCGCGCATGCGCGCCGGCCATACGGGCCTGCATCGCCGCCCCTGGCCGGAAACTGGTGTCGGCCATACCCAGCGGGCCGGCGATATGCTGCTGGACATAGGCTTCCAGATCCTGGCCGCTGACCGTCTCGACGATCCGGCCCGCCAGATCGATGCCGATGCCGTATTCCCACCGCGTGCCGGGATCGAACAACAGAGGCACCGTCAGCGACCCATGCTTGCACGTTGCGATGCTCGGTAAGCCCGCGATCTGGATATAGCGGGCCAGATCGGCATTGAAAATATCGTAGCCATACCCCGATGTGTGCGTCAGCAAGTGCCGCAGAGTCACCGGCCCGGCTGGTGCCCGCAGCCTGGGCTGGCCGCCCGCATCGAAGCCTTCCAGCACCTGCACCCCGCGGGTGAACGGCAGAATATCGGCGATCGGTTGCTCCAGCGCGATCCGTCCGGCTTCGACCAACTGCATCGCGGCGGCGGCGGTGACGGCCTTGGTCATCGATGCGATGCGAAACACCGTATCCAGGGTCATCGGGTCTGGCTTACCCGCGGTGCGATGCCCGAATGCACCCTGGTAAACGATGCCGGAGTCGTCGGCGACCATGCCGACCACGCCGGGCAGTTTGCCGCTGTCGATGGGTTTCGCCAGCACGCGATCGATGGCTGCCTTCATGATACTGTGTTTCCCGCCTCGGTGTCCGAAGAACGATAGAGCGGCGGCGCACCGCTGAAAACCCCGGTCAACCGAGGGCCTGTGCGTCGCCCCGCCTGACGAAATTCGGCAAACAGCGGGTATTTCCCGCCAGTTCGGCCGTTAGACCCGCGTAGCCGCGTGCCCCAGACCACCATAAAGACCCAGCACCCGATCGAACCAGACCGCAATAGGGTCGTCCGGCGTCAATATCTCGAAACGGCTGGCGCAGCGCGGCCACATTAGGGTTCCCGCGACAATATGATCGGCATAGCTGGGCGCCGCGCCACCCAGCCAAGCCTGCTGGCGCAACACCAGGCGAATGGGCAGCAGCGATTCCCGGAACGCCAGCACGCGGTCCTCACGCCCATCCTGCACCGCTTCCAGGCTCATGCCGAAACGGGCCTCGCGGCTGGCGCGGAAGTAGTCGCGGTCCGCGGGATCGATCGCATCGAGCAGGTCGCGCACGATCAACCGCGCGATCCCGCCAACCATGACCGAATCCGCCCAGCCATTCAGGAACAACGCATGCGCGCGACCCACCGGACCGCCGAACAGCGGCGGCACCGGGACCAAATCTTCCAGATATCCGGCGATGGCCCAGCTATCGGAAACCACGGTGCCTTCGTCGCGCAGCACGGGCACCTTGGCCTGGCCGGAAAATGCGATCGCATGGCGGTCGCTGAATCGCCAGGGCACGGTTTCCACCGGCAACCCTTTATGGGCAAGCGCGAAGCGGCTCCGCCAGCAATACGGGCTGAATCGCAAATCAGGGTCTGCTCCGGCGAGGTCGTGGAGAATCATGCTCATGCCGCATGATGCGCCTGGCGCGCGCGCGGAACAACCGGAGACAGGACGCGCCTACCCAACCTCGAAAACCGTAATCTCCACGTGATCGGGCCGCCGCGCACCGGTCGCGATGAACAGCGGGCGGGTCAGCCAACGGTATTCGGGCGCGGCGGTTTCGAAGCGCGGTACGGTTCGAAAATATACCAGTGCCGGATCGACGATTTCACCGGCGGCAATCCGGTCGAGCACCGCCGGCGGCGCGAAGCGGATGCCCGTGTTGACAACATAGATCAGCGCGCCGTCGTCCAGGCGCACGACGTATCGCGCTTCCAGCGTGGTATAGCCATCCGGCCGGACAATCTGGAAGTCGGCGCCGGCCGGCAGAACCGTGCCCTTCAGCCGCGGCCCTTCGATGGTGCCACCGACGATGGGAATGACACGGCGCATGCCATCCCCGGTTTCACCCACGGCGATGGGCGGCGCGATCAGAACATGCAGCCTGGCGACGTGCGACAGTGTGGGGATCATGACGGCGGCTCCTTGGACGGGACGGTCCGCAGGGACCGGGCGGCGGCGTGCACGCATTGTTCGAAGATAGTCAGGTCGTGCCAGCGATCCCGGTCGGACCGGATCAGGGTGCCGCCAGAGTCCGCGATGCCACCTTCGATCATCAAATTATCGAACAGCCCGAATTGTTCCATCAGCAATCCGTCCGCGTCGCGCCACGTTCCGTCAAGGTCCTGGTGTGCTCCCGTGGCCGCCAACAGCGTGCGGTCGAAAAATTCCGCAACGACCGTGGCATAACCAAACACCTTCAATCCAAGCCCGCGCGCGAAGCCAATTTCAAAAACAGTACCGACATCGGCGCTCGGGCCCCGAAACGGAGTCAGATTGGCAAGAACGGCCGAACAGCCACGGATATGGGCCTCATTACGCAGGGCGATCCGGCGCCATTCGGGATACTCATCCCATGCGGGGGGTTGGTCCGGCAATTCATCCAGCGGCGATATTCCGGTCAGGCCCGCACTGGCGCAGACCGCCTTTTTCCGGTCCAGCCAAGCAACCGCCCGCGGGAGGAACACGTCCGGGCCGGCGAGGTACACCCTGGTCATGCCCGCACGTCCCGCCGATCCACTCAGTTTTCCAGCGCGGCGACACCGGGGAGCGTCTTGCCTTCCAGCCATTCCAGAAACGCACCGCCGGCCGACGATACGTAGGTCAACTGGCCGAGCACGCCGGCTTGGCGAAGCGCGGATACGGTATCGCCGCCGCCGGCTACGCTGCACAGTCCGCCGGTCTGGGTGGCCACGGCCACGGCATGCGCAAGGGCGACCGTCGCGGCGTCGAAAGGCGGCGTTTCAAACGCACCCAGCGGGCCGTTCCAAACCAGGGTTTTCAGGGAGGGGAGCAGTCCGGTCAGTGTGGCGACCGAAGCCGGCCCGACATCGAGGATCATGGTATCCGCCGGAACGGCGTCCACCGAAACGGTCTGGGTGGGCGGGTCCGGCTTGAACTCGCGCGCCACCACCGCGTCGGCCGGCAGAACGATCCGGCATCCGGCGGCCTGCGCCCTGGCCAAAATATCGCGTGCCGTGACATGCATGTCCGCTTCTTGCAGCGATTTACCGACGCCTTTGCCCTGCGCGGCCAGGAAGGTGTTGGCCATGGCACCGCCGATGACCAGGACATCGACCTTGCCCACCAGATTACCGAGCAGTTCCAGTTTTGTGGATACCTTCGCGCCACCGACGATCGCGGCGACAGGCCGAACCGGATGTCCCAGCGCCGCGTGCAACGCCTCCAGTTCGGCTTGCATCAGCCGGCCGGCACAGGACGGCAGCAGGTGCGCCACGCCCTCGGTACTGGCATGCGCGCGGTGCGCCGCCGAGAACGCATCGTTGACGAAGATATCGGCAAGTTTGGCCAGCGCTGCGGCGAAGGCTGGATCGTTTTTTTCCTCGCCGGCATGGAAGCGGGTATTTTCCAGCAACAGGACGTCGCCCGGCGACAGCAGTTCGACCGCCTGTTCGGCGGCGACACCGATGCAGTCCTCGACGAAGCGAACGTGCCGGCCCAAAACGCCTTCCAGCGCCGCCGCCATCGGGGCGAGCGACATCGACAGCACGCGCTTGCCCTTGGGCCGGTCGAAATGGCTGCACACGATGACCCTGGCGCCCTTTGCCGACAATTCGCGGATGGTCGGCGACAAACGCTCGATGCGCGAGAGATCGGATATCCTGCCGTCATGCACCGGAACGTTGAGGTCGGCACGCACCAGGACACGCTTGCCGGCGACGTCAACGGTGTCGAGGGTGCGAAACGGCATGGATCGGTTTCCTGCTGGGACGGCGTTCGATTGTGTAATGCGGCAACACGCGCCGCCGTTGGGAAGGCAGTCGCCGCGAAATGACCCGCGACGATAGTCCGATTCACGGTGAACGGACCAGACCCACCGGGTGTGCAGCTTCATCGGCGTGCCAACGCTCGGATTGCCGGTGCCGCGCTTATCGCCGCCCGGTCATTGCCCCGGTGTTCCGCCGCTCCTCCTCCGCCCGCACCGTGTCCAGCAGGAAGTGCGGTCCCAGCGCCGCCAGGTTAACCGCTCCGACCTGGCCCATGACCAGGTCGATCTCCCGTTGCAGGATCGACACCGCCTTCTTCACCCCCGCCAGCCCGCCGGCCGTCGCGCCGTACAGCGTCGCCCGGCCGGTCAGCACGAAGTCCGCGCCCATACACAGCGCCGCCACGATATCGGACCCGCGCCGCACCCCGCTATCCAGCAGCAGCGGCACGTCCGGCCCCACGGCGGACCGGATCATCGGCAGCATGTCCAGAGGCGACGGCATCGTATCCAGTTGCCGTCCGCCGTGGTTGGACACGATCAGCCCGTCCACGCCGTTGCCGATGGCAATTCGTGCGTCTTCGGGGTGCATCACGCCCTTCAGCAGCAGCTTGCCGGGCCACGCGCGGCGAATAGCATCCAGATCCGCCCAGGTCTGGCTGGGGTCCGGAGTCTGGCTGGCGAACAACCCCGCCACTTGATCCGGCGTCGCGCCCTTCGCCGCATAGGGCTGCCAGTTGCCCAGCATCGGCAGTCCGCCGGACCGGTAGTAGTTCACTACCCAGGCCGGATGCAGCATCGCCTCCAATATCGTGGGCAGGGTCATCCGCAGCGGGCGCACGAACCCGTTGCGCCGGTTGCGTTCGCGGTTCGAGGCGACCGGCACATCGCACGTCACCGCCAGCGTCGTCAGCCCGAGATCGATGGCGCGCTTCACCAGATCGAGCTGAAACGTCCGGTCGCGCGACCCGTAAATCTGGTACCACAGGTTCTTGCCGGCCAGCTTCGCCGCCTGCTCCATCGAAGCATTGGACGCGCCGGACATCAGATACGGTACGTCCGCGTCCGCCGCCGTCTGGGCCAGATACAGTTCGGCATCGCGGCGGAACGCGCCAGCCATGCCGGTGGGCGCGATGCCGAAGGGGCTGGCATAGGTCCGGCCGAACAGGGTCGCCTTCTGCTCGCGTTTGGCGGTGTCCACATAATAACGCGGCACCAGCCGCAGGTCGCGAAACGCATTGGCGTTGGTCCGCAATCCGGTCTCATCGTCGGCACCGCCCTCGATGAAATCGAACATGATCTTGGGCAGACGGCGCTTGGCCAGGCGTTTGAGATCGTCGATGTTGATCGCGCTGTCGATGCCGGCCATGGCCGTTTCGTCCCCTTTTGGTTACGTCCGGTCTTATCAGCGGCACGGCGAGTCCGCCAAGCGCCCTGGCCTTTCGCGGCCGCCCGCGCCATTGTCCCGGGCGTGTGTACCGTCGTCGTCCTCGTCCGCCCCGGCGGCGTTCTGCTGGCCGCCAACCGCGATGAACGGGTGGACCGTCCATGGGATCCACCCGCCGCTTGGTGGCCGCGCCATCCAAACGTGGTCGGCGGGCGCGACCGCACCGGCGGTGGCACCTGGCTAGGCATCAACCGGAGCGGAGTCTCCGCCGCCGTCCTTAACCGCGCTGGCACGCTTGGACCCGCTATCGGCAAGCGCAGCCGCGGCGACCTGCCGCTGATCGCACTGGACCATGACAGCGCCGAAGCCGCCGCCGCTGCCATCGCCGGTCTGGACGCCGCGCTGTGGCGCGGCTTCAACATGGTGCTGGCGGACCCGGCGGGCGCGTGGTTCGTTAAGGGCGCCGGCTATGGGAACCCTTCCGCCAAACACCTGCCGCAAGGCGTGTCCATGGTCACCGCGTACAATCCGAACGACCTGGAAAGCCCCCGCACCGCCCGTCATTTGCCGCGGTTCCAGGCGGCCGAACCGACCGTCGAGGCGTGGCGCGCGCTGTTGGCGGACTCGGCCGGCGAACCGGCACAGCAGCTCAACGTCGTGACCAGGGGCGGCTTCGGCACCGTCAGTTCAACGGCGATCGTGTTGCCCGCGGCCGGTGCACCGACATGGCTGTTCGCGGCCGGCCCGCCGCACGAAGCGCCGTTCCGCCCCGTGACGATCGGATAACGCGGTAGTCCTGTTGCCGCCGGGGTCGCGGTGCTAGGATCGCCGCGCGGCACAACCTGTTCCCGATCCGCCGCACTCGCTATATACAAGCGCCACCGCCCCAAAGCGGTGACCACCTGAGGAAACCCGCGATGGCCCGCCGCCGACAGCTCTATGAGGGCAAAGCCAAAATCCTGTTCGAAGGACCCGAACCGGGCACGCTCGTTCAGTATTTCAAGGACGACGCCACCGCCGGCAACGGCGCCAAGAAGGGCGTCATCACCGGCAAGGGCGTGCTGAACAACCGCATCAGCGAATACCTGATGATGCGCCTGCACGACATCGGCGTGCCCACCCACTTCGTCCGCCGCCTGAACATGCGGGAACAACTGATCCGCGAGGTGGAGATCGTCCCGCTGGAGGTCGTCGTCCGCAACGTCGCCGCCGGCAGCCTCGCCACGCGGCTGGGAATCGTGGAAGGCACCCGCCTGCCCCGCTCCATCATCGAGTATTATTACAAGAACGACGCGCTGAACGACCCGATGGTGTCGGAAGAACACATCACGTGCTTCGGCTGGGCCAACACGGCGGACCTGGACGATATCGTCGCGCTGACGTTGCGGATCAACGATTTCCTGTCCGGCCTTCTGCTGGGCGTCGGTATCACCCTGGTCGATTTCAAGCTGGAATTCGGTCGGCTGTGGGAAAATGACGAAATGCGCATTATCCTGGCCGATGAGATCAGCCCGGATAACTGCCGCCTGTGGGACAGCAAGACCAACGAGAAGATGGACAAGGACCGGTTCCGTCGCGACCTGGGCAAGGTGGAGGAAGGCTATCAGGAAGTCGCCCGCCGCCTGGGAATCCTGCCCGAAGCCGGCACGCGCGACCTCAAGGGGCCGGAGTTGATGCAATGAAAGCCACCGTCACCGTGATGCTGAAGGACGGCGTGCTGGACCCGCAAGGCAAGGCCATCGCCCACGCGCTGGAAAGCCTGGGGTTTGCCGGGGTGCGGGACGTACGCGCCGGCAAGGTTATCGAAATTGAACTGGCCGAGACCGATCCCGCGAAGGCGGAAGTCGCGGCCGGCGACATGGCGCGCAAACTACTGGCGAACGTGGTGATCGAAAGCTTCCGGGTCTCGGTGGGCGACTGAACGTATCCGCGGAGCAAGTTTGCGTGACGCCGGGCCGGCGGATCGCCTTGTGGCGGACGATACCGGCTGATTTTTGGCGGCGGCAGAACCGTACTCGGCATCCCCGTCGACTCTACCTATAACGCCAGGACGAAAATTCACGCCGGGACCGTCCCGTTCGCAGGGCGGCCCGCGATGGCAATGGCCACCGGGTTCCCAAGGATCGCGGTCCCCCGTTGACGATTGCCCGGCTGGCCGGCATTCGGACAGTACATCGTCGTCGCCCTGATCCTCCGGCTCATTGGATTGCGCATGCCGCACCAAGACAAGGCGACGAGCCGGACTGCGAACCGGCGATCGCCGAGCGCGGCAGTCGCGCGGATCCGGGCTGGCGACCCTGTTCGCGGTGCCATCGCGACGCGGCTAATATCGTCTGTCCGCATCGTCCGAGGTGCCTGCTCGCCCCGCATCCGAAACGGGAGATCGCGGATCGTATCGCCCGCGAATGATCGCTGCTTTTTGAACGGACCACAATGAAAAACTATGACAGGTCCGAATGGACGTGATTATAAGTAATTTCAAAATGATCGTCCGTTCTGGCAAAAAATATCTCGATCTGGCCAGAAAACGCACGAAAATTTGAAGTAAAATGCAGATTACCAGCCAGCAGGGTTCAAATGTCGCACCGGATTCACGATGACAATGAAGCGGCGTTTCACAGGGACGGATTCGTCGCCGTCGATAAATTCGCGAGCGATAAAGAGATATCGCGCATAAAGACTATTCTTCTGGATTTACATGAAAACAATGCCGGATTTCGCGAGGGCGCGCAATTCGACGCGGCAGCGCCAGTGGAAGGCGATCCGAAGTCCCGCCGATTTCCCCAGATACTGCACCCCCATGTATTTGCGAAAGAACTGGCTTCGACCGAATATTTTAAAGCCGGCCTGGAGATCGCGCGACAACTTCTGGGGCCGTCCGCCCGCTTTCAAACGGATATCTCTTTTTTGAAGCCGCCCAAAATCGGTAGCGATACGCCGTGGCACCAAGATCAGGCGTTCAGCAATCCAGCCTACGAAAATGAGCAAATCACGATTTGGCTTGCCGTTACGCCGGCAAGCGCAACAAATAGTTGCATGTCGTTTATTCCCAAATCTCATTCGCTTCCGGTGCTGAAGCACCGGCCGATCGGCGGCGATCCGCGCGTTCATGCGCTTGAATGCGTGGACGACTTCGACCGGTCCGGCGCGATCGAATGCCCGCTGCCCGCCGGAGGCATGACGATCCATGGTCACCGGACCCTGCATTACGCGGGTCCGAACCGATCGGACGAGGCACGTCTTGCCTATGCTTTGCTGTTCGATACGCCTTACAAACCAAGGGCCGGCGCGCTGGACTTTTCCTGGAACAAGGAACAACTGACCGATCGCCAATTGCGCGAACAAAACTGGCGCCGTCGTGGCGGGATACTCAGCCATATGTGGCGCCAGCGACATCGGCTTCAGCCCGTTCAGTTAATGACGAAACTGCGATGGCCCAAAGCTTGAAAGCCGCAAATCCCCGATAGCGGCGCTCGGAAAACGCTACCCGAAGGCCGCTGGTTGCAACGCCCGACCGAGGTGGTGCAAGGCTTACCTGGCCACAACATGCTTGCCCGGCAACCCCGCGGCCGGCAGCGGGTCGCCGGCTGGGTCCGTTACAATGCTGCCAGCGTCGGCGACAGTGCCCGGCACCCGTGTCCACGCGGCATACAGCGCCGGAACAAACACCAGGGTGAGGAAGGTCGCGCTGACCAGACCGCCCATGATGGCGATCGCCATCGGCCCCCAAAACACCGAAAACGCCAATGGCACCAACCCCAGGATCGCGGCCGCCGCCGTTAGCACGATAGGACGGGTCCGCCGCACCACCGCATTGGCGATCGCTTCGGCCGGATGCCAGCCCTGGCGCAGATCGCGCTCGATCTGATCGACCAGAATAACCGAATTCCGCATGATGATCCCGGCCAGGGCGATAAAGCCCAGCGTGGCCACGAACCCGAACGGCGCACCCGCGATCAGCAGCGCGGCGGTGACGCCGATCAGGCCAAGCGGTGCGGTTAGCAGCACCATCGCCACCCGGCTGAAGCTTTGCATCTGCACCATCAGCAGCGTCAGCATGACCAGCACCATCAGTGGCACCACGGCGCTGACGGACGCCTGGCCCTTGGCGCTCTCCGCCGCCGCGCCGGCCGCCTCGATCGCATAGCCCAGCGGCAGCGCGGCCTTCAGCGGCGCCAGCAACGGCAGGATGGCGGCGGTTACATCGGGTGCCTGCGCATCGCCAACAATATCGCCGCGCACGGTCAGGGCCGGCAACCGCGCTCGGCGGTCCAGAAACGCCTCCTCCATGTCAGGGCGCACCGTGGCAATCTGCGACAGCGGGACGCTCCGGCCGGTCGCGGACTGGATCATGACCGAATCCAGGTTGGCCAGATCATGACGTTCGGTTTCGTTCGCCCGGATCACAACGGGGATCAAATCCAGATTTTCCCGGTACTGGGTGACCGTCACCCCTTGCAGCAGAGTCTGCAACGCCTGGCCCACATCCTGGCTGGACAGGCCCAGCAGACGCGCTTTGTCCTGGTCCACATCGATGCGCACCGATTTTGCCAGATTGCCCCAGTTGTCGCTGACGTTCCGCAAATGCGGGTTGTCGCGCATGATCCGGCGGACCTGGCCGGCAATACGGCGCAGCGTTGCCGGATCGGGTCCGGTCACCCGGAACTGCACCGGGTATCCGACCGGCGGCCCAAGCTCGAGCCGAGCGGCCCGCATGCGGATGTCGGCGTAGTCGCCGGCATCGATCGCGGCGGTCAGGCGGGTCAACAACGCCTCCCGCGCTGGCACGTTATCCATGTTGATGACGAATTGGGCGAAATTGGCGGTCTGCAACTGCGGCGCGAAAGCCAGGAAAAAGCGTGGCGTGCCAACACCGGTATAAGCGACCCAGGACCGGATGCCAGGCTGGTGCGCCAGCGTGGTTTCCAGTTGCCCGACCGCGGCGGCGGTGGCGGCGAAGGATCCGCCTTCCGGCAGGCGCATATCGACCAGCACCTCCAACCGGTCGGATGACGGAAAGAACTGCCGCGGGACGAGGCTGAAACCGGCGAGCGACAGGGCGAACGCCGCCACGGTGGCGCCGATCACCCACCAGCGGGCACTGATGCACCAGCCGGCGACCCGGCGGACCATGCGGTAGAACCGCGTGTCGTACACCGTGGCTTCCGGGTCGCCATGCGCCGGATCGTGCCGGGTTTCGGGCAGCAGCAGAGCACCGATGAACGGCACGAACAGCACCGCGACGAACCACGACAGCACCAGGGCAAGCCCGACCACGCGAAAGATGTCGCGCGTGTATTCGCCGGTCGCCGATTGCGCGAGCCCGATGGGCAAGTAGCCGGCAACGGTGACCAGCGTGCCGGTCAGCATGGGCATCGCCGTGGAGGTATAGGCAAAACTGCCGGCGCGCATGCGGTCCCAGCCCTGTTCGAGCTTCACGACCATGGTTTCGACCGCGATGATGGCGTCATCGACCAGCAGCCCCAGGGCGATAATCATCGCGCCGAGGGATATCCGTTGCAGGTCGATGCCCAGCAGTTTCATCCCCACCAGCGTTCCGGCCAGCACCAGCGGCACGCTGATCGCCACCACCAGTCCGGTGCGCCAACCCAGCGACAGGAAACTGACCAGCAGCACGATGGCCAGCGCCTCCAGAAAACTGTCCTGGAACTCCGTCACATCCGTGGCCACGACCTGCGACTGGTCGTTGACCCGTTCGGCCTTCACGCCCAGCGGCAGGGTCGCCGCGACCGTCCGCATGCGGGCGGCGACAAGCCGTCCGAGGTTCAGGATATCGCCGCCCTGCGCCATGGAGATGGCCAGCCCGATCGCCGGTTTGCCGTTCACCCGCATCGTCGCGGCGGGCGGATCGGCGGTGCCGCGACCGATCGTGGCGATGTCGCCGAGTTGCAGGCGCCGGTTGCCGGCCGCGATGGGGATCGCCCGCAGCATCGCCTCGCCGGTCAGGCCGTCGCCGGTGCGGACATAGATCCGGTCATGGTCCGTATCGGCAAAGCCGCCGGGTTGCATCGCGTTCTCGCGGCCGGTGACTGCCGCGACATCTGCGACCGACAACCCAAGTTCGGCCAGCTTGCGGTGGGAGACGTCGATGTACAGGCGTTCTTCCTGGTCGCCAACCAAGGCAATTTTCCCGACGCCGGGCAAGGTCAGCAGGGTCTCGCGCACGTCTTCGGCGACATGGCGCAGTTGCGGCAGCGAAAACCCGTCTCCGGTAAAGGCATAGACAATACCGAAGACATCGCCGAATTCGTCGTTGAAGAACGGCCCCTGCACGCCCTGCGGCAGCGTGGCGGCGATGTCGCCGATTTTCTTGCGCACCTGGTACCACAGCGCCGGAACATCGGCGGGCGGGGTGTCGTCGCGCAGCGTGACGATGGTGAAGGCAAGCCCTGCTTGCACCGTGGTTTCGACAAAGTCCAGCGAAGGCAATTCCTCCAGCTTGCGTTCGATGCGATCAACCACCGAATTCGCCATCTGCACGGCCGACGCGCCGGGCCATTGGGTCTGGATGACGATCTGCTTGAGGGTAAACGGTGGGTCTTCCGCTCGGCCCAGCGTCAGATATGCCCAGATCCCCGCCACGGCGATGGCGAGGATGAAGTAGAAAGTCAGCGCGCGATGACGCAGCGCCCATGCCGAGAGGTTGACCCCGGCACCCTGCCCCGCCGGTTCGTTCAATGGATCGCACCCGTCCAGGCGATAACGGGGGTCGAGGCATCCAGTTGGGCGGCGCCCGCCGTCACCACCTGCATGCCATCGGCCACTCCGCCGCCGATCGCCGCCTGTCCGTCGCCATTCCACGCCAGCACGCTCACTTTATGCGCAACCGCCCGGTGGGTCGCCGGATCGAGCACCCAGACGGAGGTGACGCCATCGGCCGACACGATGGACGAACCCGGCAAATAGGCCACGGGCGGACCGCCGGCGTGGCCGAAGCGGACCGCGGCGGTCGTGCCCAGCGCAAGTCTGGCGGCCGCTTCAGGGTCCAGCACGGTGACTTTTACCGCGAAGGTACGGCTGGCGCTGTCGGCCAGGGCACCGATTTCTCGCGTCCGGCCTTTCAGGGCGAGACCGGGCTGGGACCACAGCGTAATATCGGCGGTGGTGGCGTTGCGCACGTCCGCGAGCCGGTTCTCCGGTACGTCGGCAACGACTTCGATTTCAGCGGTATGGGCCAGGGTGGCGACGGTCTGGCCGGCCGCCACCACCTGACCGATTTCCATGGCCAGACCGGCGATCGCGCCATCGGCGTCCGCGCGCAGCACGGTATAGGCAAGCTGGTCGTTTGCGAGTGCCACCTGCCTGCCGGCCTGAGCCAGCCGGGCCACCGCGCCGTCGAGCGTGGCCTGACGGCGGTCGAACTCCGTGGGAAGCCAGGCCGGGGACGCGGACCCCAGCTTCTGGTAGCGCTGGAACTCGATCCGGGCATTCAGTGCTTCGGCCTCGGCCGCGCGTTCGGCCTGAATCGCGGCCTGCGCGGTCAGCGTTGCATCGGCTGGATCGAGCCGTGCCAGAATCTGGCCGACGGTGACCCGGTCGCCGATGTTCACCGCACGTTCGGTTACCGCGCCGCCGACACGAAAAGCAATGCTGGCCAGAACGCGCGCCTGCACGGTGCCGGGAAAGGTGACAGACGCATCGCTGGGCACGAAAACGACGGTCTGCACCCGCACCGGGCGCGGCTGCTGATCCGCCTGAGCGATGACGGGTAACAGAAGTGGAAATAGAACGGCGAGGCGGAACGGAGAGAACATCGATAAAAAGCCCGAAAACCACTGGCCAAGTAACCGATTTATTGTTGCCCCACAATGCGCGATAAATGGCGGTGGTCCGCCGATTGCAGGCAATATCTAGCCGAAAGCTCCGACCTCGTGCGTGATCGCGGTCGCGATTTCCCGCACCATGGCGAACAGCCGCCGCATGGGCGCGAAGATTTCCTCGTGCTCTCGCGCATAAGCGGCGGAACGGCGGTTCGGGGCGGGTTCTCCGTAATCGCAATCGGCGGCGGGATCGGTTGCCGAGGGGAAGATCTCGGCCAGGACAGTTAGCGAGGATTCGATGTCCAGCCGCAGGATCGCCGCTTCCAGCGCCAGCCGCGTGACCCCGTGGCGCGGAGAAAAGTCCGGAATTTCCGTCGCCAGAAGCCATATCCGGTGGATCAGGGCGAGCCGCAGCGCATGCAGCAGGATTTCCCGGTTCGCCATATGCGGCGCGTCGGGCCAGGTCGCGCGCAAGGCCAGACGATCGGCGGAAATCCGGCGGAACATCGACTGCGCCGCCGCCCAGATATCCAACCGTTCCAGCGCTTTGGCGACGGACACCAAAGCTTCCCGCCGGCCAGGCCGTTTCGTGTGCGCGGCTCGGTCCAGCCACATGCCGGGGTCCAGCGACGCGATCACGGCGCGCAAAACCTCGATATCGGAGTGTGCCAGCGCGTGACTGGCCAGATCCATCGCGCGCTTAAACCGGCGGCTGGTTTGCCGCAGTTCGGTGAACGTTTCCGGATGACGGGCGGCGGCGGCGCCGATGCCTTGCAAGGTATTCGCGCACCAGCCGATTTGTTGCAAAATCGCGTTGTTGGGGATCGCGCGCAGTTCGCTGGGATGGCGGATGCGCGCGGCGCCGCCCATGCCGTCCGTTTGGCGGGCGGCCGGACGGGAACCGGTCCGGTCGAGCAGCGCCGGCCCGAACGCACCGAGCAGCGCGGCGTAGCCGGCGTCTTCGACCAGACCTTCCATGTTGGAGCGGATGGTGGCGAAGAAATCGGCGGCGAAATCCGGGTCTGCGTAAACCGGATCCTCGATCGGGCCGGCGGCCGGATGATAGGTTTGTTCGGCGATGCGGGTGATTGTCGCCAGCGCCAGTTCGGGTGTGCCGAACAGCAGGTATCCGTCGCCGCCCTGAAACGCCGCTTCTTCCCGCACCTTTAGTCCGGCGCGCCCGAGGGCCTGCCGCGACGCTGTGGGTGACAGGTATTTCAGCCGGTCGGCCAGCGACCCAGGATGGGCGCCGCGGCCGATGCTTTCGCCGTGGGTGTCGAACAGAATTACCTCGACGCCGGTCACGCCATGATGTTCAAGCGTCTGGCCGATTTTCAGCCGCAGCCGCTCGATCAGGTAGCTGGCGGCTAGCTGTCCGACATAGCGCCCGGAATCGGAGTAGCCGAATTGCAGCGCCAGCCGGCCGGTCTGTTTCAGGTAATGCCGGTAATGCGGGCTGCGCAGCGCTTCCTCTAGCACCGTAGCGCCTTGTTCCAGCGCCTCGGCGGTTTCGAACAGCGGCGAGATTTCGATATGCCGTTCGATCCCGAACAGCCGTGCTAGCCACAGCGCGGCCAGCAGCGTGTAGCCGGTTTCGGTTTCCGCGATCAGGAAGCGAACCGGGACCGAGTTGTCCACGTGTTTGACGATCTGGGCGACCGTCATCATCAGCTTCGCGGCGGATGCCTGTTCGGCGATCAGAGCGCCGAAATCGACCGGTTCAGGCTTGACCGTATCCAGCGCGGTATTGATCGCGGCGAACAGCGCCCGGCGGCGGGACGGATCCTCCGGTGGGTCGGCGATACCGAGCCGCTGGCGGACGACGTTGTGGATTTGGGCGGCATTGAGGCGGGTGTGGGTGTGCGCCAGCGCCATGCCGTGCGACACCAGCCCGGCTCGGGCTACGGTCAGGGCCAGCTTATCATGGTCTTCCGCCTGGGCGATGGCAGAACGGAACAACGGCAGCAGGGGCGCCGGGGATGTCAGCGCGGTATCGCGGCCGCCAATCAGGGCGTGGGCGAAGGCCGCGGATTTAGCCGGTTCCGGCTGGTTGGGGCAGAGTTCGATCTGGCGGGCGACCTCATCCCGCGCTTGCGCGAGGCGTCCGGCCAGAGGTCCGGCGGTGGGCAGGCCGGACACCTGGGCGTGCAGCCGGACGAGTTGTTTGTGCTTCATCTCCAGGCGGAGGTTCAGCGTGTCCCACCAGCCGATATCGGTTCGGCCGTCGGTGTCGTAGCCGACCCAGGTGGACAATATCACCGGGCTGGGCGTCAGTTCGGTCCAGCGGTCCGGCCAGGCTGTGCGCGCGACCGAGATCAGCGCGGCGTTGAAGCGGTCGATCGCGTCGCGCCCGTTGGCGATGGCGGCGGCGGCCTGATCGAACTCGCTGCGCAGGACGATCGGCGGCGGACGATGGGATTCGAATTTGGGGATCGGGCGGCCACAGGCGCCTTCGGCCAGGGCCTGGTTGACCGGGAGCGGCAGCGAGAACGTTGGATGCGCGGTGAAGACCGCCGCGAACCGGGTGCGTTCGGTCAGTGCCTGATATTCCGCCCAGCGGATCGGGCTGTCGTCGGGGTCGGGGCGCAGCAGGTGCTGGGCGAGGCCGGCCAGGATGCCGTCGTTCACCGCGGTATCGATCCCGCCGAGGTAGCCGGCGATGCGTGCCGCCCGGTCCGCGAACGCGGCGTCGCGGAGGTGGCGGATCAGCGCGGCGATATCTGCCTGTGTCAGGGTGCCGGAGTCCAGTTGCCGGGTGATCGCCAGGGAAACGAGCAATACGGGATTGCCGAACGGGTCTTCGTCCGCCCGGGCGCCGACGCGGGCGGTCAGGTCCAGAAGTTCGGTGGCGAGGGCGGCGGTTGGGTCGGCGATTGGCAGGTCCGGCATGGGTGGACTGTGACCGGTATTGTGCGGCGCAGCAAGAATTATGGTTGCGGCTTTGGCTGGCTGCCTCGTTTTGGGTTTGGGCTGTGCGGGCTGGCGGGAAGGTGGCAGGCGGTTTGGGACTCCTGACATTCGTTCCGTCGGGTGGTATATCCGATCGGATAATGGGCTTCAGGGTAGAAGGCGGTCGGAACGGGCCGGCAGGCTTGTATGCCTTCGGCCGCCGCGATTTGCGAGGTAAACCATGTTGACGACAAAGCGCAGGCCGGCCAGCGTCGGCGAGATTTTGAGCGAAGAGTTCACGCAACCGATGGGCCTGACTCAAGGCGCATTGGCGACCGCGATGGGTTTGCCGCGTAAGCATGTCAACGAGTTATGCAACGAACGCAGGGCGGTGACCGCGCCGACCGCGCTTATTCTGGCCCGTGTGTTCGGGAACAGCCCGGATTTTTGGCTGAACGTGCAGCGGCGCGGCGACCTGTGGGAGGCGATGCACTCGCCGCGCGAGCGCGAACGGATCGAACGGGCCCGTCCGTTGACCGCTGCCGCCTGAGTTCCATTGCATGGTGAGCAGCGCCCGCAGCCGGCTCCGCGGGCATCGGAACCAACTATTGGTTGGGCGAATGACGATTATCTGGACACAGGCGCGACATCGAGCGATCGATTAGCCCGGTAGACGATTGGACCGATGGGCGGCCAAGGCGTTGACGCCGTCGTGCGACACCTGACCAAGGCTCCCTGACCAAGTCTCATTACGAGAGAATGGTCACGCATCGGTTAAAATTTCTTTAGACAATTTTCCTATAAACCCACCTCGGCCATCAGGACATTTTCGCAACAAATCCACTTTCCCAGCCACCGCGCCGCCGCGACCGCCCACGGTTCTACTCGCCCCCGTCGCCCTGCCCCGCTATAGACCGGCGATGACTCCCGACGATCCACTCCGAGCGATTGCCATGGCCGTCGGCGCGACGCTGTTTTTCAGTTCGTCGGACACGATTTCCAAATATCTCAGTCTGGGCCTGCCGATCGCCGAGTTCATGTGGATCCGCTACGTCATCCTGCTGGTGTTCGCGCTGAGTCTGGCCGGGCGCCGCCCAGGGCCTTCGATCCGGGCGCGCAGCCCCGGCCTGCAAGTGCTACGGGCGCTGACCGGGGTCGCGTCGGGTCTGCTGTTCGTGCATGGCGTCCGGCAGATGACCATGGCGCAGGCGACCACGATCAGTTTCCTGTCGCCGCTGCTGGTGACCATCCTTTCGATTCCGCTGCTGGGTGAAACGGTCGGTGCGCGCCGTTGGGCGGCGGTCGCGGCGGGGCTGCTGGGCATGATCGTCGTCGTGCGGCCAGGACTAGACGATTTTCAGCCAGCCACGGTGTTCGGCGCCAGTTCCGCGCTGTGCTGGGCCCTGGCGCTGGTCATCACCCGTAAGCTCAGCCTGACCGACACGTCGCGGACCACGCTGCTGTGGTCGGCCGGAATCGGCACGCTGATCCTGACCGCCATCCTGCCGTTCCAGGCGGTCTGGCCCAGTTTCGGGCAGCTTGGCCTGTCGCTGCTGATGGGAGTGCTGGCAGCCGGCGGGCAATGGCTGGTCATCCTGGCGCACCGGGTGGCGCCGGCTTCGCTGCTCGCGCCGTTCTTCTATGGCCAGTTGATCTGGTCGGCGGCCCTTGGCCTGGCGGTGTTCGGCAATCTACCCGACCGGTGGACGCTGGCCGGTGCCGCCATCATCGTCGCCAGCGGGCTGTACACGGCGCACCGGGAACGTGTGCGCCGTAACACCGGGGCGATTGCGCGCCCGGCCAATTGACGGTATCCGCCGAATCAAGCGGCCACCATCGCGATGCGCCGCACCCGGTTAGAGGAAACGTCCCCCATGCGAATACCGCGCGTGGCCGCGCTATCGGCCCTGTTATCTTTGGCCGGGCTATGCCTGTCCGGTGGCGTGGCCTGGGCGGGCGGCGACACCGTCAGGATCGGCGTACTGAACGACCAGACCGGCATGAACGCCGATCTGTCCGGCCAGGGGTCGGTGATCGCCGCCCGGATGGCCGCGGAAGACGCGGGCGGCAGCGTGGCTGGAAAGAAGATCGAGATTATTTTCGCCGACCATCAGAACAAGGCCGATATCGGATCCTCCATCGCAACCCGCTGGTATGATTCCGAAGGGGTCGATGCGATCGTCGATTTGCCATTTTCCTCGGTCGCGCTGGCAGTGCAGGACGTCGCTCGGCAGCGCCAGAAGATCGTATTGTTTTCCGGACCGGGTTCGTCGGACCTGACGGGCAAGGCGTGTTCCCCGTTCGGCTTTCACTGGACGTTCGATACGGTCGCACTGGCCCGCGGCACCGGGTCGGCGGTGGTGAAAAGCGGCGGCGATACGTGGTTTTTCCTAACGTCGGATTACGCCTTCGGCCATGCGCTGGCCAAGGACACGATGGAAGTGGTGAAGGCGAACGGCGGCAAGGTGCTGGGCGAAGCGGTGCACCCGGTCAATACGTCGGACTTCTCGTCCTATCTGGTGCAGGCGCAGGCGTCGGGCGCGAAAATAATCGGACTGGCGAACGGCGCGACGGACACGACCAACTCGATCAAACAGGCGCATGAATTCGGGCTGACCGACCATGGCCAGAAGCTGGCGGGATTGCTGGTGTTCATCACCGATGTCCACAGCCTGGGCTTACAGACGGCGCAGGGGCTGCAACTGACCTCCAGTTTCTACTGGGATCAGACCGATGCCACGCGCGCGTTCGCCAAGCGGTTCGGGGAACGGATGCACGGCACGATGCCGTCGATGGCTCAGGCCGGGGTGTACAGCGCCGTGGCGCATTACCTGAAAGCGGTCGCGGCCGCCGGCACCACGGACGGCCCCGCCGTGGCGGCGAAAATCCGGGAAATTCCGATCAACGACTTCATGAGCAAGGATGTCCACATCCGGCGCAACGGCCGGGTCATGCGGGATTTTTACCTATTCGAGGTGAAGTCGTCGGCGGAGTCCAAGGGTTCGTGGGATCTTTACAAGCAAATCCGTGTCATTCCGGCCGAGGACGCCGCCCGGCCGGAATCCGAAGACGCCTGTCCGCTGAGCAAATAACGGGGCGTTGTCACGCACTTTGGGACGATGCTGGCCGGCATCGTTCCGGGGATTGTCCGATCCGGCGGACTCTATAGTTTACCCGGTCCGGCGAACTGCACGCTTCAATGGACTCGTTCGTAGATCGCCGCGATCCCCTGACCGCCGCCGATGCACATCGTCACCAGCGCATAACGGCCATTGGTGCGGGCCAGTTCGTACAGTGCCTTGACCGTCAGGATCGCCCCGGTCGCCCCCACCGGATGTCCGAGCGAGATGCCTGAGCCATTTGGATTGGTTTTTTCCGGATCGAACCCGAGGTCCTTCGCCACCGCACAGGCCTGGGCGGCGAACGCTTCGTTGGATTCGATCACGTCCATCTGGTCCAGCGACAGCCCAGCCCGCCGCAAGGCGGATCGGGTGGCCGGAACCGGACCGATTCCCATCACCCTGGGATCGACCCCGGCATGAGCATAAGCGACAAGCCGGCCCAGCGGCTTGGCGTTCCGCTTGGCGACGGTATCGCCGTCCATCAACACCACGGCCGCCGCACCGTCATTGATGCCGGACGCATTGCCGGCCGTCACCGTCCCGTCCTTTTTGAACACGGCGCGCAATTTGGCGAAGTCTTCGGCCTTGGCATCGGCGCGGACATGTTCGTCGGTGTCGAAAACCGTCTCGCCCTTGCGGGTTTTCAGGGTCACCGGCAAAATTTGCGACTTGAAGCGGCCTTCGCTGATCGCCCGCGCGGCGCGCCGGTGGGACAGAAGCGCCAGGTCGTCCTGCTGGCCACGGGTGACCTGATGGGATTCGGCCAGATTTTCCGCTGTGACGCCCATGTGGATATTCTCGAACGGGTCATGCAGCGCCGCCGTCATCATGTCGATCATCGCGGTGTCGCCCATACGCGCGCCCCAGCGCATGCCGCTGGACAGATAGCCGGCGCGGCTCATGTTTTCGGCGCCGCCGGCAACGGCGATATCGGCGTCGCCCAGAGTCACGGCCTGCGCGGCGGATACGATGGCCTGCAGGCCGGAGCCGCATAGCCGGTTCAGCGTCAGGGCCGGCGCGTTCTGGGTAATGCCGGCATTCACGGCGGCGACGCGGGACAGATACATGTCCTTGGCCTCGGTGTGGACGACGTTGCCGAACACCACGTGCTGCACTTCGTCGCCGGCGACGCTGGCACGCAAAAGCGCCTCCCGCGCGACCTGTGCCCCGAGTTCGGTGGGCGGTAGGTCTTTCAAGCTGCCGCCGAAATCGCCGATGGCGGTGCGGACGCCGGAAACGATAAAGACCTCGCGTTGCATGGATGTTGCCCCCGGTTGATAGATTTCCGATCCTGATTCCCATACGGCTTGGCTGGGCGCAAGATGGTAGCCCTGCGTCCGGTTCGATAGGCCGTGCTTGTCTGACGAGACCGGCCCGGAGAGTCCGGTTATCGGCGTTGTTTCGGCGTGGCTTTTCGCGATCTGGCGGTTCGCTTGTCGCCGTGGCGGTTACTGAGCAGGCGACCGAAACAATGGGTGAAAAAATCCGGTCGTGATCATACGAAGTCGCGAGATCGGGTGATAGGCTTAGATTGATTGCCTTAAGGAAGGTCTGAACAAGTCCCATCGGGAACAAGATAGGTGAGCCTTTTCAACGACTCTGCCGGCCAGGGACGGATTTATTCAAATATTTCTTGAGGCCTTTCCTCGGCATTTGTCAGCGGCCTGCCTTGGGCTGTCAGGCGACGATTGTCCCGGCTTTTTTTTGTGCGGGGCATGCCGGAATCCCATCTCGCGTTTGGCCTATTCTGCGATGAGCCTATTTCGCGTCGGGCACGGGTTCCGTTCCGGACTCTTGCGGGGTTGGCCGTGCCGCGCTGAACAGAAACCGGCTCATGTCCGTTTCACCCGGCCCGCCGGTCCCCAGGGTTGCGAGGTGGGCGTTCACCCACGTCTCAAAAGCCACGTCATGAGAATTTATCTCATTTTGTGAGAAGGGTTCTTCCGGTGCCACAGCCGGCGCGGCCACCGAAGCCGCCGCCGGACGGGCAACCGGAGCCGCCTCCGGCGCCTGTTGCCGCCGGATCGGTTCGGCCGGTTCGGCGTCTGGCTGCGCCAGCACCACATCCAGCATGGATCGTTCGGCGATATAGCGCGCCCAGGCGTCCTCCTTCTCCGTCACGGGATCGGCATCGCGCTTGCGGCGCTCCGCCTGCGCCTGCCGCAGCCGAGCGTGAACCGCCATCCATAGCCGCGTCATCGAGGCGTACTGTGCGTTCAGTTTTACCATCAATTCGGGGTCGTGGTCGTTCCTGCGAACCAGCCGCAGCATTTCCTCGGCCTGCGCGCGGGAGGCGATGCAGTGGCTGGCGATATCGGCCTCATCGGCGTTGACCGGGGCCAACGATGCGACTTTGGCGATGGCGGTCAGATTCCTGGCCCGCACTCCGGCCGGGGTGTCATCCAGCGGCGGCGGTAACAGGTCCATGAGGGTATAGACGAGCTGATAATACAGCGTTGGCATGAGGTCGATGGCCGAACGGGGCGGGGATGAGGTTTCCATTCCTTGGCGTTTAGATTATTATAGGAAATATGTCAATAGCGATCGACGATGGGCGTGGATGGGGGAACCGACGGCCTTGGTGCGAGGTGTTGGCCGGCCCGGCACACCATCCACATCGGCGCAATAGACGGAAGAATCATTCTTTGCACCGATCGGTTACACCGCTTGTCCCGGTCCGGCGCTACCGCGGTGAACCGTTCGCCGGCCAACGATGGATCTGTCCTTGAGCAATCCCGGCGCGCATTCGCGCGCGCCAGACTGGCCGCCGCGGACCATCGGCCGGGCGACGTTGAGCGATCCGGCGGCCTGTGGCCGACGCCCTTGCGATCTGGCGTCAGGCGGGTTCCACTGTAAACCCCGCATCGCGCATCGCCTCGGCCACGGCATCGTCGCCTGCCGTGGTATCGACGCGCACAAGTTTAGTCGTCAGATCGGCATGCAGCGTGGCGTTGTCGTCCAGATCCCGCACCGCGCCGGTCAGGGACCGGATGCAACCGTCGCAATGAATGTCGGGAACATGGAACTGGGACATGCCGGACCTCGGATCAATCGTTGAAAACAGCCACCGCTCGGGTCCAGCCCGCCGACGCCCGATGGACTTTCACCGGGAAGCACACGACCTGAAACCCATCGGCTGGTAATTGGGCAAGGTTACCCAGCTTTTCCATCTGAAAATAGCCGATGTCGCGTCCGGCGCGATGGCCTTCCCATATCAGTTCGGCATCTCCGGTCGCTTTCACCCTCTCCCGCGTGAAGGAAAACGGCGCATCCCAACTCCAGGCGTCGGTCCCCACCACGCGCACCCCGCGTTCGGTCAGCCACAATGTCGCCGCCCGGCCCATGCCGCAGCCACGGTCCACGAAATCGTCTTCCCCGTACCGCGCACCGGCGGCGGTATTGACGATGACTATTTCCAGCGGCCGTATCTGATGGCCGATGCGCTTCAACTCGGCCTCCACATCGCCGGCCGTGGCGACGTAGCCGTCCGCCATATGCCGGAAATCCAGCTTCACGCCAGGCTGAAAGCACCAGTCCAGCGGCACGTCGTCAATTCGCCAGGACGGTTCGCCGCCGGGCTTCAGGGCGTGGTTCATGCTGGAGAAGAAGTGGTAAGGCGCGTCCATATGTGTGCCGTTATGGGTGCTGATCGTGGCCACCTCGACCGCCGCGTATTCGCCGTCCGGCAGTTGGTCCACCCGGACGCCCATGTAATCCGCCATCGCCGGAGCGGTCTGATGGTGGTCCATGTAATCGATCCTTGGCAGCATATGCGGCGGATCGCTGGCGATGCCCGCCTTCAGCGGCGAGGAGATATCCACAAGACGGCGGGCCATTATTCCGCTGCCTTCATCAGCTTCGTCGGGTCCGCCCCGACGCGCCCGCTTTCCCCCAGGGTCGCTTTGGCCAGGCGGAAATCGTAATGCACCGCCCGCAATCCCGGCACCGGGCTTGCCGGGTCTTCATGCGCATCGACGACCAGCGACTGGGATACGCCAAATACCGTATCCGAATCGATAAACGGATCGTCGCCGAAATACAGCGCCGTCACCAGTTCGCGGTACCCCTCGGCCCCGACCAAGCAATGAATGTGCGACGGGCGCATGCCATGACGCTTTTGCTGCATCACCATTTCGCCCACCGGGCCGTCCATCGGGATCGAGTAGCCCAGCGGCCGGACGGTGCGGAAATAATAAATCCCGTCAGGACCAGTGCGGAACGTCCCGCGCATGTCCATCGACTCGCCGTTGCGTTCCTGTAAATCGTATAAGCCCCGTTCGCTGGTCTGCCAGACCTGGATCAGCGCGTTGGCCAGCGGGCTGCCGTCGTTTCCGGTGATCTTGCCATAAACCACGATCTCCTCGACCGTGGGTTTTTCAACGATTTGCGTGCCCATCGGCGTTACTTCGACGCCTTCGCGGAAGAACGGGCCGAGCAGGCTGCTTTGCGAACCGAGTTCCTTGGCTTTTTTGTCGTGCAGCGCATTCACCACGGCACTCAGGCCCAGCACGTCTGACAACAGGATGAACTCCTGCCGCAACGGGGTGCAGGCATGGCCGACGGCGGTCATGAACCGGATGCCTTGAATCCATTCCGCGGGCGTCAGGTTCACCTCGCGCGCGAAAGCGTGCAGATGACGCACCGCCGCATCGGCGATTTCCTTCAGCCGGGGATTGTCCGTGCCCGCCATCTGGCGCACCGTTTCGTCGGTGACGGTAAATTCGTCCAGGTCCTGCATCGAAGCCTCCCGATGATTATCTCGACGGCAGCATATCCCCGAACACGGGGACTTTGCCAGCCGCGCCCGCTGCCGTAGGGTATCGGCAAGAAGCCAATCCGGAGGAACCCTACATCATGCCAAGACTCCCCAAGGCCGGTCTTTGGAGCAGCATTACGCTCGCCGCCAGTATTCTGACCGGAGCCGCCCAGGCCGGCACCGCCCAAGCCGCCGAACCGATCACGATTGGATTCGGCATGGCACTGACCGGCGGTCTGGCGCCAAATGGCAAGTCCGCCCTTCTGGCCATGCAAATCTGGGAGCAGGAAACCAACGCCAAAGGCGGCCTGCTCGGTCGCCCCGTAAAGCTGGTTTATTACGACGATCAGTCCAACCCATCGACAGTGCCTGGAATTTACACCAAACTGTTGGATGTGGACAAAGTCGATCTGGTGGTCAGCGGTTACGCCACCAACATGGTCGCGCCCGCCATGCCCGTCATCATGCAGCACAACCGCACCTTCCTCGGGCTGCTTGGCCTCGCCGCGAACAGCGAATTCAACTACCCGAATTACTTCTCCATCAGCCCCACCGGCGGCCCGCATCCCAAGCAAAGCTTTTCGGCCGGCTTCTTCAGCGTCGCGATGGCGCAAAATCCGAAGCCCGCAACCGTTGCGATCGTCGGCGCGGATGCCGAATTCGCCCGCAACGCGGTCGATGGCGCGCGGGAACTGGCCAAGGAATTTGGCCTGAAAATCGTTTACGACAAATCCTATCCGCCCACGACCAACGACTACAGCCCGATCGTTCGAGCCATTCAGGCGACCAATCCGGATCTGGTGTTCGTGGCGTCCTATCCGCCGGATACGGTCGGCATGATCCGCGCGGCCAGCGAAATCGGGCTAAAAGCGAAATTGTTCGGCGGCGGCATGGTCGGGCTGCAGGCCACGGCGATCAAGACGCAACTCGGGCCGTTGCTAAACGGCATCGTCGATTACGATTTCTGGCAACCCGTCGGGTCTTACGCCACACCCGAGGCGCTCGATTTCCTGAAACGATACCAGGCGCAATCCGCCGCCGCCGGGGTCGATCTGCTGGGATTCTACCTGCCGCCGTTCGCGTACGCCGATATGCAGGTGCTGCAACAGTCGGTCGAGGCGACGAACGGCCTGGATCAGCAGAAACTTGCCGATTACATGCGGTCGCACACGTTCCACACCATCGCCGGCGACATCACGTTCGGTGCGAATGGCGAATGGACCGATGCCCGGGTGTTGGAGGTTCAGTTCCAGGGTGTGAAAGGCAACGACGTGGCACAGTTTAAGGATCCAAAGGTCGAGGTGGTGCTTTATCCGCCAGCGCTCAAGGATGGCGACGTGGTGTATCCCTATAGCGACGCGAGGAAATGACCGGTATGTCTCCGCCGCGCGATGCGGCGGGGACTGGCGTGGCGGCTTCGCGCAGGCTTTGGATATTACTCGCGATATCGCCGATTGCCTGTATGATGCGAGGATGGAAACGTCCCCAGACCCGCATCGGATCAATTTGCACCTTGTATCGGACGCCACCGGCGAAACGCTGAACGCAATCGCCAGGGCAACCACGGTACAGTTCGAGCCGGCACAGATCGTCCATCACCGCTGGAGCCTTGTGCGCACCCGCTTTCAGCTTCACCGCGTGCTGGAAGGGATCGAGGCCGAACCCGGCCCGGTGCTGTCCACGCTGATCGACCGGCCCTTGCGGCTGGAGCTGGACACCACCTGCCAGCGACTGAACGTGAAGGTGGTGAATGTGCTGGACCCGGTTATCGCCGCCTTGCAGGACGCGATCGGACAGCAGGCGGAGGCCCGGCCCGGCCGCCAGTACGTGCTCAACGCGGATTACTTCTCCCGTATCGATGCGATGCATTACGTCCTGGCGCATGACGACGGGCAGGCGCAGCCGGGACTGGCCGGCGCCGACGTGGTGCTGGTCGGCGTTTCGCGCAGTTCGAAGACTCCGACCTGCTTCTATCTGGCCAACCGGGGCATCAAGGCAGCCAACGTGCCGCTGGTGCCCAACCTGCCCATTCCGCCAGGGCTGGAGGAGATCAAATGCCCGGTTATAGGGTTGACCCTGGCGGCCGAGGCGCTGATCGACATCCGGCGCCACCGGCTGCGCCTGATCGGCGGCGGCGGCCAGACCGGCCCCATCCGGGCTGATAGTTCGGAATACGTCGATGAAGATGCGGTAAAGGCGGAACTGCTGTGGGCACGCCGGTTCTGCAATAGCCATGGCTGGCCAACCATCGACGTAACCCGGCGGTCGATCGAGGAAACAGCGGCGACCGTGCTGCAATTGATGGAATCATGGCACAACCGCAAGGCCAAGGCGACTGACGGCGGCCCCGCGACATAATCCGGCCGGAAGCGTTTAAGTGCCTTGCCTCGGATGCGGGTGGGGGCTATACGCCGCCCTTCGGCCGGAGTGTAGCTCAGCCTGGTAGAGCACTGTGTTCGGGACGCAGGGGCCGGAGGTTCGAATCCTCTCACTCCGACCAGTTCGTTCAATATCCTCCCAGGGATTCACTGTTTTTACAGCAGTGGTCCCATGTCCGGCCGCCGGCCATTTATGGTCCGGCCAGTCGGCTTCATCGCTTGCTTGAACGCTCCCGGAAAACCATCCGCCCCACTTTACGTACCTTCGCGTAAGAAAGCCCCATAAAGCAGCGGCCTGCGCCTTACAGACATTCAAGGCTGCGCGACATTGCGCGATCCGGTGATCGCCCGCGGTCAGGTACGGCACCGCAACCCCGGGGCGATCGATGCCGGGCCTGCCATCAGGCCTGTCCGGCGATCCCATCCGCGACGGAACCGTCCCCGGCATCCAGGGTAAAGGCCGCCGCCATCAGCGCCCTGGTGTAGTCATGCTTCGGTCGGGCGAGAATTTCGGCGGCGGGGCCATCCTCCACCACCCGTCCGTGGCGCATCACCACGATCCGGTGCGCCAAGGCCCGGACAACTCGCAGATCGTGACTGATGAACAGATAGCCCAAACGATGGTCGCATTGCAGTTGCTGCAGCAGATCGACAATTTGCGCCTGCACCGACATATCCAGCGCACTGGTCGGTTCGTCCAGGACAACGAAACGCGGCTTCAGCACCATGGCGCGGGCAATGGCAACGCGCTGGCGCTGACCGCCGCTAAATTCGTGCGGATAACGCCCGCCGCTGTCGCTGGCGAGACCCACCTCCTCCAAGGCCGCCGCGACACGCCGGCCGCGTTCAGCGGCCGATAAGCAGGGTTCATGGACGGACAAGCCCTCGGCGATGATTTCCGCGACGGTCAGCCGGGGGGACAGGCTGCCGAAAGGGTCCTGGAAGACAATCTGCATGCCGGCGCGCAAGCCGCGCAGTTGCTTTTTGCCGAGGCATGATAAATCGGTGCCGCCAAACCGGATCAGCCCTTGCGCCTCCACCAGCCGCAGCATGGCATAGCCCATGGTGGATTTGCCGGAGCCGCTTTCGCCCACCAAACCCACCGTCTCGCCCTCATGCACCCTCACATCGACACCGTCCACCGCTCGGACATGCCCCACCGTCCGCCGCAAAACGCCCCGGCGAATGGGAAAATGCACCGTCACGTCGCTGCCCTGTATCAGCACCGGCGCCGCCTGGCGCAGCGGCCAGGGCTGGCCGCGCGGTTCCGCCGCCAGCAGCATTTTCGTATAGGGGTGGCTGGGACGATCGAACACCGCCGGAACGCGGCCAGCCTCTACCACGCAGCCGTCCTTCATCACGCACACCCGGTCGGCATAGCGGCGGACGATGGCAAGGTCGTGGCTGATCAGCAGCAATGCCAGGCCCCGCGCGGATTTTTCCGCTGCCAGCAGTTTCAGGATTTGCGCCTGAATGGTGACATCCAGCGCGGTTGTCGGTTCGTCGGCGATCAGCAGGGCGGGATCGTTGGCCAGCGCCATCGCGATCATCACCCGCTGGCGCTGGCCGCCGGACAGTTGATGCGGGAAGGCATCGAGCCGCCTGGATGCATCGGGAAAGCCAACCTCATCGAGCAGTGTCGTTACGCGGGCGCGGGCAGCCGCGCTGGTCATCGGATGGTGCAGTTGCACGGCCTCGGCGATCTGTTTGCCGATCCGCGCGAGCGGATTGAGGCTGGTCATCGGCTCCTGAAACACCATGCCGGCGATACCGCCGCGCAGGCGGCGCAGCAGCTTGTCGCCCGCGCCGATCACGCTTTGGCCGTCCACCGCGACATGGCCGGTACACGCCGCGCCGGGCGGCAGCAATTGCAGCAACGACAGGGCTGTCAGCGACTTGCCGGAGCCGCTTTCGCCGACCAAAGCGAGCGTCTCGCCGCGATCCAGAACGAAGCTGACGCGATCGACGACGGTACGATTGCCGAATGTTATCGTTAGATCCTGGACCGTGACCAGACTCATTTGGACAATCCGGACCGGGGGGCCTTGCGCGGATCGAAGGCATCGCGCACGGCTTCCCCGGCGAAAACCAGCAAGGTCAGCAGACCGCCCAGCACGACGAAGGCGGTGATTCCCAGCCACGGTGCCTGCAGGTTGTTTTTGCCCTGGGAAACAAGCTCGCCGAGCGACGGCGATCCAGGGGGCAGGCCGAAACCGAGGAAGTCCAGGCTCGCGAGAACCGTGACGGACCCAGACAGGGTAAACGGCAGGAAGGTCAGCGTCGCGACCATGGCGTTGGGCAAAATGTGCCGCCACATCACGGCCGCTTCGGACACGCCCAGCGCTGTCGCCGCCCGGACATATTCCAGATTCCGGCCGCGCAGAAACTCGGCGCGCACCACGCCGGTCAGGTTCATCCAACTGAACAACAGCAGAAAAACCAGCAATATCCAAAAACTGGGGGTAATGATGCTGCCAAGAATAATCAGCAAATACAGCTGCGGCATGCCAGACCACATTTCGATGAACCGCTGAAACAGCAAGTCCACCAAGCCGCCGCGAAAGCCCTGGATGGCGCCGGCGGCGATGCCGATCATGGATGAAACGATCGTCAGGGTGAAACCGAACAGCACCGAGAGGCGAAATCCATAGATCGTTCGGGCCAGCACGTCGCGCGCCTGATCGTCGGTGCCAAGCAGGTTCTGCCGGTCCGGCGGCGACGGGGCCGGCGTGGACGGATGTTTTACAATTGTATCGTAAGAATATCGTATGGGTGGCCAGACCATCCAGCCCCGCCTGGCGATTGCCGCCTGAACGTCGGGTTCGGTGTAGTCGGCACCGGTCGGCATGAAGTCCGCGCCAAAGGTGTCTTCGCTATAGTCCTTCATTACCGGCACGTACCAGCGATCGTTAAACCGTATAAGTAATGGCCTGTCATTGGCGAGAATTTCCGCGAACAGGCTAAGGCCGAACAGTGCGATAAAAATCCACATCGACCAATAGCCGCGTTTGTGGGCGCGGAACACCGCCAGCCGGCGGCGTGTTAGCGGGGACAGGCGCATTACTGCCGAGCCTCAAAGTCGATTCGTGGATCGACGACAGTGTAAAGCAGGTCTCCCGCAATTTGCATCAGTAAACCGAGCAGGGTGAAAATGAAGAGGGTGCCGAACATAACGGGGTAGTCGCGCTGGATGGCGGCTTCGAATCCCAGCAGGCCGAGGCCGTCGAGCGAGAAGATAATTTCAACGAGTAAGGCGGACGAAAACAGGATGCCGATGAAGGCCGATGGAAATCCCGCGACGATCAGCAGCATCGCGTTGCGAAACACGTGGCCATACAGGATGCGCCGCTCGCTGGCGCCCTTGGCGCGCGCGGTCACGACGTATTGTTTGCGCACTTCCTCCAGGAAGCAGTTCTTGGTCAGAACGGTCAGCCCGGCGAAGCCGCCAACGACGATTGCGACGGTGGGCAGCACCATATGCCAGATATAATCCGCGACCTGGGCGGGAATGCTCCAGGTTTCGGCGCCTTCGCTGTGCAGGCCGCGCAGCGGGAACCATTGCACGAAGCTGCCGCCGGCGAACAGCACCACCAGCAGGATGGCGAACAGGAATCCGGGTATTGCATAGCCGATCAGAACGGCGGCGCTGCTGGCCACGTCGAAGCGGCTGCCGTCGCGCACCGCCTTGGCGATGCCCAGCGGGATAGAAATGAAATACACCAGCAGCGTTGACCACAGGCCAAGCGAAACCGATACGGGCATTTTCTCCTCGATCAGCCGCAGGACCGGCTTATCGCGAAAGAAGCTGCGGCCGAAGTCGAAATGCAGATAGCCGTGCAGCATCAACAGAAATCGTTCCGGGGCGGGCTTGTCGAAACCGAACATTTTCCTGATGTCGGCCACGACTTTCGGATCGAGGCCGCGGGCGCCGCGATAGGTGGCATCGCCGGCCGGCATCGCCTCGGCCCCGCCTGCCCCGGTCATGCGTCCGGTCACGCCGGTTCCATGGCCTTTCAGTTCGGCGACCATCTGCTCCACCGGGCCGCCGGGCGCGAACTGCACGACCGCGAAATTGATGGCGACGATGCCGAATAATGTGGGAATAACCAGCAGCAGGCGCCGGAGAAGGTAAGCCGTCATCGGGCAATCATGGTCCGTGGCGCCGGGCGGCGTCGATGGCGGCGGCCTTGGCGGGGTCGATCCACCAACTGTCGAAGTCCAGGCCGGTGCGAACCGGCTTATCGGGGCGGCCGAAGATATCCCAGTACGCAACCCGCACCGATTGCAGATACCAGTGCGGCACCACGTACCAGCCGGCCAGCAGCACACGGTCCAGCGCCCTGGACGCGGTCACCAAATGCGCGCGATCGGGGGCCGCGACGATCTGCTGCACCAGCGCATCGATGACCGGGCTGCACACCCCCATCAGGTTGTTGCCGCCTTCATCGTTCACGCTGCCGCAGGTCCAATAGCCTGTTTGTTCGTTGCCGGGGCTTTCGCCTTCGCCGATCTCCGCGACGATCATGTCGTAGTCATAGCTATCGGACAGCCGTTGAAACTGCGCCGGATCGACGGTTCTCACGTGCGCCTCGATCCCCAGTCTCGCGAGCCATTGCACATAGGGCAGCGCGACGCGCTCGAATGCCGGCTGATCCAGCAGGATCTCGAAACTGAACGGCTGGCCATCGGCGTTGACCAGCTTGCGGTCCTTTACGGTCCAGCCCGCCTGTTCCAGCAGTGCCAGGGCGGCGCGCAATTCCGTCCGGTTGTTGCCGGACGCATCGGTGACCGGCAGATCGAACGGTTTGTCGAAAATATCGGGCGGCAACTGGTTGCGGTACGTGTTCAGCAGCGCCAGTTCGTCGCCTTCGGGGACACCGTTGGAGGCGAGTTCGCTGTTGCTGAAATAACTCCGGGTGCGGGTGTAGGCGCCGTAGAACAGGTTGGCGTCGGCCCATTCAAAGTCGAAGGCTAGCGCGAGGGCGTGCCGGACCCGTACATCCTTGAACAAGGCCCGGCGTGTATTCATGCCGAATCCCTGCATGCCGGTTGGCATGCGGTGGGTCAGCAGTTCCTTCTTCACCAGCCCCTTCTGTTCGGCGGGAAAATTGTATGCCGTGGCCCATTCCTTGGCGATGTTTTCCTCGCGGAAGTCGGTCTGTCCGGCCTTGAACGCTTCCAGCGCCACCGTTGCATCGCGAAAATATTCCGTGCGGCGGATATCGAAATTATTCAACCCGCGCATGACCGGCAGGTCTTTCGACCAGACATCGGCGACGCGCAGCATGGACACCGAGCGGCCGAACTCGAAATGGCCGACGCGATAGGGGCCGGAGCCAAGCGGAGGATCGGTCAGCGGCGTGGCGAAGTCCCGGCCGGCCCACCAGTGTTCCGGCAGAACCGGCATCTGGCCCAGGATCAGCGGCAATTCGCGGTTGGTCGCCGATTTGAAACGGAAGACAACGCGGAGCGGCGTTTCCGCCGTCACCGAGGCGACATCGGCGTAATACTGGCGGTAGAACGGGCGGCCCTTGTCGCGCAGTGTCCGGAAAGTCCAGACGACGTCTTCGGCTGTAACCGGGGTGCCGTCGTTGAATTTCGCCTCCGGCCGCAGTTCGAAGGCGACTCCCATCCGATCGGCGGGCAATTCGACGGTTTTCGCGAGAAGTCCGTATTCGGTTTCGGCCTCGTCGGCATTGGGTTTCATCAGCGTGTCCCAGACGCGCATGACATCGGCGGCCGCGGTGCCGCGGACGATAAACGGATTGAAGCTGTCGAATGTGCCGATCGCGCTCAGTGCAACCTCGCCGCCCTTGTGGGCGTTGGGATCGGCGAACGGGAAATAGGCAAAGTCTGGCGGCAGCGACGGTGCGGCCATCAGAGACAAGGCATAGGTGCGTATGGGCGCCTGGGCATGGGCCGGCGCAGCGGCGGCCAACAGCCACAGCGTCAGTCCGAGTCCCGCGATGATACGCATGCGCCGCCCCCCTGCTTCGATTCCGACCATATAGCGATCAAAGCGTGGCTTCGTCAGCAGGTTGAAGCGGCGCGGCAAAGATAGATTTCGCAACCAGACCCCATGACCGGTCCGCGGCCGCATTCGGTTCGCTAGGGAACAATGTCGATGGTGCCGTGCATTCCGAACACGCTGTGGAGAAAATGGGTACATTCGAGCCGGTATGTCCCGGGGGTCCGCGGCACTAGCAGGACCTCTTCGGTCCGGTGCGATCCGACCGCCACCGCGCCGCCGGACGGCGCCGCTCCGCCGGGCAGCACATTGCTGGCCGCGAAGAAACCCGGTGCGCTGAAATCATGACCGCCGCCGCTTTCGTTCACCAGCCGGAGCCGCACCGGCACGCCGGCGCTAAGCCGGAGATGGTCCGGACTAAAATCGAAGTTCGACAGCACGACCGTGACCGTCGCGGCCGCCGGTACTGCTGCCGGCTGGGCACGAACGGTGTGCGATGCCGAAAGCGCGGCGAGAACCGAAACACAGGCGAATATCCGCATCGATTGCTCCCGAACGATCTGGACGCCAACGATAAGCCGGGTATCGCGCCGCCGCCACCGGAACAAGCGATTGCCAGAAATGGCCAGACGGTTTTGCCTATCCGCTACGCCTTGGCGATCCGCTCGAATGCGGCCTTCCGCGCCTCGAGACCAGCCAATTTGGCCCTTAATCCGGTTATTTCCTTCTTGATCGCGCGTAATTCGGCCTGCGACTTCGCGCCGATCAAATATTCGGAACCAAGCGTTTCGGCGATGTAGGATTCAAGCTGACGCCGCAAAATCCGCAGGTAAGGATTGCCCCAGACAGCACCATCCCGGAATTCGAGCTTGCCGGCCCGGATTCCCAGGACGATGAAATCGCGGGCGACTCCATAGTCCTTTTGAGCGGTCACGTCGCTCAGGACCGCGCCCTTCCGATTCCATTCGCCATCTTCCGCCATGTCGGCGTTTATACAGCAACAGACACCAAGTGCGAACCGGTGCCGATGAGCTGGCCAGCTAGTTGCCCGGACCGGCCGCCGTCCGCGTATCGGTTGCCATGATCGTATGCAGGGCCGGATAGGTCCGCTGTACCGCCGACCGGGGCCGCGACGTGTCGTCCGCCGACGGCTTGCCCAGCCGATGGGCCGCCTTCCGCATGACCCGCCATGCCCGGATATCGTTTTCGGTGACATACCCTTTGCGGTCCACGTCGATGTCGTCGAAATGCCTGGCGATCGTCGCGTATCCGCCCTTGGCCTCTGCCCGCGTCAGGTGGCCGTCGTGTGCCAGATTGGCGCCCGCAAACCGGTGCTCCCATGTTTGCCGAACGGAATGGGTGGCAGCGGCCGGATCGGTCGCCGGCGCATCCGCGGCGCGCGCGGGCGGGTCGAGAACGGGGAGGCTGACCAAAAGAGGCAAAAAAAGACAAAGAAACCGGCGCACGGCGATCTTCCCAGGCTGTGACCTGCCTAGCTTATCCGGTGTTTGCTAACGAAAAGTGAATCGCCCGGGATACCGCACGCGCCGCGGCCGCTACGTCCGCCGCATCGATATCCAGATGGGTGCAGGCGCGCACCCGGTTCGGCCCCACGACCGAAAGCGACACCCCGTCCTGTCTGACAAGCCGAACCAAACCATCCGCGCTCAGACCGGTGCCCCCGGTGTCGAAGAACACCAGATTTGTCTCCGGCTGCTCCACCGCCAGCCCTGGAATTTGTGCCAGATCGCGTGCCAGCAGACGGGCGTTGGCGTGATCCAGGGTCAGGCGGTCCACGTTGTGGTCCAGTGCGTAAAGACAGGCCGCCGCGCAAATCCCGGCCTGACGCAGCGAACCGCCGAGTCGCTGTTTCCAGCGCCAGGCCTCATCAATGAACGATTCGGAGCCGCACAGCACCGCGCCCAGCGGCGCACCCAGGCCCTTGGTGAAGTCAAGCCAGACGGAGTCGCAATCTCCGGCCATGTCACGCGCGGTAACCCCCGCGGCGACGACGGCATTCATTAACCGGGCACCGTCCATGTGGGTTTTCAGCCCTGCGTCGTGTGCCGTGGTCAACACATCGGTCAGCCGGTCCAGCGGCCAGACGGCACCGCCGCCCGCGTTCGTGGTCTGCTCGACCGCCAAAAGCGTCTGCGGCGGCGCATTCCGTCGCTTTTCCCGCAGCGCGGCCGTCACGGCTGCGCTGTCGAACAGTCCGCGCGCGCCGCGCAGGCCCAGCACAACGGCGCCGGCCAGGGCACCCGGCCCGCCGCCTTCGTTTGCCACGATGTGCGCGCTTTCATGCGCCAGGATCTCATCGCCGGGCCGGCAATGCACGAGGATCGAAATCTGGTTGCACATCGTGCCGGTGGGCAGAAACATCGCCGCCTGCTTGCCGGTCAATGCCGCCATGCGGTCGCAAAGCGCATTCACGGTGGGATCGTCGCCGTTCTGTTCGTCGCCCATTTCGGCCCGCATCATCGCGTCTTTCATCGCGGCGGACGGACGGGTCTGGGTATCGGAAAACAGATTGACCGACACGGGCGGCAGCGACCTGTCCGGCCGGATGGGGGCATAGACCACGGGACGATCCTTTTAAGCGATGGGCGGCGGACCATAAACGTCGCGGGCACGTTTAAGAAAGGCATTCACCATCCGGCGCACCGCCTCATTGAATACCACACCGATGGCCGCTTGCAGAATGCGGCTGCGGAACTCGAAATCGACGAAGAACGCCACATCCGCGCCGGACCCGTGCGGGGAAAAGTCCCATTGATTGTTGAGGTATCGGAAAGGCCCGTTTTCGTAGGTCACGGTTACCCGGTTCGGCCGGTCCAGCGTGACCCGGCTGCTGAAGCTTTCCCGGAACGGCCCGAACCCGATCGTCAGGTCTGCGACAAGCAGCGTGTCCGACCGGCTTTTGACGCGGGCGGCGACACACCACGGCAGGAATTGTGGATACGAACCGACATCCGCCACCAGATCGAACAACTGTTCGCGGCTGTACGGGACGATCTTACGCTCCGCATGCGTCGGCATCAGCTGCAGCGCATCAAATGGGCGACTCTTGCAGATGGGCATCCTGTGCCAATCGCGCATCCCGGGCGGTCCGCAACGCGGCAAAATCAGAGTCAGCGTGATACGAACTGCGGGTCAGCGGGGTTGCCGAAACCAGCAGAAATCCCTTGGACCGGGCGAGCGAGGCATAGAGGGCGAATTCGTCCGGCGTGACGAACCTGTCCACGGCCGCATGCTTGACCGTGGGCTGCAGGTATTGGCCGATGGTCAAAAAATCGACCCCGGCGATGCGAAGGTCGTCCATCACCTGCGCGATTTCGGATTTTGTCTCGCCCAGCCCGACCATCAGGCCCGATTTCGCGAAGATCGACGGATCGATCTGCTTCACCCGGTCAAGCAGCCGCAACGACTGGTAATAGCGTGCGCCCGGACGGATCGTGGGATAAAGCCGCGGCACGGTTTCCAGATTGTGGTTGAACACATCCGGCCGGGCGGTGGCGACGATTTCGATGGCACCGGGTTTGCGAAGGAAATCGGGCGTCAGCACCTCGATCGTGGTGGCGGGCGCGGCCGAACGGATTGCCTGGATCGTCGCGGCAAAATGCGTCGCACCGCCATCCTCCAGATCGTCGCGATCGACCGACGTTATCACCACATGCCGCAACCCGAGCCGGGCCACCGCAGCCGCGACGCGGGCGGGTTCGCTGGCGTCCAGCGCGGCCGGATTGCCGGTGCGGACATTGCAAAAGCTACAGGCTCGCGTGCAGGTATCGCCCATGATCATCATCGTGGCATGACGCTGCGACCAGCACTCGCCTATATTCGGGCAGGCGGCTTCCTCGCACACCGTCACCAGCCCGTGGTCGCGGATCAGCGCCCTGGTCGCGTGATAGACCGGATGGTTCGGCGCCTTCACCCTGATCCAGTCCGGCTTACGCTGGATCGGATGATCGGGGCGATTTGCCTTTTCCGGATGGCGGATCGCACTATCCGTCCGATGGTCGATAAGGACACGGGTCGAGGTCATGATAAAACTCATGTGACCAGCAGGCGGCCGGCCGTCAAGCAGCCGGTCGCATCATTCGGCAAAAATGACCCTGCATGCGCGTGTTGACTCCAGCACGGGTTGTAAAGTCGCATGCATACGCACCAGCCGCACATGCGGCAGCTTTGTACACGGCGATTGTACGAGCGACGGAAATGTCGCCCCTGGGCCGACGTTTTATCGCGACGACCGATTCGGATTGTTTGACACCGCGGGGGTCGCCAAACCCTGACGGCGACCAATATACTCGTTGCTTGAAAATATTGCCCGGATGGCCTGAAACAATCCTTGTTTTTGGCGGTGAAAACGAAAGTGAATCATGGCAATCGCGTGCGATCTAACGATTGACTTTGCGACATCGGGCAACAGCCTCGGGTTCCTGGGTGGCGGCTGGGCGCGGTCAGAAGATAATTTTACCTGGGCGATCGGTCACGAGAGCCATCTGGTGTTGCCCCGGATTCAATCCTCCAGCGCGTATATCCTTACGCTCGACGTGATTCCATACGTCCACCTGCCTCGCCTGCAGAATCAACGGCTGATCGTATCGATTAACAATATCGTGATCGGATCGGCCAGCCTGTCCCGGCCTACGCGGCTTGGGTACCGCCTTCCGACCGGCGTGGCCCTTGGCACCGACAAATTGGCGGTCACGCTTCAGCACCCGGATGCCGCCCGCCCATGCGATCTGTCCGATAGCGCCGACGACCGGCCGCTGGCGTTCGCGCTGTCCAAAGCGAAACTTAGCAGGGTTACCGATACAACCGCGCCGGCACACGGCTTGCTGCCCGCCGGCCTGATGCTTGGACCATCGCAGAACACCGCCTTCAATGCGGATTCTCCTGCCAGCCTGACCGACTGGGCGACAGCACGAACCGGCCTCACGGTTCCGCAAATCGCAATCCAGTTCGAATCGATCGGCGAAAACTGCGAATTCGGACTCTTTCAACGCCGCTGCGACGCCGAACCGCTGGGACTGCTCCGGTTCTCCAGCACGTTCATGCGCAACCTGATCCGGGGGATCGAAACCGGCTTCGCCGGCCTGGGCGAAATCGAGGATATCGACCCGCGGCTGGAGGGCACACCTCGGCGGGAATTCATGATTCACGAGAACAAATTCGAGTTGGTTTATCACACGTTCGTTTATGAGGGCGAACGCAGCATCTGGATGATGCGCGAGCAAGAATCCGCGCGGTTAAAATTTCTTCGCCGGAAGTTCCTCGAAGATCTTGAATCATCTGATAAAATCTTTGTTTATAAACTCGGTTCCGGGGTGTCGGACGAAGAAATTCTGCCCTTGCATATGGCATTGAACCTGCGTGGATCGGCTACGTTGCTGTGGGTCGTACAGGCCGAAGCCAGCCGTCCCGCTGGAACGGTGGAGGTTCTGATGCGCGGACTGCTGAAGGGCTACATCGACCGCTTCGCGCCTGAAGACGACGCCCATGACTTCTCCTTCGCCGGATGGCTACAAGTCTGCGCCAACGCCTGCGCGCTTGTCCGGCTGGAACGTGCAGCGGCCCAGGCGGGCGAACCCATAGACGCGCTGCCTGTCGCGGACGACCCGGTACCTTTGCGGACGCCCCGCACCGGCACGCTCTGATGGACGGCACCCAGCCCTCGGTATTGTTGTACGACTGGGACAATACGCTTGTCGATGGCTGGATAGGCATAACCGCCGCGCTTAACGCAGCCTTCGCGGCATTCGGCCTTACACCCTGGACCGTAGCAGACACGCGCAATCGCGTGCGCGTGTCGCTGAAAGACAGTTTTCCGGCGATGTTCGGCGGCGAATGGGAACGCGCCCGCGATATTTTCTATGAAACCTTCGCCGCCCGGCACCTGGAGTGTGTCGTTCCCATGCCCGGCGTTCCCGATGTGCTGGTCGCCGGGGCGGCATGGCCGCAGGGCGTGGTTTCCAACAAGGCTGGCCGCTTCCTGCGAAAGGAAGCAGCGCATCTTGGGTGGGACCGCTTCTTCGGTGCGGTCGTAGGCGCGGGCGATGCCGCTCATGACAAACCCGACGCCGCGCCCATTCACCTCGCGCTGAAGCAACTCGGCCGTACCGCCGATCCGTCGGTTTGGTACATGGGCGACACGGCGCTGGATATGCAAGCGGCGCGCGCGGCCGGTGTAACGGCGATACTGATCGGCGACGCCAGTCACGATGAAGGTGTTGAACACGCGGCCCCGCATATCCATTTCCATTCCGCGCATGACCTGCGCATCAGATTGAACAGCCTTGCACGATAGGTGTGGGCTGGTAAGGTGAACCGTTGCGGCGGACGTGCCACGCACCGCCGTTAAGTTGAATCGAACGAAATTTCCTCACAAAAAAGAAGGATTTTGGCCGTGGCCAACGAGAAATCGCAAAATGTGCAGGACGTGTTCCTGAACCATGTGCGGAAAAGCAAGACGCCGGTTACGGTGTTCCTTGTGAACGGTGTCAAGCTACAGGGGATTATCACCTGGTTTGACAATTTTTCCGTTCTGCTGCGCCGGGATGGGCACACCCAACTCGTGTATAAGCACGCTATCAGCACCGTCATGCCGGGTGCGCCTATCCAGTTGTTCGATGCAACCAAGGTAGAAGGCACCGTCGCCGCTCCCGTCCGGGAACTGACCGGCGTGACCGGGACCGACTGATATCCTGGGCACCTCAGTCAGGGTCCTCTCGAACCGGGATTATCCAACGTGATTGAACCACCGATCGGTGGGGGTCCGGACAAGCACACTGCATTGTCCGGACTTTCAGACGTACCCGTTGTCAGCGAACCGCCGCCCGGCGGCCCCACCCGAGCGGCCGTGATTTTGCCGTGGGAGCGTCAGGGACGAGATGTATCCGGCGCCGATCAACCGCGCGCCGCCGATGCCCGACTGGCGGAAGCGGTAGGATTGGCGGCGTCCATCGGCCTGGTCGTGGTTCACACCGCGATCTTGCCGCTGCGTGCCCGCCGCCCGTCCATGCTGTTCGGCGAAGGTCAGGTTTCCATCCAGGGCCAGTCGCTCGGGCAAAACCATGTCGAGGTGGTAATCGTCGATGCCGCCCTGTCGCCCGTGCAACAGCGCAACCTGGAACGCGCCTGGGGCTGCAAGGTCATCGACCGTACCGGCCTGATCCTGGATATTTTCGGCGAACGCGCGGCGACCAGGGAAGGCACACTTCAGGTCGAGCTCGCCCATCTACAGTATCAGCGATCGCGGCTGGTGCGGTCGTGGACCCATCTCGAACGCCAGCGCGGCGGTTTCGGCTTCCTGGGCGGACCGGGCGAAACCCAGATCGAGGCCGACCGGCGATTGATCGATGACCGGCTGGTGCGGCTCCGCAAGGAACTGGAACAGGTCCGGCGGACTCGCGGCTTGCACCGGTCGGCGCGGCGGCGGGTCCCGTTTCCGGTGATCGCGCTGGTCGGCTATACCAACGCCGGAAAATCGACCCTGTTCAATGCCTTGACAGGCGCCGAAGTCACCGCGAAGGACCAACTGTTCGCGACGCTGGACCCGACGATGCGCGGGCTGCGAATGCCGTCCGGGCGGCGGGTCATCCTGTCAGACACCGTGGGCTTCATCAGCCAGTTGCCGCACGAATTGGTCGAGGCGTTCCGCGCCACGCTGGAAGAAGTGTCCGAGGCCGACGTGATCCTGCATGTGCGCGACGCGGCGCATCCGGAAACCACGGCCCAGCGCGGCGACGTTATCAAGGTGCTCGACGACATGGTCGCCGATGGCACCCTGGATGCGGACTGGCCGGATCGTATGATCGAAGTGCTGAACAAGGCCGACCTGCTGGGCGGGGTTTTCGGGGTACCGCTGCGCGAAGGCGCCGTCGCCGTGTCCGCGATAACGGGGGAGGGTCTGGAAATCCTGAAGGCCGCGATCGACCTTCGCATCGCCCAGGGAATGGTGGTCGCCGACTATGATATTCCGCCGCGCGACGGCGCCCGCGTCGCCTGGCTTTACCAGCATGGGGAAGTCATGGAGCGGTACGATGACGAGTCGACGGTCCATATGAAAGTTCGGTTGCTGCCGGCGGATCGGGCGCGGTTCGAACGGTGGAACCAGGACGGCACCAGAGATGAAAATGCGCGATAGACCGACCGTCTTGCCGGACGAGTGCACCCCGGACAGCCGCGTCGTCGCCGGAGCAGCGGCATGACCATCAAGGCGATCGTGTTCGACGCTTATGGCACGCTGTACGACGTGCAGGCGGTCGCCCGCGTCACCGATGCGGCTTTCCCCGGCCAGGGCGACACTATCACCCAGATCTGGCGACTAAAGCAGCTTGAATACACATGGCTCCGTGGCCTCATGGGCCGCTACGTGGATTTCCGGACGGTCACACGAGACTCCCTGGGTTACACCTTAGGCACGCTCGGCCTGGACGCCGACAGTGCGCTGTTCGACCGTATCGCCGATGCCTACAACACGCTGTCGCTTTACCCCGAAGCGGTAGAAGCGCTCGGTCAGTTGGCGCACTACCGGCTGGCGATCCTGTCGAACGGCAGCCCGGACATGCTTGACGCGCTGGTCCGGAACAGCGGCTTGGATCGCATCCTGGAGGCGGTCATCAGCGTCGATGCGAAGAAGGCGTATAAGCCCGACCCGCGCGCCTACGAACTGATCGAAGAGCGCCTGGGCGTCCCGCCGCGGGAGGTGCTGTTCGTTTCCTCCAACGGGTTCGACGTCGCGGGGGCGAAAAGCTTCGGCTTCAAGGTGGCGCGGATCGAGCGAGTGACCCCGGCCGCCCTGCGCCAGGACCTGACCGGCGGCGCACGGATCGGGCCAGCGACGATGTTCCGCGCGCTGCGCACCCAGACCGAGGCGCTGGGATTCGCAGCCGATGCGACAATCAATTCGCTGCTCGCGCTGCCGGACGCGATCCGGTCATTCGGGGACTGAAGCAGTCTGCCGCTGAACCCAGCCGGCCGCCCCGTTCGTCTGTTGCAACTTCACCGGCCGAGTAAGGTCCGCACCCAGGCGCAGGCTTCGTCCATCGCCGCACCCGCGCGATCCACAACACCCGGCCAGAAGAAGAATCCGTGGTTCATTCCGTCCCACCGCTTCATCTGCGTCGGCACGCCGGCCTTGCGCAGCCGTTCGGCGTAGTATTCGGCCTCATCCCGCAGCGGGTCGAATTCGGCCGTTACCACCAGCGCGGGCGGCAACCGGCTGAGGTCCGCGGCGCGTAGCGGACTGGCGTGCGGGTTCGCCGCATCGGCCGCGCTCGCCAGGTAGTGGTCCCAGAACCAGATCATGCCGGCGCGGGTCAATCCGTAACCCTCGGCGTTCTCGGTCATCGACGGCGTGCCGGCATCGTAATGGTCGGTCACCGGATAGATCAGAAGCTGCCCCATCAGCTTTGGCCCGCCCTCATCGCGGATACGCAACGCGGTGACAGCGGCAAGATTGCCGCCCGCGCTGTCGCCCGAGACGAATACACGGTCAGGGTCGGCCCCCAGCGCGGCGGCATTCGCCACCGCCCAGCGAATCGCCGCCAGACAATCGTCGGGTGCGGCCGGAAATTTCGCTTCCGGCGCCAGACGATAATCCACCGATACCACGACGCACCCGGTTCCCGCGCACAGATTGCGGCACATTCCGTCATGCGTATCGAGGCTGCACACCACGAAACCGCTGCCATGGAAGAACACCATCAGCGGAAACGGCCCCTGCCCCAGCGGCGTGTAAATCCGCAAGGCCAGCGAACCGCCAGGGCCCGGCATGTCCCGGTTGGCGACATGGGCGATCTCTGGCTTGCGTAACCCGGGAAAATCGCGGGCGGCGAATTGGATGCGCGCATCCGGCACCGACAACGTATGCAGTTCGGGCAGGCCGGCCCGCAAATTCAGCAGCGTCTGAATCTGGGGATCGACCGGCATGCTATGCCACCTCGAACAGGCCGGCCGCACCCATCCCGCCGCCGACGCACATGGTCACGACGACGAATTTCGCGCCGCGCCGCTTGCCCTCGATCAATGCATGGCCGGTCATCCGGGCACCGGACATGCCATAGGGATGGCCGATGGAAATGGCGCCGCCATTGACGTTCAACTTGTCCGGGTCGATGCCCAGCCGGTCGCGGCAATACAGAACCTGACAGGCGAACGCTTCATTCAATTCCCACAGATCGATATCGTCCACGCGCAAACCATGTTTCGCCAGCAGCTTCGGCACGGCGAAAACCGGGCCGATTCCCATTTCGTCCGGCGCGCAGCCGGCCACCGCCATGCCGCGATAGATGCCCAGCGGCTGCAAACCCCGGCGGGATGCCTCGGCTTCCTCCATCAGCACCGCGGCCGAAGCGCCGTCCGAAAGCTGCGAGGCATTACCTGCCGTGATGAATTTCCCCTGCTTCACCACCATGCCGCCGGCAAAGACCGGCTTCAGGCTGGACAGCCCTTCGAGCGACGTTTCCGGCCGGTTGCCTTCATCCCTGGTAATGGCGACCTTCCTGGAACTGGTTTCGCCGGTGGCTTTATCGGCAACCAGCATCTCCGTCGGCATGACAACGATCTCGTCGTCGAACCGGCCTGCCTGCTGTGCGGCCGCGGTGCGTTGCTGAGACCGCAGGGAGTATTCGTCCTGCGCCTCGCGGGACACATTGTAGCGGTCGGCGACCAATTCCGCGGTTTCGATCATCATCATGTACAGTCCAGGAGCCTCCGCCAGCAGTTTTGGATCCTGCGCTCGGCTGCGGTTGACGGCGTTGGTCTGCACCAGCGAAATCGATTCCAGCCCGCCGCCGACGGTGATTTGCATATCGTCCTGGATAATCTGCTTGGCGGCGGTCGCGATTGCCATCAGGCCGGACGCGCACTGGCGGTCCACCGACATGCCCGCCACGCTGTCGGGCAGACCGGCGCGCAACGCGGCCTGACGCGCGACATTGAAGCCCTGCGCACCTTGCTGCAACGCGGCGCCCATCACCACGTCTTCGACTTCGGCCGGATCGACCCCGGCCCGTTTCACCGCCTGGGCGATGGCATGTCCACCCAGCGCCTGGCTTTGCGTGTCGTTGAAGGCGCCGCGATAGGCGCGTCCGATGGGGGTGCGGGCGGTGGATACGATAACGGCGCTGCGCATCGGCTGGTTTCCTTTAGGACGTTTCGTCCATTATGGGCTGATTGGCGGAAAATTTGAAGTCCCGGCGGTTCAGGCCACAACCGGCAGGGCCATCCGAAGGCTCCGCGCCAGATTGGGCAGGATCGGGAGTAGCATATCCAGATCCCGTTCCGCCTTACAGACCAGATATTGTTGGGCGGGCGGCGTGTCGCCGTCCGATTCCGGCAGCGGCAGGCCATCCGCACCCAGCGGCAGCGCCGTCAACCCCAGATCGCCATAGATGTGCAACAGTTCGGGGCCGGCGTGCCAGACAGCGGCATCCAATCCTTCCTGCGCCGCCAGATCGCGCAGGCGCCAGATCGCCGAGACCCTGTCATTCTCCTCCCCAACCGGGTCGCCCAAACCAAGCAGCACCCGTCCGCACCGGCGGAATGCGATGGCGGACCGACCTGTCTCACCCAGAACGACCCCATCGGCCACCTGATGCAGCCCCGCACCCATGGTCTGGATAAGCTGCCGAGCGTTCGCATCCCAGGGCAGATAGCGCACGCGGCCCGGCCGCAGCAGGAACCAGATCGCACTCAGCCCCAGCATCACCGATATCGCGACCGCCAGACGCACGGTATTGGGTAACTCGGGGGAGATGACCACCGCCCAGAATGCATTATTCTGCATCAGCCGAGTTTGGCCGCGCGTGACCGCCAAGGCGAACAGGGACAAACCCAGCACCGCGAGGGTCAGGGCGCTGCCTGGCTGGAGAGGCCCGCTCATCAGGTGCGCATGGCGATAAAAACATGTTCGGAACGGCGCCAGCAGCAAAATCGTCAGCACCAGGATGCCCACCACCCACAGCCGGCTGTCCTGCGTCGCCGCGAACGCCGCGCCCAGCACCAGCAACGCGATGGTAAGGCTCCATGCCAGATTGACCCGGTGCGACAGGCCGATGGCCATCATCACCAGACCCGCGCCAATGAGCGACGGCACGAACTGGCCGGCCTGGGCGGCGAGCGGACCATAATCGGGGTCGATCCAAGAGAAATTCGCCTCCGGCGCCAGCACGCCAAGACATAGCATCAAGGCGCCGCACAGGCCGACCGCGCCGGTGGCGGCGGTAACGGCGAAGTCCGGTTCGCTCCAGCGGCCGATCGCCTGGACCGGCGGCAGGCGGCGGAAATGCCGGAACACGCCGCCGCCGCGCAACAGAACCTCGTTCCCGGCGAACAACGACCCGGCAAGGAACAGAGGTATCGCATAATAATACAGACGGAACACCAGGATCGCACCGACGATGTGCGGCGCGCTGACATAAGGTTCCAGTCCGAACAACATCGCGGTATCGAACACCCCGATGCCGCCCGGCAGGTTGGCGGCCAGCCCGGCGGTGTACGAAGCGACATAGACGCCCAAAAAGATCAGCCATGTCAGGCCGGGCGCCGCCGGCAGCAGGGCGTAGAATATGGTAGCGGTCACCGCGACATCGACCGTGGCCAAGAGAACCTGCACGACCGCCATGCGCCAGCCGGGCAGTTCGATATCGTGGCCGAACATTTTCACCCGGCCAAACATCCTGGCGAACGTCACATAGCCGAGGACAATTCCCCAAAACAACGCACCGACCGCGTACAGCGCGACCATGGGCAGATGCTGTCCGAAGAACGGAATGGCGCGCGGTTCCACGAATAGGATCGCGCCGCCCAGCACCAGTCCGCCAAGGCCGAACGTCAGGCTGCAGAACGCAACAGTCTTGCCGATCTGCAACGGCGTCAGGCCCCAATGGGCATACAGCCGGTACCGCACGGCGGCCCCCGAAATGGCGGCGAACCCAAGATTATGCGCCAGCGCGTACGCACAGAACGAGGCGAAGGCCACCCGGCCGTACGATACTTTATGGCCCGCGTAGATCGTGCCAAGACGATCGTAAAATGTCAGGATGAAGTAGGACAGGATGGTCCAGGTACCCGAAAACACCAGCGCGGCGACCGGAATCGCTTTCAGCGCGGCGCCAATATCCTTTAGGCTGAGATGACGAAACTCCCGTTGAACGACATAAATCGCGCCGATCAGCAGAAACACGCCCAACAGGGGCGGCAGGTGACGGGCCCAGTTTTTTAACCTGTGTCGCTTTCCTGACACCATGTCTCAGGCCGCGCCGGCCGGCCGGGCCAATGCGGCGCCGATCAGCGCGATGGTTTCCGGAACGCCGTATAGCGCCACGAAACCGCCAAAGCGCGGCCCTTCCCGCTGGCCCAGCAAAATTTGATACAAGGCGGCGAACCAGCTTCGCAGGTCGGGGAACGGATGACGCTTACCGACATCGAATACCAATGTCTGAATGGTTTCCGCCGACGTGTCGCCGACGGCGCCGAGCGCCGTGGCGAGATCTTCGAGCGCGGTGCGTTCCATCGCGGTGGGCTGGCGGTAGCGTTTTTCCGGCCGGACGAAATCCCGGTAATACGCGACTGCGTGGCTGACCAGACGCCCCAGCAGGGGCTGGGTTTCGGGGCTGGCGTCGGGGACGTAGCGGTGGATGAAACCCCACAGCATATCCGGCGAGTCCGCGTTCACGACACTGGCAAGGTTCAACAGCATGGCGAAAGAGATTGGGCTGCCGGCATGGTCCGGCAAGCGGCCGCCGTGGATATGCCAGACCGGATTGGCCGGATCGGGCTGCGCCCGCTGTTTGTCGAGATTGCCGGTGTATTCGTCCACCGCGCGGGGAATGACATCGAAGTGCAGCCGCTTTGCGCTGTTCGGCTTGTTATACATAAACTGGGACAGCGATTCCGGGGGCGCATAGGTCAGCCACTCATCGACCGACAATCCGTTACCTTTAGATTTGCTTATCTTTTGTCCATCCTGATCCAGGAACAATTCATAAGTCATACCTTCCGGCGGTTGACCGCCCAGAATGCGGCAAAGCCGGCTCGACAGCTTGACGGAATCGATCAAATCCTTGCCGGACATTTCGTAATCGACCTGGAGTGCATACCACCGCATAGCCCAATCGGCTTTCCATTGCAGCTTGCAAGCACCGCCTTTGACGGATGTTTCAAACCTGTCCCCGGTGGCCGGATCTTTCCAGGTCACTGTAGCGGCCACGGCATCGATCCCCTCCAACGGCACCTGCATCACAATGCCGGTATGCGGATGGATGGGCAGGATCGGCGAATAGGTGGCCTGACGTTCAGCCCGCAGCGTGGGTAAGGTCGCGGCCATGATGGCGTCGTGGCATTCCAGCACGCGGACCAGCGCGGCATCGAAACGGCCCGCTTTGTAGTATGCGGTGGAGGACGCGAATTCGTATTCGAAGCCGAAGGAGTCCAAAAACGCGCGCAGCCGCGCATTGTTGTGGGCACCGAAGCTGTCATGTGTGCCGAACGGGTCGGGGATTTGCGTCAGCGGCTTACCAAGATGCGGCGTCAGCCGGTCCTTATCCGGGATATTGTCCGGCACCTTGCGCAGCCCGTCCATATCGTCGCTGAAAGCCAGCAGCTTCGAGGGCAGACCGGTCAGTTCGGTAAAGGCGCGGCGCACCCATGTGGTTCGCGCGACCTCTCCGAACGTGCCGATATGCGGCAGGCCGGAGGGTCCGTACCCGGTCTCGAACAGCGCCGAGGTCTTTCCCGACGCCGCCAAACGGGCCACGACCTTACGCGCTTCCTCGAACGGCCAGGCCTTCGGACTATCGTTCGGGGTGTTGCGAATTGTATCGGACATAACGCGGGAAGCTATGGACCGGGCGGCATCAGGTCAATCGGAACCATGCCCGTCCGAACGCATGGACACGAATTCATCGGTGGCCGAACCCGGCCGCTGGTCAAGTTGCGCCGACCGCGGATCGCCCATACCTTACTCGCAGGTAACCGATCGACCACAGAATAATCGACGACAGAATACGGGCAGGAAACGCATGGCCGACGACAACGTCACCCAATCGCACACAGAATCGCCGCCGGCGTCCGCAGTGGGCTGGGAACCGGAACTGGCCGAATTGCGTCAGCGGCAGGCGCTTGCACGCGAAATGGGCGGCAAGGACCGGGTGGAGCGTCAGCACGCCGGCGGGCGGCTCACCGTCCGGGAACGGATCGATCGGATGCTCGATCCGGGCACCTTCAGGGAAATCGGTAGCATCGCCGGCAAGGCAACGTACGGTCCGGACGGCGCAATCGCTGAATTTATGCCTGGCAACTGCATATTCGGCCGTGGCACGGTCGATGGGCGGCCGGTGGTGATCGCGGGCGACGATTTCACCCTGCGCGGCGGATCGGCGGATGCGTCCATCAAGGGCAAACCCAAGATGTCGGAGGAGATCGCGACACAATTCCGCATGCCGATCATCCGCCTGATCGAGGGCTCTGGCGGCGGCGGGTCTGTCAAGACGATCGAAACGACAGGACGGGCCAACCTGCCGGGCGGGCTGACGGAAACAACGTCGTTCGACCTTGTGGCCAACCAGATGGCGCAGGTGCCCGTTGTCGGCCTCGGCCTGGGATCGGTCGCGGGTTTGGGGGCGGCCAGACTGGTGGCGTCGCATTATTCGGTGATGGTCAAGGAGATAGCCGCCGTTTTCGTCGCCGGACCGCCGGTGGTGGAACGCCTGGGCGAACCGCGGACCAAGCAGGAACTGGGCGGCTGGCAAATCCAGTTGCGCTGCGGCGCGGTCGATCACGCCGTCGATACCGAAGCCGACGCCTTCGCGGCCGCCCGGCGGTTTCTGTCATATCTGCCCAGTTCCATCCACGACGTTCCGCCGCGGGTGCGCGGATGGGACGATCCGGAGCGTGCGGATGAATCGCTGATCTCGGCCATCCCCAAGGTCAAGAAGCAGGCCTATCACATGCGCCGGATCATCGATTCGGTGGTGGATAAAGACAGCTTCTTCGAAATGGGCGCGCTGTTCGGCCGGTCCATCATTACCGGCCTGGCGCGTCTGGACGGCTGGCCGGTGGCGGTGATGGCCGGCGATCCGCTGTTCGACGGCGGTGCCTGGACGGCCGATGCGTGCAGCAAGATCGTCCGATTCGTCGATATGGCACAGACATTCCATCTGCCGGTGGTCCATCTGGTGGATTGTCCCGGCTTTCAGGTTGGGTTGCGGGCGGAAAGCAACGCGGTGATCCGCTGGGGCGTGCGCGCGCTGTCGGCGATCAACCAGACGACGGTGCCATGGTGCAGCGTGATCGTGCGGAACTGTTACGGGGTCGGCGGCCTGGGGCACCAGCCGGTCGGGCATCTGTGCCTGCGCTATGCGTGGCCGTCCGCCAGTTGGGGATCGTTGCCGCTGGAAGGCGGGATCGAGGCGGCCTATCGCGCCGATATCGATGCGGCGGACGATCCGGTGGCGAAACTGGACGAAATCGAGGTCCGGCTGAACCGGCTGCGGTCGCCCTTTCGCACAGCCGAGGCGTTCTGGGTCGATGAGGTGATCGACCCGCGCGATACCCGGAAACTCCTGTGCGACTTCGCCAATCTGGCGGCACCGTTGCGCACGCCGGGACCGTCGGCATTTGGCATGCGCCCGTGACGGAGCGGTGCATTCGGTCCATCGCAGTAGGCGCCGGCCCGATCTTGCGCTCAGTCGCGGCAGAAACGCGGGTCGCCCCGCGCCCCCGGCACAGATCCGAGCGTGCACTGATAGAGTAATCGGCTCTTGCCTTGGTCGTGCATACGATCTCGACGAGAGTTTGTCGTGCGAGTGCATGCAAAAACGCCCTGCCCCGAGCGGCCGCACTACCGCATAGTGAGTCCGCGCGTATTCATGGAGTCTCTATGGCCTGGCCCACACAACAAGGGACGTTCGATGCCGGCGATATCGTCCTGCAAAGCGGCGCGCGCCTGGCCTCTGCCCGGCTATCCTGGAAAACGCATGGCACACTGTCCCCGGCCCGCGACAACGTCATCGTTTATCCCACCAGTTATGGCGCACGACACCCCGATCTGGAATGGCTGATCGGACCTGGCAAGATTCTGGATCCGTTACGGTGGTTCATCGTCATCCCAGACATGTTCGGCAACGGGTTGTCGTCCTCGCCATCGAACACACCGGATTATCCCACGATGGTCACCATCCACGACATTGTACAGGTGCAGCGTAACGCCCTGCGGGCACTGTTCGGAATCGACCGGATTGCCTGCGTCTATGGCTGGTCGATGGGTGCGTTGCAGGCCTACCACTGGGCGGCGCTGTTTCCCGCGGCGGTCGAGCGCATCGTCGTGAACTGCGGTTCGGCGGCCACTTCGGTGCACAATCAGGTGTTTCTGCGGTCGCTCATGGCGGTGCTGGAAGCGGCGCCCCAGCATATCGGCAATGGCCGTTTTTCCACCGAACCGCGTGCCGCCAAACGCGCGTTCGGCCGGATTTACGCGGGTTGGGCGCTCAGTCAGGATTTCTACCGCGCTGGATTGCATCCGGCGGTCGGTCCCGCCCCGAATTTGGGTGCTCGGGATTTGGAGACGTTCCTGAAAACCGATTGGGAAGACCGCTTCGGCGTGCGGCCGGCGGCGGATTTATATGCCCAGCTTTGCACCTGGGATACCGCCGATATCGCCGCCAATGCCCTGTACCACGGCGATAGACCCGCTGCGCTTCGCGCGATCCAGGCGCGGGTGCTGTTGATGCCGGGTGCCACCGATCTGTATTTCCGTACCGCCGACAACGAGGCCGAATTGCCGTTCCTGGCGAACGCCGCGCTGCGGCCGATCCCCAGCATCTGGGGCCATCGTGCCGGAAATCCGGTTGCCAATCCGGCCGATATGCTGTTCATCCAGCGCGAAGTACAAGACTGGCTCGCGCATTAAAGCAGGGAGAGTGGATATGGCCGCGACAATCGCCCACAGCAATCCGTCGGCGGTGCGAACCCCCACCGGCTACACTCATGCGATCCAGGTCTCCGGGGAGTACCGCCGTCTGATTATCTCCGGCCAGGTCGGCATGGCCGTGGACGGGACCGTGCCCGATAGCGGCGATGGACAACTCGCGCAGGCTTTCGCCAATCTGCGCGCGATTTTAATGGCGAACGGGATGACGATCGAAAACATCGTTAAAACCACGGCATTTCTGACCGATCGCGACCTGCTGCCGGCCTACCGTCAGGCACGTTTGGCGGTGTTCGGCGACCATGCGCCGGCATCGACCCTGTTGTTCGTTGCCGGTCTGGCCGACCCGCGCTGGGTGGTGGAGATCGAAGCCGAGGCCGTGGCCTGACATGGACCCGATCCGCCGGAATACTGCGTGGGACGCCGTGCACAGAGCCGTTCGGCTGTTCCGGGACCGATCGGCGTTGGTGTTCGGCGACCGGGATTGGTCTTATGCCGCACTGGACCTGGCCGCGGGCCGTGTCGCGGGGTATTTTGCCGCGCTGGGGCTAAAACCGGGCGATCGCATCGCCGCCTATGGCCGCAATTCCGATGCGTATTTCATTGCCTTCCTGGCCTGTTTGCGCGGCGGATTTGTGCACGTTCCGGTTAATTATGCACTGACTGGCGAGGAGCTATCCTACATCGTCGTTCAGTCTGGCGCCCGGCTGGTTCTGGTGGGGGCAGGCCTGGAAGGCAACCTGAACGCTGTCTCGGTTCCGTCGCAGGCAATTCTGGATCTGATCGCGGTTGCACTGAACCCGGACGCCGCGGTGGGGCCCGAAGCGGATCTGGAAGACGATTCCCTGGCACAGATTGTCTATACATCCGGCACGACGGCCGCGCCGAAGGGCGCAATGATGACCCATAAGGCGATGGTCTCGCAGTATTATTCGGTCATTCACAACATGGACTACACCGGAACAGACCGGTGCCTCGCCGCCCTTCCGCTGTATCATACGGCGCAGATGCACGCCTTCACGCTGCCGCAGATCCTGGTTGGCGCGCGCAACATCCTGATCGAGGCGCCGGCGCCGGATATCGTTCTGCGGCTGATCGAGCAGGAAAAAATCACCTCGTTCTTCGCGCCGCCGACCGTGTGGATCAGCCTGCTGCGCCACCCGGATTTTTCGGCGCGCGACCTTTCGTCCCTGGAAAAGCTCTATTACGGCGCGTCGATCATGCCGGTGCCGGTGCTGCACGAACTGCGCGAACGGTTGCCGCGCGCGCTTCCGTACAACTGTTACGGCCAGACCGAGATCGCGCCCTTAGCGACGGTGCTGCGGCCGGAGGAGCATGACGCGCGCCCGGCATCATGCGGACGCCCCGTCCTGAACGTGCAAACCCGCGTCGTCGATCCGGACATGAACGACGTGCCGGCGGGGACGCATGGGGAAATCGTGCATCGGTCGCCGCACCTGATGACCGGGTACTGGGACAAACCGGCCGAAACCGCCGAGGCTTTCGCAGGCGGATGGTTTCATTCCGGCGACGTAGGGTATTTCGACGACGAGGGCTACCTATACATCGTCGATCGCATCCGCGACGTGATCAACACGGGCGGCGTGCTGGTGGCTAGCCGGGAGGTGGAGGACGTGCTGTTCGCCCACCCCGCCGTGTCGGAAGTTGCTGTTGTCGGACTGCCCGACGATAAATGGATCGAGGCGGTTTGCGCGTTCGTGGTGCTGCGCGCGGGGCATGACGCCACCGAAGCCGATTTGCAGAGTTTCGCCCGGCGACATCTGGCGCCCTATAAACTGCCAAAGAAAGTCGTGTTCGTCGAAAGCTTGCCGCGCAACACGGCGGGTAAATTGTTGAAACGGGAATTGCGGCATCTGTACGGTTAATATTGCCGGTTTGTCCTGGCCATGACCGGCCATCCGGGGGAACGCCCCGACGATGGCGGTTTCGATCCCGTCCGCGGCCGCACTTTTACAACATGCAATGTAAACCACAGGATAAGCATCGATGTCCGAACACACACCGCTTCGCTTCGTCACGCTTCTGGGTAGCCTGCGCAAGGCTTCGTATCATCGTGCCGTTGCCCAGACACTCCCCGCCCTCGCCCCTAACGGCGTAACAATCGAACCGCTCGGTTCCATCGGCGATTTTCCCCTGTATAACGCCGACATCCAGGCCGAGGGCTTCCCCGCCCCGGTCGTCGCAATGGGCGAAGCCATCGCCGGGGCGGACGGCGTCATTATCGTGACGCCGGAATACAACTATTCCATTCCGGGTGGACTGAAGAACGCGATCGACTGGCTGTCCCGCCTGCCGGGGGCGCCCTTCGCCGGTAAGCCAACAGCGATCCAGACTGGTTCACCAGGATTGGTGGGCGGCGCGCGGGCTCAGTATCACCTGCGGCAGACCCTGGTGTTTCTGGATGCCGCCACGATGAACAAGCCGGAGGTCATGATCGCCCAGATCATGACCAAGGTTGACCTGACGGGCGGCGGACTGACGGATGAAGCGACCCGGACTTTCATCGCCGCTCAGTTGACGGCTTTCGCGGCATTCGCCCGGCGGGTCAATGCAGCTTGACGGTTGGGGTTGGACGTTGGGAGATCGTACTGACGATGGTGCGCCACAGGACCGAGGATCCGCCATGAAGGGCGGCTTCGTGCATTTTGTAAAGCGACCGGTACATCAGACGGGCGAACAGACCCTCGATAAACATGCTGCGCCCGACCAGAAACCCCATCAGGCTGCCAACGGTGCTGTACCGCCCGAGTGAGACCAGCGACCCGAAATCCTTGTAGGTGTATGGCTCCAGCGCCGCGCCTGCCAGGATATGGTCGATCTGCCGCACCATATGCGAAGCCATCTGGTGTGCGGCCTGCGCCCGCGGCGGAACGGGCGCGGGCGATCCTTCACGTGGGCAGGATGCGCAGTCCCCAATGGCAAAGATGTGCGGATCGCGAGTGACCTGCAGCGTTGGCTTGACAACCAGCTGGTTGATCCGGTTGGTTTCCAGACCGTCTATCTCGCGCAGGAAATCGGGTGCCTTGACCCCGGCGGACCAAACAACGAGTTCGGACGGGATCAATTCGCCGCTTGCCAGCAGTACGCCGTCCGGGCGTACCTCGGCGACGCGGGCGCCAGTGCGGACCTCCACGCCGATGCCGCGCAACAGGCCCATCGTCGCCACCGATATCCGTTCCGGCAGGGCGGGCAGGATCCGCTCGGCCGCCTCGATCAGCACAATCCGCACGTCGCGGGCCGGATCGAGCCGGTCCAACCCGTACGCCAGCACCGCGCGCACCGTGCGATGCAGTTCGGCCGCGAGTTCCGTGCCGGTTGCGCCGGCACCGATAATCGCGACATGCAACTGGCCGGGCCGAACGGGTTCGGATTGCGCATTCGCGCGTAAACAGGCGTTGACAAGGCGGCGGTTGAATCGGGTGGCCTGATCGGGATTTTCCAGGGGCACCGCATAGCGCGCCGCACCTGGCGTGCCGAAGTCGTTAGTCACGCTGCCAATCGCCATGATCAACGTGTCATACGGAACCTGGGCCGGCGGCGTGATCTCGCGCCCTTCGTCATCGACCATGGCCGCCAGATGAAGCTGCCGAGCGCTGCGGTCCAGTCCGGTGACCTCGCCGTACGTGTAGTTGAAATGGTGCCAGTGGGCCTGTGCCAGATAATTCAGCTCATGCTCGGACCGTTCCAGACTGCCGGCTGCCACGGAATGTAGCAACGGCTTCCACAAATGCGTACGCGACCGTTCGACCAGCGTGACTTTCGCCCGGCCGCGCCTGCCGATCGTGTCGCCGAGTTTGGTGACGAGTTCCAGCCCGCCTGCCCCACCCCCGGCGACAACGATGCGATGAGGTTCGTCTTTCGGATTGCCCGGCTGGACCATGAAATCTACCTTCTGTCTGATCGTAGCGAGCGTAACGACGATCGACGCCGGACGAAAGCGTTACCATCATGCAGTTGACACCGATCATGCAGCCGCGGGTTGACGATCCTTGACAACCTGGTTCCGGCCGCCGCGCTTGGCCCTGTAAAGCGCATCGTCGGCGCGGGTCATGACCTGTTCGATGGACCCATCCGATTCCTGCTGTACCGCCAGACCGATGCTGATGGTCATGGGAATCAACTGGCCGCCAAACATCAGACCTCCACCGGCCACCTGGGCGCACAGGCGTTCGGCCACTGCGTCCGCCGCTGCCGGCTGGGTGCCGGTCAAGGCGATCGCAAACTCCTCGCCGCCCAGGCGTCCGAGAAAGTCGATGTCACGTATGTCATCGCGTAGCGTGGCCACAAGGTATTGCAGCGCATAATCGCCGCCCGCATGGCCGAACCGGTCGTTGATGGCCTTGAAGTGATCTACGTCGATCATCAGCACCACAAGCGACTGCCCCGCCCGCCGAACCGATTCGAATGCTCGCTGGGCGCATGCGAGGAATTCCCTGCGGTTCAATGCACCGGTCAGGCCGTCCGTCGTCGCCAGGACACGCAATTTAATTTCCAACTGCTGCCGTTCGGCGATCTCGTTTTCCAATAAAATCCGGGCCTGCTCTGCCTTCTGGGCGTTTTCGGCCGCGGTTTCAGCCAGCGAAACCAAATACGATGCCTGATCCTCCAACACCTCGGTATTAAACCGCAGTTCGGCGTTGACCCTGACCACTGCGTCCGACGCTTCGCGGCGCAATTCCAGGGAGATGTCGGTGTACGTCAGAATACGGCCACCATCGGCGCAGGCAACGCACTGAAACAGCATGCGGCGGCGGTCGGCGAATTCGATCACGACCGGCGGAATCGAACCAGCGCGTATGGCACGCTCCCGGGCGTCCAGAAACGCCGGCAAATCCGCGGCGGGGACATCGTACCATTCGTTGGCGCCGCCATGATCCAACAGTTGACGCAGTGTCGGCGGCGCTATTTGCAAAATCGCGGGCAATTGCCACAGCTCGGCAAACCGCCGGTTGACAAACCGGAGACGCATATCGGAATTGAACAGAATAATGGCGAAATCCACCACATCCAACGCCTCCGCCAGAGCAACATTCAGGACTTCGGGAGGCTCATCGATAAGGATACACGGCATATTTGGATGGTCCCGCCTGGATTCGAGTTTGCGCGTCCGCTGGCCGGCCGCGCGCGCCAGACAATCTGCCGAAATAATTAATATAACGTAAATCCGCCAGAAAATGGCTTGGCCAAATGAAATTTATTATACCGACAGCCTGCTCCTGTCCGGCCGACGGCGAACAAACTGTCGATAAAATTTTAGGTCAGAATGATTTTTTGGCGATTTTGCCCTTTGTCGATTTGAAGTGCGCGGCGATTTCCCCTCCCCTTTTCCCGGGGGGCCGACCGTGAACGTCGGAAAGCCAAAATTGTCGCAGCTGATGGGTTGCGTGCCCTGGAGCACGTTCGCTCGGCGCGTCGCGCATCGTCGTGGCGACTACGATCTGCGATCATGTCGCCGCATAAATTCTGGGGCCGCGTAGGCGACCCCGCCCAGCCACCGTTTGGTGGCTCACTTCCTACAAGCCGCGTCAGCGACTTGCCTGCCGCTTCGAGCGACCAACATTTAAAGCCCCCGGCTTTGCCGGGGGATATTTACTGTTTCGCTACGGAGGTTTTTGAGCAGCCTGCCAGATTTTTCCCTGAGCGGGCAGCTTTATCGGCGTGCTGACACATTTATTGCCGATGCCGCCCTAGCCCGGCAGCACGATCTTCCGTCCCGCGCCCCTGGGCAGCGTTTTCGGCGCGTGGTCAGTGACCGCCTGCCGTAACGCGGTAAATCTGTCCGGCGGAAATGGCGCCACGCGCCGAACCCCCATGTCGATATGCAAGGCCAGAATTTCCTGCGCGGCAGATCGTTCGCCGCTTCCGGTATGGAACATTTCATGAAAATAATGCAGGCGCTTGCTGTCGGCACCCAGCAGCCAGGCGCGAACCCGCAGTGTGTCGCCAAGCACGACCTCACGTTCGTACAGCGTGTGGGTTTCGGCGGTGAAGCAGGAAAATCCCGACGCCTCGCGATAGGCGTCGCCGATCCCCAAAGCCGCATACATCGCGTCGGTCGCCAGATCGAAGACCACCACATAATAGGCGAGATTGAGGTGCCCGTTGGAGTCTATCCACTCCGGCCGGACGACCGCCTCGTATTCGACGATGGGTTTACTCATGATGCGACGCACCATGTTAGGGGCGCGAGCGTCGGTCAAGTCGCATCCTGCGCTGCCGGTTCCGTGGATGGCGGCTGCTCGCCTCGACCGGCCGGATGGTTTCGTGGCAAGATGCGGTCCCGGAGAAAAGGATGCACGCATGACAACAGGCCCCCTGTCCCGCTTCAAGGCGATCGATCTGACCCGCGTCCGTGCCGGCCCCACCGCTGTCCGGCAGTTGGCGGATTGGGGCGCGGACGTCATCAAGATCGAGTCGCCCGATGGAGACGCCGGCCTGGGCGGCGAACGCCACGGACCCGATTTCCAAAACCTGCACCGCAACAAGCGCAGCGTCACGCTGAACCTAAAGGCGCCGGAAGGCGTCGCGATCATGAAGCGTCTGGTCGCCAAATCCGACGTCGTAGTGGAAAATTACCGGCCCGACGTGAAATTCCGGCTGGGCGTGGATTATGAAAGCCTGAAGGCGATCAATCCACGCATTGTGTATGCCAGCATCTCGGGGTTCGGGCAGGACGGACCGTATCGCGATCGTCCCGGCTTCGATCAAATCGCGCAAGGCATGGGCGGATTGATGTCGATCACGGGCGAACCGGGGCGCGGCCCGATGCGCGTCGGCATACCGGTGGCCGACCTGACCGCCGGAATTTTCGCCGCGATGGGCATTTTGATCGCGCTGCTGGAACGGGAGCAATCCGGCCAGGGCCAATGGGTAACCAGCTCGTTGCTTGGCGCCCAGATTTCCATGCTGGATTTCCAGGCCGCGCGCTGGACCATTGGCAACGAAGTGCCAGGACAGGCCGGCAACAATCACCCCACCAGCATCCCGACCGGCGTTTTCGCGACCAGCGACGGTTACATCAACATCGCCGCGGCGGGAGACGACATCTACCGCCGTCTGTGTAAAGCACTGCAAGCGGAACATCTGTTAACCGATCCGCGTTTCGTTACAGGGGCAGTCCGGTCGGACAACCGCGACGCCTTGAACGCGGCGATCGAGGCCGTGACCAAGACCAAAACCTCCGCCAGTTGGATCGAACTGCTGAACAAGGCCAGCGTCCCCGGCGGGCCGATTTACAAAATGAACGAAGTGTTCGCCGACCCACAGGTGAAACATCTGGGCATGACGCGAACCGTTACGCAAGCAGTGCTGGGCGACGTGGAAGTTGTCGGCCAGCCGATCGAACTCAGCCGCACGCCCTGGAGTATCCGTACAGCGGCGCCCGAACCCGGCGAACACACCGACGCGATTTTAGCCGAACTCGGATACGGTTCGGCGGAAATCGATAAACTGCACGACGCCAAGGTGGTCTAGTGGTCCGATGCCAACGCCCACTTCAGGGCGTTGGCTGAATCGGCCCACAAAATCGGGCTAGTGCTCCGGCCCATGCTGTATCTTCTGAAAGTGTCGGAGCACTAGCGGCATTCGATTACACGACAGGAGGGGAAACAACACATGGATTTCACGGGAAAGGTGGCGCTGATCACCGGCGGCGGCGGCGGGATCGGACGCGCGGCGGCGCTGGGTTTTGCCCTGCGCGGCGCCAAAGTCATGGTCGTAGATATGGATGCGGATTCCGGCCGGGCCAGCGCCGATATTATTATCCAGCGGGGCGGAACGGCGGCATTCGCCGAAGCGGATGTGACGAAGTCCGCATCTGTCAAAGACTATGTGGAAAAGACGCTGGCGGCGTATGGCAGAATCGACGCGTTCTTCAACAACGCGGGAATCGAGGGCAAAGTCGTTCCGATCCAGGATTACGATGAGGACGTGTTCGACCGGGTCATCGCGGTGAACCTGAAAGGCGTCTTCCTCGGCATGCGGCACGTTCTACCCGTCATGCTGAAACAAGGGTCGGGAGCGATCGTGAATACCGCGTCCGTGGCCGGCTTGTTCGGCGGTCCGGGAATGCCCGCATACGTGGCGTCCAAACATGGCGTGCTGGGGCTGACGAAGGTCGCATCGACCGACGTGGCCGGCCTCGGTGTCCGGGTGAACGCCGTGTGCCCCGGCCCCGTCGAAACCCGGATGATGCGGTCCCTTGAATCGCAGCGCAATCCGAACGATCCCGATAGCGTGCGTGCCGCCTACGCCGCCGGGGCGCCGACCGGACGGTATGCCACGCCGGAAGAAATCGCCGGCGCCGTGCTGTACCTGTGTTCGGACCTGTCCAGCGACGTAACGGGCACGCATATCGTCATCGACGGTGGCCGTTCCGCGTCCGGCGGCGTCTCTCAGCCACGGCGCAATTAGACAAGGATCGTTTATCATGCCGGATTTTTTCGAGATTATCGGTACCACCCGGTCGATGCGCCGGCTGAAACCAGACCCAGTGCCGGACGCACTGATCAAGCAAATCCTGGAGGCCGGAATCAGTGCCGCTAACGGTGGCAACAATCAAACCTGGCGCTTTCTGGTGGTGAAAGATCCCGCGATCAAGAAGGCCGTCCAGATTTGGTACAAAAAAGCGTTCGATGAAGTCGTCGGACCGCGTTACGCATCCAGCCCGCCACCGCCCGGCGTCACGGCGGACCGGTTTAAAAAACAACATGGCGCGGTCGAATATCTGACCGAACATTTCCATGAGGCACCGGTATGGATTGTCGCGTGCCTCGTGGACGGCCCGAATCCGAACCGGGCGGCCGGGGCGTCGATCTATCCCGCCGTACAAAACATGCTGCTGACAATCCGAGCGCTCGGCCTCGGTTCCACGCTGACCACCCGCCACCTGCTGCACGCAAAGGAAAGCGAGGCGGCCCTCGGCCTGCCGGAGGGCGTGCATTCCTATGCCATTTTGCCGATCGGGTACCCGATGGGCACATTCGGACCGGTCGGACGCGGCCAATTGGCGGACTTCGTATATCTGGACAAATGGGAGGCGCCGTACCCGGCCGTGATGGAGAAATAGCCTTTACTGTCCTGGCGCGATCAAGGCTGGCGCAAGCCGATGCCGGAAGGGTGTCCGCTGCCATGACTTAACCGTTTGTAAACCTTTCCGGCGTACCATCGCCGGCATGGACCTGACCGTCTGCATCTGCACCCACAACCGCCCCGGCTACGTCCGCGATTGCCTCGACGGACTGGCCGAGCAGACGGCCGGACGCGACCGCTTCGCCATTCTGGTGGTGGACAGTGCGTCCGCCCCCACCGCGGCGGCGGAACTCGGTGTTCTGGCCGCGACCAGCGACGCCCGGATCGTCCGGGTTGACCAGCCGGGCGTCAGCCTGGCACGCAACGCCGGCGCATGGGCAGCGCGCACCCGGTTCATTGCCTATATCGACGACGACGCGATTCCCGCCGCGGACTGGGTGGACTCCATCTTGGCCGCGATTGCCCAGCCAGGCCGCCAGCCGGCCTTGATCGGCGGCCGTATCCTGCCGAAATGGGAAGCGCCGCTGCCCGCGTGGTGGCCGCATTCGCTGCGCGGCGTCCTGTCGATCATCGAGCATGAAGGACGCGGCGAATACCGCACCGCGGCCGTCCCCAAAGACCTGGAACCCTATGCCGCGAACATGATCGTGCATGTGTTGTCGCTGATCGCGGCCGGCGGGTTCCCCGGCAGCGCCGGCCGGTTCGGCCACTCGCTGCTGTCGGATGAGGAAGTCCAACTGGCCTGGATGCTGCAAGACGCCGGCTATTCCGTGCGCTACGATTCGCGGATCACCGTGCATCATCAGATCCAGGCGCGCAGGCTGGAACCGGATTGGTTGTTGTCGCGACTGTATTGGCAAGGCGCGTCCACGGTGCTGACGCGGCGCCTGCTACGCCAGCCCGATCGCGTCTGGCGGGAACTGCCCCGCCGCCTGCTGGTTGCTTGCCTGCTGGCCCCGGCCTGGCTGATCCCGCGCCGCTCGACCGCGTTGCTGGCCGCACGCTGGCGGGTGGCCTATGCCGTTGGTTTTGTCCGTGCGGCATTTGGCTGGCACGCCGCCAAGACCGCGATCCGGCAGGCCGGAGCCGGATTCGCGGCCTGATGATGTAGCGCCGATCCGCGTTGGATCGCACTTGCACGCCGGCACCAAATCCGCCTACCAGCCATCATCGCGTTTGCGTCCAGGGTAGGGCAAGCGCGCTCCATTGCAGGATGCACAATTCGCCGATGCTGTTTCCCGCCGATGCTTCCGATCTGCTGTCGCGTATTCCACTGTCGGCCCAAACGATTCTGGACGTTGGATGCGGCGCAGGGCTGCTGACCGCCGCGTACCGGCCGCTCAATCCGAAAGCCCGCCTGCTGGGCGTCGATATCCTGCCGGCCCCGGCTGCCACGCACCTGGATCAGGTGGTAACGATGGACGTGGAATCCGGGCCGTTGCCGTTCGATGTGCCGGATGGCATCGATTGCTTCATCTACGATGGCATTTTGGAACATTTGCGCGACCCATGGGCGGCGATCCGCCGTCACGCGCAAATGCTGACGCGGGACGGCATGATGCTGATCTGCGTGCCCAATCCCGGATACTGGCGTCTCGCGGAGCAGTTGCTGCGCGGCACGCCGGCCGACGGCGATGGATTCGATTGGCAACGCCCCCCCCATGGCTGGTTCGATCCTGGCTCCATGCGACGCTTTCTGACGGATGCCGGGTTGACCCCGGCGGACGCCATCGCGCGGAACCCCGACCCCGAAGCCGCCGCCAGGTTTGCCGCTTCGCTCGCACTGGGACTGGAAGCACTTGGGATCGATCCCCGCGAGTACACCAGGCGCGCGACGGCGAGCCACATGATCTGGCGGGTCATGAAAGAACCGCGCCAGCGGATGATCGTGGCCGGCACCATGCTGGACCCCGTCGGCGGCGTGTCGGATGTGCGCGTGGTCTATCCGCTGCAAGCCATCGCCACGGATCCGCCGGTAACATCCGGAGTGGCCGAACGGCTGGAACCCGGCCACGGGGGCAACGCCGATCCACGCATTTTTGTACTGCATCGCCCGGCTTTGCGGGGACCGGACGGACACGATCTGCTCCGCCGCCTGACCAGCGCCGGTTTCCTGATTGTCACCGAATTCGACGACCTGCCCGACCGCTTCGATGTCATGCGGATGGGCGGCGAACTGTCCTTTACCGGAGTCCATGCCATCCAGACGAGTACGATCGTGATGGCTTCGGCGCTGCGGAAGTACAACCCCGAAATTGCCGTTTTTCCGAATGCCGTGCGGTCGCTGCCCGCCATCCGGAACTTCGCGGGCCAGAAACCCACCACGCTGTTTTTCGGCGCCTTGAACCGCGAGCAAGACTGGCTGCCGTTCATGCCCGCGATCAACGCCGTAGCCGCCATGGCGGGGGAGCGGCTGACGTTCCAGGTTGTGCATGACCTGTCATTCTTCGACGCTCTGGAAACGCCGCACAAGACCTTCACCCCCACCTGCGACTACGACACATATCTGCGAATCCTGGGCGGGTGCGAGATCTCGTTCATGCCGCTGGCCGATACTCCGTTCAACAGAGCCAAATCCGATCTAAAATTTATCGAGGCGGCATCGTGCCGGGTCGCCGCCCTGGCCAGCAGTGTGGTCTATTCCAACAGCATCGCCGACGGACAAACCGGGGCGGTGTTCCGCGACCCGGTGGAGTTTCACGCTCGGTTGCTTCGCCTGCTCGCGATGCCGGAACTCGCCCGCGATATGGCCGATTCCGCCCGGCGTTATGTCGCCGCGGAGCGGATGCTTGCCTACCAGGTGGCGCCCCGGATCGCCTGGTATCGATCACTCTGGTCCCGCCGGGCGGCACTTCAGGAGCTGCGGGCCCAACGGATGCAAGCGATCCCGGACGGTCACCCAAACGCCAGTCAGGTGCCCCGGTAGGTCGTATAGCTCCAGGTACCCAACAGCAGCGGGATGTGGTAGCCGCCTTCTGGATCGGCCACACCGAACCGAACCGGGATCACATCGTACCACGGCGGATCGGTCACGTTTGGCCAGCCGGCGTAATAATCCCCAACGTGAAACCGCAGCTCGTACCGGCCGATGCGGAGCGGTCCATCCGCCAGAAGCGGTGCGTCGGTGCGGCCATCTTGGTTGGTGACCGCTTCGGCGACCGGCACATCTTCGCACAGGACTTCGATGCGGATGCCCGCGGCTGCCTTGCCGCGCGCGGTATCGAGGACATGGGCGGACAGATGGCCGCCGGTTTCCGGCATGCCCGGTCCGGTTACCCGATCCACGAGACGAAGCCGGGCGATATGGCCGATCTCGGCCAGTGCCGCGGCAGCTTCCTGATCGGGCGTGTTGGTCAGGCGACGTTCCAACCCGCGCAGCACGAACGGCGGTGTCTGGCGGCGCACGCAGACGATGAACGGAAAGCCGAACCGGGCTTCATAGGCGGCCGACCCAGCCTCGAACACGGCCAGCCGCTGTCCAAGGCTGGCCATGCCGAGACCATCCTGTTCCGAACGGGACGCCGCGGTCAGGTTCGGATCGGCAAGCGCTTTTGGCGACAGCGGCGGATGACCGCGCAGGAAAGCAATGCGGGCATCCTCCGGCGCGGCGCGCACAACCGCCATCAGGCCGTCGTGCAACGCGACAACGGTCGGAAAAGGACGGTGCGAGGCGGCGGTTTCCGCGACCCAGACGGCATGTTCGAATACGCCGTCCAGCGCGGCCACGAAGGCGGCCGCTGGCATGGCGTTCAGTTGGCCGAGGGTTGGCATGAGAGTCCTTCCATCGCAAAGCGGCTGCTCTTCAGAATAAGCAAATATCGCGCCATACTATCCCGGCTGCGCATGGGTCACATCCGGCGATTGTCGCTCCGGATTGTGGCGCCGAACAAGCCCAGGCCGGTGTCGAGCGGGCAGCTTCATCGGCGTGCTGACGCACTTGTTGCCGATGCCGGACAAAGTTTGTGTTTGAGCGGGCAGCTTCATCGGCGTGCTGACGCACTTGTTGCCGATGCCGCCCTTATCGCATTTGCGCCCATGGATCGGCAACCAGCACACCGGAATCGACGAAATCGGCCACGTTGCGAGTGACGACAATCTTGTTGTTGACGTATGCCGTCGCGGCGATCAGCGCGTCGGCGACTGGCCGGGTGCGCTGCGCCATCAAAAATCCCCACCGGGTTGCGACAGCGTCGTCGATCGGCAAGATCCGAGCCGAATAAACAAAACGCAGTTCGTCCAGCCAGCGCATCAGAATTGCCCCCGCCGGCTGGTCGGTTCGCATCTTCATTTGCACGCCCTTGGCGATCTCGCCAACCGTGATCGCACTCAGGAACAGCGTGTCCGGTTGGGCGGCGCGTAGCCAGTTGACCGCTTGCGGGGTCCGCCTGCGAGCCTCCGAGACCACGCAGGTATCGACCAGATACATCAGAAAGCGATGTCGCGGCCAGAATCCTGGCTGCGATCGTTGATCGCGTCCACCACGTCATCGGGCCAGGGATCCTGACCGGGCGAAGTGGTAAGCAGGAAATCCACGAAAGGCATCCGGGGTTTGATCAGCGCGTCGAATTCCTGCGCCGACACCACCACGGCGGCGCGCTGGCCATGCACCGTCACGGTCTGAGGGCCTTCGTCCCGCGCCCGCTTCACCACTTCGCTGAAGCGATTCTTCGCGTCCTGTAACTGCCAATCGTGCAACGCGACCTCCCGATCTATCCAGACAGGCTAGATTTACACGGCCACACGCCCGATGTCAATCGATTTGCTGGTTATCGTCTTCCGGTTCGTTCTTGTGCAGGTCGCGGGCGATTTCCGGCCGGTGCATCAGGGTTTCGATCTTCATGGCATAATCCAGCGCCAGATCGGGGGTAAATGTCAGGTCCGGGGCGATGCGCAGCTTCACGGCCTTCGCGACCTGCCCGCGCAGATAGGGTGTTGCCCGCACCAGGGCAGGCACCAGGGCATCCGCGTCGGACCGGCCCAACCGGGAAAAAAACGCGGTCGCGCGCTTCAGGTCCGGGCCGATCCGGACCTCGGTGACGGTAATTTGGGCCGTTGCCAGATCGGGGTCGCGGAATTCGCCACGCCCGAATATCCCGGACAAAACGTGGCGGATTTCCTCCGCCACGCGCAGTTGCCGCTGGGATGGACCTGCCTTGGCTGGCTTCTTCAACCGGGAACCATCTCCACTTCGAAGCACTCGATCACGTCGCCTTCCTGCAGGTTCTCGAAGTGAGCGAACGACAGCCCGCATTCGTAACCGCGTGCCACTTCGCGGACATCGTCCTTGAACCGCTTCAATTGCGACAGTTCGCCGTTGTGAATCACTACGCCGTCGCGCAGCACGCGGACGCCGGAGCCGCGCTTCACAAGGCCCTCGGTGATCATGCAGCCCGCGACCTTGCCGGTTTTGGTGATGTTGAACACTTTGCGGACTTCGGCGTACCCCAGGAACTTTTCGCGCGCTTTCGGTGCGACTTTCCCCTTAACCAGTTTTTCGACGTCGTCGGCTACTTCGTAGATGATCGAGAAGTAGCGGATATCGACGCCTTCGCGCGTTGCCAGGTCCCGAGCCTGGGCGGTGGCGCGAACGTTGAAGGCGACGATGACGGCGCTGGATGCCTTCGCGAGTTGGACATCGCTTTCGGTGATCTGGCCGACCCCGGACAGCAGCACCCGGACCCTCACTTCTTCATGCGCCAGTTTGGCCACCACCACCTGGATGGCTTCCGCGCTGCCCTGAACGTCGGCCTTCACAAGCAGTGCGACTTCCTTCTGCTCACCGGCCTGGATACGGGCCAACATCTGATCGAGCGTGCCGCGCGCACCGGCCGCCGCTCCGGCGACCTGATCGCGCGTCCGCCGCTGGCGGAATTCGGTGATTTCGCGTGCCCGGCTTTCGCTTTCGACCACGACAAACGGTTCGCCGGCGGATGGCGCACCGCTCAGGCCGAGGATTTCGACCGGGCTTGACGGCCCGGCCATGGTCATCGCCTTACCTTTGTCGTCCAGCATGGCGCGCACCCGGCCCCATTCGGCCCCGGCCACCACAATATCGCCTTGTTCCAATGTGCCGCGCTGCACCAGAACGGTTCCCACCGGTCCCCGGCCGCGATCCAGCCGGCTTTCGATAACCGTTCCCTCGGCGGTGCGATGGGGATTGGCCTTCAGGTCGAGAATTTCGGCCTGTAGCAGGATGGCTTCCTCCAGCTTGTCCAACCCGGTCCGCTTGGTCGCGGACACCGGCACATCCTGGGTTTCGCCGCCCATGTCCTCAACCACGATCTCATAACTCAGGAGTTCCTGGCGCACCCGGTTTGGATCGGAGTCCGGTTTGTCCATCTTATTGATCGCAACGATGATCGGCACGTTCGCCGCCTTGGCGTGGCGGATCGCCTCGATTGTTTGCGGCATGACACCGTCATCGGCGGCCACGACCAGGATAACGATATCGGTCACCGACGTTCCACGCGCACGCATGGCGGTGAAGGCTTCATGGCCCGGCGTGTCGATGAAGGTAATCTTCTCGCCGCCGTGCATCGTGACCTGATAAGCCCCGATATGCTGCGTAATGCCGCCGGCTTCCCTGGCCGCCACGTCGGTGGACCGCAGGGCATCGAGCAGCGAGGTTTTGCCATGATCGACATGGCCCATGATGGTGACGACCGGCGGCCGCGCGAACAAATCGGTGTCGTCGTCGGCGATGCCTTCCAGTCCGATTTCGACGTCGGATTCAGCGACACGGCGGGCGCGATGGCCGAATTCGTTGACCACCAGTTCGGCGGTATCGGCATCCAGCGACTGGGTAATCGTCGCCATCACGCCCATTTTCATCAGTGACTTGATGACATCCTGTGTGCGGGCGGCCATGCGATTGGCGAGTTCCTGCACGGATATCTGTTCCGGCAAGATAACATCGCGCACGACTTTGACCTGATCGGATCGCAACCGGTCCAGCTCCTGCTGACGGCGTTCGCGGTCCCGCTGACGGCGAACCGAGGCCAGGGAGCGGACTTTTTCATCCTCTCCCTCGATTGCCGCCTGAACGTCGATCCGGCCGGCGCGCCGGCGGTCGTTGGTGCCGCCCTTGGGTGCGGCAACCGGGGGTTTGCGAACCGGTGCCCCGCCTGGGCCGACACGGCGAAGCGAGCGGCCTTCGTCTTCGTCTTCGGGACGAGCGGCGCGAAGCCGCAATGTCTCGGTGGCGGACGCCGGGGTCGCGGGCTTCGGCGCGGCCGGTGGCCGCTGTGGTGACGCACCTACTATAGGGGTGGGTTGCGGTTGAGCGATCGGTTGGACGGCCGCGTGCGGCGCTTCGTCAGCCCCATCGTCTTCGTTGACCCGCCCGCGCGCAACGGACGCCGCCGCGGCGGCGGCTTCGGCGACGCGTTTGGCTTCGGCTTCAATTCTGTCGCGAACCGCCTGTTCCTCGGCTCGGCGGGCGTCTTCCTCGGCCGTCTTGCGGGCTTCGGTTTCGCGGCGGCGTGCTTCTTCCGCGGCGGACAGGACGGAAATAGTCTCCTGCTCGCGGCGTTCGGCTTCCCGTCTGGCGGAATCGCGCTGTTGCTGTTCCAGGGCGCGCTGACGTGCCGCCTGTTCGGTCGCGGTGAGGGCCCGCCCGGCGCCGGCCGGGGGACGCCCAGGCTGAACCGGCGCCCGTGGTGCGGGCGCCATGCCCGCTGGCGGCGGCGGCGGCGGACCGGCGGCAGCGGACGGGCTGCGTGCCACCGGCGCGCGCGTTTTGCGCACTTCGACCTGCACGACTTTTGACCGGCCGTGACTGAAGCTTTGCCGGACAGACCCCGCATCCACGGTGCGTCCCAGTTCCAAACGTCCCGCCGGACGAAGAGAGAGCCGCCCCTTGCCGCCGTCCTGATCGTTGCTTTCGCTCATGTTTATCCGTTAGCACCCGCTACATCGTTCACCGGAACAGTCTCCCGTCCCGTGGCCCCTGTGGACCCCAAGGCCCTTGCGGACCCGTTCCTCAATCCGGCCAGCCTGCCCGCCTCCACAACGAGCGACTCTGCCAATTTGCCCGTCGCGACAGCGACATGCACTACATAGTCCCGTCCAAAAACACGTCCCAGGGCTTCCCCGGAGAGCGGTTCGATTACGGTCAAATCCGGGCCGAAACCAGATAGGAAACGAGACCGTTCGGCCTCGCTTCCATCCGAAGCCTGCAGAACCAGCCGGAATTTGCCGGTTCTTAATACCTCACGCGCCTTTTCGTAACCCGCCACGGCCTGCCCTGCGCGTCTGGCGAGACCGAGGCAATCGCCGATCCGGCGAACCAACGCCGCCTGGAGCCGCTCGGAAAGATCGGGTGGCACCGACACGGAACCGCGCGCGGCCCTGGCAAATGCGCGAACAAGATGGCGTTGGTTGGTGTCGCCTTGCTTTTTGTTTTCCTGCCCATCGTCCAACGAAGACGCCAAGCTTAACACATCCCCGGACGCGCTCAACCATATTCCCCGGCCGGGCAGCCTTGCAGCCAGGTCGGGGACGATCTGGCGATCCGGCCCGACGACGAACCGAATCATACGCTCCTTGGGCAGCCGTTCGCGCGTTACGATACAACGACGAAGCGGACCCGTCTCCGGCTCCGCATCGTCTTCCGTCAGATCTTCGGTAACGGCTGGGCCGGTTTCAGTCGTGACCAGCCTCCCCGGCCGCGGCGGGCTGTGCTTCCCCATCGAACCAATGCGCGCGTGCCGCCATGATCACTTCATTGGCGGCCACCTCGTCCATTTTGTCGGCCCCAACGATTTCCATCAGTTCGTCGGACGCCAGATCGGCGAGATCGTCGAGCGTTTTCACGCCTTTCTCGCCAAGCGCCACCAGCATCGGCGGCGTAAATGCCTCGAACGACGCGACGTCGTCGGTGACACCCAGTTCCAGGCGCTTATCGTTCAGCTCATTGTCGCGCTGCGTCAGGAATCCTTCGGCGCGGCGAACCAGTTCCTCGGCGACACTTTCGTCGAAACCCTCGATCGCGGCGACTTCGTCGATCGGTGTGTAGGCCAGTTCCTCGACAGTGGTGAATCCCTCGGTGACCAGCAGGCCGGCGATCATATCGTCAACGTCCAGCGCCTCGACGAACAGGCCCGACCGGCGCCGGAATTCCTCCTGGCGGCGCTCGCTTTCCTCGGCTTCGGTCAGAATGTCGATGTCCCAGCGGGTAAGCTGCGATGCCAACCGCACGTTCTGACCGCGACGGCCGATCGCAAGCGACAACTGCTCGTCGGGAACCACCACTTCGACGCGGCCGGCTTCCTCATCCAGCACAACCTTGGTGACCTCCGCCGGAGCAAGCGCGTTGACGACGAAGGTCGCCGCCTGACTGCTCCAAGGAATGATGTCGATCTTTTCGCCCTGGAGTTCCTGCACCACGGCCTGGACCCGCGATCCGCGCATACCGACGCAGGCGCCAACCGGATCGATCGACGAGTCGCGGCTGATCACCGCCATCTTGGCCCGGCTGCCCGGATCGCGGGACACGGCTTTGATCTCGATAATGCCATCGTAGATTTCCGGCACTTCCTGCGCGAACAGCTTTGCCAGGAACCCCGGATGGGTGCGCGACAAGAAGATTTGCGGGCCGCGCGGTTCTTCCCGCACATCGTAAATGTAAGCGCGGACGCGATCGCCGTTCCGGAAACTTTCGCGGGCGATCAGTTCGTCGCGGCGCAGCAAGGCCTCGGCGCGTCCGAGTTCGACCATCAGGTTGCCGTACTCCGTACGTTTCACCACACCGTTGATGATCTCGCCGACGCGGTCCTTGAATTCATCGTATTGTTTTTTGCGTTCCGATTCGCGGACGCCCTGTACGATGACCTGTTTGGCGGTCTGCGCCGCGATCCGTCCGAAATCGATCGGCGGCAAGGGATCGACGACGAAATCGCCCACCTTCTTATCGGGGAACAACTTGGCCGCGTCGGCCTTGGACATCTGGATTTCCTCGATCTCGACCGTCTCGACAATCTCGGTCCAGCGCGACAGGCGCACTTCCCCGGTTTTGCGATCGATCGTCGCGCGGATATCCTTTTCATGCCCGTATTTGGCCCGTCCAGCCTTTTGGATAGCCTTTTCCAGCGTATCGAGCACTTCCTCGCGCTCGATACCTTTCTCACGCGCCGCGGTTTCGGCGACCAGCAATAGTTCGGGACGGGCGATAACGGTGTCCATGGCGACCTCTGTGAGTACGTCCGCGGTTAGCTTGGCGGGGTTAGCTTGGCGGGGTTAGCTTAGCGGGGTTAGCTTAGCGGGGTTAGTTTGGCCGCGGCGGCGACGCCGTGGCTTCGATCAAGGCGTCGGTCAAGACCAGTTTCGCACGCCTGATGTCGGGATGGCGAATTTCGACTTCCAGCCCGCCATCCAAACGCATCCGGGCGGCGGATTCGTCGGCACCCAGAACGACGCCGGCGAATCGCTTGCGGCCATTTTGCGGAAAAAATGTTTCGACGCGGGCGAGATGGCCGGCGAAGCGATTCCAATCCTTCACGCGGGTCAGCGGCCGGTCGATCCCGGCGGAACTGACTTCCAGTGTCCAGGCGCCTGGAATCGGGTCATCGACATCGATAGCAACGCTGACGTCGTGGCTGATCTGAGTGCAATCTTCCACCGAAATCTGCGATCCATCGGCGCGATCCGCCATGATCTGCACGGTCGGGCGCTCACGGCCCAGGACGACGATACGCACAAGCTCGAAACCTAGTAGCTCGAGGCGCGGCGCGATCATCGCGGCCAGCTTGCCCTCCAAGGTCGTGGATGTCGGCTCGTTTTCGTCCAAACGTTTGGCCCCAAAACAAAAAGAGGCGGCCCGCGAAGGCCACCCCCCGTAACAGCGGAGAATGATTTCGACATGACGTAGCAAGTGACCGCCCCGATTGCAAGGCTTCAAACCTTGTTAACCTTTTTCGGTCAGTCTGGGGTGCATGAAACGGTTGGAATGCCTCGATGGCCTGCGCGGCCTGTTGGCACTGTATGTCATGCTGGGGCATATGGCCCCGTTCGCCGCGTTGCCAGGCTGGATGCAGAACGCGGTGTCCCATGGCGGGGCCGCTGTCGATGTGTTTTTCATGCTCAGCGGGCTGGTCATCGCCCAGTCGCTGCTGGGTTTCGGCGGCCAGGCTACGCCGTTCCTGATCGCCCGCGCAGCGCGGATATTTCCTGTGTTCCTGCCGGTTTTCGCGCTGGCCGTTGCCGTGGAACCATGGTCCTGCGGCTTTGAGCGCATGCCCTGGGTCGGCCCCGACAGCGCGGCTCGGGCAATCTGCGCGACGATCTGGCCGCGCGGTTGGCTGGCGGAGATACTGGCGCACCTGTCGATGACGCACGGCCTGTTTCCCAACGGAATCCTGCCGGATATTTGGATCAGCTTCCTGGGCGCCGCCTGGAGTCTTTCGGCCGAATGGCAATTCTACTGCGTGGCGTTGCTGGCGTCCGGCGGCAGCCGGCGGTTATGCGGCGTTCTGCTTGGTTTGGCGGCCGCGGGCGCCGTCTGGCACCTGACCGCTCCGGAAGCATGGCAGTTCAGCCGGGCGTTCCTGCCGAACAAGGCCCATTTCTTCGCGCTGGGTGTGGCCAGCGTGCCACTGGTGCGCGGCGATAAGGGCGCGGTTGGCGAATATATTTGGGTTCTGGCGGCCTGCGTGGCGATCTGTGCGCTGCAGAATTCGCCAGGAAAGCTGCTGCCGCCGGCTGTCTGGACGGTGTGTCTGGGTGCGCAGCTGCGGCCCGGTCCGGCGGGATGGGTGCTGCGAAATGCGCTTGTCCGCTATCTTGGAGCGATTTCGTACTGCCTCTATCTGGTCAACGAACCGATTCACAAGCTGGAGGTAATCGCACTGAGCCGGCTGGCGGACGGGAACCCTGCGTTGTTTACGGCGCTGTGGGTTCCAATCGCGATTGGCTTGCCGATTCTGGCGGCGATATGGCTGCATGCCAAGGTGGAGGCGCCTGCGTTGCGGTGGGGCCGTGCGCTGGCCGGCCGGCCGGGCGACCGCCGCCCCCCTGCCGGGGCGACCCAGCAGGTCCGGACGGGGTTGGCCCCCGGAAAGCCGGCGGGTTTCATCTAAACGTCCGCCTGACCAGAAGCCTGGGCTAACCGGCAGGCGCGCGTTTGTCCGCTAAAACGCAAGCGCCGTCGTCTGCACCACCAATGGCAGGGTCCGGACCATCGCCAGCACTTCCTCCGGCACCGGTTCATCGACAGAGACAAGGCAAATCGCATCCCCGCCCTGATCCGCCCGACCCAAGTGGAACGTCGCGATGTTGATCCCCGCCCCGGCCAAAGTGGCTCCGAACCGACCGATGAATCCGGGTTTATCCTGGTTCGTCACATACAGCATGTGCGGCGCGAAATCGGCTTCCACCTTGATGCCCTTGATCTCGACGATGCGTGGCCGCGACCCGGCGAACAGAGTGCCCGCGACAGACCGCACCAGCCCGGCGGTATGGACCGTGACCCGCACCATCGTCAGGTATTCGCTGGGCCGGTCGTGCACGGTTTCCGCCACGTCGATGCCGTGATCGCGCGCCGCGACCGAGGCGTTGACCATGTTGACGCCTTCCATCAGCGGCGACATCAGGCCGGCGAGCAACGCCGCCGTCAGCGGCCGCGTATTCAGTCCGGCGGCCTGGCCTTCGTATTCGATGGACACCTTCTGGATCGCCCCTTCCCGCGCCTGGGTCAGTTGACCGGCGAAGGCACCGAGCAGGCGGCAGAGTTCTAGGTAGGGTTTGAGACGGGGGGCATCCTCGGCGGAAACCGACGCCATGTTGATCGCGTTCGTTACGGCGCCCGTCAGCAGGAAATCGCTCATTTGCTCCGCCACCTGAAGGGCGACGTTTTCCTGCGCCTCGGCCGTGGCGGCGCCAAGATGCGGGGTGCAGACGACGTTCTCCAGGCCGAACAGGGGCGAGTCCGTGGCCGGTTCGGATTCGAACACATCAAGCGCGGCACCGGCGACGTGCCCGGATTTAATCGCGTCGGCCAACGCGGACTCATCGATCAGGCCGCCACGGGCACAATTGACGATGCGGACGCCCTTTTTCGTCCTCGCCAGGGCTTCGCGCGACAGGATGTTCCGGGTGGCGTCGGTCAACGGTGTGTGCAGCGTAATGAAATCGGCGCGTGCCAGCAGCGTATCGAGATCGGCTTTCTCCACACCCAGTTCCAGCGCCTTCTTGTCGGACAGGTAGGGATCATAGGCCAGTACACGCATTTTCAGCCCCAGCGCCCGATCGGCGACGATGGAACCGATGTTGCCGCAGCCGATCAGGCCCAGCGTCTTGGCGGTCAGTTCGACCCCCATGAAGCGGTTCTTTTCCCACTTGCCGGCCTTGGTGGAGATCGTCGCCTCGGGGATTTGCCGGGCCAGGGCGAACATCATGGCAATGGCGTGTTCGGCGGTGGTGATGGTGTTGCCGTGCGGCGTGTTCATGACCACGACGCCACGCGCGGTGGCCGACCGGATATCGACGTTATCGACGCCGATTCCGGCCCGTCCGACTACCTTCAGCCGGGTTGCGGCCTCGAGAAGTTCCTTCGTTACCTTGGTGGCGGATCGGATGGCCAAACCGTCGTAATCGCCGATGATGGCGCGCAAATCGGCGGGCGACAGGCCGGTTTTCAGATCGACCTGAATACCGCGACGCTTGAAAATTTCGACAGCGGCGGCCGACAGCTTATCGCTGATCAATACCTTTGGCATTGGAATGTCCTTATTAGGCAGGAATGAACGACCCGGCGACCTGGGCAGCGGCCCAGTCGAGCCAGGGCAAAAGCGCCCGGATATCGGCCGTTTCCACGGTAGCACCGGCCCAAATGCGCAGCCCCGGCGGCGCATCGCGGTATGCGGCAATATCGTAAGCCACGCCTTGCTTTTCCAGCAGCGATGCCAGTTGCTTCGCCGCCTTCGCCTGGCCATCGGCGGGCAGCGCGGTAAACCAGGGGCCCTTGATCGTCAGGCAGATCGAAGTGTGCGACCGGATCGTTGCGTCTTCCGCCAAAAAAGCCGCCCAATCGCTGTTGGCCGCCCAGGCGGCAACGGCGGCGAGATTAGCTTCCGACCGAGCGATCAGGGCGGGCAGGCCGCCGATGCGTTCTGCCCAGCGCAGGCCATCCAGCGCGTCTTCCACACACAGCATCGACGGCGTGTTGATCGTTTCACCCTTGAACACGCCTTCGTTGATTTTGCCCTTTGCGGTCAGGCGGAAGATTTTTGGCAACGGCCACGCCGGCGTGTAGGTTTCAAGCCGTTCCACGGCGCGCGGCGACAGTGCCAGCATGCCGTGCGCGGCTTCGCCGCCCAGCACCTTCTGCCAGGACCATGTGACCACATCCAGTTTATCCCACGGCAGCGCCATGGCGAAAGCGGCCGAGGTGGCATCGCAAATCGCAAGACCCTGGCGATCCGCCGCGATCCAATCGGCATCCGGCACGCGCACGCCCGAGGTTGTGCCGTTCCAGGTAAACACCACGTCCCTGGCGGGATCGACCGAGGCCAGATCGGGCAATTCTCCGTATGGCGCGGTCAGCACACGCGCATCTGGAAGCTTCAGGTGTTTGACGATATCGGTCGCCCAGCCCTCGCCGAAACTTTCGAATGTAACAATATCGGTACCACGCGCACCCAACAACGACCAAAGTGCCATCTCGACGGCGCCTGTGTCGGATGCCGGAACGATTCCGAGACGCCAATCCTCGGGCATGCCGAGGATGGAGCGGGACAGCGAAATGACTTCCGCCAGCCGGGCTTTGGGTTCGGCGGCGCGATGGCTGCGACCGAGAAACGCGCCCGATAGCGCATCCAACGTAAACCCGGGACGTTTGGCACAGGGGCCGGACGAAAAATTAGGATTGGACGGACGAATGTCCGGCATGACGGCGTTTGCCATTGCGGTTCTCCCTCACAGAAGAAAAGCGCCCCGGTGGGGGGGCGTGACCCGCTGCGGCCAATAGGCGGGTGCCTCGCATCCGTCAACAGAATTTCGGTGCGATCGCACCCAGCCCGGCAGACGGCCGACAATTTTCACCAACCGGTCATCGCCCGCCGGGGCGATCGCAAGGCGGACGGCCAGGTTCCGGCCGCTCGGCTGCGCGATGCGATGGCGGCCGTTTTCGATCGGGCGGCATTGGTGGCCAGCACCGACACGGCGCAGCACAAGCCTGCAACGCGGGCCGTGCTGGCGCGTTAACCGCCAAACCCAGGAGTCACCGCATCATGCCTCGCGTTTTTTTGCTGATTGCCTCGGTTGTCCTTACCGCCCCGGCGTTCGCACAGACTGCTCGGCCCGCCAACCCGGCCGTCCCAATGGAGGCACCGCCGGACGCGCCGCCCGAAAAGATGGCGCCGATGAATGGCCAGATTCCGCCGGATAAAACGACGCTGACGCCGCCGGATGTCGATCCCGGCATGGCGGTCGCCCCGCCGCGGACGGGCGGTTCTGGAATGTCGGTAGCTCCGCCGCCTGGACAGGCCGGCGGGCGTTCATCGGCCGTGCCTAAATAATGGCTTTCAGTGCCGCGCAAACCGTATCCACCTCAGCTGGTTTCAGTTCTGGGTACAACGGCAAGCTAAGAATTTCCTTGGCCGCGCGCTCGGTTTCCGGGCAACCGTCAGGACCGAGGGCAACCCGGCCCAGATAGGCGGGCTGCAGGTGAACCGGCACGGGATAATGGATACCAGTACCGATGCCGGCGGCTTTCAGTCCGGCCTGGACCCTGTCGCGTTCCGCCGATCGTGTTACGTACAGGTGAAACACGTGGCCGGTGTCCGCGCGTTGCCGGGGCGGGTGCAATCGCCCGCCCGCCAACACAGCGGTATAAGCGCCGGCGATGGCCGCGCGGCGTGCGTTCTGGCTGTCAAGATACGGCAATTTGGCGCGCAGAATGGCCGCCTGAACCTCATCCAGGCGGCTATTCACGCCGGTTTCTTCGCTGATGTAATGTTTATGCCAGCCATATTGCCGCAAGGCGCCAATGCGTTCGGCCAGCGCGGCATCGCTGACCGCGACCGCCCCGCCATCGCCCAGGGCGCCAAGGTTTTTGGTCGGGTAGAAGCTGAATGTGGCCGCATCGCCGAAGGTGCCAACACGCTGTCCGTGTAAGCGGGCCCCGTGCGCCTGGGCGCAATCCTCGATCAGAACCGCGCCGAACGTGCGGCACAGCGGCAGTATCCGATCGAGATCGGCCGGCTGCCCGTATAAATGCACGGCCACGACCGCCTTGATGGGCGGCAGGCCAAATGGCGGATCGCGTAACACGCGGCCCAAAGCGTCCGGGTCCATGGTGTAATGAACCGGATCGATATCGATCAGCAGCGGCGTCGCGCCGGTCATTTCGATCGCGGAAACCGTTGCGACAGCGGTATGGGACACCGTGACGACGGTGCATCCCGGACCGATGCCAAGACCGCGCAGCGCCAGGGCGATCGCGTCTGTGCCGTTGCCGCAGCCGATCACGGCCGGCACACCGATCCAGGCAGCGAATTCGGCTTCGAAGGCCCGCAATTCGTTGCCGAGGATGTACCAGCCGGACGACAGCACACGCGCGACGGCTTCGTCGATCTCAGGCTTCAACGCACGATAGCCGGCGCCAGGATTTGCCTGCGGGATCATAGATAATCCGCCAACCGAGATTTGTACCATTCCAGTGTGCGTCCGATCCCGTCTTCCAGGGACGTACGCGGTTCCCAGCCCGACGCGGCGCGAAACGCGCTGTCGTCCGCATGATAACTACCAATGTCTATACGCGCCCGGTCCGCCGGAAATTCGCGCGTGGTGTAGGTTCCCCCACCGCCGGACAAGCGCACAACGATATCGGCCAGCTCCCGTAACGACGCCGGCGGCGATCCGCCGATGTTAAAGATGCGGCCATGGCAGGTCGGTTGTTCCGCCGCCGCGATGAATGCATCGGTTACGTCGTCGGCATAGGTCAGGTCGCGCAACTGGTCGCCGCCCCACACCTCGAACGGGCGGTATTCCAGCACGCAACGAATCCAGATGCCCAGGAAGGTCTGGCGCGCATCGCGAATGCGCAGGCGCGGGCCGTAGCAGTTAGTAAGGCGCAACGACACGACAGGGCGATTGCGGACGCGATTTTCCAGCATCCAGTATTGCTCGCCGGCGAATTTCGACACGCCGTTGGCGTCGGGTGGGGCGACGGGCTGCTGCTCATCGACGGGCAGTTTTTCCACCCGGCCGTAGAACTGGCGCGTGGAGGCATGCACCACGATGGCGTCTGGCGCGGCCTCTCGCGCGGCCTGGATCAGACGGACCTGGGCGACGGCGTTGATATCGATATCTGCCAGCGGGTCGGCCTGGCCGCCCATGTGGCTGGTTTGCGCCGCCAGATTGAAGATGACGGATGCGCCCTCGCACATCGGCCGCAGGTCGATTTCACGGATGTCGCCGCGCACGAGATCGACCGTGGCGCCGTCCAGGTTGCGCGGATTGGCACCGCCGCCGAACAGAAATCCATCCAGCGCGGTGACCTTGGCGCCTCGTCGCGCCAAGGCATGACACAGGTTGGAGCCGAGGAATCCGGCGCCGCCCGTTACGAAGATTTTTTGGCCTGACCAGTTCATGCGGGCTTCTTACCGTGAGGCGATTCCGATTGCCACAGCGCGGTTGGTGTCGCTCCCAGCCTGCCGGCCGGCCGCTTGCTTGCGGCGCAATCGTACCTCGCTCCGTTCATCGGGGCATTCCCGCGTCCTACCTCAGGCGTCCGGCATGGCCTGCCGCCACAGGCTGGCCCGCGATCCGGCGATCAGGCTGAACGCCCACAGCGCCCCCGCCGTCAGCACGATCGCCGGCCCGGCCGGGATATCCAAATTATACGACAAAATCAGGCCCGCCACCGACGACAAACAGGCCAGCAGCACTGCCGTCCGAACCTGCCCGGCCAGGGAATTGGACCAATGTTGCGCTGCAACCGCCGGCAGCATCATCAGACCAACCGACATCAGCGTACCCAGCGCGACAAAGCCGGACACAACGCACAGCACGACCAGCACCAGGAAGATCAGGTGCCACAGCCCCCCCCTGCCCGCTGTCGCCGCCATGAAGCCTGGATCGAGACTCTCCAGCACCAGCGGCCGCCAGATCAGCGCCAGGACGGGCAAGGTGACGGTTGCGACGCCCGCCATCCCGAACAACGCCGGGTCGTCCACCGCCAGTACGTTACCGAACAGGATGTGCGTCAGATCGATACCGCGACGGCCGGCGATCAGCGCCACGCCCGCCGCCAGGGCGAGCAAATACAGGCCGGCCAACTGGCTGTCTTCCCGCCCGCCGGTACGGCGCGCAAGCCATCCGGCCAGCAGCGCCACGGTCAATCCGGCCACTACACCGCCGAGGCCCATCGCCCAGACGGACAGCCCCGCGAAGATCGCACCCACGGCGATGCCCGGTAGCACGCCGTGTTGTAGCACGTCGCTCATGAGGCTCATGCGGCGCAAAACGAGGAACACGCCCAGGGGCGGTGCGGCGACCGATAGCGCCAGGCATCCCGCCAGGGCGCGGCGCATAAAGCCCAGCGTGAACGGCTCCAGCAGAAAATCCAGCATCAGGCGGCCTGGATCCCCGTGTCCGCATCCCATTGCGCCGTTTGGCCCGCCAGCAGCAGCGTATGGGGAAAGTGACGGCGCACCATGTCCATGTCGTGCAGCACGGCGATCACGGTGCGGCCTTGTGCGTGCCATTCGTGGACGACCGACAGTAAAAGCTGGGTGCTGGCGGCATCGACGGCGGTAAACGGCTCATCCAGCAGGATTAACCGAGCATCCCGGACGATGGTACGGGCGAACAGAAGGCGCTGAAACTGCCCGGCCGACAGGGCCTGGACCGGACGCCGGTCCATCCCGTCCAGTCCGGTGCGGGACAGCGCCGCCGTCGCGGCCGCCAGTTGGTCCCGGCCGATCTGGCGGAATGGCCCAACTCGCGGCGCGGCCAGGGCCACCACGTCGCGACAGGCGATGGGAAACGACCGGTCGAGCTGGCTTCCCTGCGCGAGCAGAGCGATATCCGCCGGTTCCAGGCCGTGCCGGACGATGCGGCCGCCGGACAGCGGATGCAGCCCGGCGATCGCCCGCAGAAGCGTTGTCTTGCCTGAACCGTTCGGCCCCGTCAGTGCGGTCAGGCTACCAGACGCAATCGTGCCGGACACACCGGACAGCACGATCCGGCCGTCATGGCGCAATTCAACGTCATCGAAGGTAATCATCGTGCCCACAGAACCGCCGCCCACACAGCGGCCAGCACCGCCGCCACCAGAAACAGACGGGCGGCGGCCCCGGACACCGGCGATAATGGGTCGTTCATGTCCAACCCCTAACATTGCCAGGGGTTGGACGGAAGAGAGGCGGTCCCCTAAACACCCGGCGGATGACCGATCCCGATCCAGATATCGCCGCGCGGCGCGGCCTGCGCCGGTTCCGCCTGTTTGCCACCGCGCTGCTGGTGTCGATGGCAGCCCTGACCGTCGCCAGCTATTTCATGCCGCCCACGTGGTGGAACGGTCTGCTGCAGGCTTCGGCAAAAGCGGGGCTGGTCGGCGGTATCGCCGACTGGTTTGCCATAACCGCGCTGTTCCGCCACCCGCTTGGCATCCCTATTCCGCACACCGCCATCATTCCCAACCAGCGTCTCCGCCTCGGCCAGGCACTCGGACGCTTCGTGGCCACGCATGTCTTCACCAATGCGGAGGTATCCAAGGTTCTGGGAGGGCTGGATCTGCCCAATATCGTGCATCGCTTCCTGGCCGATCCGGAGTCGGCGCGTCCGGCGGCCGTCGCGCTGTCCGGCATGCTGCCGGGCCTTCTGGCCACCGTCGAAGACGGGCGCGCCCGGCGTATCCTTGCCCGCGTCGTGCCGCGGATCGCCGGCGGACCGGCAGCGGGCCTGGTGGTCGCAAGGGCCCTACACAGCCTGGTGGATGGCGGCCGGCATCAGGAGGTGTTCGGCTTCATCCTGGGACAGTTGAAAACCGCGCTGGCCGGCCGGGAAGACGCGCTGCGCACGGCGATCGAAGAGCGCGTGCGCGAGCAGGGCGGACGGCTGGTCGGCTGGGCGCTCGGCGCGTCCATCGCCCGCCGCGTGCTGGCCCAGATCAACGCGGAACTGGATAAAATGAGTCCGGACGGGTCGGAGTTGCGCGCCGCCTTCGACGAATGGGTGCGCCGCGAGATCGGCCGCATGGAGACAGACCCCGAACGCGCGGCCGAGGTTGGCGCGGCGATCCGCCGGGTGGTCGCGCACGAGACGATCCAGGCGTGGATGTGGGATATCTGGGCGCGCATCCGGGTCGGGCTGGAAGCCGATATCGGCAAACCGAACGGGCGCGTGGTGGCTTACATCGAGGCGGGACTGGCGAACCTGGGCGCGATACTGGAAACCGACCCCATGGCGCGCGTGCGGTTACAGTCGGCGGTGGAAGGGATTGTCCGCGGCCTGCTGCCCGCCGGACGAGCAAACGTCGCCGCATTTATCGCCGGCGTGGTGGCGAACTGGGATCCGGCGACGGTGGTGGACCGGCTGGAACTGCGGGTGGGCAAGGACTTGCAATATATTCGTATGAACGGGACCATCGTCGGATTCCTGATAGGCGGTCTGCTGTATGCGGTGCTGGGTTCGCTTTTCGGCCAGACCGGTTTCTGAACGGAGCGCAGCCCATGGTACAGCTTTCGGTCCTCGACCAATCGACCATCGTGACCGGCCGGTCACCGGATGAAGCAATCCGCGAAAGCATCGCCCTGGCACAACACTGCGAGGCACTGGGGTATGCACGATATTGGTGTGCCGAACACCACAATTCCGACAGCCAGGCCGGGACGGCACCAGAGATTCTGATCGCCGCGATCGCCGCGACCACGCATCGCATCCGTGTTGGATCGGCCGGGGTGATGCTACCGCACTATTCCGCCCTGAAGGTCGCCGAACAGTTCCGCGTTCTGGAAGCCATAGCGCCCGGCCGGATCGATCTGGGCCTCGGCCGGGCACCGGGGTCCGATGGACGCACGGCGTTTGCGTTGAACCCCCGGGCGGAGACGGCGGCAGACCAGTTTCCGGCCGATGTGCGCGATCTGCTGGCATGGCTGTCCGGCAACAAATTGATGGAAGGCCATCCGTTCCGCGACATTCGCGCGCAACCGGCCGGTCCGGCCGCACCCGAAGTGTGGATCCTCGGCAGTTCCGATTACGGCGCGCAGGTCGCCGCATATTTCGGGCTGCCGTTCTGTTTTGCCCATTTCATCACCGACGGGGCCGGTGTCGAGCAGGCACTGGCGGTGTATCGCGATGGCTATCGCCCCAGTACGAGACACCCGCTTCCGCACGCGGCGCTTTGCGTGTGGGCAATGGCGGCGGAGACGGCGACCGAGGCCGCGTATTTGTTCCGGTCGCGGGAAATCTGGCGGCTGAACCGCGACCGTGGCGTATTCACGGCACTTGCATCACCCGATGAAGCCGCCGGACACGCTTATTCGAGTGTGGAAGCGGAGCGTATTGCCCGCTTGCGGGAACGCGCATTCTACGGCACCCCGGACGTTGTCGCGGCCCGATTAAACGCGCTGGCAACGGCCCACGACGTTACGGAAATCGCTGTCCTGACAACCTTGCACGACAAGTCGGCCCGGCGCCGGTCTTATGCGCTGCTGGCACACGAGATGATGCCATGATAGGGAAATACGCGGCAGCCGGCGAAATGGCCCGGCGCTTCGCCAGCCTCGGTTTTTGTCATACAGCGCGGCGGAGCGCGCAGTTCTTTTCTAATTACGCGCGTCCGGTGGACCTTTGGACGCCAGACGCTTTTTGCGCCCGCCACATCCGGTAACGAAGCATCGCCCAGGCCACGATCGCCGCGCCGAACGCCACCGGCAAAACGATCAGCGCAATCCAAAGCGCGAACGCCGCCAGCGACAGCGCGCCGGCCAGAACCGCGATGACAATCGCCCACATCAGAATGCGGCTGGAAATCGGCGCGGCTGGCGGCAAGACAAACTGGCCGTCGGCGGTCATTTCCAGTTCGGGGGGACGGCGCTCATTCATGACGACGATGTGGCATGTGCCGTATCCAGCTTCAAGCCCGGCGTTGCCGGAAGGCGATATTCGCGCGACCATGCCTTCTCATCGGCGAATCCCAGGAGCGACCGTCATGAAAGTTGGCCTGTTTATCAACACGCAGTACCCGCAAGACGTGAACGTGGCGGCACAAATTCCCGCCCTGGTCGATCAGGTCCGCGTAGCCCGCGACGCCGGCTTCCGCTCGCTATGGTTCCCGCATCACTGGCTGACGGCACCGATGCAGATGCTGCAGATCATGCCGGCGATGGCATTCCTGGCCGCCGAGGCAAAGGGCATGACCATCGGCCCCAACATCCTGATTCTGCCGCTGCTGAACCCGATGCATGTGGCCGAGGAAGCCGCCACGCTGGACGTGCTGACCGGCGGAAACTATGTGCTGGGTGCCGGTCTGGGATACCGCGAGCCGGAATTCGGCGCATTCGGGATTCCGCTGGCCGACCGGGCCGGACGCTTCAGCGAAAGCGTGACTCTGATGCGTAAGCTGTGGGCCGGTGGCCCCGTAACGCATGAAGGAAAATTTTTCACTGTCCGGGATGCGGGAATTAGCCTGAAACCGATCCGTCCAGGCGGCGTGCCAATTTATATTGCCGGGCTGGTCGATTCCTCGGTTCGCCGGGCAGCGCGGATCGGGGATGCCTGGCTGATCGCCAATGCATCGTCGATCCAGGAAATCGCCCCGCGGATGGCAACCTATCGGGCCGCCCTGGGGGAATATGGACGAACGCCGCTTGAATTTCCCATCGCCCGGGAATGCTACGTAGGCAGCAGCCGGACCACGGCGTACGCCGAGTGCAAGGCGGCGCTGGAATATAAATACGCGGCCTATGCGGCTTGGGGAATGACCAGCCCGATGCAAGGCGTGTCATTCGAGGACTTCGCCAAGGATCGTTTCATCATCGGCGACAAGGAGTCGGTGAAAGACGAAATTCTGCGCTATGCCGCCTTGCTCGGTGTGGACCACTTCATCATACGCAGCCAATGGCCGGGCCTGGAGCAGGACAAGGTGCTGGCTTCGATCCGGCGGCTGGGCGAGATTTTCGCGACTCTTCGAGACGGCTGACCCCAAATACGGTCCGGATCAGGATGAACCCGTGCCCGGCACAAAAATCGCGATGCATCGGCGGGGCCTTGGCGGTAATGTCGGGCGGTATCTAGATTATGCCCCGCCGAAACGAACGATCCAGAAAGGTTTAGCCCGATGAGTGCCTTACGCGGCGCGATTGTCCCCGTCACGCCCTTTCAACAAAACTGTGCGATTCTGTGGGACGACGACAGTAAGGCCGGGATGGTGGTCGATCCTGGCGGCGATGTGGGCAAAATTCTGGCCGCCATTGCCCAGACCGGTGCCCGCATTGAAAAAATCGTGCTGACCCACGGACATCTGGACCACGCGGGCGGGGCCGCGGGTCTGCGCGATGCGTTGGAGGCAGCTTCTGGCGGGCCGGTCCCGGTGGAAGGACCGGACGCGCGAGACGCATTCTTACTCGATGGCATCGCCGCGCAGGCCGCGTCATACGGGTTCGAGGCCAGCAACGTCACCCCGGACCGGTGGATGCAAGAAGGCGATGTGCTAACCCTTGGGCCGCATCGGTTCGACGTGCTGCACTGCCCCGGACATACGCCGGGGTCGCTGGTTTTTGTCAATGCCGCCGCGCGGTTCGCGCTGGTGGGCGACGTATTGTTCCAGGGATCGGTCGGACGAACCGATTTTCCGTATGGCGACCACGCCGCCCTGATCGACGCGATCAAAACCAAGCTGCTGCCGCTGGGCGACGACATGTCCTTTCTGTGCGGGCACGGTCCTGGATCGACCATCGGAGCGGAGAAAGCGAGCAACCCATTCCTGCGCTGAAACCCCTGGCGCAGCTCGATTTGTTGCCGGCCGATCCGGCACCGGCACCGGTTTTTATCGACGCGCTGCGGCAATTTACGTTCGGCGGCGCGCCAACGCTTGAAACCGAGGATGGCGGCCTGCGGTATTTCGTGAATGCGTTCTGGACCGCCGGTCAGCGGCGCGGCCACAGCATCCACGAAATCAGTTACCGGGCGTGCTTCAAGTCGCAACTGCCGGGGTTTTTTATCGAGCGCCTGACCGCGCCGGGCGACCGGGTTTTCGATCCGTTTTCCGGTCGCGGCACGACGGCGGTGCAGGCCGCGCTGATGGGCCGCGCGCCGGCGGCCAACGATGTCAATCCGTTGAGCGCGATGCTGTGCGCGCCGCGGCTCGATCCGCCGCCGATGGCCACGATCGGCGCCCGGTTGGCGGCGCTCGATCTGTCCGGGCCAGATGCAGGACCGGGCACGGACGATCTGCTGGCGTTCTATCATCCCGGCACGCTGCGGCAGATTATCGCGTTGCGGGACCGGTTGCGGGCAGACACCGATCCGGTGGATGCCTGGATCCGGATGGTGGCGATCAACCGGTTGACGGGTCATTCGCCGGGGTTTTTCTCGGTTTATACGATGCCGCCGAATCAGGCGGTTTCCGCGAAATCCCAGCGCAAGATCAACGAGGCGCGGGTGCAGGTGCCGCCGTTGCGGGATGTGCGGGCGATTATCATGAAAAAGACGGTCAGCCTGCTGTCCGGCGGATCGCCGCCGCCGCATCCGCCGGCGATTTTGCTGACCGGGCCGGCCGATCGCACGCCCGGCCTGGGCGATGCATCAGTCGATCTGATCGTCACGTCGCCGCCATTTCTGGATGTTGTGGATTACCAGGGCGATAACTGGCTGCGATGCTGGTTCGCCGGTATCGATCCGGCGGATGTGCGGATCGACCGGCACCGCGATATCGCGGCCTGGGAAGGTTTTGTGCGGCGCGCGCTGGAAGAATTCGCCCGGGTGGTTCGTCCTGGCGGTTTTGTGGCGTTCGAGGTGGGCGAAGTGCGGGGCGGCCGCGTGCGGCTGGAACGCCATGTCGCGGCGGCTCTGCAGGGTTTGCCGTTCGGTCTGCTGGGGGTGATGGTGAACCAGCAGGATTTCACCAAGACGGCGAATTGCTGGGGTGTGAACAACAATAGCGGCGGGACGAACACCAACCGTATTGTCATGGCGGTGCGACTCGGTGCTTGATATTTTCTGTTTATGTGGAGGGCTTGATCCGCGCTCCGGCGCGTATTGCCGATGCCAAGCCGGGCCGCCGGTCAAAGTCCACCGCACCGCGCAAAACCCGGCGTACGGGACTTGACTTATTTCCTGCAATAACGTAAAAATCAAGGAATGGAAACCTTACCCCCGCCAGATCCGACCATCGACCTCCCCGTCGCGCTGTATGACCAGCTCGTCCAGACCTTCATGGCCTTGTTGCCGCGGCGGCCCGGTGAAACACCCGAAGCGCTGCGTGCCCGAACCCTTGTCGCCGTCGCCAAGGTGGCGGCGCTGCTGCCGGCCGACGCCAATGAGGCCGACCTCGCCGCACACTGGATTCTCGCCCGAGCGCAGGCGGATCAAATGTTGCTGCTGCTGCGCCAGCACGCGGGCGACACCGGATTAGCGAAACGTCTGAAGGTGGAATACCAATCGACGGTGAAGATGGCTCTGTCCGTGCACACTCACCTGATCCAGGTGCAGGCGGATCGTCGGAAGCGGGCATCGATTCCCACCGCGGCGAACGAAGATGCGTGGGCCCGTCATACCGCCGAACAATACATGCTGGCGGCGTTGGCGGAGATAGAGGCCGGGACAGCGTCGTCAAAGACAGCTTCGGTGACTGCTCAAACCGCAGCGGCGGAGGGGAATATATCAAAAAATAAGGCAAATTCTCACATCGAGACTATTGAGACCCCGATGAGCGCGAACTCCTCGAATCCGGACCTCGCCGGATTAGGCGAAGCGGCTCTGCGCAGGATCAGGCTCAATGCGATTCGTCCATCCCCGCCAAAGTCGCAAATGATTCATTAGCATCGATCTGCAGCATCGATCTGTCCGGCTCCGTGCGCGCATGATTCCGAAGCGCATCGATGAGACCGTTTCACACGTATGGCACCGGACGTTCGGTCCAGGGCGTCCTGGAAGGCCAGCCGGCGTAGAAAGCGGCATGGCTGGGTAGAGAATCGCTTTGAATTGCCGGTCTTGCCGAAGTCTGGACATTGGGCATTTCGGCTATACGCCGCTCGGTTATCCGTGGCGAATTCCGGCACGGCCGTCACGCGCGGAACTCGCTTTCGACCCCGCCCAGGGCCACGGCAAATGACAAATGGCGTGCGCGGGAGAACACCGGAATCGGCTGTTATGTTGGCAACGTCGAATGAGCGATCGCTATTACCGCCAATCTCAGCCGGTTGACGTTTGGCGATGCGACGATCGGGCGGAACATGAGCAATGTCGGTGGCGTGATCGCGGGTTAAAAATCGGTTGTCGCGGCCTGACCTTTCGTCACCGAGAACGTTCCGCCGGATACTCCCGCTGGAGGAAACACGGCGAGAGTTCTTCGTTCGATTGACACCCGAGGCAACGTCCGCGCGGGATCGAAACCGGACCTTCCAGCCTATCCGATCCCGCGGCGTTAACGGAATGTTTACCGACACTCCGTACAAACCGGGTTTCCGGCCAGGAAGGTCAGCACCCATGCACATCGCCGTTATCGTGCCCGCCTACAACGTCGCCGCTTTCCTTCCGGATGCCCTGCGGTCGGTCTTGGCCCAAACGCACACCGCCTGGACCATGATCGTTGTCGATGATGGGTCCACCGACGCAACCCAGTCCGCCGCCGCCACGTTCCAAGATAGTCGCATCGTTCTGATCCGTCAGGCCAACGCCGGGGTTTCCGCCGCCAGGAACCGGGGCATCCACCACGCCAGCGACAGCCCGGCCGATGCATTGTTGTTTCTCGACGGCGACGACTGGCTCGTACCCGACGCCTTGGCGCGGCTCGCCGGCACACTCGATGCAGCACCCTGGGCTGTCGCAGCCTGCGGACGGTACGCACGCGTCGCCGCCGGGGGCGCCATTCGTCTGTCCCCTGCCCCGCCGGATGGCTGTCTGTTGGAGCGTCTGCTGGCGCGGAATCTGTTCGCCAATGGCGGACATCTGCTGATCCGGCGGGAAGCGATCGAAACGGCCGGCGATTTTCGTCGCGATCTGACATATGGCGAAGACTGGGAATACTGGACGCGGCTCGCCATGCTGGGCGAATTCGCAGCGGTGCGCGGCCGATCTCCTTTGCTGTTCGTGCGCGAACGTGCCGGCAGCGCCTATCGTGTCAATGCCGCCGACCCCGCCGCCTATCGCCCGGTCATCGAAGCCATTCACCGCAATCCCGCTGTTGCCAGCCGGATCGGATCGGCCAGGCTGGCGACCCTGAAAGACCGGGCCGACGCCGAAATAGCATGGACCGTGGGTCGCGAACTGATCCGCCACGGCAGCCGGCCGGATGGCTTACGGTGGCTGGTCCGCTCATTACGCCAGGCGCCCAGTCTCAAGCGCCTGATCGTGGCCGGGTTATCATGGCGCCAGACCGGCCCATTCGCGCCTTATCGCACACCCGTCTGAACGGTGCCGATCCGCTGTTATCGCGCAATTGACAGTGGTCAGGGATTCTGCGTCAAATATCCCGTGCAATCGTATTTTGGCTTGCCTTTCTGCGCTTCCGTCTTCGGGTGCCTCAGGAGGTCCAAAGACTCGGTTGTCTTTAGCGCCGTGTGATCTTGCACGGGGCATGGACGGGGAAGTACGCAGTTATGGCTACCGGGACAGTCAAGTGGTTTAATACCACGAAGGGATACGGCTTCATCATGCCGCAGGATGGTGGCAAGGATGTCTTCGTCCACATCACCGCCGTTCAGGCCGCAGGCCTTCGTGGCCTGGATGAAGGGCAGAAAGTCACATTCGACGTTGCGATGGAGCGCGGTAAGTCCACCGCGACAAACCTTAAGCCCGCATAGGGCTTCGGGGCATTTTGCCTAAGCGGCCGGTTGCTGGGACAACCGGCCGTCCACTCAAGGGGGATAAGCCATGGCCGTCGGTACGGTGAAGTGGTTCAATGCGACCAAGGGTTTCGGTTTCATTATGCCGCAAGATGGTGGCAAGGATGTATTCGTTCACATCACCGCGGTGCAGGCCGCAGGCCTTAAGGGGCTGAACGATGGCCAGAAGGTCAGTTACGAAGTGGCGATGGAACGTGGGAAGGCCGCGGCCACCAATCTAAAGCTGGCCTGAATTCCAGCGATCGTCCGCGGTAACGGTGGACCGGAGCCGCTTAGGTCGCCAACATAGGGGTATGTTGGTCGCCCGCCCAATGTTTACATTGGCAGAGCTGCGGCAGGCAGCCACCCTTGTTCATCGTCATATTCCCGCCACGCCGCAAATCCAGTGGCCGTTGCTACGGATGGACACTGGCGCCGATGTGTGGGTCAAGCACGAGAATCATCTGCCGACCGGTGCCTTCAAGATGCGAGGCGGCATCGTTTTCGCGGCACATCATGCCCATGAGTGTCCCGGTAAGGGCATCATTTCCGCGACGCGCGGCAATCACGGGCAATCGCTGGCCTGGGCGGGCACGCGGTTCGGCCTTGCCGTTACCATTGTCGTTCCATTCGGCAACAGTCGGGAAAAGAACGCCGCGATGCGGGCCCTCGGCGCCACGCTGATAGAATATGGCGCGGATTTTGAGGAGGCGCGCGACGAAGCGCACCGGCGCGCCACATCGCATGGGCTGACGTTCGTCCCATCCTTCTCCCCCCTGCTGGTCAAGGGTGTCGCTACCTACGCAATGGAATTATTCCAGGCGGTCCCGGACCTGGATGCTGTTTATGTGCCGGTTGGCCTCGGGTCCGGGCTCTGCGGCACGATCCTGGCCCGCGATCTTCTGGGTTTGTCCACGCGCATCATCGGGGTGCAAAGCACCGGTGCCGATTGCTATGCGCGATCCTTTGCCGCCGGCCGGATCGTAACCGGTAGCCGGACGGACACCAAGGCCGACGGCATCGCTGTGCGCATGCCCGATCCGGATGCGCTGCGCATTATCCTCGCCGGCACCGAACGGATCGTCACCGTCGGCGATCCGGAGATCGCAGGGGCGATCCGCACCTACTGGACCGCCACTCATAATCTGATCGAGGGTGCCGGCGCGGCCCCCCTGGCCGCGCTGATGCGGGAAGCGCCCGCGATGCGCGGCAAGCGAGTGGCGCTGATTGCAAGCGGCGGCAATATCGATCTGTCCTTGTTCCAGTCGTGGGTCGCCCAACCTGGGATCGCCGATCCTGAGAACAAATGACAGGGGTCGCGCACAGCGCCGGTATAATGTGCCATTCCACACGGTAAATCGCCCTGGCGTTCTTGACACCCGCCCCCCCCGCCGGTAGCAAGCGGCGGCTTTCCGGCATGTAATGTTGCCAGGAGCGAGCATGAGTCAGGATAACGGCGGTTCGGATCCCTCGTTCGAGGATCGTCTGACCATCGCCCGTCGCAAGCAGGGTCTCGATGTCCCGCCGAAGCCGCCCGAACAAGACGGCATCGGGGGTTCGCCATGGGGAATCGGTGCGCGGATTGGCGTGGAACTTGTTTCGGCCCTTGTGGTGGCAGTCGCCATCGGATACGGGCTTGACCGGGTTTTTCACACCGCTCCGATCTTTACGGCCGTGTTCGTCCCCCTGGGCGGTGCGGCAGGTGTAGTCAATCTTTGGCGCGCGATGGCGCCAAAACAGTCCGATCGTGGGTAGGAGCGCACAGAGTGGCGGCCGAAGGTTCCAGCAGTATCGATGCACTGGGTCAGTTCCAGCTTCACCCGGCGTTGGGCGTTATTGGCGCGTCGGTGCGCTTTACGCAGTCCAACCTGATGATGGTGGTGGCCGGCCTGGCGGTTCTGGCGCTGCTTTGGGTCGGTATGAAGCCCCGCGCGATGGTGCCGGGTCGCCTGCAAGCCGCCGCGGAGATGGGCTACGAGACCATCATGTCGATGTGCATCGACAATATCGGTCTCGAAGGCCGTAAATTCTTTCCGTTCGTGTTTACGCTGTTTTTCTTCATTTTGTTCGGCAACCTGCTGGGTGTTTTCCCGCTGTTTTTCACCTTCACCAGCCACATCACGGTGACGCTGGCATTATCGCTGATGGTGTTCATCCTGGTGACGGCGGTCGCGATCAAGGAACACGGGCTACACTTCTTTAGTTATTTCGTGCCGCAGGGCATTCCGGTGGCGCTGGCGCCACTCATGGTGCTGATCGAGGTGATCTCATACCTCTCGCGCATCATCTCCCTGTCGGTTCGCCTGTTCGCCAACATGATGGCCGGTCACGTGATGCTGGAGGTCTTCGGATCGTTCATCGTCATGCTGGGCGGCCTCGGATTGCTGGGCTACTTCCCGGCCGCTCTATCGCTCGGGGTCAACACGATCCTGATCGGGTTCGAGCTGCTGGTCGCAACCCTGCAGGCTTACGTCTTTGCGGTGCTGACCTGCATTTATTTGCACGACGCGGTTCACCTGCACTGAAACCACTCCCTCAACCCCTGACCAAACGGGTGGGCTTGTCCACCCGCGCGACCGGATAACGAAAGGAAACTCGGACTATGGACGTCGCTTCCGCCAAGATGCTGGGTGCCGGCATTGCTATGATCGCCCTCGCCGGAGTCGGCATCGGCATGGGCACGATCTTCGGCTCGCTGGTCACCAGCGTGGCCCGCAACCCCGCCTCCCGCGACCGCGTGTTCGGCCTTGCCATTCTTGGCTTCGCGCTGACCGAAGCCGTCGCGCTGTATGCGCTGGTTATCGCCTTCATCATCCTCTTCGTCTGATAAGGGCGGGCGCACGCGACGTGCGTCCGGCAAACATCATGAAGCTGTCCGGCCGGATCATTCTTCTACTTGCGGCGGGTCTGCCGATGCTGCCCGCCTCCGCAATGGCGGAAGGTATGCCTCAGCTGGATTTCAAAAACCCGATGACCATCAGTCAGGTGGTCTGGGGGGCTTTAATCTTCCTCGTGCTGTACATCGTGCTCTCCCGCAACGCGCTGCCGATCGTGGCGTCGGTGCTGGAGGAACGGGCCGGCAAGATTTCCAGAGATCTGGACGATGCCCGTTCGGCCAAGATCGCCGCCGATGCTGGGATCGCGGACGCCGACCTTGCCACCGCCAAGGCAAGGGCCGACTCCCAGGCGGCGATCGCCGCCGCGTTGAACGAGGCCAAGGCCGCCGCTGCCGCGCAGGCCGAGATTCTAAACGTCCGGCTGGAAAAGCAATTGCAGGACTCCGAGGCGCAAATTGGCCGAGCGCGGTCTTCTGCCATGAATGCGCTTCGTCAGGTGGCGACCGAAACCGCCGCCACGGTGGTGACCAGGCTGACCGGTTCGGTGCCGGATGCCGCCCGACTGGACGATGCGATCGGTTCGTCGATGACCGCACGCGGCATCGGTTAAACAGGAGCGGATTCGATGCATCATGAGGCAAGCGTGTTCGGCGATCCCAGAAACTGGGTTGTCTTGGCATTTTTTCTGTTCTTCGTCCTGTTTGGGAAGAAGCTTTGGGGCGCGCTGGCCGGCATGCTGGATGCCCGCGCCGTCGCCGTGAAGGCGGAAATCGACGAAGCGTCCAGGTTGCGGCGGGACGCGCAAGCCATGCTGCGCGATGCTGAAGCTCAGCGCACCGCCGCATTGGCCGATGCCAAGGCACTGATCGAGGGTGCCCGGGCAGAGGCGGAACGGGTGACAGCCGCGGCCGCGGCCGAAGCCGAGGCGGCTGCCAAGCGCCGCGAGCAAATGGCCCTGGATCGGATAAGCGCCGCTGAAAAGGCCGCTGTGGACGACGTACGGCTTGCCGCCGCCGATATCGCGACGTCCGCGGCGCGCCGATTCCTGGCCGATGGTTTTGGCCCGGAGCCGGATTCCGCGTTGATCGATCAGGCGATTACTCAGCTTCCGACCGCTTTGGCGACCCGCCGGGCGGCGTGACGCCGCCCCGAGACACCGGCCGCCGTGCTAGGCGAACATAGCGTCGAGCGACTTGTCCCATAGCCTGACGCCGCCGGTGATTCCCGCGACGTTTGACACAACCTGAATGTTATCGGCCAGGTCCACGGCAATATGCTTGGCATTGCCGCCGCCGATATACAGCTTGTCGAATCCGGCCAGAATTTCGATCGCAGTCAGTACGCGCCGCAACCGGCGGTTCCATCGGTTATGCCCCACTGCATGGAATGCATCGGCACCAATGAACTGGTCGTAGGTTTTGCCTTTGTGAATTGGGTGATGGCTCAGTTCCAAATGCGGCGCCGGCCGGCCATCCTGAAACAGCGCGAATCCCATCCCGGTCCCCAATGTGATCACGCATTCCAGCCCCTGACGGGCGATCACGCCCAGGCCTTGCACCTCGGCATCGTTCAGCAGCCGCACCGGCTTGCCCAGCTTTTCGGCCAGGGCAGAGGCGAGGGGAAAATGCCGCCAGTCGCTGGTACCGAGGTTGGGTGCGGTCAGCACCTGCCCTTGCCTTACGACGCCCGGAAAACCGACCGAAATCCGGTCGAAAACCCCGAGCGGGGCGGCAAGGGCGGCAAGGGCGTCCACAACGGTCTGGGGATCCGGCTTCGGTGGCGTATCGATCCGGTTAGGACCGGCCACCATGTCGCCATTCCGATCGAGCAGCCCGGCCTTTAGCCGCGTTCCACCCACATCGATGGCCAGGGTCAATTTTCCATTCTTGCGCTGCGGAGCGGGATCGGCGGCCATGCTGAATCCTCTGCTGACTGATCGAAGATGACATAGGCGACCCAGGCCGGCTTCAAAAGGTCATCGGGTGCTTAAAACGCGCCAAATGCCATCGACCGCGGCGGCATCGCCGATCGTTTCGGCCTTGCGCACGCCGATTACGCCACGGACGAACACCAGCCCGCGGGTTCGCCGTGTGACTTCGCCGCGCAGTTCGATAAAGGCGCCCGGCTGTATCGCATCCAGGAAATGGGTGTTGAGCTGGATCGTCGTGCACGGGGCGCGATCGGCCGCTTCCCATGCCAGGAAACTCAGGGCGTGATCGGCAAATGCCATGATAACGCCGCCATGAACGACTCCGGCCGGATTGGCATGTTCGGCACCTGTTAGCAGCCCGTATTGCCAATGCCCGTGTATTTTCCTTGCCCAGGGGATGCCAAGTCCACCGGGCATCGCCGCGCCGCGCAGGGCGCGCCATCCGTCCAGCACGGGGTTCACAGCGCGGCCAGCCGGCCGGGCAGGTCCAGCAGACTATCCAGCCGGATATGCGCACGTTCCATTTCCGGTCGTTCCGCATGCATCCAGCCCCACGGGCCGCGCCGCACGAACACCGCCTTCATTCCGGCATCCAAGGCGGGCAGCACGTCGTTATCCAGACGGTCGCCGACATAGGCGATACAGTCCGCGGGCACACCGGCGGCCTCGGTGACCTTGGCAAAAAAGCGCGGATCCGGCTTGGACACGCCCCAGCCGGCGGATGAGGCGATCACATCGGCGGGCACGTCCAGGCGCGATAGCGCGGCCTCGGCCTCTAGCGGTTGATTGCCGGCGATCAAGATTTTGTATCCCAGCGAACGCAACGCGGTCAGGCAGGGGATCGCATCGGGATAGAGGTCTTGTTCGGTGAAATCGTAGATCCAGCCTTGCTCCGCACGCCGCTGGCGGGCGGTGGCGGGGTCCATGCCGGGTTGGAAAATCTCGAACACGCGGCGCAACGACTGCCCTCGCTCCATAATGACGCCGATCGCGGTGAACAGGGTCATGGCCGGAACGCCGAGGAAACTGGCCCATTCGGTCCAGTGGCGGGTTTCGTCGATCAGGGTTTCCCCGACATCGAAGCAGACAGCACGGATGGGCATGAAAGGCCGGTCGATCCCTTGGTGACGAGTGCAATCATGTTGTCACGCGACCGCCCTGGCAATGGTGTTCAGGCGTCCTGTGCCAAGACCGCGCCAAGTTCGGCCGACAACCGGGAGATCGCCAGCAGATAAGCCGCCGCCGGCCCGTCCGGGTGGCGCCGCCCCTGTTCCCAGTTCTTCAGGGTCGGCAGCGGAATCCGGTAGGTGTCCGCGAACGCCTGCTGAGACATCCGCAGCTTGCGGCGAATCGCCCGCACATCGGGCAGCGGCACCGTGCGAACCTGCACGCCGGACGCCTCATTTCGCGCATGGGCAAGGGCATCGCCCAGGCTTTCGATCAGTGCTTCGCCGAATTGGGTCATGGCTTTAGTGTCTCCGGTAGGTTTGTTTGATCTGTTCGGTCAGCGCCTGTGCGCGCAGCCTTTCGTCCCGCGTCCAGTTTTCCCGTTCGGTCTTTGCGTAAATCAACAGCAAATACAGCGGCATCGAATCGTCGTGATAGAAATAGATAACGCGCACGCCGCCCCGCTTGCCGATGCCCGGCCGGCCCCAGCGCACCTTGCGCAGGCCGCCGGTATCCGGAATGACATCCCCCGCGTACGGGTTGGCGGCGATGAAATTCACAAAGCCAGTGCGATCGTCCTCGGTCCATAGTTTCGCGGCCTGACGGATGAAGGGCGCCGTTTCCGCGACCGTCATGGGTTCATCAAGCATTCGGTCTATACGCCATTGGCGTCTCCCGTGCAAGAAAAAAGCGTCATTGGCGTATCCGGCAACGGACTGGACGAACCCATCCGCTCGGCACTGTCGCGGACATGCGTTAACAATCGCTTAAAGCGACCCGGCAAACACACCGGGCGCGCCAGCAAACTGGCCAATCCTGCCTTCGCGACTTGCGCGGAGACCGTCGCAGGCGCTACTCCCCGTCGCGAAAAGTATGGAGAAATACCGCGCCATGGCCGTCAAGGATGTGAAGAAGGTCGTGCTCGCCTATTCGGGTGGGCTGGACACCAGCGTGATCCTGAAATGGCTGCAAACCACGTATCGCTGCGAAGTCGTGACCTTTACCGCCGATCTGGGGCAAGGCGAGGAACTCGGGCCGGCGCGCAAGAAGGCCGAGCTGGCCGGCGTGAAGGAAATCTTCATCGACGATCTGCGCGAGACATTCGTCAAGGACTTCATCTTCCCGATGTTCCGAGCGAACACGCTGTATGAGGGCCAGTATCTGCTGGGCACGTCGATCGCCCGCCCACTGATCGCCCAGCGCCAGATCGAGATTGCCGACCAGGTGGGCGCCGATGCGGTGGCGCATGGCGCGACCGGCAAGGGCAACGACCAGGTGCGGTTCGAATTGTCGTACTACGCGCTGAAGCCGGACATCAAAATCATCGCACCCTGGCGCGAATGGGAATTGACCAGCCGCACCCGACTGCTCGAATTCGCCGAGACGCACCAGATTCCCATCTCCAAGGATAAGCGCGGCGAGGCACCGTTCAGCGTCGATGCCAACCTGCTGCATTCGTCCTCGGAAGGAAAAATCCTGGAAGACCCCGCCGTGGAAGCGGACGAAGCGGTGTATCAGCGCACCATCCGGCCGGAAGATGCGCCGGATCGGGCAACGGTTATTTCAGTCGATTTCGAAGGCGGCGATCCGGTGGCGATCGACGGTGCGACGCTAAGCCCAGCGACGATCCTGACACGCCTGAACGAACTGGGGAAAGCCAACGGCATCGGGCGCCTCGATCTGGTGGAAAACCGCTTCGTGGGCATGAAATCGCGCGGCGTGTATGAAACGCCGGGCGGGACGATTCTGCTGGCGGCGCACCGGGCGATCGAGAGCATCGCGCTGGACCGGGAAGCGGCGCATCTGAAGGACAGCCTGATGCCGCGCTACGCCGAACTGATCTATAACGGGTTCTGGTTCAGCCCGGAGCGGCGGATGCTACAGGCGCTGATCGATACCAGCCAGCACAGCGTCACCGGCCGGGTGCGGCTGAAGCTTTACAAGGGCAATGTGTCCTGCATCGGGCGGGAAAGCCCGAACAGCCTGTATTCGATGAAGGTTGTCACGTTCGAGGACGACCAAGGCGCCTACGATCAGGTCGATGCCCAGGGCTTCATCAAGCTGAACGCCTTGCGGCTGCGGCTTGGGGCGATGGCGGGACGGCGCGGCGGCGCGCTGTAGAGGCAAAACGGCGGATGTTGGCCGGGGCGCGGTTGGCCCCGGCTTTCCTGGCTACGCGCGGGTCAAAAGCCGACGCGATCGCCGCCTTTCAGGTTCAGCATTTCGCGCGCCTCGGCCGGGGTGGCGATTTCCAGGCTGAGGTCTTCCAGGATACGGCGGATTTTCGCCACCTGTTCGGCGTTGGTCTTCGCGAGTTGGCCCTTGCCGATATAAAGGCTGTCTTCCAGCCCGACGCGGACGTTACCGCCGTTGATGCCGGCCATTGTGACAAACGCCATTTGATGGCGCCCCGCCGCCAGCACCGACCAGACATACTGGTCCCCGAACAAGCGATCCGCCGTTTCCTTGGCGAACAGCAGGTTGCGGGGTTCGGCGCCGATGCCGCCGGTAATCCCGAAAATGGATTGCACGAACAACGGCGGCTCGACGATGCCGCGGTCGAGGCAGTAAGCCAGATTGTAAAGATGCCCGATGTCGTAACATTCGAATTCGAAGCGGGTGCCGTGCCCCTTCCCCAGCTTCTCGACAATACCTTCGATGTCTTTAAAGGTGTTGCGGAAAATGAAGTTGTCGGTGGAATCCAGATAGGGCTTTTCCCACGGGAATTTCCAGTCCTTAATCCGGTTGCCCGCCTGGGAAATATTGAAATTCATGCTGCCCATGTTAAGGCTGCACATTTCGGGTTTCGCCATCAGCGGCGCCGCGAGACGTTCTTCCAAAGTCATGGTCAGGCCGCCGCCCGTGGTGATGTTGATGACGGCGTCCGTGCTCTGCTTGATGGTGGGCAGGAATTGCATGAACACGGCGGGGTCTGGCGTCGGGGAGCCGTCCACCGGGTTACGCGCGTGCAGGTGGATGATCGCCGCACCCGCCTCGGCCGCCTCGATCGAGGACCGGGCGATGTCCTCCGGCGTGATCGGCAGATACTCCGACATGCTGGGCGTGTGGATGGCGCCGGTCACGGCACAACTGATAATAACCTTAGCCACGGCGTTCCCCTTAGTATTTCGATGGGTACACCTTGCCGTAGGATAACGAAAAAAACCAGGGGCCGGCCCAACCCGCGATCGCCGAACCTACAGCGTCGTCAGCCCCGGCTGCGGCAACTGCTCCGCCGGCAGATCGATCAGCAGCACCCGCCCGCCCCAGCCGCGCACAAGATCGGCCCCCGCCACATCGTCCGGAGCATGGTTCGCGCCCTTGATCAGCACGTCAGGCCGCAACGCCTCGATCAACCCGTCCGGCGTATCCTGCTCATACACGCACACCGTATCCACGAACGCGAAACTGGCCAGCACCGCCGCTCGGGCCGCCTCGGGCTGGATCGGATGCGGCGACCCCTTCCGCCGCCGCACGCTGGCATCCGCGTTCAGTCCCACGATCAGCCGGTCGCATGACGCCCGAGCCTGTTCCAGCAGCGCCACATGCCCCTGGTGCAGCAAATCGAAATACCCGTTCGTGAAACCCACCCGCCAGCCGCGATGCCGCCAGCGTTCGGCCTGCTCCACCGCTTCCTCGCGGCTGACGATTTTCCGCAACGCGCTGTGCTGCGGGGTCAGCGCGGCCAGCAAATCCGGTTCCCGCACCACCGACGCGCCCACTTTGCCCACCGATATCCCGGCCGCGAGGTTGGCCAGCCGCACTGCCACCGCCAGATCGAGTTGCGCCGCCAGCGCCGCACCGAGCATGGCCAGCGCGGTGTCGCCGGCGCCGGAGGTGTCGAACACATCGGCCGCCTCGGCCGGGAAATGCTGGAATCCGGCGGCGTCCACCAGAGTCATGCCATCGTTGCCGCGCGTGACCACCACGGCGCCGAAGCCGTGCGTCGTGCGCAGATGCTGGGCGGCGGCGACGATATCGGCCTCGCTGTCCACGGGCATTCTGGCGGCGGCTCCGAGTTCCTGCCGGTTAGGCATGACGACATCGGCGCCGGCATAGCGGGCAAAATCGCTGCCGCGCGGATCGACGATCAGCTTGCGGCCGGTCTTGCGCGCGGCCTCCACCAAACGAGCGGGCACATCGGCGGACAACACGCCCTTGCCATAATCGGACAGCACGGTAACGCTGGTGGCCGCCATGGCATCGACGGCGATCCGCACCAGCCGGTCCGCCAGCTTGGGGTGAATCGGGTCGGTTTGTTCCCGGTCCGCGCGCAGCAACTGCTGGCCGGCGGCGATCAGGCGGGTTTTTAGCGTGGTGGTGCGGCCGCCCTGCACCAGCAGCCACGGTTCCACGTTCGGCTGGCCGCCGATCAGCCCGGTCAGGTCCGACCCCGCCTGATCGTCGCCAACGACCGAGATGAACGCCGTGGCCGCACCCAAAGCGGTCAGGTTGCGCATCACGTTGCCGGCGCCACCGGGCAGCGCAACCTCCCGATCGATCGCCAGGATCGGAACCGGGGCTTCCAGGCTGATGCGGGTTACGTCGCCATAGGTGTAGCGATCCAGCATGACGTCGCCGATGACCAATACGTTGGTATGCGCCAGCCGCCGAACGGCTGCCGCGAGATCGGGCGGCGGTTCATCCGGGCGCGGAACGGGGCCGGGTACGATCTGATTCATTCAACCTGCGGTAACAAGGCCATGGAAGCGGTGCAAGCCATCTTCGCGTGGGGTCGCGGGAAGAAGCAAGCACATCCGGCGAATTGCCGTCTAACTGGTCAGAAACCCGAGCGTGTCCGCCTCCAGCACCACGCAGGTCAGGTCGCCGCCCAGCACCGCGCCGGTGTCGATGGCGATGCGGTTGGGAAGCACCACCGGCTCCCGCTTCGGCGTATGGCCATGCACCACCACCGCGCCATGATCCGCTCGGGACGACAAAAACGGCTCCCGAATCCACATCATGTCGTGACGGGTCTGCTGGTCCAGCGGCACACCGGGACGAATACCGGCATGCACGAACAGATACGGGCCGATTCGCCGGCTAACCGGCAGATCCCGCAAGAACAGCAGGTGCTGGCGCGGGATGCGTTCCGCCCACCCGGCCGGCGGCACGGTGCGGGAAATACCCCAGCTCAGCAGCGAGTCCGCGCCGCCATTGGTCAGCCACACATCCGGCGCCTGTTTGTCCGCACCGGCCAGGGCGGACAGCATCATATATTCGTGGTTGCCCATCAGGTTAAAAATTTCATCGGCGGGTACCGGCGGCCGATTGATCAGCCAGTCGATCGCCTGGGCGCTGTCGGCGCCGCGATCCACATAGTCCCCCAGATGCACCAGGGTCGTGCGTGCAACGGGGCGTCCGACGATGTCTTCGGCGATGGCTTCATGCAGGGCCACCAGCCGGTCGAGGCAGCCATGGATATCGCCGACGGCATAGATGCGTTCGCCGGGCGGCAGGGCGGCGGGTGCGGCGATAAGATCGATCATGGCGGCACAGGGTAGCCGCAGTGGGCGCGCCGCGCCATCCGGCCTTGACGGTAGCCCAGGCCGGATGGCGCACGCCGTGTGGGCGCTAATTGGTCAGATTGTAGAACTTCGCCGCGTTCTCGCAGGTGATCTTATGCACCTGTTCCGCCGTCAGGGCCTGGGACTGCTGTTCGATATACTTATCGGACTCAGGCCAGATTCCATCGGTGTGCGGATAATCGGCCCCCACATCGGCGTGTCTTCCGTGGTCAGGTTGTTAACGCACCTTATTCACCGTGTCGCCGCCGCAGGGTAACGATCGGTGCCGCATCTGTGGCGGGCGATACTTGCCCCCTGCTGGGTTGACCGCGTTCCGGACCGTATCTGGCAGGCGCTGGGGGTTTGGTTCTCGAGGGACCGGGAGGGCGATGCCGCCCGCCGCTCACCCGGGTCGCGGGATCATGCGCAGGGCAAGGTGGCGGAACAGCGCCGCGTCCGGGCAGTTGGCCGCGAAGGCGAGGCGGACGCGTGTCGCGGTCTCGCGGACCCGCACGGCGACCTTCAGCAGCCGCGCGCGCAGGGTGGAGAACTCGCAGCCGGCCAGGGGATGGGCAGCCGGGACGGCCTCGCCCGTCAGCCGCATCAGCCAGTAAGCGGCGGTGTGCAGCACCAGGCGCATCTGGTTGGCGAGCGGCGAGCGGCAGCTCGTGCGGTCGGAGGCGAGCTGGGCCTTGTGCCGTTTGATCATGTTCTCGGCCCGGCCGCGGTCGCAATAGAAATCATCGTAGAGCCAGCGGCGACCCGACGTTGCCAGGTTGGTGACGACGTAGCGGGTGTCGACGCCCTTGTATGTGACCTCGGTGCGGGCGACGACGCGGCGGGGCACGCCCCATGACTTCGCGGCGTAGCGGGCTTCGGCGAAGCCGCGCACGGCCTGCGCGCTGCCCGTCTCCCACCGCAGGGACAGCGCCTCGACCCTGTCGGCGACCAGCCGGTCCAGGGCCTCGTTGCGTGCCAGGCCGAAGGCGTAGCCTACGTCGTTCTGTTCGCACCGCTCCATCGCCTCGCGCCGCCCGTAATGGCTGTCGCCGCGTATGGTAATGGCGGTCTTCGGCCATTTCAGCCGGATGCGGCGGACCAGGCGGCGGACGTGCGCGCGGACCTCCGCCCCGTCCGGGGGTTTGCCGGGGCGCAGGACGGTCAGCACGCAGTGGCCGGTGTCGGCGTCATAGACGTGCAGCGGCATGAAGCAGCGCTCGTCGTGGAAGGCGTTGAACAGCGAGAACTGCCGGTGGCCATGCACGGTGTCGCAGGTGTCGTCGAAGTCCAGCGTGACCGCCAGCGGCGGCTTGCGACGGCTGTCGCACCAGAGGTCGATCATGGCGTGCGCCATGCGGACCAGCGTGCGAACATCGGGCGCGTTCTCCCACCGCGACACGGTCGGCTGCGAGGCCAGGTCGCCGCCGCTGTCCGGCAGCCGCCCGCAGGCCATTTTGAAGGCCGGGTCGCGGCGGAGCCGGTCCAGGTCGTCCGCGTCGGGGTATCCGCAGGCAATGGCAAGGACGCGGGCGCGAAAGATGTCCGCCAGGGCGTGCGTTATCAAGGCCGGGTCGCGGTGGTCGGGGACGATCGCGGCCAGCCGGTCGATCAGGCCCAGCCGGCGATCGGCACCGGCCAGCAGCAGCACGCCGCCGTCGGAACTGACCTGGCCACCGTCGAACGCGGCGGCGATCTTCTTCTTGCCGATGCCTGGCAGGTCGAACGGCAGCGGTGTATCTTCGACTTCGGCGGGCATGGCATATTCTGTCCGGGCATGAGGTGTGGCGTTGACAACCAAACCTTACGCGATTCCAGATGGTTGTACCATGCCCGCCAGCGAATCCCTGCCATGCGGTGAATAAGATGGGCTAGGATGCATGAACAAATACAGCGTCGCCGATGGCTTGCGGCGCGGAAGCAAAAAACTGGCCTTCCAGCGCGATTTCCCCGCTGGAGGCGGCAAAGCCGTATGTTTCGGCGAACTTGGCGGTATCAGCGAACCGCTCGATCGCCGGCACGCGGTCCCACTCATGGGTTTGGTCCGTCATCACGCTTGCCTCCAGCCGCAGTCTCGCACTGCTTTGCCATCATTATGCCGCAGAAGCGCACCGGCCCGCAACCGGCGGAACATTGCACAGCGGGCGTGCTACGGCGCCGTCGCGCCATCGCCGGTCATCGCAGCGCCCGGTTCGTTGCAGGCCCGTCGGCGATTCCGCCGGGTCAAGAGTTTATGATCGCCGGCCGCGAACCGGAACCAGCATCGGCCATTGCTCGTTTCGGGGTTGCCCGGTGACTGAACCGGACCAAACAGCCTAAGGACACGGATCATGAAATTACTGACAACCGCAACGCTGCTGGCCGCGGCGTTTGTTTTCCCGGCGATGGCACAGACGACGCCGGCTACGCCCGGAGCCCACGCCAATGCCGCGATGGACGCGCCCGCCACGCATGACACAGCAGGGAGCACGACCGGTTCGGGGTACGGCTCGGAGTCGGAACGCAATCCTGTCATGACCAAAAATGGCGGCATGCGGACCAGCAAGATCGTCGGTTCGCCGGTGTACAACGACCAGGACACCAAGGTCGGCAGCATCGACGATCTGGTCATCGAGAGCGATCATTCGGTTCACGCCATTCTGTCGGTCGGCGGCTTCTTGGGCATGGACTCAAAGCTGGTGGAAGTGCCGTTCACCAAGCTGCATTTTGGCAATACCAAGGACAGCGACGACAATCGTGTCGTGCTGCCGGGCACCTCCAAGCAGCAACTGACGTCGATGCCGGAGTATCATTTCACCAGTCACGGCTAATACGCTGAACCGCGATGGCGGAGCCAGACTTCGCCATCGCGGTTCGCTTGCCGGTACGAGCCCTATCGCGGTTCGGTCGGTACGACGCTGATGCTGTTGAACGGCGATCCGTTGATCAGCTTGGTGCTGACGACTGTGTAAATCAGAACGTGCTTTTCCGCGTCCAGCGACCGGTGGATTTGAAACGTCTTGAAGAATAACGACGCCTGGGCGAAAGCGATAATCTCGGTACGCGGCATGGACGCCGGCAGCGTCACCGGCCCAACCGCCCTACAGGCGATCGAAAACCGGCTGGGGTCTTCGGCGAAACCAAGACCGCCCTTGATCCCCCCGGTTTCCGCGCGGGACATGTAACACGACACGTTGCCGACGCGCGGGTCGTCGTAGCGTTCGACCACGATCTTGTCGTCCGGACCGAGCCAGCGAAAATTGGTGTTGATGGAATCGATCCGGGTCTGAGCGAACGCGGGCGCGGCGATCAGCGCGGCGAAGGCGGCAAGAAAAATCCGGCGCATCGTTTATCTCCTGTATTCATCATGATGGTTGGTATCGGCGTTGTGCACCCAGGGCATCGGCGGATGCCAAGGGGGGTCATAGCGTGTCCTGGCGTAGTTTGCGCGCCAGTTGCACCAGGATCGCGGCGGTGGCGCCCCAGATGAAGTGTTCGGGATGCGGCCAGACCCAGTATTCGCGCCAGACTCCGCCGGTATGCTGGCGCTGGCGGCGGGGAGCGTGCGGGTCCAGGACCACGCGCATCGGCAGTTCGAACATCGCCTCGACCTCGTGCGCCGACACTGTGTAGGTCAGTGCCGGAGGCAGCACGGCCAGAACCGGGGTAATGCGGTATCCCGTGCCGGTCACGTGGTCGTTCAGCCGCCCAAGCACCTCGGCCGCGCTGGGGTCCAGGCCGATTTCCTCGTGCGCCTCGCGCAGCGCGGCGGCTTCCGGGCCGCTGTCGTCCGGATCGATCCGACCGCCGGGGAAGCTGATCTGCCCGGCGTGTTTGTTCAGATGGGATGTACGCTTGGTCAGGATGATGGACGGTTCGTCGCCCATCACCACCGGCACCAGCACGGCGGCCGGAATGGGGGGCCGCTTGAGGCCGGCGAGGATTTCGTCGCCGAAAATAGGTTCGGCACCCAGCGGTAAGGCGGCGATCCAGGCCAGTCGTCGCCGCAACGCGGCCGGCGTCACGCCTCGCCGGGCGGCAATTCGCCCAGGGAAAAGAAGGCGTCGCAGCTCCACACGCCCAAAACCCGTTTGCCGCCAACCCAGCGCGGAACCGCCAGTGCGACCAGTTCGTAATACGTTGCCCGGTTGATCCGGGCCTCGATAGCGAGATGGGCCGCCGCGCCCGGCCGCAGCCGGATATAGGGCGTCGGTTCGCAGGTCATCAGATCGTGCGAAATGCGGATCGGGTGGTCTGGCCCCGCGGTCACCACTTCGTCGATATTGGTGCGAAAGGACAAAACCTGATCGCGGCCGTCGCCGGTCCAGTCGAGTTCGACGGCCAGGAACGGCGCGTCTTCCACCTCGATCCGGCCACGTTCGGCCGGGGTTTGCAGCCACCAGCTTCCATCGGCCTCGCGCCGCAACACGCTGGCGAACAGACAGACCAGTTCCTTGCGGTTGATCGGCGTGCCGCGATACAGCCACGTGCCATCGCGCTTGATCAGGAACGGCAAGTCCCCGCATTCGGTTGGGATGCGCGGGGGGCGCGATCGCGGCGCCGGTCCAAAAACGCCGGGACCGGCGAAGCCGCCCGGCGTTTCGGCCAGCTTTGCGGTGGCGTTGCAGCCTTGGGTGCCAGTCTCGATCACGTACCGGTCTCGATCACGTATCCGTCTCCGCTGGAAGCAAAACTTCCATTCAGATATTCGATATAGGTAGCATCCCCCCACTCGCAAAAGGCCCTATATGCATTCCTGGATATAAACATGGACGACGGGACCGGTATGCCGGACGGTATGGTCGGAACGCCACACGCGACCGCGAACCGGCTTGGTACGATAACAGGATTGGCACGATGACAGGATTGATATGATGAACGACGATCCCGGCGCGATCCTGGCGGCGACCGACGCGCTGGCCGCACGCATCGCGACGGTGCGGGCGGCGATCAGCCGCTCGATTTTCGGCCAGGGCGAGGTCGTCGATCAAACCCTGATCACATTGCTGTCGGGTGGCCATGTGCTGCTGGTGGGCGTGCCCGGGCTGGGGAAAAGCCGGCTGGTCGAAACGTTGGGCGTGGTGCTGGGCCTGGCCACCAAACGGGTTCAGTTCACTCCGGACCTGATGCCGGCCGATATCCTGGGCAGCGAAGTGCTGGATGAAGCGGAGGGCCGGCGCGCCTTCCGCTTCGTTCATGGACCGGTCTTCTGCCAACTGCTGATGGCCGATGAGATCAACCGAGCCAGCCCGCGCACCCAATCGGCGCTGTTGCAGGCGATGCAGGAACGGCGAGTTGCCATTGGCGGGGTGGAACATGCCCTGCCCCGCCCGTTTCATGTCCTGGCGACGCAGAACCCCATCGAACAGGAAGGCACATACCCGCTGCCCGAGGCGCAACTCGATCGTTTTCTGATGGAGGTGACCGTCACCTATCCGGGTCTGGACGCCGAACGCGCCATGCTGCTCGCAACGACCGGCGCACCGGAGGCGATGCCGCAACAGGCCATGAGCGCGGACGATCTGGCGATGGCGCAGGCGCTGGTCCGTCGCCTGCCGGTGGGAGAGACGGTCGTCGATGCGATCCTGGCCCTGGTGCGCGGTTGCCGGCCGGAAAGTTCGGACGACGAAATCGTGCGGCGGCATGTCGCCTGGGGGCCTGGGCCGCGCGCGGCGCAAGCACTGATGCTGGCGACACGGGCCCGAGCGTTGCTTGGCGGCCGTCTGGCACCCAGTATCGACGACGTTGCCGCCCTCGCCCGGCCGGTCTTGCGGCACCGGATGGCGCTGAGTTTCTCGGCCCGTGCCGACGGGATCGTGGCGGACGAGGTGATCGACCGGATGGTTAAGGCGATCGGGTGACGGCGTGATCGATCCCGTCGCGACCGGTTCGCGCATGGCGGACGCCGGAAAATGGACCCTGCGATGCCCAGCGGCGCGCTGACCGCCGAGGCACTGGGCGCCCGTCTGCCGCCGCTGCTTGTGGCGGCGGATCGGGTGGCCGCGACCGTCGCACAAGGGGTGCATGGCCGGCGGCGCGTCGGGCAAGGCGACAGTTTCTGGCAATTCCGGCGGTTCGCCCTGGGGGATCCGTTGACGCGCGTCGATTGGCGGCAATCCGCTAAATCCGGCCGCGGTGCACCGGACGGCTGGTTCGTCAGGGAAACCGAGTGGGAAGCGGCGCAGACCGTATGCCTGTGGCGCGACGCCTCGGCGTCGATGCGCTGGCGGTCCCGCCAGGTGCCGGTAGAAAAGCGCGAGCGCGCAAATCTGCTGTTGCTCGCCCTGGCATCGCTGCTGCTCCGCGGCGGGGAGCGCGTGACGGCGATGCGGCCGGATGCCCGGCCGGTGACAAACCGGTCCGGCCTGGATCGCATGGCGGCGGAATTGGACGCGGCGGACGACGATGGCGGCCTGCCCCCGGCGGTGCGGTTGCCGCGATTTGGTTCGGTGGTGCTGTTCAGCGACTTTCTATTGCCGCTGGAGGATATCCGAACGCTGATCGGGCGCTTCGCGGCGGTCCCGGTGACGGGATATCTGCTGCAAATCCTCGATCCGGCGGAAACCGCCCTGCCCTATCGGGGACGCATCCGCTTCCGGGGGCTGGAACATGACGGCGACACCCTGATACCCCGTGCCGAGTCTGTCCGGGAGGCTTACGCGGTGCGGTTGAAGGCGCAGCAGGACGGACTGGCCGCGATCTGTTCGGCCGCGGGATTTGGCTTTGGCGTGCATCGCACCGATCGTCCGCCAGAACTGGCTCTGCTGACGCTTTATCAGGCATTGGCCGCTCAATGATCTTCGTCGCGCCCTGGATTCTTCTTGGCCTGCTGGCTCTTCCGGTGCTGTGGTGGCTGTTGCGGGTGACCCCGCCGGCGCCGCGTCCGGAATCGTTTCCGGCGATCCGCTTCCTGCTGGGGCTGAACCCGACCGAGGAAACCCCGGCCCGTACGCCGTGGTGGCTGTTGGCGCTGCGGCTGCTGGCGGCCGGACTGACGATCGTGGCGCTGGCCCGGCCGGTATTGGATGCCGGTTCCGCCCTGCCCGGCAAGGGAACGGTGCTGCTGGTGCTGGACAATGGCTGGGCTTCCGCGAACGATTGGACCCAGCGCAAGGCAGCGGCCGGCGCATTGCTGGACCGCGCCGAACGGGCCGGCCGTCCGGCGGCGCTGCTGACCACGGCGCAAGCCGCGGCCGGGGCCCCGGTCGCGGTATCCGCGGCCATGCCCATCGCCGATTTGCGCGCCCGGCTCGACGCGCTACAGCCGCTGCCCTGGCCGCCGGACCGTGAGGCCGCGGCCAGCGCGTTGCAGGCGTGGCGCGGCGGCTCGGACGCATCGGCGATCTACGTGCCGGACGGCCTAACCGACGGTCCTGGTTTCGCCCGCTTCGCCGCCGGCCTGCGGCAAACCGGGCCGGTGACGGAAATCTGTTGCGACAGCGAATCCCCGATGCTGTTGCTGCCGCCGTCCAGCGAGGCGGATCGGCTGGTCGTGCATGTGGCGCTGGTGCCGAGGGCTACGCCGGCCGAGGCCATCGTGCTGGCACAGGCCGGCGATGGCCGTACCCTGGCGCGTAGCGTTGTCGGTATCCCAGCGGGCGCTTCGGCGGCGTCCGCCCCGATGGTGTTGCCGCCGGAGCTTCGCAACCGGCTGACCCGGCTGGTGCTGGAAGGCCCGTCCAACGCCGGCGCGGTGGTGCTGCTGGACGAACGGTGGCGAAGGCGTCCAGTGGGGCTGCTGGCGGGCGACCTGTCCACCGCGGACACGCCGTTCAGCGGATCGTTGTATTTTCTGAAACGGGCACTGCAACCGTTCACGGATTTGCGTGAGGGCGACGCGGCGACACTGCTGGGGCGGGACATCTCGGTTATTGTCCTGGCCGACCGGCCACTGCCGGCCGGGGCGGAGCGGGATGCAATCGGCGCCTGGGTGCGCAAGGGCGGATTACTGATCCGGTTTGCCGGACCGCATACAGCGGAAGCGGCCGGGAACGACACCGATACCTTGCTGCCGGCGCGATTGCTCGCCGGGGACCGCCAGCTTGGCGGGGCGATGTCGTGGAGCCAGCCGGCGGGTCTGGCGCCGTTTCCGGCATCGTCTCCATTCGCCGGGCTGACGGTAACCGGCGATTTGAAGGTCACCAGACAGGTGCTGGCGGAACCGAGCGCGGACTTGGAGACGCGGACGTGGGCGGCTTTGGAGGATGGAACGCCGCTGGTGACCGAAATGGCCGAAGGTGCCGGGCGCGTGGTGCTGTTTCACGTCACCGCCAACGCCGACTGGTCCAACCTGCCGCTGTCGGGCCTGTTCGTGGATATGATGCGGCGGCTGGTCGATGTGTCGGCGGGCGTCGCCGGGGCGAGGGGCAACGCACTGCTGGCCCCCGCCGAAACGCTGGACGGATTTGGCTTGTTGTCGCCACCGCCCCCGGCGGCCACCGCCCTGGAAGCGGATCGTTTCGCCACGACGCCGGTTTCGCCGCGCCATCCGCCGGGGCTGTACGGACCCGAAAGCGAACGTCAGGTGCTGAACCTGGGAACCGTCATCGCAGCGCCAGAGGCGGCGCCGCCGGTCCCTGGCGCAACGCTGGAAACATTCCGCGGATCGGCCAGGGAACGGGCGCTGGGTCCGCCGTTGCTGGCCATCGCCATCGTGCTGTTATGCGCCGATATGCTGATCGGGCTGGCGCTGCGGGGTTTGCTGCGCGCGCGGGTTTCGGCCGCGGCGGTGCTGCTGCTGCTGGCCTTGCCGGCCCCGGCCGCGCATGCGCTGGACAGCAGCCCCGATCCGGCGACCAGCACGCGGCTGGGCTATATCGAATCGGGCGACAAGCGGGTCGATGGGATCGCCAAAGCCGGGCTGGAAGGGTTGTCGGATTACGTCAATCTGCGCACCGCCGCGACGCTGTTCGAACCCGATGCGGTGCGGCCGGGGGAGACCGATCTTAGCCTCTACCCGCTGCTATACTGGCCGGTCGTGGCCGATGCGCCGGACCTGACAGGCGCACAAGTGGCGGCGCTGAACGAGTATATGGGCCGCGGCGGGATCGTCCTGATCGATACCCGCGATTCCGGATCGGGCGCCGGTTTCGCGCCGGGCACCGGGGACTCGCTGAAACGGATCGCCCGCGGCCTGAACGTGCCGCCGCTGGCGCCGCTGACGGCCGACCATGTGCTGTCGCGTTCGTTTTATCTGCTGCCGGATTTTCCCGGACGCTTCGCCGGCGGCACGGTCTGGGTGCAACGCGATCAGGACCGCACGAACGACAGCGTCAGCCCGGTGATTATCGGCGGCAACGACTGGGCGGCCGCCTGGGCGATCGCGCCGGATGGCAGCAATCCGTACGCGGCGATTCCCGGCGGCCAACGGCAGCGGATTCTGGCCTATCGTTTCGGAGTCAATTTGGTGATGTATGCGCTGACCGGCAATTATAAGGGCGATCAGGTTCACGTTCCGGCCATCCTGCAACGGTTGGGCCAGTGACCGGCCTACCGCCATGATGCACCCCGAACAGGCGATCGCCGCGATCCGCTTCGATCCGCTGTTGCCGGCCTGGCTGCTGGCGGTTCTGGGCGCGCTATGCCTTGCCGTCGTGGCGATCGGGCTGTGGCGGCGCGGCAGCGGGACCCTGTTGCGGCTGGCGGGATTCGCGGTGCTGCTGGCGTGGCTCAGCGGGCCGAGGCTGGTACGCGAAACGCGCGAGCCGTTGCGCGATATCGGCCTGCTGGTCGTGGACCAATCGGCATCGATGCAAGTGGGCGACCGGGCGGCACTGGCCGAGGCCGCGCGCCGGTCGGTCGAGGCGCAGGCGGCGCGCTTTCCCGGATTGGAGTTGCGCACCATCACCGTGCCGGAAGCGGGCAGCGCGGGAACCCAGTTATTCGCCGCGATCGATCGCGCGCTGGCGGATATTCCACGGTCTCGTCTTGCCGGCACCATCGCGATCACCGATGGCCAGATCCACGACGTGCCGGCCGCCGCGCCGGGCGGCGCACCGCTGAATGTGCTGCTGACCGGCCGCGGCGAGGAAACCGACCGGCGGTTGCGGGTGATCGAGGCGCCGGGTTACGGCATCGTCGGCAAATCCGTTATCCTGCGTGTCGCGATCGACGATCTGGGCACGACCGGCCGCACCGGCCCCGCCACGCTGACAATCCGCCGCGACGGACAGCCCTTCGCCAGCGAAAGCGTGCCGGTGGGGACCGAACAGCGGATCGAAATACCGATAACGCGGGCCGGACCCACGGTGATCGAAATGGCGGCCAGCCCGCTGGCGGGCGAAATCTCGCCGCTGAACAACCGCGCCGTGGTGGAAATCGACGGCGTGCGTGACCGGTTGCGGGTGCTGCTGATCTCCGGCGAGCCGCATCCCGGCGAACGGACATGGCGGCGGCTGCTGAAAGCCGATCCGTCGGTCGATCTGGTGCATTTCACCATCCTGCGGCCACCGGAAAAGGACGATCGCACGCCGCTGAACGAACTGGCGCTGATCGCGTTTCCGGTGCGCGAACTGTTCGTCGATAAGATCGGCGAATTCGATTTGATCATCCTGGACCGGTTCCAGAACCGGGGCCTGCTGCCGCTGACCTATCTGGCGAATATCGCCAACCGGGTGCGCCAGGGCGGCGCTTTGCTCATGAGCGTCGGCCCCGAGTTCGCCGGCCCCGCCAGCCTGGCATCCACGCCGCTCGGTACTGTGCTACCGGGTGCTCCGGCGCCCTTCGATGCGGTGGTGGACGGCCGGTTCCGCCCGTGGGTGACCGATCTGGGGCAGCGCCATCCGGTGACCGAGGGCCTGACCGGAGCCAATCCCCCCGGCGACCCGGCCAAAGCGCCGGACTGGGGTCCGTGGTATCGACGGATCGAACCGGGGCCGGTCACCGGCGATGTGCTGCTGCGCACGCGCGACGGCAACCCGTTGCTGGCGCTGGACCGGGTCGGCGAGGGCCGCACCGCTTTACTGCTGTCGGACCAGATCTGGCTGTGGTCGCGCGGCCATGACGGCGGCGGCCCGCAGGCCGAACTGCTGCGCCGCATCGCCCACTGGCTGATGCGCGAACCGGAGTTGGAAGAGAACGCTTTAACCGCCCGGGTTGCCGGCGGGCGATTGCGGATCGAATCGCGCTCCACCGACGCGACGGCGCCGGACAGCGCGACGGTGACCGGTCCGGACGGCGGGACGGAGACGGTCCGGCTGCATGAGGACTCGCCCGGCCGGTTTACCGCCCAGCGTGCCGCGTCTGTTCCAGGGGTCTGGCAGGTGACGCAGGGGACACGAACGGCCTACGCCGCGGCCGGTGCCGCAAATCCGCCGGAACTCGCCGATTTGCGCGCCACGGCCGGCCTTGCCGGGCCGCTGGCGCGCGCGTCCGGCGGCGGGGTGCATTGGCTGGCGGGCGCGGAAGTGCCGGAATTACGCCGCACGGAGGACGATCGCGCCGCGTCCGGCAGCGGCTGGATCGGCCTGCGGCGCCGGCACGACCACGTGGTGACCGGGGTGGCCGCGCTGCCGCTGCTGCCGGGATGGCTGTCGCTGCCGGTTGTGCTGGGCCTGCTGGTGGGCGCGTGGCGGCGGGAGGGGCGCTGAGCGGCGGCAAGTGTGAGAACGATGCCTTCTGGGACGATCGCGCCCGGTTACCCGCCGCCGTGCGGATCGTGTAACCGGGTGGCCTATTCGGCCGCGGCCCGCATCCCCGGCGTAAATCCGGGAACCGACGCCCGCAGCCCGTCGTCCATCGGCTTCGGCCACCAGCGGTGTTCCCACTCCGCATAGAATTTCTTCAGTGTGGGCATCACTTTTTCGGCGAATAGCTTCGTATTGTACCGCGTCAGGTCCTTGTTCATGTTGCCGAACTGCATCAACAGCATCAAATTCCCCACATTCAAATTTTCCGCCAGTTCGACAATCTGCTCGGTGACCTGGGCCGGCGTTCCAATAACGATATAGCCGGCATCGACCAGTTCCTTCATTTCGGTCGGACGCGCCTGCGACCGGGCGGCCGCCGCACTAACCTGACTGGTCAGGCCGAAACGCATCGTTGCTTCGGTGGTATAGCCCGGCGGCGCGGCGAAACGCGGATCGACATGCAGGCAACGGCCGAAGAAATACTCGGCCGCGTCCTGGTACATGTCCATCGCCTGATCGCGGCTTTCGGCGACACAAACCGTCTGAGCAAATCCGGCGCGATACGGATTGCGGTCCTTGCCCAGGCGATCCATTTCGGCCCAGAAACCGTCCATCGTCGCCTTGCCGACCTTGTGGCCGTAATAGGACAGATAGCAATAGACATAGTCCATCTCGGCGCACCATTGCCAGGTCTCGATCGACCCGCCGCCGGGGATCCATATCGGCGGATGCGGCTGCTGAATAGGGCGAGGCCAAATATTGACGTACCGCTGCTGATTATAGCGGCCGTTGAAGGCAAACGTCTCTTTCTCTTGCCACGCCTTCATCACCAGGTCGTGCGCCTCCAGATACCGGTCGCGCAACTGGCTCGGATTTTGTCCATAGGCGTAACAACCGTCCATCGGCGTGCCGACCGGGAACCCCGCGATCAGCCGCCCGCCGGAAATCACGTCGATCATGGCGAATTCCTCCGCCACGCGGGTTGGCGGATTGTACAGCGCGAGCGAATTGCCCATCACGCAAATCGTCGCATCCGTGGTCCGGCGCGCCAGCGAGGATGCGATCAGGTTGGGCGACGGCATCAGCCCATAACCGTTGGAATGATGCTCGTTTACGCAGATCGCGTCATACCCGCAATCGGCGGCGTATTCGAGCTCGTCCATGAAATCGTTGTACATCAGATGCGCGCGCTTCGGATCGAACAGCGACGAATGAATATCGACCCAGACGGACGGATGCTTCTCTTTGAAGTCCTCCGGCAGCTCCGTGTAAGGCATCAGATGAAACCACATCAACTTCATGGCGCATTTCCCCGTTTTCGATCAGCCTACCGGCCGGTAGTTTAACCGCGGAACGGCCGCATGCAAGGTGTCGCCGGCCCATCTCCGGCTGGCGGCGGGGCGCCGGGTTTCGCCATAGCGGTCACGGGTTCCGGTTTGGGGACGGGTCGCGGCGGGACCGGGCCGGCGACGACATCGAAATCGAACGTGGTGCGTTGCATGAAAGGCTCCTTGGCGGGTGGACCAAAGGCCGTTCCAGATGCAGCGAATTTCGTAACAATGGAGGGGTCTAAATACGAAAGCCGCCTGTCTGGGGCGGCTTCGGGGTCTTGCTATGGTTGCACGATCCTAGGCCGCCGGAACATACCAGCGTTACCAAAATCGCGAAGCGGGAACTATAATAGCCATGCAATGCTGATAAACCGGCCGCCGGGGCGATGCAAGCCCCGGTCCCCGGTCCCTGGCCACATGCGTGCCGGGCAGGCGCTAATGGCCAACCTGAAGCTGCAGAAATCGCCGGGCAAGCGCCCCGTAAAGCGGCCGCCGGCACACCAGGCGGGATACCGCGAACGACAGGAATGCCGTCGCCATCAGCGGAATCATCAGGCGCTGGTTTGCCGTCATCTCCATCACAATCACCGCCGAGGTGATCGGTGCCTGCACCACTCCGGAAAAATACGCCGTCATACCCAGCAAAATCATCGCCCCGACCGGTGCGCCGGGAACCAGCGGCGCCAGCACGGACCCCAGCCCGGCACCGATGGACAAAGACGGCGCAAAGATGCCGCCCGGTATGCCGCTGATATACGATACCGCCGTCGCGGCCAGTTTCAGCAACGCATACACCGCCGGCAGCGACGAACGATCTTCCAGCAATCCTTTTGCCTGCGCATAGCCGGTGCCATAGGTCTGACCGCCGGACAGCGTCCCCAGCGCCGCCAGCAACACCCCGCACACCGCCGCGAACGCGACGGGATAGCGCACGATCGTCCGTCCGGCCCAGCCCGGCAGGCCCCGAGCGGCGATCAGCAGGGTCCGGCTGAACAACCCGCCCGCCAGACCGCCGGCTAGACTGCAGATAATCACCGCTAGCCAGGCCACGCCGTTGGTCAGTTCGGCCGATGTCTGACCGAAATAGGTGTAGTTGCCGGCCAGCCCCAGCGTCGTCGCGCCCGCCACCACAACGGCGGTGAACACGGTGCCGGAGGTGCGGGCCTCGAAGGAGTGGCTAAGTTCCTCGATCGCGAACACGATCCCGGCCAGCGGCGTGTTAAAGGCCGCCGCGACCCCCGCCGCACCGCCGGCCAGCACCAGCGCCCGGCGCAGTTCCAGGCGCGGCAGTCGCAGCAGCTTTCCCAGGGCGTGCATGATCGATGCGCCCACCTGCACCGTGGGGCCTTCCCGCCCGATGGACGCGCCCGACGCCAGTCCCAGCAGCGTCAGCGCCACCTTGCCCAGACCGATTTTCAGCGACAGAACCCGATCGACCATGGCCTCGTCGGTCGTGTGAAGCGCGGCGATGGTCTGCGGAATCCCGCTGCCCTGGGCACCCGGAAACACGTGTCTGGTCAGCAGGAACGAAAGCGCCAGCCCGGCGGGCGCGATCGCGAACGCCAGCCAGGCATGGCCGGCAATGAGGTGCAGAAACAGGCCGGTCGCCCAGTCGGCCGCCCTGGCGAACCCAACGGCGACAGACGCGACGAGCACCGCGCCGACCCAGAACACGACACGCCGCCACCACAGCCGCGGCGAAATCAGCGGCATGCGGCCCATCCGCCGCAGCCGCATAACAAATCCGTCCCGTCCAACCCGCATGACCAACCTTACGCCCGATCGCCGCCAGCGTGCAGTCTGGCACGGATACCGGGCCGGCAACACGGTGTTGGAGCCGTAAAAGCGTCTTCCGTCCCTTGGGGCCATCCCCGGTTTGCCTTCCCGGCTTTCCGGCGCCATTGTCGGACAGAATGCTCGCTGGCAAGGACGGAGATCGCACTCTATGCGCATAGCAGTTATCGGGGCCGGCGGGGTGGGCGGCGCGTTCGGGGCCGCCCTGGCGACGGCCGGCGCGGAGGTGACATTCGTCGCCCGCGGCGCGCATTTGGACGCCATGCGGACCCGGGGTCTCCGCATTGAAGGCGGACGCGGCGAGACCGTCCTGGCATCGGTGCGGGCGACCGATGACCCGGCCAGCATCGGTTTGGCCGATATCGTGCTGTTCTGCGTCAAGCTGTGGGATGTCGAAACCGCCGGCGCGGCGATCCGGCCGCTGATCGGGCCGGCTACAGCGGTGATCCCCTTACAAAACGGCATCGACGCGTCCGAACGCCTGACCCCCATTCTGGGCGCCGGGGCCGTTATGGGCGGCGTCGCGCAAATCAGCGCGGTGATCGCCGCGCCCGGCGTCATCCGTCAGACGGGCACGTTCATGCGCCTGATTTTCGGCGAACTCGACGGCGGCAAAAGCGCTCGGGGGGAGGCGTTTCTCGCGCTGTGCCAGAAGGCGGGCTTCGATGCGACGCACAGCGACCGGATTGTTACCGAATTATGGCTGAAGTTCATCCTGCTGGCCAGCAATGCGGCCATCACAGCGGCCACGCGCTCTCCGCTGGGCGCGCTGCGCGACGATCCCGATATTGCTCCGCTGTTCGCCAGGGCCTATGCCGAGGTGGCGGCCGTGGGCCGGGCCAAGGGCATACACATTCCCGACGACGCGGTGGACAAAGCGATCGCATCCAACCGCGGGTCGCCGGCGGGTATGATGGCATCGATGGCGCACGATCTGATGCGTGGCAACCGCATCGAACTGCCCTGGCTGTCCGGCAAGGTGGTAGCGTTCGGGCGCGAACTGGGTATCGCGGTTCCGGTCCATGAAATCCTGCATGCCGTGCTGAAACCGTTCGTCAACGGAAAGCCTGCCTGACGGGCCGAACCGGCCCGTCAAACCACCGGTGCGTGACCAATGGCGTGCCAGCGCATCATCCGCAGCCGTCCGTCGCGAATCAATCGCCGCCGCAGCAGCCACAATTCCGCCTCCCGCACCAGGTGCGCGGCTTCGTGCCGGTCCGGCTTTGGGCCGATATCGCGCAGCAGGACGCGCCAGCCCAGCATGGCGTGTTCCAAATGCCGTTGGGAGATGTCTTCGACAACGCGGACGTCGAGACCGAGCCGCTTGAGCATGCGGGTGATGGCGACGGGCGCGAGCAGTTGGGCTGGATCGCGGTATTCCAGATCGGTCCAGCGGCGCACGGTTGGGTCGGCGCCGTCCAGCGGCTCCGGTGCCGTCAGTTCCGCGATGACAATGTGGCCGCCGGGCTTCAATGCGCGGGTCAGCGCGTCCAGGATCGGTTCCGGATGCGGTCCGCGAAACGGCTCCAGCGCCAGACAGTGGTGGTGGGTTTTCTGCCCGAGCGTGGGATTGTCTGGATCCCACGCGGCGATGACGATTTTTTTGCCCAGTTGCGCCTGACCGACCAGCCGCCGCGCGGCGGCGAGCAAGGACGGATCGGTGTCCACCGCGGTCACCCAGGCCCCTAGATTGCTGGCCACCGTGCAGGCGGGCCCGCCGCTGCCGGCACCGGCGATCAGCAGGCTGCCGGACGCCGAAACGCCCAGCGGCCGAGCCAGGCGCAGAGTTTCGATCTCGCCGCCAGGAAAGATGAATCCTTGTCCCCAAAGCTGATGGTTCAACGCCAGCCGGGCAGCGGGCCAGACCACGGGGGACTCCGGTTGCGGGACGAAGAGCGGCGTAAAGCCATCGGTTCCTGCGGCGACCGTTACCGGCGCCGTTTCCGGCAGAAGCGGCGACGATCGCCGAAACAGGCCGCGCACGGCGGATCGCAACATTTCCCAGTCTCCACCGTCCGAGACTACGGGGAAATCCCTACCAAAAGGTTTACAGCCACGGAGGTTTAACCGAATTCGGTCAGGACATAGCGAACCCAGTCCGGGCCTGGGACGCTGGGCTTGTGACGGTGCGCCGCACCTGCCGGGATGTGCAGCATATCGCCGGGTCCTGCCTCCACGGTATGGGTATCGAAGCGATAACGAATGCGACCGGACAGGATAAAGATGGAATGTCCGGTTTCGCACCACGCTGCTTCGGGCGCCCCGTCCGGGTCTGGGCCGCGTTCCTGGTACCGCAACGCGAGACCAAAACCGGTTTGGGCTTCGCGAACCCTTAAACGGGGGGTTACGTCCCGCAGCGGATGGTCGGCGGCACGAAATAGATAAGGACTGTCGGTCATACAGCCATCGTGGCACAGGTCCGGCCACTTGCCACCCCGGCCGCAGCCGGTATTTTGCCTGCCAGGAAAAACGCCCAAGGATCGCATTATGTCCATGCTGAAACGCCGCACCCTGCTCGCCGGGGCCGCGCTGCCGCTGATTGCCATCGGCACAAGGCCCGCGCGCTCGGCGGAGTTCAGCCTGAAGCTGGCCAACAATGTCCCGGTCACCCACCCGATGAGCATCCGCCAGCAGGAAGCGGCCGGCCGCATCAAGGCGGCGACCAATGGTTCGGTGGACATTCAGTTATTTCCCAACAACCAGTTGGGGTCGGATACCGACATGCTGTCGCAGCTTCGTTCGGGGGCGATCGATTTTTTCACGCTGTCCGGACTGATCCTGTCCACTTTGGTGCCGGCCGCCTCGATCAGCGGCGTTGGGTTCGCGTTCAAGGATTACGATACGGTCTGGGCGGCGATGGATGGCAGGCTGGGCGCCTATATCCGGACCGAGACCGGCAAGCGTGGCCTGATCGCGATGGATAAAATCTGGGACAACGGCTTTCGCCAGATCACCAGTTCGTCGCACCCGATCCGGGCGCCGGCCGACCTGAAAGGCTTCAAAATCCGCGTCCCGGTCAGCCCGTTGTGGACCAGTATGTTCCAGGCGCTGGGCGCATCGCCGATCAGCATCAATTTTGCCGAAGTCTATTCCGCCCTGCAAACCCATATCGCGGAGGGACAGGAAAACCCGCTGTCGCTGATCGAAATCGCCAAGCTGTACGAGGTGCAGAAATACGTGTCGATGACCAGCCACATGTGGGACGGATTCTGGATGCTGGCGAACAAACGCGGGTTCTCGACCCTGCCGCCGGACGCGCAAGAGGTGGTGGCGCGGGAACTGAACGCATCGGCCTTGCAGGAGCGAGCCGATATCGCCGCGCTGAACGGATCGGTCACGGCGGACCTGAAGGCCAAGGGGCTGGAATTTTCCGAAGTGGACAAGCCGGCCTTCCGCGACGCGCTGAGAGCCGCCGGTTTCTATGCCGAATGGAAGAAAAAATACGGCGACGACGCCTGGGCGATCCTGGAATCGCAGACCGGTTCGTTATCATGACGGCGAACAGGTGCTGATGGGTTCGGGGCCGGTGAGCACAGGCAGGGTGGCCTGGCTGGACCGGATCGATCGCATTTTGCGGCCGGTCGCCGAAATACCCGCCGCGCTGCTGGTGGTGGCCGAGGTCGTCGTGCTGTTTACCGGTGTGATGGCGCGTTACGTGTTCCATACGCCGCTGGTCTGGACCGACGAACTGGCGTCCATCCTGTTTCTGTGGCTGGCGATGCTGGGCAGCGCGATTGCCCTGCAACGATCGGAACACATGCGGCTGACCGCTGTCATTGGCGGGATGAGGGCGGCCGGGCGCGCCCGAACCGAGGCTTTGGCGTCGGCCGCGGTTGCCGTGTTTCTGCTGATGGTGGTGCCCTCGGCGTGGGATTATGCATCCGACCAATGGTTCATCGAAACCCCGGCGCTGGGCCTGCACGATACGTACCGCGCGATGGCGATTCTGGTTGGCGGCGTGCTGATGCTGATCGCGGCGCTGACGCGGCTGGCCCGCCTGTCGTGGAAAGATGCGCTGTCCGGCATTGCCGCGGTCGTGGCGCTGGCGGTGCTGCTGCATTTTGTCGCGCCCTGGCTGAAGGGTTTCGGTAACTGGAACCTGGTGCTGTTCTTCGTGCTGCTGCTAGGTGCGGGCGTGCTGCTGTCGGTGCCGATCGGCTTCGCCTTCGGGCTGGCGACCTTTGCCTATCTGGGAACGCTGACCCGCACGCCGCTGACGGTAGTGGTATCGCGCATGGATGAGGGCATGAGTTCGCTGATCCTGCTGGCCGTACCGTTGTTCGTGTTCCTGGGCCTGCTGATCGAAATGACCGGCATGGCCAGGGCGATGGTCAACTTCCTGTCGTCCCTCCTCGGCCATGTCCGCGGCGGACTTTCATATGTCTTGCTCGGAGCGATGTACCTGGTGTCGGGTATCTCCGGGTCGAAAGCCGCCGACATGGCGGCCGTGGCGCCCGTGCTGTTCCCCGACATGAAGCGGCGCGGCTTCAACGAAGGCGAACTGGTGTCGCTGCTGGCGGCGTCCGGCGCGATGAGCGAGACCATTCCGCCGTCGCTGGTGCTGATCACCATCGGGTCGGTCACCGGCGTTTCCATCGCTGCCTTGTTTACCGGCGGACTGGTGCCGGCCCTGGTGCTGGCGGCGGCACTGGCGTTCATCGCGCGCTGGCGTGGGCGGAACGAAAACATGACCGGCGTTGTCCGGCCGCCCTGGCGCACGATCGGCAAGGCGTTCGCGGTGTCTCTGCCCGCGCTTGTGCTGCCCTTCGTGATCCGCACGGCGGTAATCGAGGGGATTGCCACCGCGACCGAGGTTTCCACCATCGGCATCGTTTATGCGACGGTCGTCGGGATCGTGGTGTACCGGCAGTTCCCGCTGCGGCGGCTGTATCCGATGCTGGTGGAAACGGCGGCCCTGTCCGGCGCGATTTTGCTGATCATCGGCACCGCAACGGGGATGGCGTGGGCGCTGACGCAATCGGGGTTTTCCCGGCAGTTGGCGGCGGCGATGACGTCGATGCCCGGCGGGGCGGCGGGTTTCATGGCGGTCAGTATCGTCGCGTTCATCGTGCTCGGCAGCGTGCTGGAGGGGATTCCGGCAATCGTGCTGTTCGGGCCGCTGTTGTTCCCATCCGCCAAACTGGTGGGAATTCACGAGGTTCATTACTCGATGGTGGTGATTTTGTCGATGGGGATCGGGCTGTTCGCGCCGCCGTTCGGGGTAGGGTATTATGCCGCCTGCGCGATCGGACGGGTATCGCCGGACGCGGCGATGCGACGCATCTGGCCGTATCTACTGGCGGTGCTGGCCGGGCTGATCGTGGTTGCCGCGGTGCCGTGGTTCAGCACCGGGTTTCTGTAAACCGGTCGTCCAGGATCGCGGACGGCCAATGCGACGGCGGGCGACACCGGCATTCCGGCATACTTACCCGCTGTCCGTCCCGGTGCGCCTGTTCCGCTGGCGGTTCGGCAGCGTCAGGCCGATCAACACTGGCATCGCCAGCAGCACCAGCGGAAATTGCAGCAACAACCCGGCGATGATCGCGATCGCCAGCGGTTGCTGGATGCCCGATCCCTGGCCCAGCGCCAGTGCCAGCGGCGCCAGGGTCAGGATCGCCGCCAGGGTCGTCATTGAAATGGGCCGCAGGCGGTTGCGTGCGGCTTCTCGCAGCGCCTGGGCGGGCGGCATCGTCCGGGCGAGTTCGGTGTATTCGGACACATAGAAGATGGCCATTTCCGTTCCGATGCCCACGATCATGGTCATCCCCATCAGCGCGGTGATGTTCAGCGCGACTCCGGCAATCCACAGACCGGTAAACACGGCCGTCGTGGACAGCAGCGAACAGAGAATAATGATCGCCGGCAGCCAGAATCGCTCATACAGAAACAGCAGCAGGATCAGTTCGGCTGCCAGCGCGGCGGCGAACACCCGCGCCAGCCCGGCGAAGGCGATCTGCTGTTGTCTGTAGAGGCCGCCGAGTTCGTACCGCACCCCCGGCGCCAGCATGCCGGCGCCGTCTAGTTCGTGGCGGACATCGACGACGGCGGCACCGATGCCGCGTCCCTCGATCCGCGCCGTCACCGCGTACATAGGCTGTAGATTTTCGCGCGAAATCTGCGGTTGTCCGCTGACCGGACGCACCGCCGCCACCCGGCTGAGCGGGAACAGATGGCCATCCGGCGCGCGAACCGGCAGCGCCTCCAGATCGATATCGCGCAACGACACGGCGTGCGGCAGCACCACGCGCACGCCCACTTCCTGTGCCGTTCGCGGCAGCGTGGTAACGACGTCGCCGGTTAGCGCCGCCTGCATCGCCGTGGATATTGCGTCCGGCGTCATGCCCTCGATTGCCGCGCGCACCGGATCGATCGTCACGTCCAGCGCATCGCCCGCCAGATGGACGCCGTCCTTGACCTCCACCACGCCTTGCACCTTGGCGATCGCGGCGGCGACCTTGCGTGCCTGCGGGATCAGCGCCGCCGGATCGGGACCGAACAGCTTGATCTCGATCGGTTGCGGAACGGATGTCAGATCGCCGATCAGATCTTCCATTAGTTGAGCGAGTTCCACCTCGACGCCCGGTATCTGGGACTGGATCTGCTCCAGCACCGCGGCCATGACCGCGGCGGTGGGGCGGCCTACGCCGGGTTTCAGGCGCACGAAGAAATCGCCGTGGTAGGATTCCCCCAGATCGTTGCCCAGGCTCAGGCCGGTGCGGCGGGAAAACGTATCTACCTCCGGCAGGCGCAGGAGCAGCGCCTCGATCTCGCCCGCCTCGCGCACGGTTTCGGTCAATGACGTTCCGGGCGGGGTGTAATAGTCCATCACGAAGCCGCCTTCGTCCACGGCGGGCATGAATCCGGTGGGGACATGGGTGTAGGCGAGCCAGCCGACCGCCAGCACCGGCACCAGCGCGACCAACAGCAGCCAGGGCCGACCGGATAACAGGTCCAGCAGCCGTCCGTGCCGGTGCGCGACGGCCCCCTTGCCGGATGCGCCCGGATCGCGCCAGCGGGTGAAATCGACGATGCGGGTCGCCAGGACAGGCACCACGAAAGCCGTCATCAGCCAGGAAATGACCAACGCGGACGCCATCGTCACCGACAGCGCCTTGGAAAACGCTCCGGTCACGCCGGAGAGAAAACCGAGCGGGATGAAGACGATGAGGGTGGCGAGGCTGGAGCCGGTCAGAGGGGCCATGAACTCCCGCGCGGCCGGCAATATGGCTTCGCCTCCCGGCACGCGGCCGTCGTCTCCCGGTGCGCCGGCGCGCCGGGCGATATGCTCGATCATGACGATGACGTCGTCGATCACCAGCCCGACGGCGGCGGCGATGCCGCCCAGTGTCATGATGTTGAACGTCAGGCCCAGAACAGACAGCAGCAGCACGGTTGTCGCCATGGTCGTGGGCACGACGATCAGCGCGATCAGCGTGACCCGCCAACTGCGCAGAAACGCCAGCAGCACGCCGCCCGCCAGCACCAGGCCAATCAGAAGCGCATCGCGAACGCTGCCGGCCGATTGCAGCACCAAGGTGCTTTGGTCGTACCAGTTGGTGAGTTTTACCCCGGACGGCAAAGCGAATTCGGCGAGACGGCCGCGCACGGCGCCGGCGATTTGCACCAGATTGGCGTCGGGCTGCTCATACACGTTGAACAGCACGGCCGGCTTTCCGTCCTCGGCCACGCGGACCCATTGCGGGACGACGCCATCCGTCACGCTTGCCACGTCGCGGACGCGAACGATGCCGGCCGGATCGGCGCGCACGACGATATCGCCGACGCCCAAGGCGGCATGCACGCTATGGTCGGCGATGACGAGAAAAAGTTTGTCGTGATCCTGCAACCGCCCGGCCGCGCGCAGCACGTTACCGGCGGTCACCGCACGCGCGAGCTCGTCCATGCCGAGACCGAACGCCGCCAGCCGGTGCGGGTCGGCAGCGACTTCCACTTCCGCTGTGTCGCCGCCCTGGACGGTGACGCGCGCGAGACCCGGAATGGCGGACAGCAACGGGACGATTTGGTATTGTGCCAGTTCGCGCAGCGCCACGGGTCCGATCGTGTCCGAGGTCAGCGCGTAAGAAATGATCGGATAGACCGTCGGGTCCATCCGCTGCACCGTGTATTCGGTGCCGGCCGGCAGGGTGGGCAGGCGCTGCGCCAGCGCGACATCGACCAGTAGCGTGGCGGTGGTCATGTCGCGGCCCCAGCCGAAGTCGATCGAGACCTGCGCCGATCCGCGCGTGGTTTGCGATCGCACGCCCTGGACGCCGGGCAGCGCGCGCACGGCGTCTTCAACCGGGCGCGTGACCAGCAGCGTGGTTTCGTCGGCCGGACGGCTGCCGGCCGACAGATCGACCACGACGCGCGGAAACGACACCTGCGGGAAAAGGCCGATCGGCAGACCGAGACCCGCGACAACGCCGCCGATTGCCAGGGCGAAGGCAACGACCAGCAGGGACCGGACGTGGCGTGCGATAAACCCGGAGAAGCTCAATGGTCCGCGGCCTCGTGGATCGCCATGCCATCGCGCAGTTCGGCGTTGCCTTGCGTCACCAGCTTCCGCCGGGGATCGATGTCGCCGCTGACCGCATCCGTCATGCCGTTCGCGCCCAGAACCCGCACGGCAACGCGCACCGCATGGCCGTCCGCGATCTGGAATACACCGGTTCCGTCTTTATCGGTGAGCACGGCATCGCGTGGCACCAGCCAGCCATGGAACCGCCCCACGGAAATATCGGCCCGCCACGCGGTGCCCGGCATCGGCGCACCGGACGGCGCGGCGACGATGGCATCGACCAGCCGCGAGCGCGGGTTCAGCATCGCACCGATGCGTGCGACGCGGCCGGACAGTGTTTCGCCGCCGGCCAGCGGCGTCAGCAGCACGGGTTGGTCCAGCCGGATCGAAGCGGCCAAACCCGGTTCGATACCGGCCGTGACGATGACGGTGCCGGTCCGGACCAGGCTGACCAGCGTCGTCCCGGCGGCGACCCGGTCGCCCGGCCCGGCGCCGATCGTGGCGACGATGCCCGCGAAGGGTGCGGTCAGCGTATTCGGTGCCGCGCCGCCCACCTGTTGCAGGGCGGCCAGCGCGGTCTGAGCGTCCGCCAGCGATTTCCGGGCCTGCGCCACCTGATCGAGCGTGGCGAGATGCTGGGCCAGCAACGATTCCGCATGGCGGACCTGGGTGCGGGCAAGCGCCTGCGCGTCCACCGCCTGCTGGTACGCGGCGACCGCGGCGGGCGACGCGGCGAAATCGAGCAGTTGCTGGCCTTGCGTCACCGCCTCGCCGACGGTGACCGCCAGGGCGGCGATCTGGCCATCGCGCATCGTCGTCAAGGCCAGGGTGCCGGCGGGATCGGGCGATGCGGTGCCATAGCCGGTGAGAATGTCGGGTAGATCGCCCTGGTCCGGCAATACGGCCATTACCTGCACGCTGGGTACCGGCGCGCTGGGCGCGGGCGGGGGCGCGGCGGCACCGAGGAAAAGCGCCAGGATGGCGGCGAATTTCCTCATGTGCCCGGGTCCGGCTGGATGGCGATGGCCGGCATCCCGGCGCCCGTCAGTGTCTCGATTGCCACCGACTGTTCGGACAGGGATTGCCCGAGCTGGGCGATTTGCAGCCGGACGGCGAGATCGGTGCGGATGAAATCGAGGTAGCCGCGCGCGTCGAGGTTGCCCGCGCGATAGGCCGCCGCCGCCGCTGTCCGGCTGCGGCCGGACGCCGCGACATCCGCTTCGTCCGCGACGATCTGCTGCTGCACCAGCGCGATCTGAGCGAGCATGGCGGAGACCTCTGCCACCGCCGCCGCCAGCCGAACCGCGTATTCGTCGCGCAGCCGCTGTCGCGTGGCACGCGCGATGGCGATGCCGCCCTGGTTACGATCGAAGACCGGCAGGTCGAACGTCACCTGCGGGCCGAGATAGTAATCGTTCGTGTTGTCGCGTCCGCCGGTCAACCCGACCACCAAGGCGGGGAATTGCGCCAGGATCGCGCCGCGCACCGTTTCTTCCTGTGCCTGATAGCCGAGTTGCAGCGCCACCAGATCCGGCCGGTGTCGCGGCAGGTCCGGCAGCATTTGCCGCACGCCGGCGGCATCGGGCGGCGCCAGTCCGGGCCGTTCGGCGAGCGGCAGGCCGGCGTCCGGCGCGAGGCCGATCAGGGCGGCGAGTTGCTGGTGCCAGCGCTGACTCTGCCGGTCGAGGGCCGCCAGTTGCACTGTCAGGTCGTTGCGAGCGACCAGCAGCGGCGCGGTATCGGTCAGCGCGATCGTGCCCGATGCAAGCGCGCTGGCGGCGCCGCGATCCATATCGGCCAGCAGGGTCTGGGCCTGCGTCAGAAGGGCGCGTTGCTGTTCCGCCGCCATCAGGTCCACCGCCAGCAGGCGGGCGTTGCCGATGACCTGCCATTCCTGCCACAGCACATCCGCCGCGACGGATCGTGCCGCCGCCCTGGCGCTCGCTTTTCGCGCGCCGATCGTGACCAGCGCCTTGACGTCCTGCGACAGCGACGCGCCCCAGGCGATGGTGGTCGCCGCCGGCGCGGTCAGGTTTGGCTGGTAAAACGGCGAAAGCTGGGGGTTGGGCAGGATTCCGGCCTGTAAGACCTGGGCCTCGGCCAGCCCGGAGCGATCGCGTTCGGCGCGCAAACCGGGGTTGTTGGCGGCGGCCAGCATGGCGATGTCGGCGACACCGAGCCGGGGTGGCAATGGACCCTGGTGCAGGAGGTCCGCGACGCTGGTGGCAAGCCGCGGCTGCGCGGGCAACGGCGACGCGCGATAGGACTCGCAGCCGGCCACGGCCAGGATGGCGGGCAGAAGTCGCAGCCAACGGATCATGGGCGCCGGGCGACGGCCGGGATCATCGCGCGGGTGGAACAGCGGTTTGGCCGCGTTCGCCTGGGGTATCCGGCCGTTTCATCCTCCTGTGCGCCAATCCGGTGCGGGCTTATCCGCTGCATTTGGCAGTGGCGTCCAGCTTTAACCAGGACAGTGGATTTCGGCATGGTCCCGGCGGCACACGATTTTGCGATTGCGGACGGGGTGGGGGGTGTTGGGCGTTGTTTTTATGCTGTAGCCGAGCCCATGTGATTTGAATTCCAAGATGCTGCGGAAAGTCTTTCGGTGAACACTGTGTTTACGCCGTGGCGCCACGATGCCCGGCGCATCGCCAAACCCAATCGAACGGCGATACCATGCAGTCGCTTATCGCGCGTCCACAACTCCGATCCGCAGTCAGGATATCGAGCGACGATGGATGTCCCAGGCGGAGGTATCGGCAAGGATCACGCGGAATCCGGCCGCCGCCTTCTGGATGCTTTCAGGCCGGGTTCGCGGCCGCCCAAGCGCGCCAGTCGCCGGGCGCTTTCACGCTCGATGAGGGCCTTGAGCGCCTCGCTGACCAGACTGGACTTTTTCTTCAGGCCGGTGACGGCCTGAGCCTTGGCGAGAAGGTCATCGTCGAACGCGATTGTCGTGCGCATGGTTCACGTCCATACATGACAGAATATTGGCACCGATCAATGCCGGATTCCATGCCAGGATGCCCAAGCGTCCGGCCGATACTCCGGCCGGCCGGCGCGTGGTGGCGGAGATCTGACACCTTGAGATAAGTCTGGCGTCCCGTACGAGATTCGAACTCGTGTTACCGCCGTGAAAGGGCGGTGTCCTGGGCCTCTAGACGAACGGGACAGGCCGTATCCGGCGCCAAAATCGCCGGTCGGCCGGTGGGTAGCGGACACGCCGCCACCGGTCAAGACCTTGTTGAACGGCACCCCGGCGCAGCCGAACGACGCGGACAACAACCCCAGACCACCCCGGATGCCGCCCGCCTTGTCAGCGCGGCGCGGCATCGCCCGGACGGTACGCCCGACAGACCGGACCAACGGCTGGACGGCCGAATCCGCCCAGGCGCGGTCCGGCCCGCACGAAACACGCCGAACCGCCCCGCCCACGGGCGAACACAGCGGCGGCGAAGGCGAAAAAGACGCAGGCTGGGGTCGAAATCAGCACGTTATCGGTCAAGGCGTGGCCCGCAAGGGCCAGAAACGCCAGCCGCAGGATCCGGCGATCCGGCGGCGACAATGCGTGTGTATGCGCTATGACCCAGGCGGCGCACAGCGCGATCAACAGCGTTCGGCCGATCGTGCCACCTTCGACGCCGATGCGAAGGTATTCATTGTGGGCCGCCCAGGTGTGCAGCATCTGGGCGACGTGCCCGCCGGCCGGGATCACCGCATTGCCCGCGCCCATGCCCCAGCCGAACCAGGGGGATTGTTCGGCCGCGGCCTGAAACAGCGGCCAAAGCAGATCGCGGCCACTCAGATTGGCGGTTTCGTTAACGGCGACGTTGAACAGCCTGATATCGTCGAGACTGCCCGCCAGCACCGCCAGGACCGGCAGCGCGGTCAGCATCGCAAGCACCAGCGCGATACGATCGGCTGCGGCGAACACGGTGGACCGGATGGTGGCCAGGGCAAGACCGGTCACCGCGGCCGCGTAAAACAGCGGTGCACGGGCGCCGGTCAGCACCAAAATCAGGCCGTTGATCGCCAGCAGCGCCAGATCGCCGCGGCGGCCCAGGCGATACAGTTCGATCAGGCAGGCGTAAATCGCCGGCAGACAGACGAACGCCAGAAACGCCGGGTGACCGAGACCTTGCAGCCGGGCACCGCCACTGTCGATAAAAAGCGGCCTGATGCCGGCGGCGGCGAACGGCAGCGCGGCGGCCAGCGCCACCGGCGGGCACCATTTCGCCGCCCTGACGATGGCATCCGCCCAGGATCTCGGCACCCGGGCAAAGCCGAACACGAATGGTGCGGCGGACCCGATGAAAGACCGCAGGCTGTCCGATGCGGTCACGCCGGGATACAACCCATGCGTCAGGCCGGCGACCAGCATCGCCAGAAAGGCCCAGACCGGCGACAGCAGGTCCAACCGGGGCCCGAACCGGACGGCGCATAGCAGGGCCAGACCGATCCCGGAGCCTTTGATCGCGGCAATGACAGGCTGATAGGCTTCGTCGCCGATCATGTCGTGGACCGTCATTTCCAGGCTCATGCCCGCGATCAGCAGCCAGCCGGCGCAGAATCCGGTGGGAAATCGAAGGGCCAGCAGGGCGATTCCGGCGACGACGGCCGCGGCCAGGAACAGGCCGAACAGCGGCGGGACCAGCAGGCCGCAGACAAGGAACGCAGCCAGCACCGCGGCCGCGGTGCTCAGGATGGGTGTGTCGGGATGACAAAGGATCGCGCGCATCGCACGCCGGTATGCAGCGATAAAGTTAAGAAAGAGTTGACCGCGAAACTATCCGGCTGGCACGGCCCGAGTGACGTCCGCCTGCGCGGGAACCGAATCATGACATCGCCCCCAATCCCCGCTACACAACCCGTGTGACCGCATCCATCGCGCTGCCCGACGCCCCCTGCGTGGTCGCGGGCCACGGCCGAGCCGCCATCCTGACACCGGACGGCGAGGTGTTAGTGCTGCCCACGGCCGAAGCCGCCGCGTTGCTGAAAACCCTGCCGCCGCCGATCCTGGTCCACGCCCCCGTGACGTTCCGCCGCCTGGACCTGAAACCAGGCCCCGCCTTCGACCTGCTGGACCTGTTCGCCTTCGTCCGCCCGGCCCAAACCGCCGCCCCCACCCCGCGCGGCCTGGCCATGGCGCTGGACCACGACCAGCCGCCGATCGGCCTGGAAGCCGAGGCCGTCCGGCTACCCGACCTCGCCGCCGCGCTGCTGAACCAACTTTCCCAGGGCCGCGACACGTTGTTGAACCGCGACGCCGCGCCGCTCGCCGCCCGTATGCAAAAAGCCGGCTGGGGCTGGGGCGCTTACGTCACGCACGCGCTGGGCCGGCCCGACGCGCCGGCATCGAACGAACCGCTGAAAGTCTGGAAAAAGCTGCCGGAATGGGAGGATTCGGCCCCCCTGCCCCCGCCATCCTCCCATCCCGTCAGCGAAACCGAAGCCCGCATCCGCCTCGCCGCCATGCTGGGTCCGCACGCGGAACAACGCCCCGGCCAGGGCGACTACGCCGGCGCCGCCACCGCCGCTTTCGCGCCCCGGGAAACACGGGGCGACCCGCATCTGGTGCTGGTGGAAGCCGGCACCGGCACCGGCAAGACCCTCGGCTACCTCGCGCCCGCCAGCGTCTGGGCGGAGAAAAACAAAGGCGCGGTCTGGATCAGCACCTTCACCCGTCACCTGCAACGCCAGATCGACAGCGAACTGGAACGGCTGATTCCGGACCCCACCGAACGCCGCCGCCGCATCGTCGTCCGCAAAGGGCGCGAAAACTATCTGTGCCTGCTCAACCTGGAAGACGCGATCGGCACCGCCTCCGGCGGCTTCATGAACCAGCAAATCGTCCCGCTCGGCCTGATCGCGCGCTGGGCCATCGCGACCGGCGACGGCGACATCCAGGGCGGCGATCTGCCCGGCTGGCTGCCGGAACTGCATGGGACCGCGCTGATCGCATCGCTCGCCGACCGGCGCGGGGAGTGCATCCACGCCGCCTGCCCGCACTGGCGCCGCTGTTTCATCGAACACACCGTCCGCCGGTCCCGCACCGCCGAACTGGTGGTGGCCAACCACGCCCTGGTGATGACACAGGCAGCCTGGGGCGGGCTGGACGACAACGCCGTGCCGTCCCGCTATGTCTTCGACGAAGGCCACCACGTATTCGATGCGGCCGATGGCGCGTTCTCCGCCGCATTGTCCGGCGGGGAAACCGCCGAACTCCGCCGTTGGCTGCGCGGCGCCGAAGGCAATCGGTCCCGCGCCCGCGGCCTGCGCAAGCGGCTGGAAGACCTGGTGGCCGACCGCCCCGCCCTGATCGCGCCGCTGGACGCCGCGTTGCAGGCCGCGGGCGCCCTGCCGCCGTCCGACTGGGCCAGCCGCATGCAGCAGGCTGAAATGCCCGAACTGGACGGCGCCGAACCCGCGCGGCCCAACCCATCGGAGGCGTTTTTGCGCCTGATCCGCCGTCAGGTGCTGGCCCGCACCGTCGGCGCGGACGCTCGCCCGGCGTTCGGGTCCATGGAATGCGACGTGTTTCCGCTGAACGACGATGCCGCTGAGGCAGCCGATCGCCTGGCCCGCGCGCTGGCGCGGATATCGGAACCGCTGGCCACGTTGCGCGAACGCCTGCTCGCCCGCCTGGACGACGAGGCGGAGGAGTTGGACGAAGCGACCCGCACCCGCATCGAGGCGATCGGCCGGTCGTTGACCCGGCGCGCGCTGAACCCGCTGCAAGCATGGCAAACGATGCTGTGCAGCCTGACCGAACCGCAGCCCGAACCGGGTAGCCGCCCCACGCATATCCTGTTCCTGAAGCTGGACCGCCGCGACGGCCTGCGCGATCTGGATGTCGGGCTGCACCGGCACTGGCTGGACCCGACCATCCCGTTCGCCACCACGCTGGCGTCGCCCGCACAGGGATTGCTGGTCACGTCCGCCACCTTGCGCGATTCGGGCGGCGGCGATCCCGAACTTGCCTGGGCCTCGGCCGAGGCAAGGGTGGGCGCGCCGCATTTGCCCTCGCCCGCCATCCGGGCCGCTGTAGCCTCGCCGTTCGATTATGCCGAACAGACGCGCGCCTTTGTCGTCAGCGACGTGGCGCCGGGCAACCTGGATCAACTCGCCGCCGCCTATCGCGCCCTGTTCATCGCCTCGGAAGGCGGCGCGCTCGGCCTGTTCACCGCGATTAGCCGCCTTCGCGCCGTCCACACCAGGATCGCGCCCGATCTGGAACTGGCCGGATACCCGCTGTACGCCCAGCATGTCGATGCGATGGGCAATGCTACCTTGGTCGATATTTTCCGCGCCGAGGAAGAAAGCTGCCTGCTGGGCACCGACGCCATGCGCGACGGAGTCGATGTGCCGGGTAACGCGCTGCGTCTGGTGGTGTTCGAACGCACGCCTTGGCCGCGCCCGGATATTTTGCACCGGGAGCGGCGGGTTCATCTGTCCGGCGGCGACCCCAAGGGCTATGACGACCGGATCGTCCGGCTGCGGCTGCGCCAGGCGTTTGGGCGGCTGATCCGCCGGGCATCGGACCGGGGCGTCTTCGTGCTGCTGGACCGGCAAGCGCCCAGCCGTTTGATGTCGGCCTTTCCCGCGGGCGTGACCGTGCAGCGAGTCGGTCTGGCGCAGGCTGTCAACGAAACTGGTGCTTTTCTGCGGACTCGTGCATTTCTATCGTCCCGGTCACCGGCTTGAGTCATCCGCATTGACCTGTTTGCCTGGAGGATTCGATGCGTTCTAGCGATACGATCAACGCGCCGGAGGCGCTTGTACTTACAATGGTGCTTGTGTCGGTTGCCGATGGCGGCATGACCGACCGGGAAATCGGCGTCATGTCCGCGTTGGTGCAAACCCTGCCGGCATTCCAGGGATTTACCAGCGGCGAACTCGCCAGCGTAACGGAACGCGCCGCCAACCTGTTGCATGAGGATGACGGGCTGGCGCATGCGGCCAGCCTGATTCGCGCCGCGCTCAATCCCCGGCTACGCGAAACCGCCTATTTTCTGGCATGCGAGGTCGTGGCCGGCGGCGACGGCGCCCGGCGCCGGTCGCTGGATATGGTGGAGTTCGTCAGAAGCGAGCTCGGGCTGGATACGCTGGTCTCCACCGCCATCGAACGCGGGGTTCGCGCCCGCTACCAACGTGTCGAACCGGCCGAGTAACCGGCATCCGCCGGCCAACGGCGCTGCCGTTGGTTCCGGCGACCGCCAGTGTTCCGCCGCCATGAATAACAACCGCATTCCATCCGGGCGAACCGCCCGGGTGGGCCGTCCGTGGTAAAATTTCCCGCTACCGCCATTGTGTTGGCCGGAGCGCCCGTCGCCACGCTAACAATCCTCGCCGCTCTGGGCATGGCCGATTTTTGGCCGGCCCTGGCCGGTATCGCGATCGGGCTGCTGGCGGCCGGCGCGTTCGCGTTGATTTGGCAACGCGACCTGGATCTCTTGACCGACGCGATCCGGCGCGTTGCGCCGGACACGACCGGCCCGGCGACGGACGCGGAAGGCGCCGTGATGATGGACCGGCTGGGGCGCGAGATCGAGCGCCTGTCCCGCCGCCTCGCCGCCCGAGCGGTGGTACAAGAGCAACATCGCAGAGCCGACACGCTGATCCTGGAACGCCTGCCCGACCCCGTTATCGTTCTGGCCGGCGACCGCTCGGTTTGCCGGACCAACGCAACCGCCCGCTCCGCCTTTGGCGACGATCTGCCCGCCGTGCTGCGCAACCCCGCCGTGCTGGGTGCGATCGACCGCGCTTTGGCAACAGGCCAAATCCAGGCCACTGAGGTCATGCTGCACGCACCGGTGCACCGCGACCTGTATGCGACGGTCGTTCCAATGGACCCGCCGCTGGCGGATGGCGGCCAGATACTGCTGGTTCTGTCGGATCGCACGCGGGAGCGGGTGGTGGAGCGGATGCGCGCCGACTTCGTGGCCAATGTCAGCCACGAACTGCGAACGCCGCTGGCGTCGCTGATCGGGTTCGTCGAAACGCTGCAAGGCCCCGCCGCCGACGATCCGCCGGCCCAGCGCCGCTTCCTGGCGATCATGGCCGAACAGGGCGGCCGGATGAACCGGCTGATCGACGATCTGCTGAGCCTGTCGCGGATCGAACTGACCGAACACCGGGTGCCGTCGGAGCTGCTGGATCTCGCCGGCCTGGTCCAGCGGATGGCGGCGGGGTTCGAGCCGAGGCTGGCGGAGCGCCGGGTCCAATTGGAAACACGGATCGCGCGGGATTTGCCGTCGGTTGCCGGCGATGCCGACCAGATGGCGCAAGTGTTGCAGAATCTGCTGGACAACGGCCTGAAATACGGTCGCGAGGGCAGCGTGCTGAGCCTGGAAGCGGCCCTGGCGGAACCCGGAGACCGCTGGCCGGCACGGCCCGGGATCGTTTTGGCGGTCGCCGATCGCGGCATCGGCATCGCGAAGGAACATTTGCCCCGGCTGACCGAACGCTTCTACCGGGTGGATAAGGGGCGGTCGCGGGCGGTCGGCGGAACCGGGCTGGGGCTGGCGATCGTCAAACACATCGTGAACCGTCACCGCGGGCAATTGCTGATCGAGAGCGAGGAAGGCAAAGGCACCACGGTCAGCGTCTGGCTGCCGGCCGTCGCCGCGCGTCAGGCGGATGCGGATCGATGAGTTGGGATCGTTCGCCGGATCGCGTTAGACACCGTTATGCAGCCAGCCCAATCCCGCAGCGAAAGTACTGGACATCATGAAAGCCCTGGCCCAAGCGAAACTGTGTCTGCTGCTGCTGGCCGCGCCCGCGGTTGCGCGTGCTCAGACGGTCAAACCGGCGACGGATGCCCCTGGGGCAGATTCCCAGGGCGCGGATGCCGTCGGTGCGGGCCTTGCGGAGATCCTGTCGCTCGCGACGATGGGAACGGTTACGCCGGGGGACCAGACCGCGCATGCGACACCGGACAACGGCGGCTACGCAATTCGCCTGCCGCTGACCGGATTTTCGTCGCCGCCCGACGCCGCGATCGATGCCGTTGCCCGTCCGGCCGGCAACGGTATGTGGGAGATCCCGGTATTGACGTTACCGTCCTCCGGGGCGTTCGACATGACCATGCTCAGGGGCGAGAAGCGCCATATCGCCTATTCGATCGGCGAGCAGGCGATCCAGGTCAGCATGGACCCGACATTTGCCCAGAATTCGACGTTCAAGGCCGATATCGGCCATATTTCGCTGCATTCGGGCCAGGGGGATTTTCACAGCGAACAGACGTTCGGCCGCTATACCTCCGGCGGCACGCTGTCGCTGGATTCGGCTGGCCTGCTCAACATGGTATCGCAGGGTTCGGTGACGAACTGGCACCTGACGGCGAAGGGGCCCGCCACGCCTGAAATTTCAGGCACGATCGGCAAGGGGTCGGGACATGCCGGGATCGAAGGCCTCGACCGCATCCAGGGAACACGGCTGCTGGCGGCCATTCGGGCCCTGTCGGTCAGCGAGACCGCGGCATTGCACGATCCTGCCGGGCCAACCCCGGCAATGGTGCGGGATTTGCGCGGCGTGACCGATGCGGCGGCCGGCTTGCTGACCAAGGTGTCGGCCGAGGAAAGCCTGGACGACATTCGCTTCACCGGGGGTGCCGTGAGCGGCGCCCGGATCGCGCATATGCGCATCGGGATGATGGGCGACACCGCGCGGCATAACCTGACGGCCAGCATGGACATAGCGGCCGATGGATTGAGCATGGCCGGGCTATCGGCCGAACTGGCCGCCTATCTGCCCCGCCATCTAGCCCTGAAAACGAGCATTGCCGGCATGCAAATCGGGCCGCTGCTGGAGCTTTTGCGCGCGGCAACGGCGCCCGGTGCCGATCCGGCGGCCCTGCAACCCCAGTTGGCCGCCCTGTTTGCCGGCGGTGCCCAGGCCGGGATCGAGTCGTTCGCCTTCGACTCGGGGCCGCTTGCCGTGACCGGTTCGGCGCGGTTCATCCCGCAGGCGAGCGGACCGATGGGCACCGCCGTTCATATTTCGGCCACCGGCCTGGATGCGCTGATGGCCAGGGCGCAGAATGACAGGTCGCTGCAACAAATACTGCCGATGATGTTCCTGGCCAAGGGTATGGGCCGTCAGCAAGGCAACGCGGTCGTCTGGGACATTGTCCTGGGCAACGGCCCCGTCACCGTCAACGGCGTGCCGTTCGGTCAGCCGCCGGCGCCCAAGCGGTAGAACACCACCTCGCGGCTGGTGCGGTCTTCCAGTTCCAGCGTCGTCTGGATCGTATAGGACGCGAACCGGTTCAATCCGGTGCTGGGCAGATACGCCCGGCCCGGATCGGCGATCCAGACCTCGGCGGTGCGGGCCATAACCGTCAGCCACGGCAGGATGCGGCCTGTCATCGGCGCCTCATAACACACATCGCCGCACAGAATCAGATCCCAGCGGCACGCGGCGCCGACCACGTCGCGCAACCGGCCGATCCGGGTACCGTTGACCGCGGCGTTCAGGCCGATCGCCGACAGCGCCAGCGCGTCGATCTCCGACGCGTCGGCCGACAGTGCGCCGGCCATGGCGCAGGCGATGGCCGCGATCCCGCAGCCGGCGGCAAAATCCAGCACGCGCTTGCCGGCCACCAGCGCCGGATTATCGAGGATATGCCGGGCGAAAGCCTGCCCGCCCGGCCACGCGAACGCCCAGAATGGCGGTTCGGCGTTGTGGCCGGCCAGCCAGGCCTCGGTTGCCTGCCAGATCGGCGCGATCTCGGTGGCCAGATGCAGCCGGATTTCCGGGACATGCGGCGCGGTGGCCAGGACAGTGTTGGCTTGGATGAACGCGTCCCGGTCCGGATCGTCCCCCCAGCCTTCCCCAGGCCGCGTTAACGTCATAGCCAGCCCGCCAGGAAAGCCAGGGCGATGGCAAGGCCGGTTTCCCGGTTGGACCGGAACAGGCGCAGGCAACCCGCCGGGTCGCCGATATCCAGCGCGACAACCTGCCGGACCAGCAACGCCGCCGGCAGCGCGAGCGCCGGATAGAACCAGAACCCGCATCCGGCAAGCACGCCGGACAGCGCCAGCAACCCGGTCGCGGCGGCGTAGCAGACGGCCAGGAACGGCCGCGTCCGTTCGCCGAACAAACGGGCGGTGGAGCGGACTCCGGCCAGCGCGTCGTCCTCCCGGTCCTGATGCGCGTAGATCGTGTCGAACCCCAGGTCCCACAGGATCGCGGCGGCATACAGCGTGGCCCAGGCGGCATCGAGCCGTCCGGTGGCGGCGGCGTAGCCCATGGGCGCGCCGAAGCCGAACGTGAAACCCATCATCAGTTGCGGCCACCAGGTAATGCGCTTGGCCAGCGGATACAGCGCCACCAGCAGCAGCGAGGCCACGCCCAGCGCCTGCGATAACCGGTTGAGTTGCAAGAGCACCGCCAGCCCGGCCAGCAGCAGCACGGCCAGAAACGCCAGCGCGTGGCGTGGCCGCAGCGCCCCGGACGCGAGCGGCCGGCCGGCCGTGCGCGCCACCAGCCGGTCGATGTCGCGATCCCATAAATCGTTGACGACGCAGCCAGCGGCCCGCATCGCCAGGCTGCCCGCCGCGAACAAAACCGTCAGCCGGATCGTCGCGCCGGCCGGTGCCCTGGCCAGCAGGATGCCCCACAGACCGGGCAAAAACAGCAGCCACGTGCCGATCGGCCTGTCCACCCGGGCCAACAACAGGTAAGGTAGCCAGGATCGCGGCAACCGGGCAATCCAGCCGGTGGCGACAATGTCTGTGTGCATCATCGGGGGTTCGTTCGCCGTTCCATGGTTTCCTCGGCCGATCATATACCGGAACCATGATTCGCCTGCATGTCGCGGCGGACCTGATCGCGGGTTCGGCCATCCAGGCGACCGAGGGTCAGGCGCATTACGCCGGCGGCGTCATGCGCCGGACGGTGGGCGATGCCGTTCGCCTGTTTAACGGCCGCGACGGCGAATGGATCGCCCGTATCGCCGCCCTGTCGCGCGGCAAAGCCATTTTCGCCGTGGAAACCCCGCTCCGCCCGCAAGCCGCCGACGCCGATCTGTGGCTGATGTTCGCGGTGCTGAAACGCGACGGGACCGACATGGTGGTGCAAAAAGCGACCGAACTCGGAGTCTCCGCGCTGCTGCCGGTGTTTACCGAACGCACCAACGCCGGCCGGGTGAATACCGCCCGCCTGCAAGCCATCGCCATCGAGGCCGCGGAGCAAAGCGAGCGGCTGACCGTGCCGGCGATACATCCGCCCCGCGACCTGCACGACGAGCTGGTGGTCTGGCCGCCCGCCCGGACCTTGTTCGTGGCGCTGGAACGGGCGGAGGCGCCGCCCCTGGGGCCATTTGCCGGTCCCGCCGGCCTGCTGACCGGCCCCGAGGGCGGATTCGGTTCGCGCGACCTCGCGGTGCTGGACGCATGCGCGTTCGTCCGTCCGGTCTCGCTGGGTCCGCGCATCCTGCGTGCCGAAACAGCGGCGATCGCCGGTCTGGCCTTGTTGCAAGCGCCCGGCTGGGGCTAGTACCCTGGTTTCAACAGTCAGGCGCGCTCGCGTTCCGGTTTCCGGCCAGCCAGCGCCCTACCGCCGAACGGCGGTATCAACCGAATTGCCGTGGGAATCCAATGTCCAATCCCGGAGACACCGACGAAACGCCGCTTACGTCGGTCGCGCAAATGGCCGGATACCTCGCCGCCGGATGCAAGCCCGCCAGCCGGTTCAGAATCGGTACCGAACATGAAAAATTCGGTTTTCGTCACGCGGATCTGACCGCCCCGCCTTATCTTCCGGCGGACGGCCAGCCCGGCTCCATCCGCGACGTGCTGGCCAACCTCGCCCGGTTCGGAGGCGAACCTATCCTGGATAACGGCAACACCATCGGACTGAAGGACGGCGCCGCGTCGGTCTCCCTGGAACCGGCCGGGCAGCTCGAACTGTCGGGCGCTCCGCTGGCGACGCTGCACGACACCAGGCGGGAACTGGAAACCCATTACGCCCAGGTGCGATCGGCCTGCGAGGGCCAGGACACCGGCTTCGCCGCGTTGGGATTTCATCCGCTGGCCGCGCGATCGGCGATGCCGTGGATGCCCAAGGGCCGATATGCCATCATGCGGCGATATATGCCCCTGGTGGGTTCCATGGGCCTGGACATGATGACGCGCACCTGCACCGTGCAGGTCAATCTCGATTTCGCGTCGGAACAGGATATGCGGCGCAAACTGCGCGTGTCGCTGCTGCTGCAGCCGTTGGCCACGGCGCTGTTCGCCAATTCGCCCTTCACCGAGGGCAAGCCGAACGGCTTTCTGTCATATCGCGCGCATGTCTGGACCGACACGGATAACCAACGCGCCGGCATACCGAAGGTTATGCTGGAGGACGGGTTCGGTTTCGAACGCTACGCGGCGTGGCTGACCGAGCAGGTGCCGATGTATTTCGCCTACCGGGACGATCGTTACATCGACGTGGCCGGGCAGTCTTTTACTGCTTACATGGCCGGCCGCGTGCCTGAATTGGCGGACCAGACCGCCACGCTGGGCGATTTCGCCGATCATCTGACCACCGCGTTCACCGATGTCCGCCTGAAACGCTTCCTGGAAATGCGCGGCGCCGATGCCGGGCGCGCGGATATGATGCTGGCGCAGTCCGCGCTGTGGGTGGGGCTGCTGTACGACGATGCCGCGTTGTCGGCGGCCGGGGCACTGTTGCGTGGCGCGGGCTGGGAAGACGCGATGGCCGCTCGCGCCGCGGTGCCGCGGCAGGGCCTCGCGGCGCCCTGGCGGGGCGGCACGCTGCGCGATATCGCCGCGGATGTCGTGACAATTGCCTTGGACGGTTTGCGGGGCCGCCGCCAGTTGAACGCGGCGGGGGAGGACGAACAATCCTTCCTGGATCCGTTGCGGGCCATCGCGGCCGGGGCGCCGACGCAGGCGGAACATTGGCTGGCGCAATATAACGGGCCCTGGCGGGGCGACGCCGGCCGCATCTTCCGGGAAGCCGCGATTTGATCGCGCTTGCCCGGCAAGGGGGAACGCTTCATAACCCCGCGCCTGATGGCCATTGTTGACGACATTCGCGGCGTTCTGGCGCCGCCGCACCCTGCCGGACGCCCGTTTATCGCGGGCGGACTGATTGTTCTGGCGATCGGGTTCGTCGCCGGCGCGTGGCTAGCCTGGATCGGGCTGGCTTTCACGCTGTTCTGCTTTTACTTCTTTCGCGACCCCGAACGGGTGCCTCCGCCGCGTGCCGGGGTGTTCGTCGCGCCCGCCGACGGACGCGTGGTATCGGTCCGGCAAGCCGAACCGCCGCCCGAACTGGGGCTGGGTACCGAACCGCGCTGGAAAGTGTCGATCTTCCTGTCGGTGCTGAACGTTCACGTTAACCGCGTGCCGGCCGATGGCGTGGTGACTCGCATCGCCTACCATCACGGCGCTTTCGTCAGCGCCAGCCTGGACAAGGCCAGCGAGGCGAACGAACGCAACGCCCTGGCGATCCGCCTGCACGACGGGCGGGAGATCGCCGTGGTGCAGATCGCCGGCCTGATCGCTCGCCGCATCCTGTGTTCGGTGCGAGAGGGCGATCCGGTGACGGCCGGGGACCGCTTCGGCATCATCCGCTTCGGTAGCCGCACCGACCTGTACCTGCCGCCCGGCGTGTTGCCTCTGGTGACCGAGGGCCAGACCATGACCGGCGGCGAAACGGTGATCGCCGCGCTGGCACCCGTATCGATGACCGCACCGGTGCCATGAGCGAACGCCAGCCCATTTCCCCCATCCGGCGGCTGAGACGCTACCGCCCGCGCCCGCGCAACCGTCCGCGTTACAAGGGACCGTCCTTCAACCGGATGATTCCGAACCTGATGACGATGCTGGGCTTGTGCGCCGGCCTGACCGCGATGCGATTCGCGGTCGAGGGACGGTTCGGCCCCGCCGCCGCGGCCATCGCCGTCGCCGCCGTGATCGACGGCCTGGATGGACGCCTCGCCCGGTTATTGAAAGCGACGTCCCGCTTCGGGGCGGAGTTCGACAGCCTGTCGGATTTTTTGTGCTTCGGCGTGGCGCCGCCGTTCGTGCTGTATCTGTGGTCGCTGCAACGCGGCGGTGCTTATGGTTTTGTTCCGTGCCTGATGTTCTCGGTCTGCATGGCGCTGCGGCTTGCCCGGTTCAACGCGTCGCTGGATGGCGCGCCGAAACCGGCCTACGCGTATAATTTCTTTACCGGCGTTCCGGCGCCGGCCGGCGCGGGTCTCGCGCTGTTCCCCCTGTTCCTGGGCCTGGAAGCGCAAACGCTCGGCCTGACCTGGCTGCTGAACGCCGCGCAACATCCGCTGTTCTGCGCGGCGATGCTGATCCTTACGTCGGTCCTGCTGGTGTCCACACTGCCGATCTGGAGTTTCAAGAACTTCAAAGTTCCCTCGGAATACGTGCTGCCGGTTATTTTAGGCACCGGCGCTTATGCGGCTGTGGCGCTGGCCGATCCGTGGGCGGCGTTGGCGGGGATCGGATTGATCTATCTGGGCATGCTGCCGTTCAGCGTGCGCAGCTTTCGCCGGCTGCGGCGGGAAGCGGAAGCCCCCCGCGACGAACTGGATGCCGCGCGGCGCGAAAGCGCCTGACGGGCAGGCTTATTCGCGATCCGCCGGATTGCCTACCGCATGCAATCTGGTGTTTGCAGGCCGTTACAAGATTCCCATCCTTTGCAACCACGTCCGCGGTACGCCGGAATTTGGGCTTCCTACCGGTAAGACACATGTTCCCGCGCAGTGCGGCTATCGTCTATCATGCGATGCCGGAACATTTCCATCCGATTGTCGGCGCACGATGCCCTACGGCGAATCGCTGTCCGCTCCCCACAGGAACCCGCCATGAACGCAATGCTGGAACACCGGATGGCGCTACTCGCGCAATGCCCGCTTCCGCCACCGGATTTGCCGGACGCGGAGGCGGCAAAACGTCCCATCCACGTGACCGAGTGGGGAAATACCGGCCCCACCGTTTTGATCGTGCATGGCGGCGTGCAAGGCGGGCTTGGCGGAGGACCGGACATATTCCTCCAACAGCAAAGCCTGGCAACCGGCGGCTGGCGGCTGCGCCTGCCCGCCCGGCCCGAATTTGGCAAAAGCCCATCGCGCGGCATCGACGACATGACGGCGGATTCGGTCTGGATCGCGGACATGCTGGGCGACGGCGCACACCTGATCGGCCATTCCTGGGGCGGAGCGGGCGCCCTTCTGGCCGCCGCCCGCCGCCCCGGCGCTGTCCGGTCCCTTATCCTGATCGAGCCGGCAATGCAGCCGTTACTCATGGGCAGTTCCGAGATCGCATCCAGCCCGGCGGTCAGGGACGATGCAATGCGTGTCGCCGGGGCGCTGATGGCCGCACGATCGCCCGGCGAATACGCGCTCGCCTTCATGTCGGGGTTGGGCGCGGCGTCAGCCGAATCGACAGCGCGGGCGACCGCCCTCCGGACAAATCCGCAACTGGCCGCCGAAATCGGATGCGCTCTGCTACAGGCCCGCATGGCCTCGCCCGATGCCATGCGCCACGCCGCCGAAACGGTTGCCCAGGCGAAAATTCCGGTGTTGGTCGTAACAGGCGGCTGGAGTCCATCGTTCGACGCGATCGGCGCGATCGCCGCCAGACTACCGCTCGGCCGCCATGTGGTCGTTCCGGCGCCCGATCATTTTGTTCAACAATCGAACGCCGGGGAATTCAACAAAATCGCCGGCTCGTTCATGTGCCAGGCCCAAGACAGGCCATAACCCACCGGAAGCCCGCCGCGGCAAACAGGGCGCGTTAGCCGGCTCCGCCCGATGGACGATACGGCCAACACCCCGCCGGCATTATCCTCCGCGCAGCCGTTTGGCGTTCGCCCGGGACCGCACCAAATAAGGCGCCAGAGCCGCGGCCTGACCGCGCCCGGTCATCAATGCCAGCGACGAAGCCTGCATAGCGGCGGCTTTTTCAGTCACCATCCGCTGATATTCGGCAACCGAACAGGTACCCTGAGCCATCATCAGCGTGCGGTGAAAAATCGTTTCCCACGACGCCAGCGTCAGTTGCGTCATCATCGCGGGTATACTGGTGCTATTACGTTTTGTCATATAACGCACATAGGCCCGGCCACGCCTTGGCACCAGTCAATCCTTTGGCATGGCCGGGGGTCGCGCGTTGCCGCCCTATTTCAGGAACTGCGCCGCGTTATCCTTCGTCACCACATCCAGCCCGACGTAGTTGATTGTGGGAAGTTTTTCGCCCTTTTTCAGCGCGAGCAGCATGTCCATCGCCTTCTCGCCCATTTCATATGGCCGCTGTCCGACCAGTACCTGCGCGTAGCCATCGCGCAACAGTTCGACTTCCACGCGCAATGTATCGGGCATGACCAACGTCAGCTTGTGGCTGTCGTATTGCTTACGATGGGCATCGACGAAACCGCGATAGGCTTCCGGCGCGAACAAGGCCCATCCGCCAACCGGAACGATCGCGTCGGCATCCGGGTTAGCGGCGTACATATCGGCCAACTGCTGATTCGCCAGGGCCGAATCGTCGTTGCAGAACGATGGCGAACCGGGCGCCAGTTTCCAGCCCGCCGCTTGCAGCACGCCGTTCAGTCCGGCCAACCGGTCGTTCAGGTTTTCGGCCGCCGGACCGCCCGACTGCGTAATATACATGCCGGCCGCCGGATGTAGCTTCACCAGTTGCTTGCCCAGTTCGGCACCCATCGCCTTGTTGTCGGTTCCGACATAGGCCTGCCGCTCCGACTTCGGGCTGTCGGCGTCGAACGTTATGACGGGAATACCCGCGTCGCGGGCTTGCTTGATCACCCCGACCGCCGCTTCCGCGTCGGACACCGAAATCGCCAGTCCGTCGATGCCCTGGGTGATCAGATCCTGGATGATCTGCACCTGCGACGCGGGTTCGTGCTCGATCGGTCCTGTATAGACACATTCTACATTGCCCAAGGCCTTGGCCCGCGCCATGCATCCGTCGCGCGACAGGTCGAAATACGGATTGTTCATCGCCTTGGGAACCAGGGCGAAGCGCAGTTTTTTATCCGCCGCGGGGGCACCGCCGGCCGTAATGACAACCGCGGCGGCGGTGGCCAGAACCAAACCCATAAGACGCATTTTTGTTTCCTCCTTTTTTATAACGACACTATTTTGCTTGCAGGCCACGCAGTTTGTCCACCAGTACCGCGAGAATAATGATCGACCCGATCAGCGCGTCCTGCCAGTACGCATCGACCCGGCCCAAAACAAGGCTGTTGCGGATGACCTCGATCAACGCCGCGCCGATTACGGCGCCGACCGGCCCGCCGATGCCGCCCGCGAGGTTGGCGCCGCCGATGACCGATGCGGCGATAACCCGCAGTTCATAGCCGCTCGCCAGATTGGCCGGGGCCGACCCGAGCCATCCGGCCAGCAAGATGCCGGTCGCGCCGGCCGAAAGGCTGCACAGCACATAGGCGCCGATTTTAACCCGGCTTACGCGCACGCCGGTTCGCATCGCCGCGGGTTCGCTGCCGCCAACCGCGAACAAATGCCGCCCCCAGACGGTGTGATGCAGCGCAATCCCCAGGACCACCGCCGCGACAAGCACATAAACGACCGGCACCGGAAGCCCGGCGATCGTGCCGTTGGTCGCCGCGAAGAACGCCTGCACGCCGGGACCCGTGGGCGCCTGACCGCGGCCTTGCGTGATGACATAGGTCAGGCCCCGGCAGATCGACAGCATACCCAGCGTCGTGACGAACGGCGACAAGTCCAGCCGGGCAATGAAAAATCCGTTGACCGCCCCGATTGCCGCCGCCAACAGCAGGCCCGCGACAACCGGGACAACGACCGTGGCGTACGGAATGGCGGCGAGCGATGAGTTCGAAACGGCCCGCATCGCGATCATGGTGCAGACCGCGACCAGCGCGCACACCGACCCGACCGACAGGTCGATCCCGCCCGTGACGATCACCACCGTCATACCCAGCGACATCAGCGCGATATAGCTGAAATTGCGCGATATATTCAGCAGATTGCCGGTGGTGACAAAATTGCCGGAAAACGTCGCGGCAAGCACGCAGATGATGACGAACGCCAGCGTCATATAGGCCGTCTGCCCGGCGAAAAAGCCGCGGCGATGCCACGACACGCGGGAAATATTGGTGAATTCGGAGGTCATGGACATCGTGTTCAGCCTGTCTCGATCGCGCCGGTGATCAAACCCGTGATTTCCTCGGGGCTGGTCGCGGTTACCGGCTTATCGGCAACCTTGCGCCCCCGCCGCAGCACCGCGATCCGGTCGCATACGGTAAACACATCCGGCATGCGATGGCTGATCAGCATTACCGCCGTCCCGCCATCGCGCAGCCTGCGGATCAGGTCGAGCACCTCGGCCACCTGCCGCACCGAGATCGCGGCGGTCGGTTCGTCCATCAGCACCAGCTTCGCCTTTGCCAGGCGGGTGCGCGCGATGGCCACGGCCTGACGCTGGCCGCCAGACATTTGCTTGACCAGATCGTCCGAGCGCGTCTCGCTTTTCAGTTCCCGGAACAGTTCGGCCGAACGCTTGTTCATGCCGCTGTGGTCGAGAAAGCGCAGCGGGCCGAAGCTTCGGGTCATTTCCCGGCCGAGGAAGATATTGGCCGACGCGGTCAGGTTTTCGGCGATCGCGAGGTCTTGGTACATGACCTCGATCCCGGCATCGCGGGCCGCGGCCGGCCGGTCGAACACCATCGCGGTTCCGCCGAGGGCGATTTGTCCTTCGGTCGGCGGGAAATTGCCGGCGACGATTTTGGTCAGGGTGGATTTGCCGGCACCGTTGTCGCCCATCAGGCCCAGCACCTCGGCCGGACCGATATCGAGATCGACGCCATCCAGCGCGCGCACCGCGCCGAAGGATTTCGCGATCCCGCGCAACGACAACAACATGTGCCCCGGCATGCCCGTGGGACTTTCCATTGACCGGTTATCCTCCCCCGCGCATTCCTGAGCGGGTATCCGCCGGGCGCCTGCAACGGACCATAGGGGGGGAATCGATGGCTTGCCTAGTGCGGTGTTTCCCATAAGCGAAGCCTGCGATAAACCGTCGATGAAGCAAGCCGGCAGTGGCGGTGGCTAACCTGCATGTATGGCCGATGAGCGACGTTGCCGTTGGCGTCCGTCGCCGCGGCGCACTTGCCGGTTGGCGCATAGCTGGAGGGGGTCGTGCGCGGCACCTGCCTATCGGGATCATAGGCCCTTGCGCTGTCCCGTTCTCCAGACGCGCCCGAGCCGGGTTTCAACTGCTGCCGATCAGTATCCCGATCCCGAACACCAGCGCCCCACCGAAAGCAACCTGAAGCGTGGCGGACAGCGGAGGAGTATCCATGTATTTCCAGCGAATCCACGATATCGTCGCCAGTTCCACGATGACCACTGCGATTGCCACCGCCATCGCGGTCCAAAAGGACGGAATCAAGAAGGGCAGGGTATGCCCGATGCCTCCGGCCGTCGTCATCAGCCCGCAAATGCCGCCGCGGATCAGTGGCGCGCCGCGCCCGGTCAGGCTGCCGTTATCCGATAGTGCCTCGGCAAAGCCCATCGAAATGCCGGCACCGATCGAAGCGGCCATACCGACAAGAAACGTCTGCCACGTGTTGTTGGACGCGAACGCCGCCGCGAAGACCGGCGCCAGGGTGGAAACCGAACCATCCATCAACCCCGCGAGGCCCGGCTGAATTACCCGCAGGACGAAGGACTGGCGCGCATGCGCATCTTCGTCGCGCCGCACATGAACCGGGAGGTTTTCCTCCACCAGTTGGTCGGCACGGTGCTCGTGCTCCACCTCGGCATCGGCCAGATCGCCCAGCAGTTTGCGAATCGTCACATCCTCGCTGCGCGCGGCCGCTCGGCGGTAGAAACCCTGCGTCTCTGTCTCCATGCTCTCCGCCAGGTTCCGCATGGTATTCAAGTTCATCGGATACATCTGCCAGACCGGCTTGTGCTGGATAAACCCGCGAATGTCCTGACGGCGGATCAGCGGAATGTGTTCGCCGAATTTCGTCCGATAGACATCGAGCAGGCGGCGGCGGTGGTCGCCTTCCTCGCTGGCCATCTCGGCGAACACGTTGGCGCTGCCGGGGTAGTCCGTGCGCAGGCCCTCGGCGATATCCAGGTAGATACGGCCGTCCTCTTCCTCATTAGCGATGGCAAGGGCGAGAATCTCGCGTTCGGTCAGGTCGGAAAAATTACGCATTCCGCGCAATGTGGCCGGGCCGGCCAGTACGTCAAGTGACGGGCGTAATGATGAGAGCGAGTTGCAAAAGCAATGCCTCCAGGTTAGCCGGGCGGCGCCACGGACAAGCCGGTAACCTTGTGCTGTTCGATGAATCGAGCAATCAGACCGGATGTCTTGGACTGCTCGACGAAGTCGAATAACCAGGCCGCTGCCGCCGTGTTGGCTTTCGCGGTGCCCACCGCCTGCTGCACAGCGGTAAACTGGCCGGGCAAAATCGTGGAGCCCGGCAGTTTTTGCGCATCGGTCAGCAATCGGGGCCTCAGGCCGGCGAGCGCGTCCAGTTTGTCCGCCGCGAACTGATCAAACGCGGAATCAAGGCTGCCGGATCGCACCAGCGTGGCGCGTGCGATGCTGCGTTCCAGCCACAATCCGTACGCCGAGTGTTCGGTCACGGCGACTCGCACGCCGGGACGGTCCACATCCGCGATGGACTTCAGCGGCGAGCCGGCGGGGACCAGATAGGTCGCCTCGATCTCGGCATACGCCGAGGTGAAGGCGATTGTTTCGGCCCGTGCCGGTTCGGCGCCGATAAGGCCGATATCCCAAACGTCCCTGCCCGCTTCGGCAGCGAGTTCGCCGGGCCTGGCAAACGGGACATATCGGACGGGAACGCCGAGCGCACCGGCAATGGCTCGAGCCAGGCTTGGCGATACGCCGTCTGGGTCGCCATTGTCCGACCGGCCCGTAACCAACAGAAAGTTCGACATGTTGATACCGGCACGCAGCACCCCGCGCGGTGCCAACTGGGCGAGGACTTCGGGAGACATTGGGACGGCTCCTGTGTTCGGACGGGCTGCACCGTTGAATGGAGTGTTCAGAACCGGACGGCATCCACGGTTGCGATATCCAGCAACCGTTCGATCACCTCAGGTTCCTGTGCACCTGCGATGGCATGCATGCCATCGACCACGAAGCAGGGAACTCCGTTAATACCCAGCCGGTGCGCCCGCAAATTGTCGGCATGAACGTCTTCGGCTTCCGCATCGGACGCCAGGACGCGGCGCACCGCCAGCGGGTCCATCCCGCAGGCGGCGGCGACGGCGATCAGTACGCCATGGTCGCCGATATCGCGTCCATCGGTGAAATGCGCGGCGAACAAGGCCTCGACCAAACCGTCCGCGCGGCCGAAACGGGCGGCATGGCGAACCAACCGGTGCGCATCGATGGATGACGGGGTGCGACGGATGCGATCGAACCGAAAGTCCACGCCTTCATTGCGGCCGGTTTCCGCGATTGTCGCATACAGACGCCGGGCCCGGTCCTCGCCACCGAATTTACGTACAAGGTAGTCGGGCCGAGCCATCCCCATGCGCGGCATATCGGGATTGAGCAAAAACGGCCGCCAGACCAGTTCGAATGCAATATCGGGGCGGCGGCGCAGCGTGCGAAGCAGGCGGCGCACCCCGAGATAGCACCATGGACATACCAGATCGTGGACGATCTCGATATGCAACCGGGCCTTGGGGGGCGACAGGATGTTCACGGAACGAGTGTGACGCTTCCGGACCGTGTTGTCACGGGGGCACCGAACCGGGCCAGAACCGCGTCAGAGGGGAAGCCGCAACCACGGCGCCCACCGCGCTCCGGTCGGCCTGGGACATTGTACTTCGCCAGCTTTCCGCCGCGGCGGACGTATCGCGGAAAATCGCGTGATAACCGGCTTTGCCACGATGGCTGGTGCTGCGCGCGACGAAGTCCGCGGTTTGCCGCGTCCAGTCCAGCCCGACGAACACCGCGATCTCGCGTGCCACGCGGGCCGGTTCGGCGCACAGGGCTTCGTACAGCACGACATGGACGTTCGGCCGCGTTGCCAGCGCGGCGTGGGCCGGTTCGTTGAAGGCGCGCCAGCTCCAGGCGTATTTCGCGGCGTCAGGCAGCGCCTGGAAGGCGGCCGTGCCCACGCCGTGGCCACTTGCGAACCGCAGCGTTGCGGCCTCGTCGAAGGGCATATCGGTGCCTTCGGTGCGAAGATCGAAGCGGCGCTGACGGTTGCCGCGCATGACAGAGGCAACTTGACCGCACGGATGACGCAACATGAAGAGCGTCCGGCTACCGGGCAGCGTGCCGGCGAGTATAGCGGCATCGGCGGACCAGTTGACCGATTTGATCGCCAGACGAGTGGCCGGTTGAGTTGCCAGATCTGGCAGCGCCAGGCGTCCGGCGGCGCTGAACGGTGCGGGCAACCGGGCGGCGGCGCTGACGCCGGCCGCGAGCAGCGTGCGCACGATGCGCGCCGGCGTGGATTGCCAGGATTTAGGGAAAAATGGCTGCTTGGTCACGGAATGCGGGCTACGGTCGGCGGCCCATTGGCCCAGCAGAACTGGCAAGGCGTCAGGTGTCAGTACGCCGGGCACGGGAATCGCCGCGTCCGGCTCATGGCGGTACAGAACATCCGGATGGCTGTCGATAATCTTGGCCAGCCAGGTCGTGCCAGAACGCGGCGCGCCCAGTATCAGAATCGGCGAGGCCAGTGCCCCGGCGGTAACGGCGCTCAGGCCAGCCTGCCGTGGCAGTGCTTGTATTTCTTACCGGTCCCGCAGGGGCACAGCGCGTTGCGCGGGGTCGCGGCCCAGGTCGTTTCATCGTCCGGGTCGATCGCACGCATGCGGTTGGGTGCGGCCGTCACCATCGTTGGCGGTTCGGCCAGGGCCAGTTCCGACGCCATCACGGATTCGGGGGCGGCGTGGGTTTCCATCATTTGCATCGGCGGCGGGGGCGCCAGCGGGCGATCGGGCGCCAGTTCGACGCGGGCGAGCAGGCCGGTGACCCGTTCCTTGAGTTCGGCCAGCATCGCGTTGAACAGCGTGAAGGCCTCGGACTTATACTCATTGAGCGGATCGCGCTGTCCGTAGGCGCGCAGTCCGATGCCCTGACGCAAATGGTCCAATGCGTAGAGATGTTCTTTCCAGACCGCGTCCAGCGTTTGGATCAGTAGGCTCTTTTCGATGAACCGCATCAGGTCGGGGCCCATATTGGCGGCTTTCGCGGCCATCGTTTCATCCACCGCCCGTTCGATCCGCTGGCGCAGATGGGTCTCGTCGATACCGTCTTCCTTGCCCCATGCCTCGACCGGCAGGAGCAGGCCAAACACCCGCTGCACATCGGCGGCCAATTCGGTAAGCTGCCATTGTTCCGAGAACGCTTTCTCCGGCACCCGCGCCGCCACCATCTGGGTCAGGACTTCCTCGCGCATCTCCGCGACGGCTTCGGCCACATCGGACAGCTTCATGAACTCCTTGCGCTGGGCATAGACCTCCTTGCGCTGGTCGTTCATCACGTCGTCGTATTTCAGTACGTTCTTGCGGGTATCGAAGTTGCGTGCTTCGACTTTCTTTTGCGCTTTTTCCAGAGCCTTGTTGATCCATGGATGAACGATGGCCTCGCCATCCTTCAGACCCAGGCGCTGCAACATGCCGCCCATCCGGTCCGACCCGAAGATGCGCATCAGGTCGTCTTCCAGCGACAGGAAGAAGTGAGACCGGCCCGGATCGCCCTGGCGACCGGACCGTCCGCGCAGCTGGTTGTCGATGCGGCGGCTTTCATGGCGTTCGGTGCCGATGACGAACAGGCCTCCGGCGTCCTTTACCTTTTGGTGGGCGATCGCGACGTCTACCCGGACCTGGGCTTCGCGCAGCGTGCGTTCGCCTTCGTCATGCAGGGCGGCGAGTTCTTTTTTCAGCCGGACATCGAGGTTGCCGCCCAGTTTGATGTCGGTGCCGCGGCCGGCCATGTTGGTGGCGATCACCACCGCGCCCGGTGCGCCGGCCTGCGACACGATCTCGGCTTCCTGTTCGTGGAAGCGGGCGTTCAGCACCGAATGAGGGACTTTCTTCTTCTTCAGCAGATCGCTGATGGTCTCGCTTTTCTCGATTGAGGTGGTGCCGACCAGGACCGGCTGGCCCTTTTCGCGGGCTTCGGCGATCAGCGCGGCAACGGCCTCATATTTTTCGGCCGCGGTGCGATAGACCTCGTCGTCTTCATCGTTGCGCGTGACCGGAACGTTGGTGGGGATTTCGACCACGTCCAGCTTATAGATTTCGGCGAATTCGTCGGCTTCGGTCATCGCCGTGCCGGTCATGCCGGCCAGCTTGGGATACAGCCGGAAATAGTTCTGGAAGGTGATCGACGCCAGGGTCTGGTTTTCCGCCTGGACGGTTACGTGTTCCTTGGCTTCCAGCGCCTGATGCAGCCCTTCCGAATACCGGCGCCCCTGCATCATGCGGCCGGTGAACTCGTCGATGATGACCACCAGATCGTCGCGCACGATGTAATCCACGTCGCGGGCGAACAGCGTGTGGGCGCGGACGGATTGCTGGACGTGATGAATGACCGAGACATTGAAGATGTCGTACAGATTGCCTTCGGTCAGCACGCCGGCTTCCTTGAGCATGTCTTCCACTGTCTCGCTGCCGGATTCGGTCAGCGAGACAGTCTTGAATTTTTCGTCCTTGTCGTACGTGGACGGGTCCTTTACCAGTTCCTTCACTACAAGATCGACAGTGCGGTAAAGGTCGGAACTGTCCTCGGCCGGGCCGGAGATGATCAGCGGCGTGCGGGCTTCGTCGATCAGGATGGAATCGACCTCATCGACGATACCGAAAAAGAAGTCGCGCTGGACCATGTCCTCCAGCCGGTATTTCATATTGTCGCGCAGGTAATCGAAGCCGAATTCGTTGTTGGTGCCATAGGTGATATCGGCGGCGTACTGGATGCGCTTGGTGTCCTCGTCCTGACCGTGGACGACCACGCCGAAGCTCAGGCCGAGGAAGTTGTAAATTTGCCCCATCCATTCGGCGTCGCGGCGGGCGAGATAATCGTTCACGGTGACCACATGCACGCCCTTGCCGGCCAGCGCATTGAGATAGACGGGCAGCGTGGCGACCAGGGTTTTACCCTCGCCGGTTTTCATTTCGGAGATTTTGCCGTCGTGCAACACCATGCCGCCGACAAGCTGCACGTCGAAATGGCGCTGACCCAGCACCCGGCGGCTGGCTTCGCGGACCACGGCGAAGGCTTCCGGCAGCAATTCGTCCAAGGTGGCGCCATTGGCGAGGCGCTCGCGGAATTCCCCGGTCTTGGCCGCCAGGGCGTCGTCGGGCAATGCCGTCATGCTGGCTTCCAGCGCGTTGATCGCCGGAACGCGCCGCTGATAACCCTTGAGGGAGCGTTCGTTCGAGGAGCCGAAAATAGCGCGGGCGATAGAGGCGAGCATGCGGACCTTCCAGGGGCGATCCGTCCGGCAACACCCGGACGCGCGGGGTTCAGATAGGACCGGGAAGGCACAGGGTCAACGATTGCGCGTCATTTGCCATGATAACGGACGACCGGCGGCGGGATTTACGCCGCCGCGCCGGGCAAGTGCAGCGCACAACCGGTGCCGGCCCTGGCGTAAACAAAGAAGTCGGCGAACGACGTATCGTCCGGCCGATCCGGGTCGAACGGATACGGATTCGGCGCATGGGCGCACAGCCGCCAGCCGGGAAATGCCGCCGCGACATGCTGGCTGAACCGGCGGTGGCGAACATGCGGCGCCGGCCAGGCCAGATCCTGGTTGCTGGCATAGATCAGCACCAGGCGGGACGCGCGGGCGAACAGCGCATCCATATAGCGGCCGAACACATCGTCTTCGACCAGATGATAGATTACGTCGATGGACAGGCACAGATCCGCGGGCGGCATGTCCGCCGCCTGCGCCATCCGCAGGAACCGCAAATCCGGAAACTGTTCGGCGCAGCGGGCGATGGCGGTTTCGGATACATCCAGTCCCGTATAGGCCGGCGCGCGCAGCAGCGACAGCAGGTTGCCGTCGCCGCAGCCGAAATCTGCGACATGGGCGATGCCGTTGGCTTCGATCACCGCATTGATGAACGCTGCCTTATAGGTGGCCAGACGCCCATACGACCCCGCACCGGAACTCTCCCCCGCGCGATAGCGGGCATCCCAGTATTGCATGGAACGAAAATGGGCGGTCATCGGCGGTCTCGCTGCGGACAGGCGGCTATCCTAGCGCGCGACGCCTTCGAACGGAACGTGAAAGGCCGTGAATTATGCGCGAAAACAGCAGTCTGACCATGCCCCGTCCGCTCAGATGAACACCCCGGCCATCCCGCCCGCCGGATAGCGCGTGCCGGCCGCCGCCCCGGCTGGCACCGCCGCCGAAATACGAGCCACGTCTGCCGCCGTCAGCGTAACCGCCAGCGCGCCAACATTCTCATCCAGCCGTTCGGCGCGACGGGTGCCAGGAATGGCGACAACATCCGGCCCCTGCGCCAGCAACCACGCCAGCGTCACCTGCGACGGGGTGCAGGCTTTCTCCGCCGCGATCGCCTCGATCTTCGCCACCAGCGCTCGGTTCTGAGCGAAATTCTGCTCCTGGAACCGCGGATGCACCGACCGGCGTCCGTCGATTTCGGCGAAACTCTTGATCGTGCCGGTCAGAAAGCCGCGCCCCAGCGGCGAATAGGCAACGAAGCCGATCCCCAGTTCGGTCGTGGTCTTGCGGGTTTCCTCCGCCTCCTCGCGGTACAGCAGCGAGTATTCGGTCTGCACCGCCGCGATCGGATGCACCGCATGGGCTCGGCGAATGCGATCCGGCGCGGCCTCGGACAGGCCCAGAAACCGCACCTTGCCTTGCGTGACCAGTTTGGCCATCGCACCGACGGTGTCCTCGACCGGAACGGCTGGATCGACCCGGTGCTGGTAATACAGGTCGATCGTGTCGATGCCGAGGCGCTTCAGGCTCGCCTCGCAGGCTTCGATAACATACTCAGGACGTCCGTTGACGCCGTTCGGCTGGCCAGGACGCTGGATCTGGCCAAATTTCGTCGCGATCGTCACCTTGTCCCGCCGGCCTTTCAACGCCCGGCCCAGCACCTGTTCGTTGTGGCCCCAGCCATACATGTCGGACGAGTCGAGATGATCGACGCCCGTGTCGATCGCATGGCGGATCAGGTCTTCCGAAACGGCATCGTCGGCCGCTCCGTAAATCCCGGACAGCGACATGCAGCCGAGGCCGATGGCGGAGACGGACAGGCCACCGTTGCCGAGCGCCCGGTGTTGCAGGATTGGCGTGGTTGTCATGGGAGATATCTCCGGTTGTGGGGTCGTGCCAAGTATCGGTGACGGACGCGTTCGGCGTCAGGGAGGAGATCATACCGCCGGTTTGGCTTTTCCGCGAAGACCGCCTGCAAACCGTTCAGGGTCGTGTTGTGTCCAGGTCAGACCCGTTCGTCGTCGGATTGGCGGCCGTGACGTCCGGTTCACCCAATCCGCAACAGCCGGGCGCCTTCGGCGCGCAGCCACGGGATGGCGGTCTTGGTGTGCGGCGTCAGTTGGTCCACCAGAGACCAGAACGCCGGGCCGTGATTCATGTGCCGCAGATGCGCGACTTCGTGCGCCACGACGTAGTCCTGGACGAAAACCGGGGCCATCAGCAGCCGCCAACTGAGCGCGAGAGATTTGTCCGGGGCGCAGCTTCCCCACCGGCTTGTGGTATCCTTCACGGTGACGCGCTTCGGCACGATACCGATCAGTCCGGCCTTTGCGATAACGAGCGCACTCAGCCGCCGCAACGCCTCCCGCCGGAGGAAATCGCGGACCCGGCGGGCCAGGAATTCGGCGGCGCCGGACACGTGCAGTTCCTGCTCCAGCAGAAACGCCCCGCCTTTCGCGGCCGGAGAATGGCGGATTCGATGGGGAACGCCGCAAAATGGCACCATGGCTCCATCCGCGAACCGGATCGCTTCCGGCAGGGCGGCCAGACGGTCGGACACCCAGTCCGCGTGTCCCATCAGCAATGCCATACCGGCCTTGCGGGTCGCTTTGGTGGGCAGGGTCACGACGACGGCGCCTCCGGTCGGGTCGATCCGTAAAGACACCCGGCGGGCCCGGCTGCTGCGGCGCCATTCCACCCGCGTCAGACCCGATGGCAGCGCGAGCGTCTCCGGCATCAGATCGTCCATTCCCGTCAATGCGCAGAGGTCCGCTCGATTCGTCAATGGGTTCTTCGGACTTGAGCGCCCGGTCGGGTTAAGCTATCCGGCTCAGGACACCGAAGTTGGATATAAAATGCGCCGCCGGTCTGTTCTTGCCGCTATCGGTGCCGTTCCGTTCGCCGCCCGCGCCGGCGGGGTTTTGCAGATCGTCGCCAGCTTCTCCATCCTGGCCGATCTAACACGCCAGGTGGGCGGCGACGGCGTTTCGGTAGAGCCGCTGGTCGAACCGGGCGGAGACGTTCACACCTACGAACCGCGTCCAAGGGATTTGCGCACACTGATGGCGGCCCGTCTGCTGATACGCAATGGCCTGGGGCTGGAAGGCTGGATGGATCGTCTGACCGGTGCGGCGGACTTCAAGGGTTTGGTCGTGGTGGCGTCGGACAGGGTGACGCCGCGCACCATGAAGGACGAAGGCGGTGCGATCGCAACCGACCCGCACGCCTGGCAGGACCCCGCGAATGCAGTTTTGTATGTCCGGGCGATCGCGGATGGTTTGGCTGCGGCCGATCCGGCGAACGCCGCAATGTACCGAACTTCGGCGGATCGCTATGCCGGCCGGATCGCGCAAACGGAGTCCTGGATCGAGGCGACGCTGGCCCCTGTCCCGGCCGGCCAGAGGCGGATCGTCACCACGCATGACGCGTTCGGTTATTACGGCGCGCGCTTTGGCATTGAATTTTTGTCGGCCGAGGGGATCAGCACCGAGTCCGAACCGTCGGCGCGCGCGATCGCCGCGCTGATCCGCCAGATCGAGCGGGAAAAGGTGCGCGCGGTGTTCATCGAAAACATGACCAGCCCCCGCATGGCGCAGATGCTGGCGCGCGAAACCGGCGCGAAGCTAGGCGGAACGGTCTATTCCGACGCGCTGTCGCCGCCGGACGGGCCGGCGGCGACGTATATCGACATGTTGCGGCACAACACCGCGCTGTTCGCGGCGGCAATGGGGGCCGGATAACGGCGGTACGCCGCAGGGCCCAGTCAAAAGGGCGATCCGCCATCGCCCTCTAATCCGGCCTGTCTAATCCGGCTGGGTCGCTTTGTGTACTAGCAGCGCCATCAACCGCCGGTCGCGCCATTCCTGCCGCACCGGCTGCATATTCGCCGGAAGCTCCGCCCGCCGAGCCGCGTGCAGCCGTGCCACCAGCGCGTCATCCCAGTCCAGCGGCTTCATCTGTTCCTGCATCGTCGCATACAGCGGCCCGTACCGATGGCAGTAATCCGCCAGCCCGCCGGGTGCGTTCAGATCGATCGTTTCCAGCGGCCCCATGAAGCTCCACCGCAACCCCAGACCGTGCTTCATCAGTGCATCCAGATCGGCGACCGAGATAACATCGTCCGCGACCAGCCGGAACGCCTCCGCCAGCAGCGCCCCTTGCAGCCGGTTCAGCGCGAACCCGTCGATTTCCCGCTTCACCGTCGCCGGAACCTGACCGGCCCGCACCATGATCGCACGGGTGCGTTCCGTCACCGCCGGGTCGGTCCACGGCGCCGGGCAGATTTCCACCAGCGGAATCAGATAGGGCGGGTTTACCGGATGCGCGATCAGGCAGCGCTGCCGCGTCGCCAGATGTTCGGTGAATGCGCTGGCGGGAATGCCTGACGACGACGACGCAATAATCGCATCCGGGCGAACAGCACGCTCCAGTTCGGCGAACACGCCGGTCTTGATATCGGCACGTTCGGGTCCGTTCTCCTGGATATATTCGGCATCGCGCACCGCGTCCCACAGCGACTCCGCCGGGGTAATGCGCGCCATCGCCGTTCCGGGGTCGTCCGGCAACAGGCCCGCAGCGTGCAGTTCCGGCAACCGGTCGGCGATGAAGCTTTGCGCGGCGGCGGTTTGCGCCGGAAACCGGTCCCACATCGTCACGCTGAATCCGGCCCGAGCGAAAACGATCGCCCAGGCCCGGCCGATCAGCCCGGCCCCGATGACGGCGACGTTGGTCATGCTTCCATTCTCCTATCGGCGCGGGATGCCACGCTTGCGCGTTTGTGGCGGCGGCGGCAGTTTCTTCCCCTCGGCTACGGGAGGAAACAGGCAATGACCGGCAAGATCAAGGTAGCGGTGCTGGACGACTGGCAAGGTGTCGCGCGCGGTGCGGCGGATTGGTCCGCGCTTCAGGCGCGCGCCGATGTGACGTTCTTTCAGGACGCTTTCGCCGGCGCCGATGACGCCGCGGCAAAACTGGCGGATTTCGAGATCGTCCTGTCGATGCGCGAGCGGACGCCGCTGCCCGGATCGCTGATCGACAGGCTGCCAAAGCTCCGCATGCTGGGCATGACAGGCGCGCGCAACGCCTCCCTCGATACCGCCGCCTGCACCGCCCGGGGCATTCCGGTCTGCGCGACCCAGGGCGGCGGATACGCCGACTCCGCCACGGCCGAACTCGCGCTCGGCCTGCTGATCGCGGCGGCGCGCGGCCTGGCGGTGGGCGACGCGACGATCCGGGCGGGCGGCTTCCAAATGGGCGTCCCCGTGGGCATCGGTCTGGCCGGCAAGACGCTGGGCGTGATCGGCCTGGGCAAACTGGGCCGGTACATGGCCGGCTACGGCCAGGCGCTGCGCATGAACATGATCGCATGGAGCCAGAACCTGACGCCAGAAAAGGCGGCGGAGGCGGGCGTCCGCCTCGTCGCCAAGGACGAACTGATGGCGACAGCCGACGCGATCAGCATCCATCTGGTGCTGTCCGATCGCAGCCGGGGCCTGATCGGCGCCGCCGATATCGCCCGCATGAAGCCGGGTGCGATCCTGGTGAACACCTCGCGCGGTCCGATCGTCGATGAAACGGCCCTGCTCGCCGCGCTGCACGCCCGCCGCATCGTCGCCGCGCTGGACGTGTACGACCGGGAGCCTCTGCCCGCCGGCCATCCGCTGCGAACGGCCCCGAACACGGTGCTAAGTCCCCATCTGGGCTATTGCGTGCGGGAAACCTGGGACGGATTTTATCCCCAAATGATCGAGAACGCTCTGGCCTTCATGGATGGCAAACCGGTGCGCGTCACCAACCCGGAGGCGCTGCGGACGTAAATCCGCACGATCTATTCCGGCGCGGCGGTCAGCATCGCCTCGCCGCCCGCATCGTCTTTCACCGTGGCCGCCAGCACCCGCCACGCCTGTTTGTCGCGTGCGACCAGATATTCCCGGTCGTGGATCGACGCCACCTTGGCGTCGTCGTGTTCGATCGCCAGCCGGAACGTCAGGCCCGCCCGGCGGAATCCGGCTTCCAGCGCATCGGTCACGGCCTGTTCGGCCGCTTTATCGGTCACAGCCGAACAAATACCGTCATCGGACGACACCAGCGCCAGCTTCACCCCGGCGGCCGACCCATCGAAAACCTGCCCCGGCGCGCCATTCAGCAACGCCGCTCGGGCCTGGTCCGGCACGGGCGCCAGCGTCGCCGTCTTCGCCCATGCCCGCAACGCGGCCGGCCGGCCGGCAAACGGCAGGCAGCCTTGAAGGAACAGCCCCACCAGTTCTTCCGGCGCCCCGGCCCACGCCGCCGCCGGCAGCATCAGTCCGGCCGCGACGACGATGCCCAGCGGTTTCAGCGGCGTAGCTCCATCTGGATCGGGCCTTCGCGGCGCCCATGGGTGAACTGATCGACTGCCGTATTATGGCTGTCCATCAAATCCGCCGCCGGCCCCGACCAAACGATCCGCCCGTTCAACAGCATCGCCGCCCGGTCGCCGATCCGCCGGGCGCTCGCCATATCGTGCGTGATCGCGATCGCCGTGCTGCCCAGGCGCTTGACGCAATCGACGATCAACCCGTCGATTGCCGCGCCCATGATCGGATCGAGGCCGGTCGTCGGTTCATCGAAAAACATGATCTCCGGCTGCGACGCGATGGCCCGGGCCAGCGCCACACGCTTTTGCATGCCGCCCGACAGTTCCGCCGGCGACAAATCGCCGACGCTGGCGGCCAGCCCGACCTGTTGCAGAAAGTCGTTCGCCTTGGTTCGGGCATCGATCCGGCTGGCCTTATGGCGGGCGAGCAACCCGAACGCGACGTTTTCCCAAACCGGCAGGCTGTCGAACAACGCCCCGGCCTGAAACAGCATCCCGATGCGCGCGCGCGTCAATTCCCGCTCCCCACGCGGCTGCTTCAGGATGTCCTTGCCGTCGATCTCGATCGTGCCGGCATCGGGTTCGATCAGGCCCAGGATGCATTTCAGCAGCACCGACTTGCCGGACCCCGACCCGCCGATGACCACCAGCGACGTTCCTCGCGGCACATCGAGATCGACGCCATCCAGCACTTGTTTGGCGCCAAAGCGTTTGTGCAGGCCGCGAATACGGATTTTCGGTGTTTCATCGCTCATGCCCGGTTAGATGCCGCGCGATTGCGATTTGGGCAAGGCCGGGTGCGCGGCTTGCGAACGCGGCGATATGGGTTTTAGCTGTCCTGGTCGCGCGCCGCCATTGGAAGGCGGTGCGGTTTGCAGGAGGAAAACCCAATGAACGACATTGCCGGGGCCGCTGGCGGCAAATTGGCCCATGCCACGCTGGAAAACGCGCATTACGTGACGGGCCGGCGATCTTTCTTCAAATACCGCGACCTTGGCGTAACCGAGGCCACCGGCGGCAAACTGCGCGCGCAGGTGACGACCGCCACGCAGGGGCTGGGTGAGCCGACCGGCTGGCATTATCACGTTTGCGAGCATCAGCTTGTCTATATGTTGAAGGGCTGGGTCGATCTGGAATTCGAGGACGGCACGAAGGTTCGCCTGATGCCGGGCGAATCGCTGATGATCCCCGGCGGAATGCGCCACAACGAAACCGGCACGGCGGACGAACTGGAATTGCTGGAGGTTTCGGTGCCGGCGGAAATGAAAACGGTGGTGTGCGAAGCGCCGGCTGGGATCGGGTAGCCGGAGGCGCGGAGATAGCCGGACCGGCGGGGTAGGGACGGCTGTTCCGGGATCACGGAAGTCCTGTTCTGGCTATGATGACGCGGTAGGCAGACAGAGGGGTGCTAGCAGCAATCATCACGAGCTCTCGTTCGTTGTCCGGCTACAACTAATCAGCGCTGCCGACCAGAGCCTGTCCGTAAATCTGTGTGCGGGGCATAACCAACGCCAAGGAGGCGTATTATGCCGAGCAGAGCCAAGAAGCTGGACCGCGCCGTGGCCAAACTCCCCTCGATCCCCAAAGAGCTTGTCGCACAGTTCCTGACTGGCCCAATGACCGGAGAGGCGATCAACGCCGCCGGGATCGCCTTCAAGCAGGCGCTGATCGAGGCGTCGCTGAACGCCGAACTGACGCACCACCTGGGCTACGCGCCGGGCGGGGACCGGCCGGCGTCCATGACCAACCAGCGCAACGGCGTCACCGCCAAGACGGTGCTGACCGGCGACGGCCGCGTGCGGATCGAGACACCGCGCGACCGCGACGGCAGTTTCGAGCCTTTGCTGCTGCCCAAACACGCCCGCCGGTTCACCGCGTTCGACGACAGCATCGTGGCCCTGTATGCGCGCGGCCTGACGGTGCGCGAGATCCAGGGCTATCTGGCCGAAGCATACGGCACCGAGGTCGGCCATGACCTGATCAGCACGGTGACCGACAGCGTGCTGTCGGAGGTCACGGCCTGGCAGGCCCGGGCGCTGGAGGCTGTGTATCCGGTTGTTTTCTTCGACGCATTGCGGGTGAAGGTCCGGGAAGACAACGTGGTACGCAACAAAGCGGTGTACCTGGCTCTGGGCATCCGCCGCGACGGCTCGCGCGAGATTCTGGGGCTTTGGATCGAGACCACCGAGGGTGCGAAGTTCTGGATGAAGGTGTTCAACGATCTGAAGACCCGCGGCGTGAACGACATCCTGGGTGCGGCAGACGCCTTCCGGCACATCGGCTCGCTTCGCGAACCGATCGCGGTGACAGATGGTCTGACCGGCATGCCCGCCGCTTTGGCTGCGGTGTTCCCGCGGACGACGTTGCAAACCTGCATCGTGCATCTGATCCGCAACAGCCTCGATTACGCCAGTTGGAAGGACCGCAAGTCGCTGGCCGCCGCACTTCGCCCGATCTACGCGGCCGCCAGCGCCGAGGCCGCCCTCGCGGCGCTGGATGCGTTCGCGGATGGCGAATGGGGGCGGAAGTTTCCCACGGTCGTTGCCGCGTGGCGGCGGGCCTGGGACCAGGTGATCCCGTTCTTTACTTTCCCGCCGGAGATTAGGCGGGTGATCTACACCACCAATGCGATCGAGAGCGTGAACGCGCGGGTGCGCAAGATCATCAAGACACGCGGCCATTTCCCGACCGACGACGCGGCGAGCAAACTCATATGGTTGGCGTTGCGCAACATCACCGCCGGCTGGAGCAACGCGGCGCACAACTGGAAGGAGGCGATGAACCAGTTCGCGATCCTGTACGACGACCGCTTCAACGCGGCCGGCTGATCCCATTGGTTCAACGTTACGTAACGGAGAACAGCCATGCCCAGAGGCCGTCTACCCGAAGGTTCCGCCGCGCTGAGCAACGCTGAACGTCAGGCCCGCCATCGTGCCAGACGACAGGCGCGACAACCACTGCTCACCATTAAACGCCCCCAGGGGGCGCGGCGAAGCCGAAGCAAGCGCTGGAACGATGCGTTGGCCGAGATGCTCGCGGTCCAGGCCGAATGCGCCGCCTGGTTCGACGCCTTGCCCGAAAGCCTGCGCGACAGCGCCACCGCGATGGCGCTTCAGGACATGATCGATCTTGATCTGGACGCCATCGCCGCGATTCAGCCGCCTCGCGGATACGGTCGTGACTGAGCGGCGCGACACGACCGATGCCTGAAGCGTGGCGTCGCGCGCGAGCCGTGGCAAATCGTGGGTCCTCGCCATGCTCGCCCCGAAGCCGGGGCTGTGCGTGGCTCCGGTCCCGCCGAAGACGGCGGATTTGACACGGCACGCGCGCGGCCGCCGGGATAATGGCAGGTCGGGACGAAGGAACAGGCGCTTTGATCGAACCAAGGAACAACCGGCACCAGCCGTCGTGGGCCTTGCCGTCACGATCAACCGTCGCTTACAGTCGGTCACCCAATGGTGGGTGAGACTGAACAAGCCTCGCACACAGATATTCGGACACTCCCGCCTACCGGGATCCATAGTGAGGCCAACTGAGATCGAGCCGAAAGCACGCCTCCCATGGGGCGGGAGGCGGCTTTGGCGTCGCCGCTAATATCGTTTCAGAATACGAAACGCTTTTAGGCCAAAATGTCTTGCGTAGATACGCCGACCGTCCGCAAGCGTAATCCACGGACGATAAATATAAGCACCATCAAGTAAAGGTTTTTGCTGCGCTCGGCGCGAAATTTTGACCATAACTGGCCTCCATCATAGGGAAAACCTACGCCTCCCGGCGCTGGCGCATCAACGATGCCTAATGACTCTAGTGTCTTCAAATCCATTTTGCAATTAATTTCCGCACCCGGTAGTGCCTGAATTTGAAATTGGGAGGTAAAAAAACCCGCCGAAGCGGGGCTTTCTAACACTGCGGTAGCTTGCGATCACCAAACCGCAGCGGCCAGCGTTTCCGCTGGACTTAATGTTGTCTTGCTAACGCTTGCCGAATCATGGCCCCGCCGCCCCCCCCAGCGCCCGCCGCAACCACGTTGAAGCGGCATCCACCTATTCGGTAAAGGTGGGTTCGCCCACTCTCGGTCTGTCGCGGAGCAAATGGCCGGCAGGTCGGCCATAATGCGCCGGTGGCGCCTGGCAATCGCGGCCTTCCCCGGTGCCGGACTCGTCCCGGCCTTCGACGCGGCCAGCCTGTCGCCGACAGCCTTCATCGCTTGCTCGGCGTCCTCGGCGTGGGCGGCGATGTCCTGGCCAGCGATGTCGCAGCGGTCGTCTTTGAGTGTCGCCTTATAGCCCCGGTGCGGAGTCCGACTGAGGAGCAGGGTCAATCATCTGGGGCCCGCCGCGTTCGACTTTGAAGACCGCTAAGCCCCGGCTGACCTGTCCGTCCGGTTTCAGGGCGAACCAGCCATCGGTTCCGACAAATCCGGCTGGCTGCGTCAGAATCGCGATTGCACTGCCCTTCGGTCCGACAATCACTTTTGCGATGGAGGCAGCATCGTATGCCAAATCGGCCAAGGGCGGCGGCGGCGCGTTATATTTTGCTGTGTAGTCGCGTTCCAGATTGGCTCGGGCGGCGTTATCCGGTGCGGCGTACCATGCGCCCGACACGGAACCGGATCCGCTCGACGGACTGGCCCACAACGCGGGGCCGACAATCTGAACGGCGGAACGATCCACGTCGTAATAGGGCAATACGGCGGCAATTTCCTGCAATGCCTCCCCAGTGTCGGCCAAAAGCAAAACATTGAAGGGCGGCGGCGGGATGGGCGTTTTGGCGAGTTCGCGCGCCTCGCGGCGACTATCCGGTGTTGCCAGAGCACGGGCGGCCTTGATTTTAGCGTCGATCGGGCCTCGCCGGTCGGCGTAGCCCGCGAGGTCGCGTGCCGACGCGGTTATCGAGGCCATTCCAGGTGGATGCATCTTGACGTTCGGCGGCGTAAGGCCGGCCGATCGAGTCGCTTTCGCCAACGCACTGGCCATCGCGCGGCCGAAATCCGAATCGGGCAACAGGGCGGCGAACTGGGTTTTGCCCTGGGCCTGCGCAGCGACGACCAGGCGCTCGATTTGCTGGTTCGGGGAAATACCGAGAGTCCATATGCCTGGCTGAGCCTGGGCGGTATCGTTGGTGAAAGCCAGGACCGGCATGCCGGCGGCTTTGGCGATGGGCGCGACAGACGCGGTTTCAGCGGATGTAAGGGGCCCGAGGATCAGGCTGTCCCCCTTGGTAACGGCGGTTTGGGCCGCTATCGCCGCTCCGGCCGGCGTTCCACCTGTGTCCAGGACATCCAGGGCGGGACCGCTATTGCCGGGCAAGGCCAATTGAGCCGCTTGCACCAAGACGTGGCCCAAATCGGCCCGAGGCCCGCTCAGCGGAGCCAGGATCGCAACCGCACCTGCCGACTGTCCGAGGATTCGCCCGTTGGGGCCTAGGAAGGCCGGCGCGTTCGATCCAGATAGATTGCCCGCGCCATATAGTCCGGCGTATTGGCCAGAACAGCCCGGTAGTGCCAGGGCGCCGAAAAGGAGAAGGAATGCCCGTTGCCGCATCGGCCGCGTCCCCCGATGACCCGCGAGACGGCCAGTCCGGCCCGCTGCATGGCCTTGTGCTTGTTTCCACACCAATCGGCAACCTGGGGGACATTTCCTCAAGGGCGCGGGCCGCTTTAGGGGCGTGCGATCTGATCCTGTGCGAGGATACCCGCCGCACGGGCCGGCTGCTGGCGGCCATGGATATCCACACGCGAACCGAACCGCTTCATGAACACAACGAGGATGCGAGGATCGACTCGGTTCTGGGCAAGCTGCGGGATAATCGAACGGTTGTGCTGGTTTCCGATGCCGGTACCCCGCTGGTGTCCGATCCTGGGTATCGTCTTGTGCGCGCGGCTATCGAAGCCGGTTTGCCAGTAACCGCCATTCCGGGACCGAATGCGGGGGTTACGGCGTTGATTTTGTCCGGCCTGCCGCCCTTACCTTTTCTGTTTCTTGGATTTCCGCCTCCCAGGCAGGCGGCTCGGCGGGCTGCGTTCGGCAGCTTACGGGCGGCCGAACGGGCCGGGCTGTCCGCAACGCTGGTTTGGCATGAAGCGCCGCATCGGTTGCTGGAGACGTTAGCCGACCTGTTGGCGGTTTTTGGGGATCGCCGGGCGGCGGTGGCGCGGGAACTGACGAAGCGGTTCGAAACGGTGGAGCGTGGGACCGTCAGCGATCTGACGGACCTGTTCAGCCGGGAGGCACCGCGTGGCGAGATTACGTTGTTGATCGGGCCGCCCGAGCGCGACGATCCCGAGGATTTGGATGGACGGCTTCGGGCGGCTTTGGCCACACAGACGGTGAAAGACGCCGCAGCTTTGGTGAGTACGGCGACGGGATTACCACGGAAACTGGTTTACGCGCGTGCGCTGCACCTTCATGGAGAAGGCTGACGCAACTGGTCGGTGGCCCAGTTCGCGGCTTCGGCCACCACCGGGTCTGGATCGCCTCGCAATGCGTCGGCGACCTGTACCAAGCTGGGATCGCTCGAATTTCCGATCGCGATTAGTACGTTTCTAACGAAACTGTTTCGTCCTATGCGCTTAACGGGCGATCCTGAAAACATCGTCCGGAACTGGCGATCGTCCAAGGTGGCCAATCCGGCCAGAGCCGGCGCGTTCAGGCTCTCCCTGGCCATGAGTTGCTGGTGGGATGTTGGCTGGGCAAATTTATTCCAGGGACAGACTGCCAGGCAGTCGTCGCATCCATATATACGATTGCCAATGCCTTTTCGCAGGTCATGCGGAATCGACCCTTTGTATTCGATCGTGAGGTAGGAGATACAGCGGGTCGCATCGAGTTGATACGGTGCTGGAAATGCGTCGGTTGGACAGGCGTTGAGGCAGCGCACACACGATCCGCAGCCGCCGACGGTCGATTCATCCTGTTGCAAATCCAGCGTGGTAAAGATCTCTCCTAACAGTAACCACGATCCGTGGGCGCGAGAGACGAGATTGGTGTGCTTGCCCTGCCATCCAAGACCGCTATTTTGTGCCAGAGGCTTTTCCATGACCGGGGCGGTATCGACGAACACCTTTATTTCGCATGGGAACCGCGAAACGATAAACTGCGCCAAATGTTTCAACTTGCCCTTTATCAGATCGTGGTAGTCGCGATTTCTGGCGTAAACCGAGATTGCACCGTGGCTGGGCCGGCTGTTTATGGCGAGGGGGTCTCCGGCCGGTGCATAGGATAGACCGGCAACGATCACACTGCGGGCACCGGGCCATAGCGACTGTGGGTGGCTTCTTTGTTCGGTTCGGTTTTCCAGCCATCCCATGTCGCCGTGGTAGCCGGATTGGATAAAATGGGTCAGCCGTTCCCGCGCTTCCGGGGCAAGTGCTGCCTGACAGAAACCTACCGCGTCGAACCCGATGCGCAAGGCGCTGTCGCGTATCTGGCCTCGCGGATCGGCCGGAACGGTCATTTGGAGATCGTCATCCGCGTCCACGATAATGGGGCACGTCCTGCGGGGGCACCCAAACATTGGCTGGCGGGGTATTGGTTTGCCAGAATACGTCTATCGGGATGCCGCCCCTTGGATACCAATAGGCACCGATACGCAGCCAGACCGGCGCCAGAAGCACAACAAGTTTGTCCGCGATTTCCATCGTGCAGGCTTCATGAAAAGCGCCATGATTTCGATACGAACCCATGAGAAGCTTAAACGACTTGCTTTCGACGATCCAGTTATCAGGAATATAATCTATCATCAGATGCGCGAAATCGGGCTGTCCGGTCAACGGGCATAGAGACGTGAATTCAGGGCAGGTCAGGCGCACGATATACTGTTTGCCGATCGCGGGATTAGCGACACGCTCCAGGATCGCATCGTTCGGACTCCCTGGTTGCAGCGCATGCTTACCGAGGAGCGTGAGATGGGTGTAGGGGTCGGTTTCCGTCATTGGGAATGATCCTGCTTTGCCCAGGCCAAGCGCAATCGGCCGGCGTGAGCGGTGAATTCGCAGGCAGCGATCGCGGATCGGATATTCTTCATAAGATATTGGTAATAAGTAAGATTATGCCATGTCAGAAGCATGGGACCGAGCATTTCGCCTGTTCGGAACAGGTGGTGCAGGTAGGCTCGGCTGTGTTTCGTGCAGCCGGGGCATGTACATCCCGGATCGAGCGGGGTTGGATCGTCCGCGAAGCGCGCGTTCCGCAGATTGAAAATTCCGGCCGTTGTGTAGGCTCTCGCTGTGCGCCCTGCCCTGGTTGGGATGACGCAGTCGAACATGTCTATGCCTCGTTCGACTGCGCGTAGAATGTCGTCTGGGGTGCCGACCCCCATCAAGTAGCGCGGGGCTTCGGTTGGTAAATGAGGCACGGTGGCGTCCAGTGTTTGCAGCATCGCCGCCTGCCCTTCCCCGACTGCCAATCCGCCGACGGCGTACCCATCGAAGCCGATATCCTTCAGCGCGGCGACGGAGCGCAGGCGAAGATCGGTGTGCACGCCTCCCTGGACGATGCCGAACAGGGCGTAGCCTGGCCGCGGACGGAAGGATTGCTTGGAGAGCGCGGCCCACCTCATGGACATGTCCATCGACGCTTCGGCGGCTTCGTAGGTCACGGGAAATGCGGTGCATTCATCGAGCACCATGGTGATTGTGGAATCGAATTTGTGCTGAAGATCCATACAAATTGCCGGCGTCAGACGATGACGGCTGCCGTCGGTATGGGATTGAAAGGTCACGCCTTCACGGTCGATTTTTCGTAACGCCGCGAGCGACATGATCTGGAAGCCTCCCGAATCAGTGAGGATAGGACCGGGCCAATCCATGAACTGGTGAAGCCCGCCCAATGCGGCGATCCGATCCGGGCCGGGACGCAGCATCAGGTGGTACGTGTTTCCAAGAACGCATTGTCCGCCGGTCGAGCGCACGGCGTCAGCGGTCATGCCCTTGACGGTTCCGGCTGTGCCGACGGTCATGAAGGCCGGGGTTTCGATGGGGCCGTGCGCGGTATGCAAGACACCCATACGCGCCCGTCCATCGGCAGCGGCGAGTTGGAAGCGGAAAGTAGTGGGCATCGTCATGGGGGCGTGCGTAAAGCCAGCCTGCCGGGTCTGACAAGGATATATATAGGGGGCCGAGAGCGCCCGATGAAATCGATGCAGACAATTTAGGAAAAAATAGCTTGACCAAACACCCCAAAATAGGGTAAGGTTTTGCCTATGATCACGGAGTAGCGGCGCGGCCTTGTAGATTTCCATCTGCTAGCCATCGGCTCCGTGGGCCGCTTTGTGTGGTGGCTGGTATTTTGTTTTGGAATTCGAGGCACTCGCAAACTACTCTTTCGGCGATTTTTGTCCATCCGGCACCGATATTTTCAAATACATTTAAATTGACTGTAGTCCTATCGAACAGATAATTTTACCCAGAAGTCGCCTTCGGGGTACGCTCCGATCTTGGGCAACCGAAGCGTTGGAAGATACGGGTTATCGACCGGCCGCCCATCACCTTTATCTGATATCCGCACTAGAGCAGCTTTCGTCCGGAGACTGCGACCGGCTTATGATACTCATGCCGCCCGGTTCGGCGAAATCGACCTATGCCTCGGTCATTTTTCCCGCCTGGTGGTTTGCGACACACCCCGGCTCGTCGATCATCGCGGCGTCCCATTCATTACACCTAGCTACACATTTTAGCCGGCAGATCCGCAATCTTGTCCACTTCAACGAAGGCTATCTCGGCTATTGCATTACGCCCGGGCACGCATCGGCCGACGCCTGGGGCACCAGCAATGGCGGCGAGTATATAGCTGTTGGCATTCGCGGCGCGGTTACTGGCCGCCGGGCAGATCTGATAATAATCGACGATCCCGTAAGATCGCAGGCAGACGCTGAGAGTAGCCGGCAACGCGACCACCTGTGGAATTGGTATAAGTCCGACATCCTTACGCGCCTAAAACCGGGCGGCAAGGTTGTTTTGATCATGACACGCTGGCATCCGGACGACCTGGGTGGCCAACTGCTGGACCAGACCCTGGACGACTGGCGTGTCGTGCGGCTTCCAGCGTTCGCGGAGGCGTCCGATCCAATTGGGCGATCGATCGGAGAGCCCTTGTGGCCAGAGTGGGAAGACGACGAGGCGCTTGACCGCAAGCGGGCGCTGATTGGCGCACGCGCGTGGTCGGCCTTGTTTCAGCAGCGCCCCTTGCCATCCGGCGGTCGGTTATTTTCGGTCGATCATATCGCTATCGGTCAACCGGCGCGGATGGCCGAGGCGACTGTGCGGGCCTGGGATCTCGCGGCGACCCATGAGACGGGCCGCAACGACCCGGACTGGACCGTTGGAGTCAAGCTATCGCGAGACGAAACCGGACGCTACCTGATTTTGGACGTCGTCCGTATGCGCGCGACCTCGCACCAAGTCGAGGAACTCATTATTCGCAGTGCGCAAAAGGATGGTCCTGGCGTCATCGTTGCAATACCCGAGGATCCTGGGCAGGCCGGGAAAAGCCAGACATCTTACCTAACCGCGCAACTTGCCGGCTTTCATGTTATTTCGTCCCGCGAGACGGGATCGAAAGCGACGCGGGCAATGCCGCTTGTTTCGCAGGTGGAGGCAGGCAACGTCTCGATCGTTCGCGCCGACTGGAACAGGGCATTTCTGGATGAGCTAAACGATTTTCCATCGGGCAGGAAAGACGATCAGGTCGATGCGCTGGTGCGAGCGTTCACGACACTGACATCCCGCCCGCGCAGCGCGCGTTCAATTGACCTGTCTATACTCCGCCGTTGACTTCGAGGTTAGCAACCGCATGTTCGATACACTCTGCAATTTGGTTCCAACCGACAGCGATTATCCCCCGCGGGTACGCCAGCTTGCCATCCTGGACCGTGTACTGAACGGAACGCTGTACGATGTTTTGCCCTATGACTTCCATGAAGAGCGAACCGAGGCCGGCGAATACATCCCGCTCCGTCAACGCCGGCCAAGTATCCGGTATCCGCTATGTCGGATCGTAGTAGAAGATAGTGTGTCGCTGTTATTCAGCGAAGGTCACTTTCCGGCGATTGACAGCCCCGACCGGGCCGTTCGCGCCATTTTTGCTAATATTGTTAAAGAGACGCGCCTGAATCAGACAATGATCAGCGCCGCCATGAAGGGGGCCACAGGATCGGCAGCGTTGCTTTTGCGGGTTCTGAAAGGCCGCATTTTTATCGATGCGCTGGATACGATGTATTTGACTCCCACCTGGGACCCAGCCGCTCCCGATATGCTTCTGCATGTCGATGAGCGGTATAAAGTATCGGGTGCCGATCTAGTCCGGAACGGCTACGCAATTGAAGACGTGGACCGACAGTTTTGGTTTTCCCGGCGCTGGGACAAGGAGGGCGAAACCTGGTTCGATCCGACACCGGTTGGGGAGCCGCCGGTAGCCATTGTAGATACAGCACGTTCGGTCACGCACAAGTTCGGTGTCGTTCCGGTTATCTGGATCCGGAACCTGCCAGGGCTACCCATTACTGGCGATAAGGCCGATGGAGCCTGCACATTCGCGGGCGCTATGCATACGCAGGTGGAGATCGATTATCAGCTTAGCCAGGCCGGACGCGGCCTAAAATATAGCAGCGATCCGACTTTGCTGCTGAAAGATCCAGCCTTACCCGACGGCGAGTTGATAAAAGGTGCTGGTAACGCGCTGGTTGTCTCCGAAAAGGGAGACGCCAGGCTGTTGGAAATTGGCGGAACCGCGTCGGCGGCGGTGATTGATTACGTCCGCACGCTACGAGAACTTGCGCTGGAAAGCATCCATGGCAACAGAGCAAGCCCTGAGCGAATTTCGGCCGCGCAATCAGGCCGGGCACTCGAATTATTGAACCAGGGGTTGATTTGTCTCGCCGACAACTTGCGTACCAGTTATGGCGAATCAGGTCTGCTGGAACTTGCTCGTCTTATTGTCCGTGCGTCGCAGGTGTATCGCCTAGTGGTTCTGGGCGAAGCAATAGCGGCGTTAGATTCATCGGCGCGGCTTAGCTTGAAATGGCCCCGCTGGTATCCGTCCACAGCGGAGGACCGGCAAAAGGACGTGCAGGCGCTGACATCGCTTGTTACCTCCGGCTGCATCAGCCGGGAAACCGCGTTGAAGGCAATCGCAACCTGTTACGATATTGAATATTCCGAGGACGGCATTTTACCGGCAACACCGGTTGCCGCTCCTTTGCAACCAACCGGAGGCTAATTTGGCTGACCTGATAAAGCCCACCGAACAGGACGAAGTGCCCGCGGTAAGGCCGGACAACGAGACCAGCGACGTCCTCAAACTGCGGGAGACATTTCAGTCGCGTTTGGTTACCGCGAACCTGCGGACGGAGGCAGTGCGTGCGGGCATGATCGATCTGGATGGGCTAAAAATAATCGACACCACGTCGGTTCGGCTTGGTGATGACGACATGGTGATTGGCGGTCGCAGGCTTATGGACGACCTACGCCGAAGCAAACCTTGGCTTTTTGGGGTTGCATCGTCCTCAAGCGCCGCGGCCGTGCCAGCGTCCCAGCCTGTGAGGCAAAAGACTGCGTTGGAGATGACCGACGATGAATACGCGGCGGCCCGTAACGCTGTCACGAAATACCAATTCTGACCGCGCTCCGCTCTGCTTAATAGTTTGATTTTTTGTGAGAAGTATTAATGGGCATTCAAAATTTTCCAGCATCTCTTCAGCCGATTATTCAACAAGGGTTTCTGGAGCGGGAGTTTTCGCAGGCACTGCGGTCGCGTCTCGGATATCGGGCGTGTGCGGACCGGGTCAAGATCGCGGTCGGTATCGGCGAGACGCTCACCAAAACCAGAGCGGGCCTGAAGCCTTCTGTTACGACCCCGCTTGCGCCAGCGAGCAACACAAATTTCGACAACGGATTGACGCCAACGACGTGGGGGGTTGAGCAGTACTCCATCACTATCAATCTTTATGCTGCGACGACCGACCTCAACGTGGTGACGGAGCGAGTTGGTATCGCCTCGCAGTTTCTACAGAATGCCTACGTCAACGGCGAACAGGCGGCCCGCAGTCTAGACGAACTGAGCCGTAATGCGCTGTTCGGCGCTTATCTCGGTGGCAATACGCGCGTCCGGTCAACACTCACCGCCGCTGGACCGACCGTTTCTGTCGATGACATTCGCGGCTTCCAGAACGTATTCGTCAATGGCATCCAGACGGCCGTGAGCGCCGGCAACCCCATGACGGTTACGATCGGCACCGATTTATACACGCTTATCGGAGCGACGCCGGATACGGTCAACCTTTCCACTTCGCCAACCGGCGTTTCGGGCATTCTGACACTATCTGGGTCTGTAACAATTTCCGATGCCACGGCGGGCAACACGGTAACGGCTGCCAATGGTTCGACCATCGTCCGGGCTTCAGATCGCGGGAATACTTCTCTGATCACCGCATCCGACACATTGACGATGTCGAATCTTCTGGATGCGGTCGCCGCACTGCGATTGAACGCGGTTCCCGAAATCGATGGGGCCTATAATTGTTACCTCGATCCGGTTTCGTCGCGTCAACTTTTTGCCGATCCCGATTTCAAGCAACTTTTCCAGGGTGCGACCTCTGCCAATCAGGTTTTCAAAAAGGGAATGACCAACGACTTTCTGGGCCTTCGCTTTGTTCCGACAACCGAGGCGTTTGTCCAGCCGCATCCCACGTTGCCCGGGCTAATGGTTCGCCGGCCCGTCATCTGCGGCCAGGGTGCATTGATCGAGGGCGACTTCGCCGGCATGGCGTCGAGCGATATCGCGCCCGCCGATTCAATCGTCACACTGGTCGATGGCATTGCCATGGTAACCCGCGAGGCGATCGACCGGTTGCAACAAATCATCGCTCAATCCTGGTATTGGATTGGTGGCTATTGCGCGCCAACGGATACGACAACCAACCCAACCACGGTGCCAACCGCGACCAATGCAGCTTATAAGCGGGCTGTTATTGTAGAACATATCGGATAATACGGACAAAAGAGCAATAGTAACATGTCGAACGGCTCAGTTAGTCTCTTCCGGCCATCCGGTACTGCCACTTTATCGGTTACAAATACATCGGCGAACACGGCGCTGCCGCCAGGCGGAGATGCTATCGTCGTCACCAACACAATGGCCAGCTTGGCGTATATCCGATTCGGATCTGATTCCAGTGTCATAGCCTCCACGTCGGACATGCCAATTTTGCCCGCCAGCAAACTTATCCTGGCAGTTAACAGTCTGATCACTCACGCGGCGGCGATATCGCCGGCCGGGTCCGGATCCGTCTTGTTCAGCCGCGGCGACGGATCGATCGTTTGAACCCGCTGACCGAAGCCGAACTGGTCGATTTACGCCGCTTTTGTGGCTATCCGGCCTACGGTGCGGCGCCGACCGGCATGCAATCGTGGCGTTACTTTCAGGTTTATGGGTTGCTGGAATTTCGCCTCAACAATCTGTCCATCGCGGAGGTCGCCATTGCCAGGCGATACCTGGCAAGTCTGACCTCGCTAGAGTTCGCGGTAGCCAGCACTTCGGACAATCTAGATACGGATCAGGCATCGATGTGGAGCAGAAACAAGAACGAACTAGCAGACCGGATTCGGCTATTCGACGGATGGCGGACACGTTTATGTGGATTTCTCGGCGTCCCGCCGGGTCCCGCGATGCCAAATGCCTCTCCGCCTCTGGTTGTTTAGCGATGGACGGGCAAAAACTACAGGATCGATTATACCTTGGCCTTGGGGCTTCCGCCCGGCATATCGGGCGGCAGGCAGACGCTTTCCGCCCGAAAGGGCCCTTACAGCCGCTGCACAAGGCAAACCGGTTTCTAAGATTGCCCGCGACCTTTGTGTCCGCGAAAGGCAACAGCGGGCGCACAAATCTATTTGGCGACCCACTATGGTACGGCATATTCGACGCAAGCTATACCCGTCCGGGTGACTATATTGTTCTTGAGAGCGGGACGTACTTTATTGTGTCGCAGGAGCCTCTTTTGCCTGTTCTGTGCGTCAAAGCCAACCGCACAATTTCCATTGTACAGCCCAATGTGCAGTCTGGACCGGCCGGGAATGCTTACGGAGGCTTCACCTCGGGCGGCTACGCGACATTGATCGATGCCTGGCCGGCGAGTGTCCTTGGAGAGAACCGCACAAGTGCTTCATCGGTCGATTTGCCTACGGATCAGGCGGTTCCTTATTGGAACATTTTACTCCCAGGCCTGGCGTATCCTGTCGTCTCACCGGGCGACAGGATTACCGACGACCTCGGCCGATCCGCGATCGTAGCCGGAACCGAGCTCTCCGACCTGGGATGGCGCATAAGCGCAAAGATGGCGACAGCATAGATGGCCGACATTTCCGACGTCGAGGACGCAATCGCGAATATCATTACGGACATATTATATCCCGAAGGGTCATCCCAGGCTAGCATCGTTGGTGCACTTTGCCGTGTTTATCGCGGTTGGCCAAACGCTGGGACGCTAAATGGCGATCTGAGTGCCGGTGTGGTGAACGTTACGGTTATGAGCGATAATGAATCGGGCCGTACCACGACCCGGTATCTGCCGGAATGGCAGACTGACACAGTAGTTCCCGGTATCGTGGCTAGCTCGTCTGGCCAGACGATTACAATATCGGGCAGCCCTGCTCTTGGCGATGTTGCCGGCGTTCTGGTGGATGGATCGGCTTTCGCCTATCGCATCCAAGAAGGCGACACCACCTTTTCGGTCGCCTCGAACCTGGCGCTTGCTATTCAGACCAGCCATCAGGCTCTCGCGCAGGGATTTACAATTGTGGTTCCGGGCGCTGGTTCGATCATGGCACGTGCCGTCACCGACCAAGCAACATCCTTCGAAAGCCGTCGCCAGGAAAAGGATGTGCGGATTGTCTGCTGGTGTGCCGCCCCGCCGATCCGCGATACGGTGGGGGCCGCGATCGACGCTGCGATGAACCGGTTGAGCTTTCTGGTCCTTGCGGACAACACGTGCGCCAGAATTGTATATCGGAGCACAGCGAGTTACGATCAGGCCCAAAATTCACTTCTTTACAGGCGAGATATCGTGTATTCAATTGAATATGCGACAATATTACAGTCAAGACTACCATCCATGATTTTCGGTGCCAGCGCAATAAATGGCGATACTATTTACGGGTAGGTATATACGATGACACATCTCCTGGTGGTTGCAAGGCCATTTTTAAATTTTCAGCGGGGCGATATAATTGCCGACGCAACGAAAATATCCTCGATAATGTCGAGCGAACATCGAAAATTTATCATAAGTGTCGCGCCATCCAACGCGGCTAAGGGGTAAACTTCATGCCAATATCCCAGCAAGGGAATGTTAATACGACATCCCTGATTGTACCTGATTTGTATGTGCAGATCGTATCGCCGCAAAACCTCGTTCTAAACGGTGTTCCGACGAATATAATCGGTGTCGTTGGTTCGGCGTCTTGGGGTCCTGTCAACGAGCCCGCCATCGTTGCCACGATGGCGGACTATGCCCGGCAATTCGGAGGTATCGTTCCCCGGAAATACGATATGGGCACACAGGTCGCCACCGCGGTACAGCAAGGGGCGCAAAATTTTCGCTGTGTGCGCATCACGGACGGCACCGACACGGCCGCGGCGACCGCTGTTCCCGGATCGAATGCGACGTTTACCGCGATTCATACCGGTTCTCTGGGCAATAACGTTACCCTGACGCTAGGTGACGGGTCCCAACCCAATACTTGGATGCTGACCGTAATGCTTCCGGGATTCCTGCCGGAGGTCTATGATGGCCTGACGGGGAATGGCGCACCGTTTTGGTCGGGATTGGCAGCCGCCGTTAATTCAGGGCTTGGTCCCCAGCGTGGGCCTTCCCAGTTGATTATCGCGAGTGCAGGCGGAACGACCGCCTCCCCTGCCCCATTTTCGCTGACGCTAGGGGCGTCCAGCGCTGGCACCGATGGCGCATCTCAGGTTGGCAGCGGCCAATTGATTGGCGCCGACACCGCTGGCCGCTCGGGGATGTACGCGTTGCGTGGGCAGCGATGCGGAATTGGCATTCTGACCGACTGCGACGACAGCACCACCTGGAGCACCCAGGCTGCGTTCGGGTTGGACGAAGGTATCTACATGATCCTGACGACCCCCGCCGGCGACACGATCGCCAACGCGGTGACAACGATCGGACAGGCGGGCTTAAACAGCTACGCCGCGAAGCTGATGTTCGGCGATTGGCTATGGTGGCAAGATCAGGCCAATAACACCGTGCGGCTCGTTTCGCCGCAAGGCTTCGCGGCCGGACGATTGGCGAACCTGTCACCCGAGCAATCGAGCCTAAATAAGCAAATTTATGGCATCCTCGGGAGCCAGCGAACAGGCACTCCAAAATCCGGACAAAATACGACGTATGCATCGGCGGATTTGGGAGCGATACTTGGCGCCGGACTTGACGTCATTAGTAATCCGCAGCCAGGCGGTTCTTACTGGGGCGTCCGGGGCGGTAATAATACCTCGTCGAATGCTGCAACGGATGGCGATAACTACACACGTTTAACCAATTACATTGCGGAGACTCTTTCCGCCGGCATGGGTCAGTATGTCGGTCAGGTGATCAACACCAATCTGTTTCAACAGATAAGGTCCACGCAGTTGTCATTTCTCAACAATATGTTCCGGCAAGGCTTGCTGGGGAGTACCGATGGTTCGCTTCCTTTCAGCGTCATCTGCGATGCCAGCAACAATCCGCCTTCCCGCACCGGTCTTGGATACGTACAGTCCGACGCCCAGGTCCAGTATCAGGCAATCAATGAGCGGTTCATCGTGAACGTCGAGGGCGGACAAACAGTCCAGGTCTCGATGCAAACACTGCCCACGGGTCAAGTTAGTTAGGGGTTCATAAAAATGGCAGTGACAGCATTCTCGATCGGACGGGATACGCAACTCGTCGTGATGGGTCCATCCGGTCGCGTCGATATCAGCCACGTTACAAGCTTTGAGAGCCGCCAATTAACCAGTTCTGTGCGGGTGAACAGGCTGGATGGCAGCCAATTGGGTGCCGAACTTCCCAAGGGATGGGAAGGCAGTTTCGACGCCGAACGGGGGACGTCCGCACTCGATGACTTCATCTCTACCGTCGAACAAAATTTTTACAATGGCGGGGGCACCCAACCCTGCACGATGTATCAATATATCACCGAGACTGACAGTTCGGTTTCAACATATCAGTTCGACGGAGTGGTATTTAAGCTTGCCAGTGCCGGAGCATGGAAAGGCGACGCCAGCGTGAAGCAGAAACTGGAATTTTATGCGACGAGGAAGAAGCGCATCTGATGACACCTTCAGAAGCAATCATCGGACATTCGATCAGAACCGTCGGGATCGTTGACAGCAAGGGACGTCGTCTGACGGTCCGTCGATTACGGGCACTCGACACCTTGCGCCTTTTCAAAGCGGCCGGACCCGCGCTTGCGCTAAACGAATCCTGGCTGTCGATGGCAGCCCTTGCATTCGCGATCGAGGCGATTGACGACGTTCCGGTTCCATCTCCCGCCACGGAGTCCCAAATTGAAAGCCTGATCGAGCGGTTGGGCGACGAGGGGTTGGCGGCTGTTGCAGATGCGCTAAGGGATAACGATGGAAATCCGGATGCGAAGATAACCGTGGGAAACTTGCCCGGCATCCCGTGCTGATCGACTGCCTGTACCTTATCCGGAACGGGGTGCCATTCGACGTAACGTTTTCCCTGAGCAGCACAGAACGAGCAGCCTATGTCATCGCGATCGGTTCGCTCGACGGGCACGTATTCGACTGGTCTGCTTTCGCCTGGACACAGCCGGCGGCAAGCACCGGATGACGTCCAAAACGATCTGGAGCTACGATGCAAACGCCGGTTCGAAGTGGCGTAACCCCGTCAATGACCCGGTTCCTGGGCCTACGGAAGGTATTCCGATTTCAAAAATATTCCCTAGCTCCCACACCTATTGCCAATATTAAGTTGCAGCGCGGCGGTGTGAATATTCCGGGACCCACTCGCTCAAAGCGGGCCGCTCTTTTACCGCATTCAGTCACGGGTGGCGTTCGCGACCTAGCAACGTTCCGCCCTCCCCCCTCAATGGGCCGCCTGCCGGGCAACAACGCCACCGGCAACGGAATTTCCGCCCACGTTGCCAAACGGCAAGAAACAGTGGCGACCGATGCAGGTGGGCGACGTACTCGGCCACCAAGCCATAATTCCACAATTATGAGCCGCACGATCCTGGGACCTGCCCGAGCGCCACGTGCCACGCTGAGGGGTGCGGTGTTCCAGAGTAGTATAAATCGCTCTATATTTGTCATGGCGAAGTCCGACCTGGACCGAACGACTGGTTTCGCGCCGCCGCGATCCGCTGCGGAACCATCCGCCGGCCTTGTGTCGCCCGCGGCGGCACAAGCGGTGCCGTATCCGGCAACCGATCGCCGGCCAGCCGCTGGGTCCCCAACCACGCCGCAGCCATTCGCGTTCCGATTTGGTTCTCCTGGTTCTACGCCTATATCCGCCGCGGATAGTTCTGGAGCAGCTGATTACGGTATCCCTCCGGCCCCCCAAACTGGGATGTTACACATTGATGGGACAGCACTGGGACGATGGACGGTCCAGCACCTGGAACGCACTCTGGGAAGGCCGTCAACAGGTATGACCGGGGTGGACCCGCGCGCCACCCTACCCAGAAGCCGGGTTGCGCCGTTCTGAGAACCGACCCGATACACGACTCAACCACCTTGGAAGCCCCTCGTGCAAGACTCTCCTATTCAAATTGGGACTTTGAGCCTGAATGGCTTCGAAATCCCGCCATCCGTGCGATTTGGAGGTCGCTACAGGCTTGCTGTCCACACCTTGTACGGCGGAGGACGCCTAATTGAGCAGCTAGGGCCGGACGATGGCGACATCACATTCGAAGGAACATTCACAGGTCCTGAAGCCGAATTGCGGTTTCGTGCATTCGATGCGTTACGGCTTTCAGGCGACGTTGTTTGGCTGGCCTGGACGTCATTCAGACGCCTGGTAATCGTAAAAAGCTTTGAGGCGGACTACCACAGTCCGTGGTGGATTCCTTATAGGATATGCTGTGTTGTTTATGTTCAACCCAGCCCGTTAGCCCTGCTCGCGTCCAGTATCGCGGCATCGATAACGTCAGACCTTGGCGCCGCGCTGTCTTTTGCCACGGCATCGCCGGTATCGCTCACGCCACTCCAGACCGCTCTTTCCGCTTCCAATGCCTTCACGGTCGGCACATCCAATCAAATGCAGGCAGCATCGGTGACTGCCGAAACACTAGCCGCGATCAACCAGCAGATCGCGTTGCAGGGCAGCATAGTCATGGGGGCGATCGGCCCAAGCATGGACCCAGCGAGCCTGCCCGGCGCCCTGGCTTTAGCCGCGGCAAGCGCGGGCACATTAGCAAACGCAGTCAACACCGGGTCATATGTCGGTCGGATCGGCATCAATCTTAACAGCTAAGGCCATCGCTTTGCGAAGCATCACATGTACAGGCGGCAATTTGTTTGAGATCGCGGCCACACAACTTGGAAGCGCACTACAATGGATTAGCATCGCTAAAGTAAATAATATCACAGATCCAGTACTAATCGGCCAAAACGTCGTCGTAATCCCGGCAATTTCGCCGGCATTCGCGGATGGCATCGGTCCGCAATAATAATACCCCAAGGTGACGAATCGATGGTTATTCAGGTCGTCCTGAACGGCGTAGCTGTAGAAGGATTGCTGCACGCTTCCGTGGTTAACAGCAATTGCTTTTCCGCGGACACATACGCACTCACGTTCGCCCTTGGGCCACCGCCATTATCCAATCTGGAATTTTGGTCATCGTTATCATCGGCCTATGTCGAAATTAGCGCCTTTGCTGCAAGCGGCTTAATATTGCAGAATCTGATAACTGGGACGATCGACGAAATCAGCGCCGATCCTATTCAAGGAACTGTTACGATCGAAGGCAGAGACCTAACATCCACGCTCGTCGACTCTTATCGTCAACAAGATTTCGTCAACCAGACGGCGTCGGAAATTGTGTCGGCGGTCGCCCTGTATCATTCATTTATTCCAGTCATCACCGATACCACGGAAATTGTAGGCCGGTATTTCGCCGACGGATACACTCGCCTATCTACCGGACAATTTTCAAGGCTTCGTTCCGACTGGGACCTTATAGTGGAGCTTGCACGGGAATGCCGCTTCGACGTGTTTGTCCAGGGCAGAAATCTATTGTTTCAGCCATCTTCCACCATCGGCATACTGCCCATGCGCCTACCCCTGGAAACGCTCAAATCGATTAGATTCGAGCGAGATTTAACAATTCAAGGCGAGGCCAGCGCATTGGTGCAATCGTGGGACTCACAATATGTGACCGCTTACGGCACACCCGGCGCAACCGTAGCTGGCGGCATGGCGACGCCAGGTGCTCAGCCATTTCTATTTTCTGCGTCGAATTTTACCGCCCAGCAAGTCGCGGATACCGCCCAACGATATTCCTCCGAACTCAACCGGCTAGCGGTTACGCTTCATGCGGAACTGCCGCTGGAGCCCTTACTCGCGCCAAGAACAGTTATCATGATCGATCAGACTAACTCTCTATTCGATACCATATTTGAAATCGACAGTGTCGAGCGTCATTACGATTCGGCCCACGGGTCGACCCAACTTATCCGTGCGATATTGGTTTAAAATCAGGCATTCCCGGGCCGAGAAGCGTTCAAATCCTCGAGGAAACATGAGTAGTAGACTAAAAAATGCGATGAAAACATATGCCTCGAATCTCGACCAGTCCGTTGGGCAGATAAAATTTGGCACGATATCATCGGTGAATGCGCAAAATTCAACTGCGCGCGTCATTATTCAACCGGACGGTGTTTTGTCTGGTTGGCTCCCGCTGCTCTCGCAATGGGTAGGCAATGGCTGGGGGATGATGTCCCCGCCAAACCTGGGCGATCAGGTCATTGTTGCCCCGCAGCAAGGCGACATTGAACAAGGTATTATTATTGGCCGAAGCTTTTCGAATAATCAGAGACCGCCGGACGTGCCGGCCGGTGAATTTTGGCTCGTCCATCAGAGCGGTAGCTTTATCAAGCTACGTAACGACGGCACCATCCGCATCGGTGGCGACCTGCATGTCAATGGCGACGTTTTTGACAAGGCCGGCCCGCTATCCGGCCTACGTGGGGTCTATAATGAGCATACGCACACGGTTTCGCCAAATGGAACCACCACTTTACCCTCTCCCACGGACTAACGAGCATGTATGATATTTTCCTCGAATGGGGATCTGATCTGGCAGTCAGCACCAGCGGCGATATTGCCTTGTCCACCGGTACAGCCACGATTTCCCAGCGCATAAGCAGACGTCTGCTCACCAATCCCGGCGATTACATCTGGAATCTGGACTATGGCGGGGGACTAGGCCAGTTTGTTGGTAGCCCGACATACCCCGCAGCCGTCGAAGCGGTTGTCAGGACGCAGCTTTTGCTTGAGCCGGCAATTCCCACCGCACCGACCCCAACAGTCAGTGCACGGCTTACCGATGCAGCTAACGGTTATGTTACGGCAGCCATTACTTACGCCGATCCCGCAAATCTGGCGCCGGTTCTCTTTGTCGTGTCGGCTGGATAGAGAAAAACGGTATGAATCTCAATCTTAGGGGGTTTTCGCAACTAGTCGAGGATATGAGCGCTGCCCTACAAAGTGCGGCATCGAATTTAATCGACGTGTCCGTCGGATCTGTTGTTCGCGCTATATTCGAGGCGAACGCATCGGTAACACTGTGGTTACAGTGGCTAATAGTCCAGGTTCTGGCGGCAACCCGGGCATCGACATCGACAGGATCGGATTTGGATTCATGGATGCTGGATTTCGGGCTAATACGACTACCGGCGGTATTTTCAACGGGAATCGTAACATTTTCCCGCTTCGTCAACACTATGCCCGCGACCATTCCATTGGGAACAACGATTAAAACCGCCGATGGCTCTTTGACCTTCTCGGTTACGGCCGACGAATCACTTTCGATCTGGCAGACTGCCATCTCGGCCTATGTGTTACCAAGTGGCGTGACTTCGGCGTCGGTACCCGTCGCTTGCACGACCAGCGGATCGGTCGGAAACGTATTGGCTGGAACGATCAGCGTGATCGCGGCATCGCTACCGGGTGTCGATCAAGTCGTTAACAGCGCTCCACTTACCGACGGTGCCAACGCCGAAAGCGACCAGGCACTCCGCATGCGGTTTCAAAGTTACCTGTCGAGCCGATCCCTCGCGACCCTGGCCGCTGTTGAAAATGCGATTGCGACCGTCCAGCAAGGACTAAATGTGTCTATACATGAAAACACCGCCCCTAACGGCAGCTATTTTCCTGGCACATTCCTCGTTATCGCCGATGACGGGACCGGCTATCCACCGTCGAATCTTATCTCGGACATCGCGACCGCCGTTACCTGGGTCCGGCCCGTCGGTACAGCGTTTTCCGTCATACCACCAATCGTTCTGACTGTAGATGTCTCGCTGACGGCGATATCGGCATCAGCGACGGTGGGTTCGATAGGCCCCGCTATTCAGAATGCCGTTGCCGCTTATCTCAATCGTCTACCTATTGAAGCCGCCGCGTCTGTTACTCGCGTTGCGCAAGCCGCATACCAGGCCGGGGCTGGCGTTCTAAACATCACAGCCATAATGTTAAATGGCGCGCCATCGGACATTCCCGCACCTTTCGGAACGGTGGTAAAGGCCGGTCAAATCACGGTCACAGCCAATGTTGGGTGATGTGCTGGATTTTGTCTCACGGCTTACCGCTGTTTTGCCGAAACGGTGGTTTGGCGACCAGACACCTAATTTACTTGCGTTGCTTGGCGCCATTGCCACGCCCTGGTCTTGGCTTTACAGCCTGATCGACTATACGAAGTGCCAGTCTCGCATCAGCACTGCCAGCGACGGATGGCTCGATCTGGCGGCAAGCGACTATTTCGGTTCTAACCTTATTCGCAATATCAACGAATCGGATGTCCAATTCCGGGTCCGTATCTTGGCGGGGATGCTGCCAACAGCCGGCACGCGCTCGGCCCTAAGCGCCCAATTGCAGAATCTGACAGGAATAGCTCCTGCGATATTCGAGCCGGCGAATTGTCTGGATACAGGGTCGTATGGCGAACCTCTATCGACGGGAATCATCGCTGGCGGCGGAATGGCTTATGGGCAAGCAGGCGGTTGGGGGAGTTTAGCGTTACCGTATCAATTATTTGTCACCGCCACGCGTCCGGCGACGCCTGGCGTTGGAATGCTGGGCGGATATGGTTGCCCAGCCGGAGGCTATGGTGTGGGAGAGAGCAGTTATGTCAATCTGGAACTATTGCCAGGCAACGTAACTGAAACCGATATTCAAACGGCAGTGTGCCGCCTTCTTCCAGTCAACGCAGTTGCCTGGTTGCGGATTATTTGATTCATCAAACAAAATTGGCATAAATTACACATGGATCGCAATATCGTATATCCGGGCAGCATCCCGTTGGATACGGACCTTTTGTCACTTAACCGGAACGCCATGATTGGCCTCGGCTATCTGGTTCAAGCGGTGCTGGGTACGAATACAGTCGCCGATGGATTGATATGCCAACCGACCAGCCCAGCTTCTTTGAGTATTGTCATCGGTCCTGGAAGTATCACTCAAATGGGTCCGGTCGATGCGTCTTCGTATGGGTCCCTCCTGGCAGATACGGCAGGCATAGTGATGAAGATGGGCGTTAATACAGTACCGGCGACGTTCGTGCTGAGTGCCCCGCCGGGTGTCGGGCAGTCCATAAACTATCTGGTGGAGGCATCCTTTCAGGAAGCCGATGGCAATCCAGTCGTCCTGCCATATTACAATGCCGCCAATCCAGCGCAGTCATTTAGCGGGCCGGCGAATTCGTCCGCTCCCCAAAACACCTTGCGAAGTCAAAGAGTGCAATTGCAAGTGAAGGCTGGCCTACCCGGAAATACGGGTAGCCAGACTACACCGGGCGCCGATAGTGGCTGGGTGGGCCTATATCAGATCGGTGTCGCATACGGGCAGTCGGAGATAACCGCGGCCAATATCGCGATCGTTCCAACGGCACCATTTTTGTCATGGACGTTGCCGTCGCTGCGGCCAGGATTTGGCTCCGGCGTACAAACATTCAGTTCAACCGGAACATTTTCCGTTCCACTCGGCGTCACTCAGGCCGAGGTTGAAGTCTGGGGCGGCGGTTCCGGAAGCTTCGCGTCGATTGCCGGGCTGCCAAGTGGCGGGGGGTCGGGTGGCGGATATGCCAGGAAGTTGGTTACGGGTTTAGTTCCAGGCCAGACTGTCGTGGTCACCGTTGGTTCCGGGGGGCCAGCGGGGACGACGGGCGGGGTAGCCGCCGGTCCCGGAGGAACATCTAGTTTCGGTCAGTATGTGAGTGCGACCGGGGGCGGCCTTAACTACCTGGCAACGGTGTCGGCCCCAGGAAACGGTGCAACACCGCCAGGCGTCGGCGTCGGCGGCAATGTTAATTTTACCGGATCGGCGGGCCAGGCGGGCGTGTTCAACCAGGGAGGGCTCGGCGGCGCAGCCCCGATGGGTGGCGCTCAAAACAGCGGTACATTTGGAAATAATGGTAGCTTTCCCGGCGGCGGTGCGGCCGGCGCCGGCACCGCAACGACCGGACCTGCGACATTCAATGGTGCCAACGGCGGCGGCGGCCTTGTTGTCGTCAGATGGTAGGCTTGGCGGGCGGACGAACAATTGCTCATCATGCGGAGACCGCAAATCCACGGTTATCGCTCCCGAGCACCGTAATCTGATCGATACCTCACCGGCGCCGAGATCGAACCCTCGGTACTCGGGGTATTTCCGTCCTGCCGCCAAGACAACCCAATAGGCAATTAATGTCCACACCCATCAGTCATGTCTGGAAGCCCAGTAGCGCGCGGCTCGTAACAATCGATACGTTCGTTGCCATACCTCGCGGCACGGCCGCCATCGCGCCCGCGCCCCTAAATTGGCCAACTAAGGACCCTGGCGATGTCCTGGACTACATCCTGGACATCGGCCCGGCGATTGTTGGCAACGACGGCGACAGTATCGATACCTTGTCGGTAACCATTTCACCTTCCAACCCCGGAGATTTGGCTCTTCAAAGCACGACCGCCGACGGTAGCCAAGTTATTATTTGGCTGTCGGGGGGGCAACCGGGTACAATTTATACCGTTACATTTAACATAAATACTACCAATGGAAGAGTGCTTCAGAGAAGTGTTTTGATTCCGGTACTATTGCTATCGGTTCCGCCGATTCCCGTCAACGCTTTGATCACGGCGACGGGAGTTGTCCTGACCGACCAAAACGGCAATCCCGTACTATCAAGTATTTAATCTTCCCATTTTTTCGGAATTCGCCTTTCGGCCCGGAGCGCTGTTCCTGGATCGCACATCCGCAGCCCCCCAAAGGGGACAGGAGATATATTATCCATGCCCACAATCGACAATCTGGCTCCCGCCACATCGGCGTCCGATTCCGACGAATTTATTATCAGCCAGGCCGGCATCTCCCGTAAAATCACGCGGGCTCAGATTCTCAACGGCGTGCAACCGCAATTAGCGGTTCCCGCGGGGACATTACTTGGCGGGGTTGGCACCGGGATGGGTCCGCCGCAGCCCATCGCGGTCGGCCAAAATTTGCGTTTCAACGGCTCGACCCTCATTGCCACGGCATCCCCATTCGCCATCGCAGGACTTCCGATCGGATTTGTTCCGGGTAGCGGAGACTTGGTCCCGTTATCGCAAGCTGGTTCGAACGTCGCGGTAACCTATAGCCAATTTTTGAGCGGTATCGCGGCCGTCGGCAACATCGACTTGTCCAACGGACTGGTTACACCGGCAAATAATACCGCAACGCAGACTTTAGCCCATTTCGCCAGCACCGTACTGCCTCTTGCTGGAGGTAGCATGACAGGCGCCCTCACATTGGCAGGCCTGCCGACCGTACCGGCACAGGCCGCAAGCAAGGCTTATGTCGATACCCAAAACGCCGCCGTGTTGCCACTGGCAGGTGGATCGATGCTAGGTACATTGACGCTCTCGTCTGCGCCGGTAAACCCGCTGGATTCGGCGACGAAGGAGTACGTAGATACCTCCGCGGCCAGCTTTATCCCGGTAGCGGGCGGGTCGCTTACAGGTCCGTTGCTTCTGAGTGCCGCGCCAACTCTTCCACTGCAAGCCGCAAACAAAAGTTATACCGACGGAAAAATCGCGCGATCCGGCGACACTTTGACCGGTCCGCTCAGCCTTGCGTCCGACCCGGTATCTGCCTCCGAGGCAGCCACAAAGCATTATGTCGATGCCCAGCTTTCTTCATCTTTGCCGATAACGGGCGGCACTTTAACCGGTGGGTTATTTTTGGCATCCGACCCGGCCATGAACTCACAGGCGGCGACAAAGCAATACACCGATCAAAGACTGTTAAGGAGCGGCGATACGCTGGCCGGTCCCCTGGTCCTTTTAGCCGACCCTGTGCAACCATTGCAGGCGGCGACAAAAAACTACGTAGATTTGCGAACCACGCAATCGATTTCGCGCTTGGGCGGATCGATGACGGGGGCGTTGATGTTGGCAGCCGATCCCGCGACGCCTTTGCAAGCCAGTACAAAGCAATATGTAGATCTGCATGTCATGCGGAATGGCGACACCTTGACTGGCGCACTTAATCTCGCGGCAAATCCGACAACACCCCTACAGGCGGCCACCAAACAATACGTCGACGGCCAACTTGCGACAGCGATAACTCCGGTAGGAGGAACCTTTACAGGGCCTGTTATCTTAGCCGGCGACCCCACATTGCCGTTGCAGGCGACGACGAAGGAATATGCCGATACCAAGATTTCCAGGTCGGGCGACACCCTGACTGGATTTCTGGTGCTGGCTGCCAACCCGGTAGCGGGTGGCGAGGCAGCGACAAAAAATTACGTCGATCTTCAGGTTTTTACGTCGTTACCGCTTACTGGTGGAAGTATGACCGGGCTTTTGGCGCTCGCCACGGACCCTGTCAACCCGGCGCAGGCAGCGACAAAGCGTTATGTCGATACCCAAACCGCCGCGTCGATTCCAGTCACGGGTGGATCTATGACTGGATTTCTTAGCTTGGCTGCCGCTCCTACAGCGCCATTACATAGTACAACCAAGCAATACGTCGATGGAGAAGTCGGAACCGCACTACCATATTCCGGCGGCTCCCTGTCCGGAATGCTGACACTCGCGGCTGCGCCAACTGCGCCGCTGCACGCGGCCACGAAGTCATATGTCGATGCGAATCCCAATAGAGAGGGAATCATCAATGTAAAGCTGCCTCCGTATGGCGCGAAGATGGATGGCGTGACTGACGACACGGCCGCCTTCGTGGCAGCCTACGAGGCGGCCGCCACGGGTGCGGCCATTTACGTACCCAACGGTATTACAATTATCCAGCAACCCAGTTCATGGGGCACGCCGCTTACGAAGCGGGTCAAATGGATTATCGACGGCACTACACTGGCTGGCGGAGCCCCGTTAGCCTCAGCAATTCCGACGGGCGGCGCTCCCGCTGCGCTTTTACTGCCGGGCTTCGTCGTCGGCAACACAGCGTTAGGTGCAACGGCGTCGCAGGGAGGATCGCAAGCGACCGATTTCGCGGTCAATCAATCCTCTTATGTCGTTAACCACAACAATGGTTCAAACGCCGCCGTCATATCCAATGCTCGCATCGATACCATCATTTACAATAGCCCAGGCAATTACGTCTGGGGCGCGCTCGATCGCTTACAATGGGCCGGGGTCTCTACTCCGTATGCCGCAACTCCGGCCCAACACGTGGGCAGGTACATTCAGACCATGCGGAACGGAGCGACAACTGGACCAAATGGTGCATTTTTGCCGCAGCCCCAGCTGTGGGGGGCTTGCATCGAATACAGAGATACAACCGGTCAACCGTCGAGCGTGACGAACGCATCCCTGACCACCGAAATGGACTGGTTCGGCAATGGACTCGACGACGCAAACTGCCGGACAATTCAAAGCCTGGTTATCGGCCAACATAACACGTCCGGTCCCGCGGTCGAAGTGAACAATATAATAGGAGTTTATCTTGCTGGGGGATCGGCCGGCAGCGCGAAGACTGTTCTGGCGATCAATGTGCCGTTTTCGAACGCGGTAATAGATTCGACATATGGACAATCGATCAACAATGCCCCCGTCGTCAAAATGGCGGCGGGCCAGGCAATTGCTTTCGAGGGAACCAACAGCAACAGATTGCTTTACGACAACATTACCGGGACGCTGCGGTGGGAGCAGGGTAGTCTTTCATACGTCGTCGGCAAGGGTATTTCCGTTGGCTGGGTAAATAATATTTCGAGTTCTTTTACGCTGCCGAATTATATATCCGGCAATATGATTTTCCTGACTGGCATGGCAGCCTATTCGATCACGTTGCCCCCGGCTAATACCGTTGCGGCCGGCACTGGATATACATTTTCCGTTACGGGAACCGGGCCAGTCAGCATCGTGCCTGTAGGATCGGACAGCATCGAGTCCGGAACTATCGTCCTGAACGCGCACGACCGTTATCATATCGTGTCAGACGGCAATGGATTTTGGCATGAGTTGTTCTGGACAAACGCGGTTTCTCCGCGATTTCTGGGACCAATGATTCTGGCGTCATATAGTGTCGCAAACTTGCCTGCTGGAATGCCCGCGGGGGCAAAGGCATTTGCCGCCAATGGCCGGAAACCTGGCGAAGGAGCAGGGTACGGGAGCGGCGTGGAAGCATTTTTCGACGGCCGGTTCTGGATTTCCTCATGTAGCGGTTCCGCCGTGGCCGCCTAATTCGGCAGCCGGCGCCGAGAATGTTCAAAGCGAGATCGTAAATGCCAACAATATCCCAACTGCCCCCCGCCGGACCCGTTTCGGCGGCCGACGAAATTCCGATTAGTCAAGGCGGTTTGGCCTGCGCCGTAACAGTCGGTGAGCTTCTGGCATCGACACAACCTGTGATTGCAATTGCATCGCCGTCCCTGCTCGGCCGGCAAAGCCTTGGTTCGGGCGCCCCCGAACAGATCGCCGCCGGGATCGGACTTAACATATTGGGTGGCACACTTGCCGCTAACGGCTTCGATCATTCGGGATTTCCAGTTGTGGGCAGCTTGGCAGCAGCCTCCGAATTGGTGATATCGAATCAAGGAAGCCCCATGCTGATGCAGGCGTCGTTGTTGCGCGGCCTGTTCTCCGCTGGCCAAAATGTGACAATCGATCCGAACGGCACGATATCGACAATCAGCCTGGGCACAGTCACCGACACTGGCGACATAGGAAGTTTGATCGGATCGCTCCAGGTGGTCAGCGGGCTGGTAGCCCAGGACCTGGTTGCGGTCAGCCACGCCGGTTCGGATTATGCGATCGCATACAGCAATTTTCTGGATGGCATCACCATCGATCAGGCGCCAGCCGCCGTTGCCGCCAGTAACTCCGACACAATCTGGGTGGCCCAAGGCAGTAACGTCATGGCAAGCCAAAGTCTAGGCGCCATATGGGTCTGGATGGCAAACAACCTGCCAACCTACAAGACTCCTGTCATCGAGATTACCGCCAATACAAATCTGGACACCACGGTTCACAATCGTCGCATTCTGATTTGCAGCCAGCCGGTTACGCTGACGCCACTAACGAACAACATGGGTAGTGGATTTCAGTGCGTGGTCATCAACGCGAGTAGCGGAAATGTAACGCTTGGTACAGGATTTGTGACTTCGACGGGAAATTTTTCGGTAGCGGCTTGGCAATCCACTGAGATTTACTGTGTTGCCTATTCAGGTGGGACAATAGCATTTGCGTCGATGCCAAGTGCTGCAACATCGTCACAGACAGCGGTCCCTGGCCAAGTGCTCGCTCTAGCGGCCTCCGGCACAACTTCCACCATGATCGGGGTGTCCTGGCAGTCACCGACGGCCGGCGGCGTCGTTGTCTCATATACTGTCCAATTCCGGGTCACCGGCACGTCATCCTGGACCAACAGCGCCCCGATCTTGAATGCCACGACGTACAACTTAACGGCGCTACAGCCAATGACAAGCTACGACATCGCCGTTGTTGCCCAGAATGCAACCGGCACCGGAGCCGCCTCGACGATATTGACCATCGTAACCGCCGCGGCGGTTCAGCCGACGGCGCCATCGCAGGTCGTCGGTCTTGCGGCGACCGCAACGTCGAGTAGCGCCATTCGCCTTAGCTGGACAGGCCAAACCGGCATCGGCGCCGCTACCAGCTTTACAGTCCAATACAGGGTAACCGGGACCAGCGGTTGGACAAATTCCGTCCCGGGCATCACAGGGACAACCGATACGCTATCCGGCCTTACCTCGGCCAAAAGCTATGATTTCTCGGTCATCGGCGTGAACAGCGCCGGTTCGGCTACGGTCTCCGCGACAGTTACGGCTTCGACATTGGCTGTTTCCGCCTCGGTCAGCACGATCGTCTGGAACGTATTGCCAACCGGAAGCTATACCGCCGGAAGCGGATCTATCGGGATCAATGCACAGGTCGCTCCAGCAACGTCCCCAGTGCAGTTCGGATTCTCCCAGTCATCTACGGTGCCCCCTGCAAGCTGGACCGCCGCAACCTTTGTTAACACCAATCTGTGGGGTGCCTATTTGCCGCCCCCCGCGACCGCTGGCACCTGGTTCACCTGGGGGGAAGGTCTAGATGGCAGCGCGCAAACGGTCAGTTCCAGCTCGTTTCAGGTAGCGTAGGCGATGAGCCTGCTATTCATCCGGCCAGGATACCCCATGGGGGTGGGAAACAAACAGCTCGCCCTTTACGCACCTCTTGCCTGTGGCACAACGTCGCCTCCGTCGACGGGTACGCTTCTTCAAGCCGCCCCCAGTGCGACCGCCTGGTGGGACTCAAGTATACCGGCAGGATTGCTCGGTCCTGGACACACACCCGCCACGGTTTGGAATTCACCCGGTACCGCGCTCGTCGATTTGACCGGCAACAATAAAAATCTGATCCCATTTCATAACCCGGTGGCCACAAACCAACCCCAGGGCTATGCACATGTGTCGGGAATGCTGGGCGGTGCCGGATTTCCAACCACGACGAACGGATTGCTACAGCCCGCACTCGATCCTGCGTCCGGCTGGCAATTTGCCGGATCGGCCGCCAGTGCAACCACCAGTTGGACCTGGTATCTGGTATGGTCCCGGCCCAACTGGCGACAAGGCACAAATTTCGATACGAACCCGATCACGTTGCTGACAATCGGGTCGAAACCAATTCTTCAAGTGGATAGCTCTGGAGGCACAAACCGCCTGGTGCTATTTCCTGGCACTGGCGATATCGTTGTTAACTTGGCGATGGCCCGGCGCCACACCCATTGCATCATCATTCGTTATTCCCCAGCAACTGGTGCGGATTTGTGGCTGGACGGTTTACGTGTAGCCCAGTCCGAGCCGTGGTCGCCTGGGCCTTTGTCAGGGCCGGCGCTGCTTCTGCATGATGGAAATTTGTTCGGCTCGGCTCAATGCTTTTTCCATGAAGGCGGCGAATGGAGTCAGGCTCTCTCCGACACCGAGGTCTCCGCGCTTATCCTATACGCTGGGCGTTGGACGCTTGGTGTTCGCAAAGGTCTGTATTTCTTGTTCAACGGCCAGTCGAACGCCATCAATTACACAATGAACGACGGGGCGGCCGCACTGCTGGCGCAAGGGGTCGCTTGGTACACCGGGGCTTTAGCATACAATGTTCTTGCAACAACCGCCAATGCGGCGCCTTACACGATGCAAAGCGGCCATGGCATTTATGCGACCAGTTCGGGATATCCGGGCAGCTTCGTGCTGGATCCGGGCGACGGCTCCAGTCCATCCGGTTGGTCGCTTGGGCCCGACGGTTTGGCTGTGCGACAAGCAATCGCGGCGCTGCCCGCGGAGGACTTTGCCGATATCTGCGCCATTGTATGGCCTTGGAACGAAACCGACAGCCTGCGGCAATACAGCGAGTACGCTACATTCGAGGCAGCGGCAATCCGGTTTCTCGCGCTACTCCGGACGATGCTCAAGGATACCGCCAATAAAATTCCCATGATTTGGTGGAATGGCATCCCATATGGATCGGCGGACGGCATCACAATGCACCGCCAGGTAGTGCAGGGGATCGCGTCTGTCCCGGCACAAAATGTCATTATCGGAAACCCGCAGACGAGCGATAGCAATCCGCGAGGATCGTCCTGGGATCCATCGACGGGTATCGCGACCGGCGGGGATCCGTCGCATCGCGACAGTGCCGATAACCTGCGGTTCGCAATGCTGGCTGCGCCTGTCGTTGCCAGAACGTTGATGGCGGGCGGCTATACCGATTCGATCGCCGCGGTTCCCAGTTCCTTTCCGAGGGTGGGAGGACCAACCATTGGGCATGTGTATATGCAATCGTCAAAAATGCTGATCGTTAATGTCGTACATGATGGCGGGAACGATATTAAAATTCCGTTGCAGGCTGCGGCGGGGGCTGGCTTCGCGGTCATGGACGGCGGGAGACCAGGCGCCGATGGAACCATCGTGCAAGCGTCGTCTTGCATGCGTGTGGATGCTACCCATTTTCAAATCGCTCTCAGTACTGCTCTCACGAATGCCGCTGGGGCGTGCCGGCTGTTCTATCCGTTCGGCCCAGTGCAAATCTTCCGGGGAAACGCCGTCACCGACAATTTTTCCGATCTCGTGCCGCCGGCCGGCTGGGATGCCGGCGCCGACCTTGGCAGCGGTTGGGTTCTGGATTTTCCCTTATCTGCGACCTTTTCGGGAATTCCATTGTCAGCCACACCGGTTTGATCCGTTTCGGTTGCAATTTTGTCCGCTGCCCGACAAAAGAACGGCCGATTTTGCCTTTTTGGCGGTTGCGCCTACGCAAAGGGTAATTCCAAAGGTCGGGGAATGCCAGATGCGTGTCGCTGATGCCATTGTTGAGATTCTCAAGCGCGAAGGCGTTTCCACTTTTTTCTGCTTTCCGACGACACCTCTGATCGAAAACGCTGTCGCAGCGGGGATCCGGCCAATTATCTGCCGTCAGGAGCGAGTTGGCGTCGATATGGCCGATGGATTTGCCCGAGTTACCAACGGCAAACCGCCGGGCGTCTTCATGATGCAGTATGGCCCCGGATCGGAGAACGCGTTTCCAGAAATCGCCACGACGTTCTCCGATAGCGTGCCGGTCCTGTTTCTGCCGCTCGCGCACGCACGCGACCAATCTCAGGTGTTCCCCACATTCCGGTCGGGCCGGACGTATGAATCGATAACAAAGCAGGCCGAGGAAATCGTCGTACCCGAGGCCACGTCGGCGGCGATGCGGCGGGCATTCAACGCCCTGAAGAATGGGCGGCCAGGACCGGTCATGGTCGAAGTACCCCGGGACATCGTGGACGCCGATGCCGGCACCGATGCGGAGTCCTACCAGCCAATCATGCCTACGATTTCCGCGCCCAACACGAGCGATGTCGAAGCAGCGGCCAAACGACTACTCGCGGCCACGCATCCGATGATCCTTGCCGGACAGGGTGTCCTTTACGCCGAAGCATCCGAAGAACTCACCGAACTCGCCGATCTTCTGCAAGCACCGGTCATGACCACCGTGGATGGGAAGAGCGCCTTCCCCGAAGACCATGCATTGGCGCTTGGTTCCGGTGGCAACACATTTAACGGACCGGGCCGACTATGCCTCCATACACGGACCGACCTGATCTTTGGAATCGGCTGCGGTTTCACAAAACATCCGCTGACCACCCCGGCGCTTCCCTCAAACGTCCCGATCATCCATGCGACCAACGACCCGCGCGACCTCCATAAATCCTACCGAACCGAGATCGCTTTGCTGGGCGATGCCAAACTCACGCTGATCGCTGTCATCGCCGCGGTTAAAGACCGGTTGGGCGGCAAATACCTCAATCGGTCGCCGGCGGGCGAACTTGCGGCGGAACGCGAGGCATGGCTGGGACGTTGGCATGCCAAACTGACCAGTTCCGAGGCGCCGATGACGCCATATCGTGTCATGTCGGAGTTTATTCGCGTGGTCGATCCAGCCGAGGCGATCGTGACCCACGATTCCGGCAGTCCCCGCGACCAACTGCTGCCGTTTTATCGCGCCACCCGACCGCGTGGTTATCTAGGGTGGGGCAAATCGCATCAGCTCGGAACCGGCCTCGGGTTGATCATCGGTGCCAAGGTGGCCGCGCCCGAAAAATTTTGTGTAAATTTCATGGGCGACGCGGCCTTTGGGATGACCGGTCTCGATCTTGAAACCGCTGTTCGTTCGGGAATTCCCAGCCTGACCATCGTGCTCAACAACAGCACGATGGCAATCGAAATTCCCCACATGAAACTGTCTCACGAAAAGCATAACGCACGCGACCTGGGCGGCAATTATGCCGGCCTCGCCAAGGATCTCGGCGCGTGGTCCGAGCGCGTCGCGAACCCTGGCGATATTGCGCACGCGATCCTGCGCGCGAAGCGGGCGACCGAGTACGGCCGCACCGCGCTGCTGGAATTTATGACCAGTGCCGAAATAGCGTTTTCCCACCGCAATGGGGCGGCGGCCTGAAGGCGGTTAACGCCGGTAAGGAAGCGGCAGCAGCGTCCGGATCGGCAGTTTGATCAAGACGTTGGCATCCTTGACAATAATGGAAGCATCCGGGGCATGATCCAGGATCATCTCCCGGCACGCGCCACATGGTGGCACGACGGCCAGTTCGCGATTTTCTTCCTCGGGCTTTGGATGCCGGACGGCGACCGCGGTTTGGATTGTTCCGTCCCCATCCAACAAGGCGCGCCCAAAGGCCACGGCCTCCGCGCACACCGATAAGCGTCCGACCGTCGTTCCGATATGCAGACCTGTCCAAATCCGGCCATCCCGCGACCGGATCGCCGCAGCGACCATGTGCCAGAATGGCTTGTAATAGCCCTCCAGCACCGCATTCGCCGCCGCTATCAGTTCATGGTCACCGTCTGTCAGCGCGACATCCGGCCGGATTCGGTCATTCAGCGGCTTCAGCTTCCTCTGCTTCATCGGGCGCCGCCAGCATGGTGTTGGCAATAACGCCGGAATGCTCCCGCACCTTGACCTCGATCGAATCCGCCAGGCTGCGATGTTCGCGAAGAAACTGCTTCGCGTTCTCCCGCCCTTGTCCGATGCGCTGACTGTCGTAGCTGAACCATGCACCGGATTTTTCCACGACACCGGCCTTCACGCCAAGATCGAGCAATTCCCCGACCTTGCTGATGCCTTCGCCATACATAATATCGAATTCGACCTGACGGAACGGCGGGGCAAGCTTGTTCTTGACCACCTTGACGCGAGTCTGATTGCCCACGACCTCTTCGCGGTCCTTGATCTGACCGATCCGGCGAATTTCCAGCCGAAGCGACGCGTAGAATTTCAGCGCGTTCCCGCCTGTGGTCGTCTCCGGATTACCGAACATGACGCCTATCTTCATGCGTATCTGATTCAGAAAGATCAGCATGCAATTGCTGCGGCTGACGCTGCCGGTAATCTTGCGAAGCGCCTGGCTCATGAGTCGGGCATGCAGGCCCATGTGGCTATCGCCCATTTCCCCTTCCAGTTCGGCCCGCGGCACCAATGCCGCCACACTATCCACAACCAGAATATCGATCGCGCCGGATCGAACCAGCGTATCGGCAATCTCCAGCGCCTGTTCGCCCGCATCCGGCTGGCTGATCAGCAGATTATCGACATCCACCCCCAGTTTGCGTGCGTACGTTGGATCCAGCGCATGTTCGGCATCGATAAACGCGCAGGTTCCGCCACGCCGTTGCGCTTCCGCGATCGCATGCAACGCCAGCGTTGTTTTGCCGGAACTCTCAGGACCGTAAATCTCAATAATCCGGCCACGTGGCAGGCCGCCGATGCCAACCGCCAGATCGAGACCGAGCGAACCGGACGGGATCACCTCGATTTGCTCATCACCAGCCCTCTGGCCCATCCGCATAATCGAGCCCTTGCCGAAAGCCCGTTCGATTTGTGCCATCGCGGCATCGAGCGCCTTATTTTTTTCCATTCCGCACATTCCTTAATTTCATACTGGCGCAGGCGTCTTTTCTCGCTCTACACGTCTTAGGCATCGAATTGCAACCCTTGCGTGTATATTGTTCATCACTAACTCAGAGTTCAGCCTGTCCATTTGTATTCATTATGTTCCGCATATCGCCGGATCGCAAGGGCTTTTCCGATTCGCCTCGTAAGTCGATCATCCGCTCAGGCCCTCGATTCGCGAAAGGGTTAAGCGCGCGCGCCAGAGGTTCGGCCGGAAATTCCGCCGGTATCCTCCGGACTATAAAACGGCCTGCCCGGTTCGCCGAAGCCGCCAGATATACGCGATGATCTCCGCGACAGCCTTATAGTGCTCCGCTGGAATCTCGGTATCGATGTCGAGGCGATAAAGTGCACGGGCAAGCGGAGGGTTCGCCACGATCGGCACGCCGTTCGCCGCGGCGATCTCTCGTATTCTGGCAGCGACCGAATCCTGTCCTTTGGCCACGATGCGCGGCGCCGGATTATTTGCCCGGTCGTAGGCGAGCGCTACCGCATAATGTGTTGGATTGGTCAACACGACAGTCGCCGCTGGCACTTTGGCCATCATGTGCTGCCGGGCCCGCAACATGCGAATTCGCCGGATTCGTGCCTTAATGTGGGGATTTCCCTCCGAGTCCTTCATCTCGTCGCGAATGCTCTGCTTGCTCATGCGCAGATCGCGGGCATGGCGAAATCTCACCCACATCAGGTCTGCAGCAGCAATGATCGCCTGGGTGGACACGCTCGCGATAAACAGATGAAACACCGGCCGGGCAATCGCCTGCATCAGATTTTGCGGTGCCTGCCATGGCAGACGCACCAACGCGGGCCCGTCGCCCCGGAGCGCGATCCAGATCGCGATGGAAAGCAAACCAAGCTTCGCCAGCGACTGCACAATTTCCACGATACCGCTGAAACCAAACATGCGCTTTACGCCCGCCGACGGACTTAGGCGCGAAATTTTCGGTTGAAATCCACCAAAATTCAGCAGGAAATTGGTTTGTAATAGCACCGCGGCGGCCCCGGCGAGCGCAGCGGCACCAAGGGCTGGCAGAATCGCTGCCCATACGCTGAACGCCGTCGCCCTCAGCCGCTCCGAACCAAGCATGGATGCCTCGCCCGCATGGGACAGAAACAAGCCAAGGGTAGGCAACAAATGTTGAATCAGGTCTTGGGACCGATAACCCAGCACCAGCACCACGGCACCCAGGCTGACAAAGGTCACCGTTTCCCGCGACAAAGGCACCTGCCCGCCTTCGCGGGCCTGATCGAGATGCCTCTGCGTGGCGGTTTCCGTGCGGTCGCCGGATTGATCGTCCTCCGCCACCGGTCATCCGCCGCCTGGAAGAGTGGCAAATGAAGCTTGGACCGCGTCGCGCCATGCCACAACGATCGCTCCGCCCGTCAGTGTCAGCAGCACAAATCCCGCCATGATCTGGCCTGGCATCGACACGATATAGATTTGCATGCGCGACACGATTCGGCCGATCAGGCCCATGGCGACATTCCAGCCGACCCCAATCACCACGAACGGCGACGCCAGTTGAAGCGCCAAAGCGAAGCTGGCGCCCACTGCGCGTATGGCAAGGGCGGCTGTGTCCGCGGCAGGCAGCAAATGGCCGGGCGGAATGATCTGGAACAGCCCGCTCAGTGCGGCCAGGGGCAGCCGGTAAAGACCCGATGCCAGAAGCACGACGGGCGCGGCCATTTCGAACAGCTTGCCCAGAACGCCGGATTGCGCGCCTAATTCTGTGTCGGGGACAAGGACACTGGAAAGGCCGATCAGATAACCGGTGAATTGCGCGCAGACTGGCAAGGCCAGGACAATCATCCGGGCGATCCAGCCGAACCAGAGACCCGTGACGACTTCGCAGGCGACCATCGACGCCATTTCGATACCGGGCGCCGGCACAGGCGGCATCATCGGTTGCAGGCCAGGCATCAGCAGAAGCGTAATGCCTAGGGCCAAGCCGATCCGGATGATCGCCGGGGCGGCGGATTCGCCAAGACCGGGCAGCAACGCCATCGCCGGCCCGACCCTGGCCAATACCAACGCGAACGCGGGCGCCCAGTCCAGCAACGTGGCCAAAGCCGGATTCATGACCCGCCGATAGCGACAATCCGGTCGAATATCCGGTGCGAAAATCCCGATAGCGTCGCGGCCATGAACGGGGCGAGGATCATCAGGGTAAGGCCGATCGCCACGATCTTCGGCAAAAAGCCCAGCGTCGACTCGTTTATCTGGGTGATGGCCTGGACAAATGAAACCAGCAGGCCGACGGCCAGTGCAACACCCAGTACTGGGAAACTAAGCTTCATCGTCACGACCATACAGTCGTGGATCAGCGCCGCGACATCGGTACCGTTCATGGGTCAGATCGGCATTTTCATGATATCCTGATAGGCTTGTACAACCCGGTCCCGAATAGTGGTGGCGGTTTGCAACGTCATTTCCGCATGCGACAGCGCTGTGACCACGTCGGTCAAATTGCCGGTGCCGCTAAGAGCTTTCATCGCCTGATCGTCGGCGGTGTGGCCCGATTGCACGGCCTGATCCAATGCCTGCGAGATCGCGGCACCGAAACTGTTAGGTGTATCCCCCGAAGCCGTACCGCCGGCCGTCCGCGTATAGGCACCGGCTGCCGCCGATGGCGTAATAACCATCGTCGGTATCGAGGTCATTTCAGTAGATCGATCGTTTTGTTCAGCATGCCGCGCGTGGCCTGCATTACCGAAACGTTGGCGCTGTACGAACGTTCCGCCTCACGCATATCCATCATTTCGATGAAAATATTGACGTTTGGCAGTTTAACGTAACCCTGCGCATTGGCCGCTGGATTGGCCGGATCGTATCTCAACGGCAGATCGCTGCCGTCCTCGCCCACGTTCTTCACCCCAACGCCTTGCACGCCGGCCGCCTTGTCCATCGTGCTTGCGAACGTGATGGTTTTGCGCCGGTACGGTTCGGCGCCAGGCGACGATCCGGTCGTATCCTGATTTGCGATGTTTTCGGCGATGATGCGAAGGCGCTGAGTCTGCGCGTCCATTCCTGTCGCGGATACATTCAGCGTCTGATTCAGGTCGCCTGCCATGACGGGATCTATCGTCCCAGTGCCGTGCTGAACATCCCCACGTATTTTTTCCAGATGTTCGTGACCAGCCCCTGCGTGGTTTCAGTATCAGCCACTTTGGTCAATTGCTCATCCAAGGCGACGGTATTTCCGTCGAGGGCCCTGCCCTTCGGCGGGTCAGCGGTCAACGAAGCCAACCCGTTGGGTGCAGTTCCCAACATATGCATCGGCTGCGTCCGTACAGGTTCGATAGAACCGCCCCCAGACACCAGGCTGGCGAACGACTGAATGTCCCGCGCCTGAAAAGCCGGCGTGTTTGCATTGGCAATATTGGCGGCGAGCACGCTTTGCCGCTGGGCCGTCCAGGTCAGACGCTTCTCGGCAAGGTCGAACAATGCGATGCGGGTTGGGTCCATAAGCATCAGTCTGGCCGAAAAAGATGAACAAACCATTAACGACGATCATTAAGGAAATATTCACTTTCTGGCCATCAAATGAGGGCATGCAGACAATAGAGCAGCCCTTCCCAATCGCGCGACGACCGGCAAACCGCCTATAGCCATGACCGGACCATCCATCCTCTGGGTCATCGGCGCTCTCGCTGGCGTCATCGCCTTGATCGCCGCCGCCGCCCGCTTTCTTCAATCCGGCGGCTGGCGGATGCAACCACGTGCCGGCCGGATACTGGTCGTGCGGGAGTCGATCGCCCTGGACCCTCGCCGTCGCCTTCACCTTGTGCAGTGCGGACAACGCCAGGTGGTGTTGCTGACCGGTGGCGGACAGGATGTCGTCATCGGCTGGATGCCACACCCATGAAACGCCTCGCACCGGCTGTGCTCTTGCTGCTCGTTCCCGCCATCGCGCACGCGCAATCCGTCAATATCGATCTTGGTGCCGCCGGACAGGCAGGCGCCACGGCGCGACTTGTCCAGCTCACCGCGCTAATCACCGTGCTGTCGCTCGCGCCCAGCCTTCTGGTGATGACGACAGCGTTCACGCGGATCGTCATCGTGCTATCGCTGCTGCGTAACGCGCTCAGCACGCAGGGAACGCCACCGAACGTCGTGCTGATCGGACTCGCCCTTTTCCTGTCATTCTTTGTCATGGAACCAGCGATGACCCAGGCGTGGACCGCAGGTATTCAGCCAATGACCGAGGGCCGCATCTCGGAGTTGGAGGGCATTCGATTAACGACCGAACCATTTCATGCGTTCATGACGGACAATGTCCGGGAAGAGGATCTCAGCTTCTTCCTCGACCTCGGTCATCTCCCGCCAGCTCCGGATGCCGCATCGGTTCCCTGGCGTGCACTCATTCCGGCTTTCGTGGTTGGAGAACTTCGCCGATCCTTCGAAATGGGCTTTCTGCTGTTCCTCCCGTTCCTCATCATCGACATCGTCGTCGCCAGCATCCTGATGAGCCTCGGGATGATGATGTTGCCGCCAAGCGCTGTGTCGCTACCGTTCAAACTGATATTTTTTGTCTTGATCGACGGCTGGAAACTTGTTGCGGGCAGCCTGGTACAAAGTTTCGTCACGGCCGGCCCATGATACCGCAATCATTTCCCGGAACGCGGATCGTGTAACGGGGTATCGCCAAACGGCCGGTTTTCCGCCAGAGAAAGCATATTACAATGTCATAACGGAGGACCGAACACTATGATTCCGCCCAAAGCACCAACGTGGGTCTCAGAATTCCGCGCGTTTATCATGCGCGGCAACGTGGTCGATCTGGCTGTCGGTCTGGTCATCGGCGTCGCCTTTACGGGTGTTGTCAGCAGCCTCGTAAAAGATGTGTTCAATCCGTTTCTTGGACTTTTGACAGGAGGCTTGGATTTTTCCAACCTGTTCATCCCCCTTAACGGTCAACACTACGCCAACTTGGCCGATGCGCAAAAAGCTGGCGCCGCGACCGTTAATATCGGGCTGTTTCTCAATGCGATCATTCAATTCGCGATCGTTAGCTTCGCGATCTTCTGGATCGTCAAGGCCTTGACGAAGCTCAACATCAGGCAAGACGCCGTGGCCGCTCCAACAAAATCCGAAGCAATTCTCGGGGAAATCCGGGATCTACTGAAATCCCGCCAATAAGCCGGTTCGGGGTGGCGCCAGCCACCCGAATCGCCTGCTTCAGTGGACCGAAAGCGGCATCATCTCGTGCTGCACCACGGCCGCGACAGCCACATCCCGGTTACCGGCCACCGCCATCGGTGTGCCGTCGGCCGCGTGAATCGCAAAGCCCTGCACGCCGTTCACGACTACGGATTTCACGTACGCGATATGAGATACTCCCAGCGCGGCCAATTGTTGTTCCGAAAGATGCCGGACATCGAACGTCACGACTTCCGGAGCGGGAGCAGTTAACCCGTCAGCCTGATCGCCTGAGTTGATATTCATCGTCCTGTACTCCTCATTTTACGGCAGCCTTCCTGAAGCACCGCCGAAGTTTTAGCTCTGGGAGACCCAGAGCACAGCGAGATTCAACGTTCCGTCTTACTCTCGACGACGGTATGCGAATCCGTCCCATTAGGGCGCAAAGCCGTAGCCCCCGATTTCCGCGTGATGGGAATCGTTTTCACCCTCACTTCCGGCTGCGGCTTTGCCAGATCGATATGCAACAAGCCATTGTCCAACCAGGCACCTCTGACGTCGATCCCCTCGGCCAGTACGAATGAACGCTGGAATTGCCGTGCGGCGATGCCTCTGTGCAGAAAAATCCGGCCCTGGCTGTCGTCGGTCTGTCGTCCCCTTATCACTAATTGGTTGTCTTCCTGGGTGATTTGAAGGTCATCCATCGTAAATCCAGCGACGGCGAGCGTGATACGTAGTCCTGTCTGACTGATCTGCTCGATATTATACGGCGGATATCCATCGGACGACGTTTTAGCGGCCCGCTCGAGCATTTGCTCAAGATGGTCGAAACCCAAAAACAGCGGCGAGGTAAACGTGCGGGTGGTCAAGGCCCCCTCCTACGAGCGAAGCGAATATCGGAACCCATCGAGGCATTCCGGTTGAACCACATCTTGGCGCCAGCAACCTCACTTGCAAGGGGAAGATAGCAATCCGGACCTCAGGCGGGCCGGATAGTGTTGATTGCTTGCGAACGCACCGCTAGATGCAGCAACACAATGAGCACCGACACACAATCGACGGCAACCACACTTCTGCCGATCCTGATCGCACCCAGCCCCATCCTGAAAACCCGCGCCAGACCGGTCAAACCCAACGACGCGGATAGTGTGCGAGAGCTGATCCCCCGCATGTTCGCGTCGATGTATCAAGCACCTGGCATCGGACTGGCCGCCCCACAGGTCGGTCACGGCCTGCGGCTGATCGTGATCGACCTTGTCCCGGACGACAAGCGCCAGCCGCATACGCTGGTTAATCCGGAAGTCGTCGCAACCAGCGAGGAACGCGCTACCCGGGAAGAAGGATGCCTGTCCTTGCCCGGCCAGTACGCCGATATCACCCGGCCGGCCCGCGTCAAGGTGCGCTATCTGGATGAAAGCGGCGTCAAACGCGAATTACAGGCGGAAGGCCTTCTGGCGGCCTGCCTCCAGCATGAAATCGACCACCTGGACGGCATCTTGTTCGTGGATCATTTGTCCCCGTTGAAGCGCAATATGATCATGCGCCGTCTGGCCAAGGAACAACGATTGAAGCAAGACGAACGGGCGCGGTAGCCCATGCGAATCGCTTTCATGGGCAGTCCGGACTTCGCCTTACCTGCCCTGCGGGCACTCCATAGCGCCGGCCACGATATCGCCGCGGTCTATTGCCAGCCGGCCCGCCCCGCTGGCCGGGGTCAGATCGTCAGACCTTGCCCGGTTCATCGCGCGGCCGAGGCTCTTGGGCTACCCGTCCGCACCCCTGCCCGCCTTCGCACCGACCCCGAAGCCCAAGCCGCGTTTGCCGCGCTTGGCCTGGACGCCGCCGTCGTCGCCGCCTACGGCCTGATCCTGCCGCGGTCCATGTTGGACGCGCCCCAAAACGGCTGCATCAACATTCACGCCAGCCTGCTCCCGCGCTGGCGCGGCGCCGCACCGATCCAGGCTGCCATCCTGGCAGGCGATGTGGAAACCGGCATCACCATCATGCGCATGGACGCCGGCCTGGACACAGGCCCCATGTTGTTGCGCCAAAGCGTGCCGATCGGCGCCGAAACCACGACCGCTGCACTCCATGATACGCTGGCCGCGATCGGTGCCGCGCTGATCCTCGAAGCCCTGCAAACCCCACCCGATCCCAAACCGCAGCCGGGCGCCGATGCTACTTACGCGCCAAAACTGACCCGTGAAGACGGCCGGATCGACTGGAGCCAGCCGGCCGCGGACGTCGAACGCCGCATCCGCGCATTCAATCCGTGGCCTGGCACCTTCACCACGCTCGCTGGCATCCCATTGAAAATCCTCGCGGCAAAACCCGCCAACGAATCCGGCGTGCCCGGAACCGCGCTGGACGGTCCCCTTTGCATCGCCTGCGGTACAAATGCCATCAGACTAACGAAGGTTCAAATTCCTGGCCGATCCGCCCTCGCGGCGGATGAATTTCTGCGCGGCCATCCCGTTCCGGCGGGCACCGTGTTCGGACGATGACACGCTGGGCCTTGCTAATCGAATACGACGGCACCCCGTTCGTCGGCTGGCAACGCCAAATCAACGGTTTATCCATCCAACAGGTGTTCGAACAGGCCGCCTCCTACCTCAATGGCGGCAAGCCGGTCCCCAGCATCGTAGCCGGACGAACAGACGCCGGTGTCCATGCCGAGGGGCAAGTCGCCCACATCGATCTGCCCGGCGACCATAGCGCCAGGGCGATTCGCGACGCCATGAATTACCACATGAAGCCCTATCCAGTGGCGGTGCTACAGGTTGCTGCCATGGCGCCCGAATGGAACGCGCGATTCTCCGCCACCCAGCGCGCCTATCGCTTCCGCATCCTCAACCGCCGCAGTCGCCCCGCGCTAATGGCGAACCGGGTTTGGCACGTCCCCGCCCCCCTGGACGCCGATGCCATGCAACAAGCCGCCCTCCGCCTGCTCGGCCGGCACGATTTTACGTCGTTCCGCGCCGCTTCCTGCCAGGCGAAATCGCCAGTTCGGACATTGGAACGTTTGGACGTCACCCGCTGCGGCGACATTGTCGAGATCGTGACCGAAGCCCGCAGCTTTCTACATCATCAAGTCCGCAACTTCGCCGGAACCCTGAAATTAGTGGGGGAAGGAAAGTGGCCCGCCGAACGTGTTTCCCTGGCCCTGGAAGCCAAAAACCGAGCCGCCGCCGGCCCGACCGCACCACCCGAGGGCCTCACCATGACCGGCGTCTTCTATCTTTACGATCCATTCGCCGGTCAGGGACTCAGCATTACCGCCAGCGCCGCAAGTAAAATCCCGATCGATTGATCCAGCAGCACCAGCAAGGCTGCCGTCATTCGCCCGGTGCCAAACGCCAGCCTTGTCGCATACCACTCCAGCCACAGCGCCCAGCCGATCATAACCAGTTCGCACGCCTGATCGACGATCGCCGGCGCGCCGAACATGCCCGGTATCCCGCCAACGAGTACCAGCACACCTTCGATCACGTTGCACCAGTTCCAAATCGCGATGAACCGGCCCCACCGGTTCGCCCGCCCGATCAGCGGCGCCAGCCTGTGCGTCGCCTCGACAAACACAAGCCAACCAGCCACGAAGACAATCGCCTCCCGCACGGCAAGGTGCGCCGCGTTGGACGGAAGGCCGGTCTCGGCCCAGGACATTAGCAGCCGGATAATGACCGTCGGCAAACACAAAGCGATCGCCCAGAAGCTACGCACGACTGTTGTCCGGTCTCCCGGCAGCAGCACATCGCTATCGGCCCGGCCGCGCGCCAGTCGCAGCGCCGCGAACAGCCCCGATGTAACAGGCGATACAGAATTCATCCGGGTTCGTTGACCAGCAACCGGGGGGCCATGATGACAACGGCTGTCGCGAGATTGACCAGAAAGACCAGCGCAACGGCGCGAAGCCCCGATAATCCGAGCGCTTTGCGAGCCAGGAACCAGTGTAGCCAGATTCCATAAAGGCCAAGGCAGCCCAACAGTACCAGACTGGCGGCTGATTCGCTCAGCCCTGCCCCGATCGCCACGCTTAGCGGCACCATGAGCAGACAGGCGGCCACCGGCAAAATCCATTCGCACCAGTTGAATGCGGTGGCAAATCGTGTCCAGGCATCCGTCCGCTTCCAGAAACGCGCTAGTTCGTAAGACACCACCGCGGGCGTCAGCAGGGCACAAACCGTCATTGCCAGGCCCGTCAGCGCAGGCCGGAACCCGTCCTGGATCAGGCCAAAGGCCGCCCCAACCAATGGCAACGCAACCAGCGGAGCAAGGCTGGACAGGAAGGACCGCGAACTCGCGCCAAAGCAGCCGACGCCGTCCGCACGCCCGCGCGCGATGCGGAAGATACCCACTAAGACGCTCACCGATGAAACACCGCCCTGCGTCATGCCAGGAAAGCCGCGATGATCTCGCGATAGATGCGCGCTAAATCGCGCAAATCCGCGACTGGCACGCATTCGTCGGCGCGATGCATCGTCGCCCCAACCAGCCCGAACTCCGCGACCGGACAATAACGGGCAATAAAGCGCGCATCCGACGTGCCGCCGCCGGTATCCAGCTTTGGCTTCACACCGGTCGCCCGCTCGATCGCGGTACACAAGACATCGACCAGCGGACCCGGCCTGGTCACGAACGACTCGCCGCTAATCGACGAATCGATATCGAACCGATCAGCATACCGCATCATCGCGGCGCGCACCCATGCGATCAGCGATGCGCCGCTATGTCCGTCGTTGAACCGGATGTTCAATGCCGCCCGCGCGGAAGCCGGAATGACGTTGGTCGCGGCGTTCCCTACGTCGATACTGGTCACCTGCAATGTGGAAGGCTCGAACCAATCAGTACCGGCATCCAGTGGTGCCGAGGTTAGAGCATCCAAAGCCTGGATGAGCCGATGAACCGGATTATCGGCACGATGCGGATAGGCGACATGACCTTGGGTGCCATGCACCTCGATCTTTATGTTCACGCTGCCGCGACGGCCGATTTTTACCATGTCGCCCAGCACCGCTGGGCACGTAGGCTCCCCCACCAGGCAGAAATCCGGTATTTGATCGTTCGCCCGCATCCATTCCAGCACCTTCACGGTGCCGTCCGTTGCCGGACCTTCCTCATCGCCGGTGATCAGAAAGCCGATTGACCCCTTAAGCCGGCCTTGTTCCAGGTGCTGCGCGACACCGGCCACGAATGCCGCGATCGCCCCCTTCATGTCGCATGCGCCGCGTCCGTACAGCACACCATCCCGCACCTCGCCGACAAACGGATCGGTTCGCCAATGTGCGTCCCCCACCGGTACAACGTCGGTATGTCCGGCAAAGCAGAGATGCGGTGCTTCGGTGCCTAGCCGCGCGAAGACATTTTCCGTCTCCCCGTAGCGCAGCCGGTGAATCGTGAACCCCAGCGCGCGCAACATAACGCACAGAACATCCTGCGCGCCGGCGTCGGCGGGGGTTACCGACGCGCAGCGGATCAGCGACCGCGCCAGCGGCAGCGGATCGGTAAGCTCCGCCGCCGGACCTGACTCCGGCATCAATCGCGCAACAACTCGTTGATCGAGGTTTTCGCCCGCGTTTGCGCATCGACGATCTTCACGATCACCGCGCAATACAGCGACGGCCCCGGCGACCCATCGGGCAACGGCTTACCTGGCAAGGAACCCGGCACCACCACCGAATAGGCGGGCACGCGGCCCATGAAAATCTCACCGGTCGCGCGGTCGATAATTTTGGTGGATGCACCGATGAAGACGCCCATCGACAGCACGCTGCCGCGCTCCACCACCACACCCTCGGCGACCTCCGACCGGGCACCGACGAAGCAATCGTCCTCGATGATCACCGGGTTGGCCTGCAACGGTTCCAGCACGCCACCGATGCCGACACCGCCGGACAGGTGGCAGTTGGCGCCGATCTGGGCACAGCTTCCCACCGTGGCCCAGGTATCGACCATCGTGTTGGCGCCAACCCGGGCGCCGACATTGACGAAACTTGGCATCAGCACGGCGCCCGGAGCGATAAACGCCGACCGGCGCACAACCGCACCGGGAACAACACGGAACCCAGCCTCCCTGAAGCGGTTCTCGCCCCAGCCGGCAAACTTTATCGGCACCTTGTCCCATACTGACGCGCCGCCAGGCCCTTCCATCGGCCCGGAATCGGTTAGCCGGAACGACATCAGCACCGCTTTCTTCAGCCACTGATGAACCTGCCAGCCACCGTCGCCCTTCTCCGCGACCCTAACCTGTCCGCTGTCCAAGGCGTCCAGCGCGGCCTCGACCGCGTCGCGCGCCGCTCCCTGAGTGGATGACGACAAGGTTTCCCGACGGTCCCAAAGGTCCTCAATCGGTTGTTGCAGACTATGCTGAGACATTGCGGCGCCGTTTCCTGGTTTGAAGCGGCCGGACGATGCGTTCGGCACCCGGTCCTGTCAACGCGGAATGGCGACCGGACGCAATTAGCCCCACCTTGCCCCAAAATAGCCGGCGGAAATAATGCGATTTCGCCCAGCTTTCCAGTTCCCGAACCGCCAAGGGCGCGCTAAACTCCGACAACCAGCAGCGGAATCCACGATGTCATTTGGCTTAGAGTTAAAACGTCGGGCCCGCCTGCTGATCGCACCGGCGATTTTCCTGACGATCACGGCTTACTTCGGCTGGAACGCAACACAGGGCGACCGAGGTTTGGTGGCCTACGCCCAGCGGAAGGCTCTGCTGCGCCAGATCGATGCAGACCAGGAGACCGCGAAAATCGAGAGGGATGGCTGGGAAACCCGCGTCGCGGGCTTGCGCGCGCGCCATCTCGACCCGGATATGCTGGACGAACGCGCTCGCGCGATGCTTAACCTCGCGCAACCAAACGAAATTATCGTCAAGCTCGGTTCGCAAGACAAACTGTTCTAGCGATTCATCATCACCGGCAGCCGGGAATTTTCCAACACATGCCGCGTCACACCGCCCAGGATCAACTGCCGTAACCGGGAGTGCGAATAAGCCCCCATGGACAGCAGATCGCAGCCGAAATTCGCCGCCGCCGCCAGCAATCCCGCGCCGACCGACCCCGCAGCCGAACGAAACGTGACGATATCTGCCTGCACGCCGTGCAACGCCAGATATGCGGCAAGATCGGGCGAACCCGGTCCACGCCGCTGATAACCATCGGCCGACAGGATCGCCACCCCTTCGGCACGCTGCATCCAGGGCATCGCGGCCAGCACCGACGATGCCGACTCGGCGGTTCCGTTCCAGGCGATGCAAACCCGCGTGCCGATCCTGGCCGGCGCAACCTGTGGCGAAATCAGCACCGGCCGCCCGGAATCGAACAGCACCGCGTGCAAGGCATCGGACGACGAGACATCCTCCCCCGCATCGGGATGCGGCACCACCGTCAGATCGGCAAGCCGAGCCTGCTGGGCAACAATGTCCTCCTCGCGCCCGGTCACCGCCGCGAAACTGGCCGTGGCGCGATCCGAACCAGGATGGGCTTCCTGCACGACAACCTCGTGACGGGCGACAAAGCGCTCGAACATCGATCGCACAGCATGCGCCCGGTCGCCGCTTTCCTTCTCGGTGGCCGACATCATTTCCTCGATCATCGCGCCGGACAGCCCTTCGCCGGCAAGCGGCGCGACATCGCGGCTGTCCACGCGCACATGCAGCGCAAGAACATGAGCGTTCCACCCCCGGGCAATCGTCAACGCGGTCGCCAGTGCGGCTTCACCGGCCGCGGTGCCTGTCAGCGGTAGCAGAAGCTTGCGGATAGCCATGGTCAGCTCCTTTGAACGAGTTGCGTATAGAGCAATGCAGGTTTGCGTTTCCGTTGCAAGCCTTCTCGGCAGCGCCATCGCATTACGGAAATAGTTTAGCCTGAACCCAGGTTCCACGATCGTCCGCTCGATACACTGTCCGGTCGTGCAACCGAAAAGGCATGTCCTGCCAGAATTCGAATACCACCGGCAAAACCCGGTAACCCGACCAATACGGCGGCCGGGGAATCGCGTCGGGATAGCGCGTCTCGGTCTCGGCCAGGCGCTGTTGCAGCAGCGCCCGGTTTTGCAGCGGTCTGGATTGCCGCGATGCCCACGCCCCCAGACGGGATATGCGTGGCCTGGACGCGAAATAGGCATCTGCGTCCGCATCCGCGACCGATTCCACCGTTCCTTCGATCCGCACCTGGCGTTGCAGCGACTTCCAGTGAAACAACAACGCCGCACTGGGATTCCCACCCAGTTCGTCGCCCTTACGGCTGTCTTTATTGGTGTAGAAAATGAACCCTCGGTCATCCACTGCTTTAAGCAGCACGATGCGTACCGACGGACGTAAATCGGCCGAGACTGTCGCAACACTCATCGCGTTCGGATCGTTCGGTTCGGATTGTTCCGCGTCCGCCATCCACAGCTGAAACTGGGCGAACGGCGAATTGGCGAGGCGGTCTTCGGCCGGCATGAACACAGTCCTTCTCTATCGAAGCCTTACACTGGATGATAATGGCCGGTTGCCAATGTCCGGCAACCGCCCGTTCCAGCCTTGGCAGTTATGCACCGCGCCCCCTTTGCAAACCAGCCGAACGCGGGCAATGACATGGCGCAAATCGGTCGATCCGGAGCCCCCATGAAAGAGACGCTGCACGCCGACCCGCACGCGGAAATTCGCGAGGAGGTGCGGAAATTATGTTCCAAATTCCCCGGAGAATATTGGCGGAAGCTGGATCGCGCGCGCGGCTATCCCACGGAATTTGTTCAGGCTCTGACCGAGGGCGGCTACCTCGGCGCCCTGATTCCCGAGGAATATGGCGGCGCGGGCCTGCCGCTATCCGCGGCCGCGGCGATCCTGGAAACCGTGCAAGCGGCGGGGTGTAACGGCGCGGCCTGTCATGCCCAAATGTACATCATGGGGACCATCCTGCGACACGGCACCGACGAACAGAAGAAAACCTATCTGCCCAAGATCGCCACTGGCGAACTGCGGCTTCAGGCGTTCGGCGTCACCGAACCAACCAGCGGCACCGACACCACATCGCTGCGTACCTTCGCCCGGAAGGACGGCGATACCTATGTCGTCAACGGCCAGAAAGTCTGGACAAGCCGGGCTGAACATTCCGACCTGATGCTGCTGCTCGCCCGGACCACGCCAAAGGACCAGACCGCGAAACGAACCGAAGGCCTGTCCACCTTCATCGTCGATATGCGCGCCGCCCTCGGCAATGGGCTGACAATCCGCCCGATCCCGACAATGATGAACCATAACACCACGGAAGTCTTTTTCGACAACATGGTCATCCCCGCCAAAAATCTGGTGGGCGTGGAAGGCCGCGGCTTCCGTTACATTCTGGATGGGATGAACGCCGAACGCCTGCTGATCGCGGCGGAGTGCATCGGCGACGCGAAGTGGTTCCTGCGCAAGGCATCCGATTACGCTCGGGATCGCCACGTCTTCGGCCGGCCGATCGGCCAGAATCAGGGCATCCAGTTCCCGCTCGCACGCGCCTATGGCCAGATGCGCGCCGCCGAACTGATGGTGCAAGCCGGCTGCGAAAAATTCGATTCTGGGGAAACCCCCGGCGAGGAAGCCAACATGGCGAAGATGCTTGCCGCCGAAGCATCCTGGGCCGCCGGCGAAGCTTGCATCCAGACCCATGGCGGCTTCGGCTTCGCTGAGGAATACGATATCGAACGGAAATTCCGCGAGACGCGGTTGTATCAGGTCGCGCCGATCAGTACGAACCTGATCCTTTCATACATCGCCGAACACGTTCTGGGCCTGCCGCGCAGCTATTGACCGGTGGCAGAACCATCGTGCTCTGCCAGCACCGCCGAATTCGTATCGAGGATACCGTATCTGGATGGAAATCGCCGGCTTTCTAGCGCCTGACCGCGTTATCCTGGACATCCGGGCACGCGACAAATCGCAACTGATCGCCGAAATCGCGCGCAACCTTGCTCATTTTCTCCCGGCTTCGCAGCAGGCCGCCGCGGAAACCGCGCTGCTGGCCCGCGAACAGCTTGGATCGACCGGACTCGGCGCCGGCTTTGCCCTGCCGCATGCCCGGATCGAGGGCTTGGACGCTTATCTTGGACTGTTCGTCCGGCTGGCGAAACCGCTGGATTTCGACGCCATCGACGGCCAGCCTGTCCGTCTGGTCTTCGTGCTGCTGATTCCGGCCGACAGCACCGTGCCGCACGTCGCCGCGCTGGCGGCCATATCGCGGCGATTTCGCGATCCGGACCTTGCCGCCAAAATCGCCGGGGCGGACACCCCAGCCGAGATATTCGGATTGCTCACCGAACGGTAACCGAAAGCGATCCGCACGCAACCGTGACGTATATCCACTGTTAGGACTCCATGGATCAGCCCGACTCGTCTCCCTCCGAACCCCTCCCCATTGAGGATTATGCGATCATTGGCGATTGCTCCACCTGTGCGCTGGTCGGCGGGAACGGATCGATCGACTGGCTGTGCTGGCCGCGATTCGACAGCGGCGCCTGCTTCGCCGCATTGCTGGGCGATAGCCGCAACGGACGCTGGCTGATCGCCCCGGCTGGCCAAACGCCAAACGTAACTAGATCGTATCGCGGCGACAGCCTGATCCTGGAGACCGTGTTCGAGACCGAAGGCGGCAGCGTCGCGGTGATCGACTTCATGCCGCCCTTCGACGCCACGGCCGGAGCCAACGACTATTCCTCGGTTGTTCGGATCGTCGAAGGCCGCACCGGCCGTGTTACCATGCGGACGGAGCTTGTCCTGCGGTTCGACTACGGATCCACGACCCCCTGGGTGGTCCGTCTGGACGAATGGCAGAACGGTATCGTCGCCATCGCCGGCCCGAATCTCGCGATCTTGCGTACTCCGGCGAAGATCGAAGGCCGCGACATGGCGACGGTTGGCGAATTCTCCATCGCGGCCGGCGAGACCGTACCGTTCGTCCTGACATACGGCGCGTCTCACCTGAAACGGCCACCGCCGAACGATGCGATCGCCGCGCTGCGGGAAACCGAGGCCTTCTGGTCCGAATGGACCGGACGATGCACGTACCGGGGCGAATTCCGGGATGCTGTCATGCGGTCTGTCATTACCCTGAAGGCGCTGACGTTCCGCGCGACAGGTGGGATCGTTGCCGCCGCGACAACGTCCCTGCCGGAGCAACTCGGTGGCCAGCGCAACTGGGATTACCGCATCTGCTGGCTGCGCGACGCCACGCTGACGCTGCTGGCGATGATGGGGGCGGGGTATTACGAAGAAGCCTCCGCCTGGCGCGACTGGCTGCACCGCGCGGTGGCCGGCAACCCCGACGAAATCCAGATCATGTACGGCCTGGCCGGCGAACGCCGCATGGATGAATGGACCATTCCGTTGTTGCCCGGATACCAGGGCGCCGCGCCCGTGCGCGTGGGAAACGCCGCCGCCCAACAACTGCAACTGGATGTCTATGGCGAGGTGATGGATGCGCTGCACCATTCCCGTAAAAAGGGCCTGAGCGCCGCCGGAGACGGTTGGGCCCTGCAAGTCAATCTCGTTGAACATATCGCCCGGATATGGAACGAACCGGACGAGGGAATCTGGGAAGTACGCGGCGGCCGCCGTCAGTTCACGTTTTCGAAGGTCATGGCCTGGGTTGCCCTGGACCGCGCGATCAAAGACGCCGAGACTTACGGATTCGACGGCCCGCTGGACGAATGGCATTCGGTGCGGCAAGCCATTCACGCGGCGGTGTGCACACAAGGATATAGTCAGGCCAAACATTCGTTCGTTCAGAGCTTCGGGTCGGAAGATCTGGACGCAAGCCTGCTGATGGTGCCGCTGGTCGGCTTTCTGCCACACGACGACCCCAGGGTCGTTGGAACCGTCGCGGCAATACAGCGCGACCTGATGGCGGACGGTTTCGTCATGCGCTACCGCACCGAGTCAGGCGCCGATGGTCTGCCGCCCGGCGAAGGCGCGTTTTTAGCCTGTAGTTTCTGGCTGGCCGACTGTCTGCACAAGCAGGGCAAGACCGCCGAAGCGCGGGCAATGTTTCAGCGCCTGCTGTCGCTGCGCAACGATCTTGGATTGCTGTCCGAAGAATACGATCCACGCGCCAAACGGCTGGTTGGCAATTTTCCGCAGGCGTTTTCGCATATCGCCCTGATCAGCACGGCGCTGAATTTGTCCGGACAGCAGGAAAGCCCCACGAAACAGCGTCAGGCGGTGACCAAAAACCGAGCGGTGTAACACCGGCCAACCGCCGGAACGCTCGGTCCACCAAACGACCGCCCGGACTCTTCGCGCGAAACCTTATCCGGCCGCCAACTTTCCCAATGCCGCATCCACGCCGAAATCGCCCGGCAAGGCGCCGCGCGGAAACAGCTTCGTCACGTGGCCCATCTTCCGGCCTGGCAGCGCCTCGGCCTTGCCGTAAAGATGCGGAATCAGCCCGGCCCCGGACAGCGCCTCCGGCCACACCGCCATGCCTTCCGGCCCGATCAGATTCTTCATAACAGCGTCCGAATGGCGAACAGCGGGCGGCAGCGGCAAACCGGCGATCGCCCTGATATGAAGTTCGAACTGGCTCGCCGGGCAGGCATCGATCGTCCAGTGGCCGGAATTATGCGGCCGCGGCGCTATCTCGTTCACCAGCACCTTTCCCTCGCGATCGACGAACATCTCCACCGCCAGAAGGCCTATCAGGTCCAGCGCCTCCGCCACACGGCGACCGATCGACCGAGCGGTTTGGTCGGTTTCCGCGGAGATCCGGGCAGGCGCGAGAGTCAGATCGAGAATATGGTTACGATGGCGATTTTCCACCGTATCGAATACCGACATGGCACCGTCGGCGCCGCGCGCCACAACCACACTGATTTCGCGGGCAAAATCGATAAACCCCTCCAGCACCAACGGCTTGGGGTCCAACCGGTCCCAGGCAGCGTCCAGATCGTCCGGCGAGCGCAGCATCGCTTGGCCCTTGCCGTCATAGCCCAGACGGGTGGTTTTCAGGACCGCGGGAAAGCCCAGACGCTGGACCGCATCGCCCAGGTCCTGGCGGGACGCGATGCGCATCCAGGGAGCGGTGGCGATGCCCGCACCGTTGAGAAAGGTCTTTTCATCCACCCGGTCCTGGCTGATCCGCAGTACCGACGGCGCGGGGCGAACCGGGCGGATCGACGCGAGCAGGTCCAGGCCCTCGGCGCTGATGTTTTCGAATTCGAAGCTGATCACATCGACCGCGTCGGCGAACGCGCGTAAGGACGCGGGGTCGCGGTAATCGCTGATGGTGACGGCATGAGCGACCTGCGCGGCCGGGCTATCGGTCTCGCGCGTCAGGATATGGCAGCGATAGCCCAGGCGCGCAGCGGCCAGGGCGGACATGCGCCCGAGTTGGCCGCCGCCAACAAGGCCGATCGTCGCGTTGGCCGGTAGCGGGAAGCACGTCATGACGGATTGGCGAGCAGAGGCAGCGGCGCATCCGCCACGGCGGCGGTCTGTTCCGCGCGCAGCGCATCCAGCCGGCCGGCCAGTGCGGGATCATAGGTGGCGAGGATCGCCGCGGCCAGCAGCGCCGCATTGACTGCCCCGGCCCGTCCGATCGCCAGAGTTGCAACAGGTATGCCGGCGGGCATTTGAACAATCGACAGCAGGCTGTCCATGCCCTTCAGGGCATGCGACTCGACCGGAACGCCCAGCACCGGCAGCGATGTCCACGACGCACACATCCCCGGAAGATGCGCCGCCCCCCCCGCGCCCGCGATAACCACCTTGAGTCCGCGATCCCGCGCGGTCATCGCATAGCCGCGCAGGCGGTCGGGTGTGCGGTGGGCGGATACGATTTTCACTTCGTGCCGCACCGACAGCCGCGTCAGCGTTTCAGCAGCATGAATCATCGTTGGCCAGTCGGATTGGCTACCCATGACGATCCCGACCAGGGGCGTATCTTCCACGTGCGCCACCGTCTCAGGCGATACTATCGGGGATCAGGCGGCTTTCCAACCAGGCGATCTCATCGCGCAGCAGTAGCTTCCGCTTCTTCAGCCGCTGTAGATGCAGTTGGTCGGACGCGCCCTGATCGGCCAGTCGCGCGATCACAGTATCGAGATCGCGATGCTCGCTGCGGAGCCCGTGCAGCTTGCGGAGAAGGGAATCCCTATCGCTCAGCATGGCTACAACCCACAATAGAGGAAATTAAAATCGATACACGCGCGTTGGGTCTGGCACCTTCGATGGCAATCGCGTTACGGTGTCGCGCCGCCATCACCGCGGTGACGGCTGGCAGCCAACCGGTTAAATACGGAGGTACCCAGTTCATGAGCCTGAATAACCGTCTCGACGCTCTAAAGGAACGGCATGCAACCCTCGAAACGCGCATTTCGGATGAGGACCATCGACCGCGCCCCGATACGGATTCTCTCATGCGGCTCAAGCTAGAAAAACTGCATTTGAAGGAAGAGATGGAACGGCTTCGCGTCCGGGCCAACTGACAAGACACAACGACTATTCCACCCCGTCACGCCGGTCAGGCGGCTTCGTCCGCCTCCGGCGGCGGCGGCAGGGGAACGGTTCGGCCTTCCCGTTCCAGCCGATCGTTGGCCTGCGATACCGAGGCATTCAGGTCCGTCTGGCTGCACAATCCCAGGATGACCGGGTCACGCGGTTTTATGTTCGTGCTGTTCCAATGGGTTCGCTCCCGCACTTTCTGGATGGTATCTTTCGTGGTGCCGAGCAGTTTGCCGACCTGGGCTTCCGAAAGTTGCGGAAAATTACGCAGCAGGAAGGCGATCGCATCGGGCCGGTCGTTGCGCTTCGCAACGGGCGTATAGCGGGATCCCCGCAAACGCTTGGAAACGGGCATTGTGCTGGCGATCAGTTTCAGCCGGGCATTCGCGTCGGCCTCACACTGGCGGATATTGGCCAGGGTCGTCTGCATGTTGGCGACCGGATCATAGCCGACGATTCCCTGCGCGACTTCCCCATCCGCGATGGCCTGAATCTCCAGCGGATGCATCCCGCAAAAATCGGCAATCTGCGTAAAGGTCAGTGCGGTTTTGTCGATCAGCCACACGGCAGTGGCTTTTGGCATCAGCGGAACGGTCATGGCTTTCACACTCTCAGGGTCGCCGGCGGATGTTTTTCACTCTTACGATGTCGCTTGCGGGGCCATCCAGCGCAAGAGACTGATCGTAGCCGCAGCCGAACGCCGGATATGACAAGCCGATGGGGGTGGGTCAAGCGGCTTTGGCTGTATTATGCTGTTTCGGCCGCACATGGCAGGAACGCCGCGCGGGCGGGTAGGACGCACAGGAGAGCGAAATGGCACGGGACGATGACGACCCCCCGGTGAAGCGACGCCGGTTGGAGCCGCTTTTGCTCGACAGCCTGGGTATCGCGGAACTGCGGCTCTACATCGCCGAACTCAACACGGAAATCGGCCGCGTGGAGGCGGATATCGCGCGGAAGGACAGCCATCGCAACGCGGCCGACGCTTTTTTCAAACGACCCTGAACAGCACGAACGAAAGCGGGGACCGGTCGCCCGGTCCCCGCACATCGCCAGCCATTAAACCGGTTTCAGGCTGCTTTGACGGAGTCCAGCCGGTCGTTTGCGATCGTCGGTGAGACCGTCGGCGGCGCGGACGTTCCGATCGCGATCTTGCGGGGCTTCAGCGATTCGGGCACGACCCGTTTCAGGCCGACATGCAGCAAACCAAGTTGCACATCCGCACCCTCCACCACGATATGATCGGCCAACACAAATCTCCGCTCGAAAGCTCGTCCGGCGATGCCGCGATACAGGATTTCCGCCCGCTGGCCTTCGTTGGCGACACGGCCCGAAACAAACAGGGTGTTGTCTTTCACCGTAAGGTCCAGGTCTTCCGGACGGAAGCCGGCAACAGCCATCGTCAGGCGATAGGAATCATCGCCCACTTTCTCGATATTGTAGGGGGGATAGGTTTGTGCGTCCTGTCCGGACGCAGCAGTGTCCACAAGCCGGGCCAAACGATCGAAACCGATGGCAGTACGGAATAGCGGAGCAAAATCGACGGTTGACATATAAAAACCTCCTGCAAAGCAAGGTTGTGTGACGCAAGCCGCCTGTGACGGGCCAGCCTGTCTGAATAAACCGGGAACCCCATTGGGCATTCCCGACAAAACGCGATTTAGGCATCGCCCGTCGCCCGTTCAAGAGCCGGCCGGTTCGGCCGATCAAGGATTTTACGATGGTCTGCGATACCGCGAACGGCCCGGGCGGCATCGCGGACGTACAACGAAATGGCCTGCCCGGCGGAGGTAGAACCGCCGCCAGGCAAGCCATTCGATAACCGGGTTAAGCGCCCGACGGACGCTTATTCCTTCTTCAGGCCGATTCCAGCGAATTTCTTGTTGAACTTGGCAACCTGGCCACCGGTGTCCATCATGCGCTGCACGCCGGTCCAGGCAGGATGCGACTTAGGATCGATGTCGAGGCGCAGGGTATCGCCCGCCTTTCCCATACAGGACCGAGTCTTGAACTGCGTCCCGTCGGTCATGACGATGTTGATCTCGTGGTATTCGGGGTGAATTCCCGGCTTCATATCGCTATTCCTTGCTGGCGCCACCGATCCCGACCGGTCGCGCAAGCGCCCGCCTATAGCGGCAGACCGCAACCGGCTCAAGCCCGGTTTCGAAAGCCGACCCGGACTATCCCCCCGTAACGCTCATATGACGAGCGACGGCGGGCTTGTCATGCCGCCGGTCGATGATGAAATCGTGGCCTTTCGGCTTACGCGCGATGGCCTCCCTGATCGCATCGTCCAACTGTTCGTCGGAGCAGCCTGCTCGCAGCATCGGCCTGAAATCGGCGGCATCGTCCTGTCCCAGACACATATACAGCGTTCCGGTGCAGGTCAGCCGCACCCGATTGCAACTTTCGCAGAAATTATGCGTCATCGGCGTGATGAACCCGACCCGTCTCCCCGTTTCCCGAACCGTGTAATACCGGGCGGGCCCCCCGGTTTTGTAGTCGGTATCCTCCAGACCCCACGTCCGCCGCAGCCGGGCCCGCACCACCGACAGCGGCAGATACTGATCCGTCCGATCGCCCGCGATGTCGCCCATCGGCATGGTCTCGATCAGGCACAAATCGAACCCGTGTTCCCCGCACCATGCCAGCATGCCGTCGAATTCCGCCTCGTTTACGCCCTTCATCGCCACGGCGTTGATCTTGATCGCCAGCCCAGCGGCCTTTGCAGCGAAAATGCCGTCGAGCGTCTGCTCGATCTTTCCCCAACGGGTAATATCGGTAAATTTTACCGGGTCCAGCGTATCCAGCGAAACGTTGATCCGCTTCACACCCGCTTGGGCCAGCGCTTTGGCGTGCTTCACAAGCTGCGAACCATTGGTCGTGACGGTCAGTTCGTCCAGTCCAAGGCCGATCCGGTCACCCAGTTTGCCGAATAATCGCATCACATCCCGGCGTACAAGCGGTTCCCCGCCGGTGATGCGGATTTTCGTCGTGCCCAGCCGGATGAACGCGGCGCACAACCGGTCCAGTTCCTCCAGCGACAGCAGATCGCGCTTAGGCAGAAAGGTCATGTCCTCCGACATGCAGTACACACAGCGCAGATCGCAGCGATCGGTCACCGAGACCCTGAGATAGGTGATCGCTCTGCCAAACGGATCGATCATGATAAGCGGTTATCTCCTGCCGGGTCGCTTTACCTACATAATAGGGCGCGCCGGCTGACTTGCGCCAGCCGGTGCGCCGATTCAAGTCCCAAACCGGGCCAGCGCACCAGCCCGCTCGACTCGCAAGCATAATACGCTCACCTTAGCGCTGTTGACCCCTTACGGTGAAGATCCCATGTCCGGCACGCCCGGTGCCCTGCGCCTGATCGAAACGACATTGGCGCGATTGTGCCGCGACATTGCGAATCCGGCGACACCCTTTGACACTGACAGCATGCTGGCGACCCAGCGTGAACTTCGCCAGTCCGCCTGGGGACCGGGAAGCAGGCCAATGGATCGGGCGCGCATCCAGTCTCTGGCGACGGGCCTGCAAGGCGACATTGCAGTCGATCTCTCGGCACTGGCAAATCCCACGGAGTGGTCCGCGCCGGCTGGCCGGATCGTGCTTAACCTGCTGCTTCTCGCGGCTGGCAGCCTGCCGGCCGGGGGCACGATTGTGCTGGCGGGTTCGGCCGACGACCTGTTTGTCAAGATCGCAGGGTCCGGGGCGGCGTGGCCGGCTGGCCTGGCCAGATGCCTGACCGACGAAACCGAAGCCATAGCCGCGCTGACCGGGGAACGTAACGTCCAAATGGCGATAACAGCGCTACTCGCGCGGGCGACCGGCATTCGGTTGTCGATCGTCTTCGCCGCCGCCGATCGCCACGAACCGGTCATTCTTCGTCTGGGCGGCTAGCCGCGTCCGCCTCTGCTTTCGCGCACGGAAAATAAATCCAGTCGCGTTTACTATTTATTTGGAAATCGCTGCCAAGGATGGCCTCCCGCCCGGTTTGGGCCAGCAAGGGGGCTTTCGTGGACGATTTGCTTTCCGACTTCCTGACTGAAACCAACGAAAGTCTGGCCGAACTCGATGTCGCGCTTGTCACGCTGGAGCGGACTCCGGACGACGCCGAAACACTGGGTTTCATCTTCCGGCTGGTACATACGATCAAGGGAACATGCGGATTCCTCGGGTTGCCGCGGCTGGAGCGCGTGGCCCATGCCGGCGAAAACGTGCTGGGACGATTGCGCGACCGCACCCTGATCGTCACGCCGGCTATCGTCAGCCAGGTACTCGCCTGCACCGATGCGATCAAGGCGATCGTCAACGCACTGGGCACAACGGGGGCGGAACCGGCGGGCGACGACGCGGAACTGATCGCCGCGCTCAATCTCACGGCCTCGCAAGACGCCAAGACCGTCGCGAAAGGACCAGCCCCGGTTCTGGAACCGCCACCCGCACCGATTGAAACACCCCCCCGACCCACGACAGAAGCACTGGCCGAACCCGCGATGGCGTCAGAAAGCCCGGCCGCCGCGACACCCGCGGGCCAGGCCGCGGTCCAGACCACCGCACCGGCGCCCACCCAGACCATTCGCGTGACGGTCGATGTACTCGAAGACCTGATGACCCTGGTCAGCGAATTGGTCCTGACCCGCAATCAGCTTCTGCAACTGGCGCGAAATCAGGAAAACAGCGCCTTTACCGTCCCGCTGCAACGGCTGTCGCACATCACATCCGACCTCCAGGAAGGCGTGATGAAAACCCGCATGCAGCCCATCGGCAATGCCTGGAACAAGTTGCCCCGGCTGGTCCGCGACCTTTCGCACGACATGGGCAAGAAGATCGAACTGACCATGCTGGGCGCCGAGACGGAACTCGACCGTCAGGTGCTGGAACTGATCAAGGATCCATTGACCCACATGGTCCGCAACAGCGGCGATCATGGCCTGGAAACACCCGCGGAACGACGGGCCGCAGGCAAGCCGGAAACCGGCACCATCGTGCTGAACGCCTACCATGAAGGCGGCTACATCATCCTGGAAATCTCCGACGACGGGCGCGGCCTGGCGGTGGACCGCATCCGCGCCAAGGCGTTATCGACGGGTCTTGCAACCGAGGCAGAACTGGCCGCCATGACCGATGGCCAGATCCAGCGGTTCATTTTCCGGGCCGGCCTGTCCACCGCCGCCACGATTTCGGCCGTGTCCGGGCGCGGCGTCGGCATGGACGTGGTAAAAACCAACATCGAGAAGATCGGCGGCACGATCGATCTGAAAAGTACCCAGGGTCAGGGGACGATGTTCACCGTCAAAATTCCGCTGACCCTGGCCATCGTCTCCGCACTGATCGTCGAAGCCGGCAAGGAACGTTTCGCCATCCCCCAACTCAGCGTGGTGGAACTGGTCCGCGCCAGGCGCGACGCGACCAAGGACGACCGCGGCGATACCGGCACAAGTGTGATCGAGCGTGTCAATGACACCCCAGTCTTACGCCTGCGCGACCGCCTGCTGCCCCTGGTCAGCCTGACCGAACTGCTTTCGCTCGGTGTCGAGGACACGGCCGGACCGGCGGCCCATGTCGTCGTGGCACAGGTCGGCCCCCACATGATGGGAATCATCGTGGACCGCGTGTTCGACACCGAGGAAATCGTGGTCAAGCCGGTCGCGCCCATCCTTCGCCACGTCAGCATGTTCAGCGGCAATACAATACTGGGCGACGGATCGGTCATCATGATACTGGATCCAAACGGCATCGCACGCGCGAGCAGCGCAGGCATCGGATCCGAAAGCAAAATGCCGCGCGTGCCCGCCCCCGATACCAGGACATCCGCCGGCAAAACCGCCATGCTGCTCTTTAGAACCGGCGAAAACCAGCGAATGGCCGTGCCGCTGGGCCTGGTCGCCAGGCTGGAAGACATACCGCGCGAACGAATCGAAATGTCCTGCGGCGCGCCGGTCACCCAGTATCGCGGCAAGCTGATGCCGCTGATCGCCATCGACGGAAGCGCGGGCCAACAGGCTCCGACGCAGCCGCTCTTGGTGTTCGCCGACGGCGAACGGACCATGGGCCTGATGGTCGATGAAATCGTCGATGTCATCGAGGACCGGCTCGATATCGAACTCGCTGGCGCTCGGCCCGGCATGCTGGGAACAGCGGTAATCGGCGGCCACGCCACCGATGTACTGGATACCGGTTACTGGCTGATGCAGGCATGGGAAGACTGGTTCCGCGGCGTACCGCGCCAGGGTTCCGGCGACAGTCAAAAACACATCCTGTTGGTCGATGACAGCGAGTTCTTCCGGCAACTCACTGTCCCGATGCTTGGCGCCGCCGGCTTCCGGGTCACCGCGGTCGCCAGCGCGGCGGATGCACTCGGCCTGCGCGATGCGGGATCGATATTCGATGCCATCGTGTCGGATATCGAAATGCCAGGCATGGACGGCGTCCAGTTCGCGCGTGCCGTCCGCGCCGGCGGGGCCTGGGCCGCACTGCCGATGGTCGCCATGACCGCCCATTCCGACATGGAACATGCCCGCCAGGGTCGGGAAGCCGGGTTCACCGACTATGTCGCCAAGTTCGAACGCGAAGCCCTCATCGCCAGTCTCCGCGCCAGCCTTGCGGAAGCCGTTCCCGCCTGACCCCGCCTTCCCGCATCGGCAAACACACTCGCGATCATCCTGAAAGGACTAGCAATGGCGACCGAATTATTGGAACGGCCGGATACGGCGGCCCACCAGGACGTGCAGGTTCTGGTCACGCTGACCGTGGCCGGCCAGTTGTGCGGCATACCGGTGCTGGCGGTTCGCGACATCCTCGGCGAACAGACCATCACGCGCATCCCGCTGGCCCCACCGGAAATCGCCGGCAGTCTGAACCTGCGCGGCCGGATCGTCACCGCGATAGACCTGCGGCGGCGGCTGCGGCTGCCGGCCGCCGAAGCCGGCAAAGCCCGCATGTCGGTGGTCGCCGAACAAGGGGGCGAATTATATGCCCTGCTGGTCGATCAGGTATCGGAAGTCCTCAGCCTCGATGCCTCCCTGTTCGAACGCAACCCGCCGACACTCGACAAAATCTGGGCCGGCTTCAGCACCGGCATCTTCCGCCTGGACGGCAGGCTGCTGGTCGTACTGGACGTCTGTCGCCTGCTTGCGTTGTCCACGGAGGAATAACCAGCATGTCACGCACCTGCCTTGTCGTGGACGATAGCCGGGTCGTCCGCAAGGTCGCCCGCCGCATCCTGGAATCGAACGGGTTCGATGTCACCGAGGCCGCCGACGGACAACTCGCCCTGGACGCCTGCCGGACACGTCTGCCCGACTGCGTCCTGCTGGACTGGAATATGCCCGTCATGGATGGCATTACTTTCCTACAGGCGCTTCGCAAGGAATTCGGACCCGACAATCCCCCCGTGGTGTTCTGCACGACCGAGAACGACCTCGGGCATATCGAGGCGGCCATTTCGCACGGCGCACAGGAATACATCATGAAGCCCTTCGACGAAGATATCCTGACCGGCAAACTCGCTCAGGTGGGACTCCTGTGATCGCACGCGCGACCGGTCTTGCGCCGCCGCCGGATGCGGCCTCTTCGTCCAGTGTCGCGCGCGTGATGGTCTGCGATGATTCGGCTGTCATCCGCGGCGCCCTTGCCCGCATGCTGGACTCCGACCCTGAAATAGACGTGGTTGCCAAGCCTGAAAACGGCAAGCTGGCGGTCGATACGATCCGATCCGCCCGACCCGATGTCATTGTGCTGGATATCGAAATGCCGGTCATGGATGGCCTGACCGCCCTACCCCTGCTGCTACGGGCCGACCCCGGTATCAGGATCATCATGGCCTCCACACTCACCACCCGCGGCGCCGATATCGCCCTGCGCGCACTGCGCCTCGGTGCATCCGATTATATACCCAAACCGTCGAGCATCGGCACCATCGGCGACGAAAGCTTCAAGCGGGAATTACTTGAGAAAGTCAAAGGCCTAAGCCGCCTCCGGCGCCGAAACGTAAAACCCGTACGAGCGGCGACGCCCATCGTGCTGCGCACCGCGCCGCCCTTGCAAGCTCGCCTGCTCGCTGTGGGAAGTTCGACCGGCGGACCGCAGGCACTGTTCGCGCTGGTGCAGGGCCTTGGACGATCCATTGGCGTGCCAATGGTCATCACTCAGCACATGCCAGCCACTTTTACGCCCATTCTGGCGGATCACATCACCCGTCTGGGCCTGATGCCCTGCACCGAAGCTCGGGACGGCGAAGTCCTCGCGGCCGGCCGTATCTATTTGGCGCCTGGCGATAAGCACCTGTTGGTGGAAGCCAACCGATCCGGCCTGCGCGCGCGATTGACCAGCGACCCGCCGGAGAATTTTTGCCGCCCCTCGGTCGATCCCATGCTGCGTAGCGCCGCCGCCGCCTGCGAAGGTCGCGTCCTGGTGGCGATGTTGACCGGAATGGGCAGCGACGGTCTCGCCGGAACGACGCGCATTATCGAAGCGGGCGGCGCGGCGATCGGCCAGGACGAAGCCAGCAGTGTCGTCTGGGGCATGCCCGGCGCCATCGCCAGGGCCGGCCTCTGCCACGCAGTCCTCCCGTTGCCGAAAATCGCGCCAAAATTGCTGGAAATGCTTAAAGGAGCACGCCCATGATCGCGCCCCTGTCGCCGCTCGCGTTCGATACCCTGGCGTCGCTGCTAAAATCCCGATCCGGCCTCATCATCGGAATGGATAAGCTATACCTGCTGGAGACCAGATTGGCCGCCATCATAAAGCGGGAAAAATTGAACGATATGAATGCGCTGGCGGAACGTCTGCGCCGGCCTGGAAGCGACGCCCTGGCCCGCGACGTGGTCGAGGCGATGACCACCAATGAAAGCTTCTTCTTCCGCGACGAAAAGCCGTTTCTGCATTTCCGGACACAGGCCCTGCCCCGGCTGGTCGCCGCCCGCCCGCCCGGCAGCACCATCCGCGTGTGGTCGGCCGCGTCGTCGTCAGGACAGGAAGCCTATTCGCTCGCAATGATCGTCGCGGAGTCCGCCGCGGTGCTGGGCGGACGCAAAATAGAAATCGTCGGCACCGACATCGCCCGCGACCAACTGGCACGCGCCCGCGACGGTCTCTATTCGCAGTTCGAGGTGCAGCGCGGCCTGCCCGTTCAGATGCTGATGCGCTACTTCCGCAAAGACGATACCAACTGGCGCATCGCCGATACCATCCGGACCATGGCCCAGTTCCGCGAATTCAACCTGCTGTCGGATCTTCGCCCACTCGGCCGGTTCGACATCGTATTCTGCCGCAACGTGCTGATTTATTTCGATCAGCCGACGAAGGCTCGCGTCCTGGGTGCGATCGCCGGAATAATGGCGCCCGACGGCCTGTTATACCTGGGCGGCGCGGAAACCGTCCTTGGAATCACCGCGAAGTTCGCCCCCATGCCAAACGAGCGGGGCGTTTATGCCGTAGCGGCAACGGGATCGGCTACGGCATCGGCTCGCCTCGCGAACGTGGGGTAAGGCAACGCTGGCAAATAAGTGCGTCAGCACGCCAGCAAAATTGCCTTGCAAAACATAAACCTGGGGATTGCCCGACACTGCCGCTCGCAGCGATTATTGTCGGGCAATTCGTAATGCCGAGCCGCTTACTCCGATGCGCGCGGCGCGGGGTCCGCGGCCGAACGATCCGGCACCGTCTCCTGCTTAAGCGGAGTACTCTTCGCGATCGCCCCGGTCATCGGAATAAAGAACACGCCGATATCCCGCTTCGAGTGAATCTTACCCTCGGCATCCTTGGTATAAATATACAGCACCTGCCCGCGCTTGAACGGCTGGCCGATGGGAATAATCATCCGGCCCCCGGCCTTGAGCTGCTTAAACAGATCGGGCGGCGCGAAGGTTGCCGCGCACGTTACAATGATAATATCGAAGCCGCCCTCGACCTCCGGCCAGCCGAAGTATCCGTCACCCACCTTGGTATGCACGTTGTCATAGCCGATCGGGGCGAAGATTTTGCCCACCGCCTTGCCCAGCGGTTCAATAATCTCGATCGAATAAGCGGATTTGACGATGCGCGACAGAAGGCTGCTTTGAAAACCGCTTCCCGTGCCAACTTCCAGCGTGATATCGCCTGACTTCGGCTGGCATACCTGCGTCATGTAGGCTTGGCCCAGGTAATCGGACAGTGCCGATCCATACCCCAGCGCCCACGGTTTGGGGTTGTCTTCATACGCATCGCCGGGTGTCGCCCGGTGTTCGGGGTATTCGTAATGATAATACTCCCGCGGCACCGCCTCGAACGCCGCCAAAACAGCCGGATCGGCGCTACCCAGATGGTCTTTCAGGTAACTCGCGATCAGTTTCATCGCCCCCGGCTTGCGCTTCTGGATCGCATCGAACTGGGCATCGGTCAGGCTGACCGGCCGCCCGGATTCGTGCATCGCCTGTTCGAAAGCGGCCTTGGTCCATACCGGTGCGGCATGCCCGATGGCGGGCAAAACCGACGCTGACAACGCGGAGCCGATCGCTCCCCGCCGGGTAATGATGCTGGAATATCGTGTCAAACCGAACTTTTCCTTGTGGCGGGACTTTTCCGAGCGGACGGAAACGTGACGAACGCGATCCCATAAAGGATCGCGGCGCAAAAAAGAACCCTGCTGAAACCGAATTCGCGTGCGATGAGAGCGGCCAGCGGCGTCGCCACCACCGAAAACGCCCCGTTCAGCCCCCATGCCCACGGCAAAAATCCGCCCGTTCCGGTTTGGTTGAGCCCCAGCGGAAACGGCAGCCCCATCGCGACCGACACCGGCGCGATCGATACCAGCAACAAGCCGGACCGAAGAAGGAACGGCCAACCCAGCGTCGCCAGAACCAGTGGCTCCAGCAACAGCAGACTCGCCGAACACCAAACCACGACAATCGCGGTCACCGCCGCCATGCCAAGACGCGGCCGTTCGCCGCACCGGCCGGACACCGCGCTGCCGAACCCGGAAAACACCAGCATGCCAGACAGCACCAGCGCGAATCCGCTGGTCCGGTCCCCCAGCCAGAAGCTGGCCTTGTCGATCAGGTAGATTTCCACGAACAGAAATCCCAGCGCCAGCGCCGGAAAATACACCACCGCCCGAACCATGCCGGCCTGCGGGGACCGGATACGGCCCGGCGCTGCCAGCGGCACCAGCAACACCAAGATCGCGATCGTCGCCGCCTGCGCCAGCACAGCCAGATTGACCAGCGCCCCGACCTCGTTCTGCGGCAAAATTTCCAGCCGTTTCAGGATCGTGCCGATGCGGTCCAGCCGCAGCACCGCATAGAAAAACGGCTTGTCCAGTGTGATCGGCGACAGATTGAACTGTTCGGCCGACGGCGACGCCTGACCCGTCAACACCGCTTGTGCCTCATCGGCAATGGCATCGTCCGGACCGCCGGATTCGACCTCGCCTTTATCGAACGACACCGCTGGCAGATCGTTATAAATATTGACCCGGGCCTTGGCGACGTCGAGGCCAGGATACCAGGAAAGATCGAACGACCGGTCGTCGCAGAACCGGCGCGCGGCGGCAATGCGCGCAGCCGTCCAGCCCTCGCGCGCGATCAGGATGCGCACGTTCCAGGCCGACCGATAGACAATCGCGTGCTCCGCCGGGTCCGCGATGCCAACCGCCAGCAGAGCCGAACGCACCGTCGCCAGCATTCGCAGGGCATAGACCGGAAAATCGCGGATCGAGACCGGGATCGACACAATCCCGTCCGGCGCCAGGGCATGCAGGTAGGACACAACTGCCTCGCGGCTGAAAGCCGTGGCGTTGGTTTCCGCCGCGTCCAGGAAATCGGCCGACAGGTCCACAACGTCGTACGCGCCGGCATTGACCGCGGCTAATGGATTTCCGCCGGAAACCGTAACCAGGGGGTTCGCGCCGGCCGGACGTTCGGGCCCGAGACCATCGCGCATGATCCGAAGCATTTCCGGTTCTGGCTCCAACACCCGCACCGCCGATGCCCCCAAACGCAGCACTTCCGCGGCTCGGAATCCGCCGGACGCGCCCGCCAGCAGAACCCTGGCATGGGGAATCAACGCATACGGCAGCCCGTCCAGCGCGGCGGCGGCATAGCCCGACTCTACAGGCCATCGATCCGGCAGCGCGGCAATACGATTGCCGTCGCGATACAACCCATAGCTGCGGGGCGGCCCATCCACCCCCAGCATGCCGGCATTGTTGGAGATATCGGTATCGACCCGTTCGGTAAAGTCATCCAGGATCGCGTAATCGCCGCGCGGTGCGTTCACCGACGCGACGATTTTTGCATCCGGCGTATGCAGCGGTGCATAGATCGCCTTGAAATCGTTGTACGCCGCTTCGTTATCCAGCAGCAGAATCGCCTCCGCCCCTGCCAACACAAACAGTGCCGCGGCCACCGCGCGCAGGCGATAGGCCCCCTTGGCAAACAGCGCCGCGGTCGCGAGTGGCACCAACAACAAAGGAACGAGACCGAACGCATGCACGACGTACATAACCGCCAGCACACTGGACGCCCCCGCCCCGGCGCCGGTCAGGTCGAACGCATAGACAAGGCCGATCCGATCAGCATACCGGACAAAACTCAGACTGATAAACAGACCGGCCAGGAAAAAGAACGGCAGCAGCGCCGCATAATAACCGGCGATGTTCCATATTTGCGGTTGCCAGGTTACCGGATTTTGCAATTGCAACGGGTTGAACGGGTTGGTCGTGACGAAGTGGTAGCCAACCGCGGCCGACACAACCAAAGCGGCCGGCAATCCCGCCATCAGTCCGGCCATACGGCGGACGAAAGCATCCCGCCACAGCGCCAGAACCACCCCGCTCAGCGCGAACCCGACCATGACGATGGAGATGACCCAGTAGCCATACTCCGACCATTTCGCCACGGCGAAGTACCGGGTCAGCGCGGTCTCATAGCCAACGGTGGCCAGCGAAACCAGAAACAGCGCAACAAAATTCATGGCCAGACGGACCGCCGCAGAAATTGCTCCATTACGGTATTGAAGCGCACCGGGTCATCGACGAACAAGGCATGACCGGCATCGCTGAACACATCCATCTCAGTATTCGCGCGGTTTCGCACAAGGTTCTCCCCCTGCGCAACCCAGCGCGGCCTGATGACGTACAGCAGCGGAACCTTGGTCGCATAGACCGCTTCCCGCCAATAAGATCGCGGCACCGGGTAGGCGAGCAATAACCGGCTGGCGAATTCCGGCGTCCGCAAGACCGCCTGCGTCAAACGATCCAGATAGGCTTTCGGCTGCGGTCGCGCGAACATCGACCGGACGAACCGCTTCATCGCCGTGGCGTGGTTTTCCGGCCGTCCGGATTGCGGCGGCGGCGGGCGGTAGGGCGGCGGCGGTTCCTCGCCCACCGAATTATCGACCAGGACAAGTCCCGCCAGCCGCCCGTCGCCGGCGACATGAATGGACGCCAGCGTATCCAGGACGCCCAGCGACCAGCCCACCACCACGACCTTCGGCGCCGTCAACTGGGCAATCAGTTCAGCGATATCGCGGCCGCGCCGCACCGGTTCGTAACCGCTGTCCGAAATCGAGGAGTCGCCCTGGCCGCGCGGATCGAACGCCACGACATGGTAGCGGCGGGAAAATGCCAGTATTTGCGGCATCCATATCCAGGCAGGCATCGTCCAGCCTGGAACGAAAACCAGCGTATGCGCGCCGGGCGGTCCCGCCTCCAGGTAATGCAACCGGACGCCATCGCTGGAGACAAAGAAATGGTCCGCGACACCGTTCGCCGAAGCCACGGGCTGGGCGACCGCCCCCGCGATACCGGCGATTGCCAGGAACAACCAGGTCAGCCGACTCGCGATCATGGGAGCCATGCGGCGCATCGCCGCCAGAAGAGCACGGACAGGCCGCGGGTCAACCGCAATTTACCGGCAGCCATGCTCCAGGCCGTTGACGGAACAGTCCAGTATTCCGGGCTATGCGCTAAAACAGCAGAAACGCCACGACCGCGATCAGCATCCAGAACGGCAACGAGAGCAGAACGGCGATCGCTATCCCACGAGCAGCGGATGTCCGCTTATCCTGCCCGTCCGTCTTGGAAACGACAGCGGATACGGCCGGTTCGGCTTCCATGGCCCGCGCGTTCATAACCGGCCCCAACACCAATAAAAAGCTCCTTACGGAAGCGCGATTCTTACCATACGGCAACGGGTACCCCGATGCATCGGATTAAATCTTCACACCTCCGCGACCGGCGCGGTCGAGGTGCCAGTGCTCCCGAATCCGCCAGTGTCGCGGGCCGTCGTGTCCAGCCTGTCCACTTCCTGCCATACCGCCTTGCTGACCGGGGCCAGCACCGCCTGCGCGATGCGTGCACCGCGCTCGATAACAAAGGCGTCCCGGCCGGTATTGAGCAGAATGACACCGATCTCGCCCCGATAATCCTCATCGATGGTGCCGGGCGCATTTGGCAGGGCAATACCATGCCGCAGCGCGAGCCCGGAACGGGGACGGATTTGCAGTTCGTAGCCAGGCGGCAACGCCAGTGTCAGCCCAGTCGGAATGAGCGCCCGCTCGCCAGGCCCGATCGTAACCGGCTCCTGCACCGCGGCGATCAGATCCATTCCGGCGGCCCCGCCGGTGGCATAGGACGGCAGCGGCAGACCGTCGCCATGGGGCAGGCGACGCACAAGAATGGGTATCGGCATGCCAACAGTGTGCCGCGCACCGGCCGGATCGTGCAAGCGGGTGGCGGCGACGGATGGCGGCGACGGGATAGCCGGATCGTGCAACATCCCTGATACAATACACCACCTGTTTGCGCCGGCCCATCGGCGGGGTAGGCTCAGCCTTGATGCGGATACTTGCCCTCGATTCGGCCGTTGCACGCTGTTCGGCGACGTTGGTCGTCGGCGGCGAAATCGTGACCGCCCGCCAGCAGGATCTGCGCCGCGGTCACGCCGCGATCCTACCCCTGATGGTGCGCGACTGCCTGCGAGACGCGGGTCTGACCGCCAGCGAACTCGACATGATCGCGGTCACCGTCGGCCCGGGCAGCTTCACCGGTATCCGCGGCGGCATCGCGTTGGCGCTAGGCATCGGCGCTGCCGTGGACCGGCCCGTCATCGGCGTCACGGTGGGAGAGGCGCTGGCCGATTCGCTTCCCCAACTCGGCGGCCGGACGTTATGGTGCGCTACGGTTAGCCGATCCGGACGGATTTTCCTGGAGGTAGGCGACCAGGTGCTCTCCCTCGCCGTCGCCGGCCTGCCTCATCCGTCCGCGGCGGTCGCCGTCGCCGGCGGCGCCGCGCCGGACGTGGCCAGCCGGCTCGCCGCCAGGGGGTTCAACGTCATGCTGACCGACGCCCGCCTCCCCGCCGGCAGACATATCGCGGCGGTCGCCGAACGGCGCCTTCGCGGGATCGTGCGTCCATTGGCCACCGAACCGGTCTATGTCGACTCGCCCGAAGCCAAACCGCCGGGCAGCCAGACATCCTCACGCCAAACGTTTTGAAAACCATGCCAAGGCGCGCCACGCTGGCCGATATCGATGTCATGGCGGCGATCCATGCTGGCGCGTTCCCGCCTCCCGATGCCTGGAGCCGCGATATATTCGATCTCCATCTAGGGCAGCCGAACGTCTTCGGATTGCTGCATCCGTCGGGCGGAACGATCATGGTGCGGTTTGCCGCCGGCGAGGCCGAGATCCTCACGCTGGCGGTCCTGCCAGACGCGCGGCGCGGCGGAATCGGCAGGGCATTGCTGCGCCACGCAATGGCACTAAGCGCCTCGATTGGCGTGCAGTCGGTCTTTCTGGAAGTTTCGGTCGCAAATGCCGCCGCCCACCGGCTGTATGTCGCAGCGGGTTTTGTGCCGGTCGGACGTCGTCCACGCTATTATACCGATCGATCGGACGCGCTGGTGATGCGCCTCGATCTCGAACAGTGCGGCGAAGGGCACCATCGGCCATAACGTCGTCAGCACGCCGATAAAGCGGCCCGCCTGGGCAAAGGTTTATGGTTCGGCCCAATAGCACAAACCGCCCGTATTCGAACTCCGTTTGTACGCAACAATCCAGCTTAACCGCCGCGCCGGATCAGCAGGCGCGTAATCCCGGCGCAATCGGTTTCGACCGAAAGCACATCATGTCCCATCTCGATCGCCGAACGTGGAACGTTGCGCAGCGGCTCGTCGCCCTTCAAGACCACCTGAAGGATTTCGCCCGGCGCCATTCGGTCCAGGGCGAGGCGAGTGCGGACAAACGTCATCGGGCAAATGTCCGTCGTTATATCCAAACTGAGGGTTAGCTCTTGCATGGGCGACATCATTTCATTTCATTCATTCTATTCAATTCTCTCAGTTGCTGTTGCGGAGCAGTCGATTCCGTTCGTATATAGAGCGAGCATAGCAAATGGAAAAGTCTCAAGATGACTGAAACTCCGGCCGATTCCACACTTCTCCCCATGGTAGCCAGGATCGTGTCGGCATATGCGGCCAACAACGAAGTTAAACCGGGCACAATATCGTTTGTTATCCGGGCCGTTTATGAAGCTTTGTCCACAATAGAGTCTGCCCCCGCCGCCGTGCCGGCCCCGCGCCCCGCACCCTTCGTGCCGATCCGGAAATCGGTTTTTCCCGATTACATCATCTGCCTGGAAGACGGAAAGCGGCTCAAGATGCTGAAGCGACATCTGGCTGCGTCCTACAACCTCACCCCCGGCGAATACCGGGAAAAATGGGGGCTGGACGTAAGCTACCCGATGGTCGCGCCGAACTATGCCGAACGCCGTTCGGAACTGGCCAAGCAGATCGGTCTCGGTATCCGTCGTTCCTCCTCCCGGTGACCATTCGCGGGTTCCCGCATCCTGGCAGGACATACCGCACCGGAAGGCCAACGCCGTGACCGGCCGTGGCCCGGAATCGCGTCCGCGGCAACGACGGCCGGATAAGGGCCAGCCGGCCACCGCAAGGCTTTAACAGGCCCAGGCTTCCCTGATCCTATCCTGACATTGTATGCGGTTACGCCGGGCGTCCGTTAGCGACGGGCGCGGGACACGGCGAACCGCAAGGAACGGTATGGAATCGCGTATCGAGCGCCTGTGCATCGAACGAGGCCTGAAGATGACCGGCCAGCGCCGGGTCGTCGCACGGGTGTTATCCGGCGCGGGCGACCACCCGGATGTCGAGGAAGTCTATCGCAGAGCCTCGGCTCTGGATAAGCATATATCGATCGCCACCGTATATCGGACAGTGCGGCTGTTCGAGGAACACGGTATCCTGGAACGGCGCGACTTCGGCGGAGGCCGGGCGCGCTATGAGCCGTCCGAGGATGGACCGCATTATCACCTTATCGACGTGGAAACCGGCAAGGTTATCGAATTCCTCGACCCGGAACACGAACGCCTGATGCAGGCAATCGCCAGCCGGCTCGGTTTCGAGGTCGTTTCGCTGCGGCTGGAATTGTTTGGGCGAAGGCGCCAACCGGTCCAGCCCGCCGGCGCCGAACCGGTGCCAGACCCCACCCCGGCCCCCGCCCCGGACTTGGGCGACGGATCGATGCCAACCGCGATCAAGGGGAAAGGCCGATGACCGAACAAACCGCCGGCCCGGACACGGCCGAACCGGATCGGCCCTTCCAAGAGCTTCGCAGCGGCAACCTCGGGGTCCGGCTCGCCGCCGATAAAAACGAGATCGACGCCGTGCAGGCCCTGCGATACCGGGTTTTCTATCAGGAACTCGGAGCGTCGGCGGATTCCGTCACAACCACTACGCGCCGCGACCGCGATATCTACGACACCGTGGCCGACCATCTTCTGGTCGTGGACCACGCACTGGGGGAAGGTCCGGAAAGCGTCGTTGGCACTTATCGCCTGATCCAGCGCGAGGGCGCCCGCCGGATCGGGCAGTTCTACTCCTCCGGCGAATACGACATCGCAGGCATCGAGGCGCTTCCGGGCCGGGTGCTTGAGCTTGGCCGGTCCTGCGTCGATACCGGTTATCGCAACCGGTCCGTCATGCAATTGCTGTGGCGCGGCATTCACGCCTACGTGTCCTTGCACGGCATAGAAGCGATGTTTGGTTGCGCCAGCCTGCCGGGCATAGACCCCGACGCACTGGCACTGGAACTGACATATCTCTATTACTATCATCTAGCGCCGTCCGCTATCCGGCCGCATGCCTTGCCGCATCGCTATATCGAAATGCGCCGTCTCGACCGCGACGCCATCGACACGCGGGCCGCCCTGATTCGCCTGCCGCCGCTCATTAAGGGGTATCTCCGCCTCGGCGGGTTCGTCGGCGACGGGGCAGTGATCGACCCGCAGTTCAACACCACCGATGTCGCCGTGGTTGTACGAACCGACCTGCTGACCGGAAAATACCAAAAACATTATGAGCGCCAGCGGCGCGAGCCAACGGTTTGACCATCCCGGAAACCCCTACCTTGCCCGCAAGACCGGTGTTGGCGAGCAGGCTGACAATGCTGCCGGAAAAATTGTCCGGCCTGCGCGGATGGCGCGCGGACCTCGCCGCCCTTCTGTTCGGCGTCATCGCCGCTGTCGCCTTGCCGCCGGTCTATGGTCTGCCGGCCCTTGCGATCGCCGTCCCGGCACTGCTGTATCTGATCAAAGGGGCAGACGGTCCGATCGTGGCCGCGCGCCGCGGCTGGTGGTTCGGCTTTGGGCTGTACGGGATCGGCCTGTATTGGATAACCGACGCAATTCTGGTCGAAGCGGCGCGGTTCTGGTGGTTGGTGCCGCTCGCGGTACCCGCGCTGGCGGCGATACTGGCGTTTTTTTCCGCTGTCCCGGCCGCCGTGGCATGGCGGGCCCGTCCCGGATGGCGCATGGCGCTTGCCTTGTCGGGTGCCTGGGTGCTGGCGGATATTGCGCGACAGTTCATTGCTACCGGATTTCCCTGGAACCCGCTGGGCAGCGTCTGGGAATTCCCAGGACGACTGGGCGATATCATGATCCAGCCCGCATCCGCGATCGGAGTGCACGGGCTGACGCTGGCGACCCTGCTACTGGCCTCCGCCCCGGCGCTGAACCGGATGGGGCGGGCCATCGGTCTGGCAATTCTGGTGCTATGGTGCGGCTTCGGTGTCGTCCGGCTAGGCCAGCCGGTGGCGCCTGGCCCAAATCTGACCGTGCTGCTCATACAGGGCAATGTGGCGCAGGGACAGAAATGGGACCGGACGCTGATGGTCTCGATCTTCCACCACTATCTCGACATGACACAACAGGCGGTTGCGGGGCTGAATGGCCAGCCGGCGGTGGTCGTTTGGCCAGAAACAGCCAGCCCGGCATTGTTGCAAACCGACAGCGAGGCGCGCCGGATGATTGCCAGTGCCGCCGGCGGTGCCACCGCGCTGGTGGGTGCGGTTCGCTTCGATGAAGCCGGACGGCCGCGCAACAGCCTGTTCGCCATCGGCGCGAACGGGGCGATCGAGGGTATCTACGACAAATGGCATCTGGTCCCATTCGGCGAATATCAGCCCGATTGGCTACCCGTTTCGCTTCAGCTTGTACCGGGGGGCGGTTTCGCCAGTGGCCCTGGACCGGCCACCCTGCATATTCCCGGCCTCCCCCCGGCTGGCGCCCTGATCTGCTATGAGGCGATCTTCTCGAACCAGATCCTCGATGAATCGGATCGGCCTGCCTGGATGGTCAATGTCACCAACGATGCATGGTTCGGTAACTCCGCCGGCCCACGCCAACACCTGGCGGCCGTGCGCATGCGGGCTGTGGAAGAAGGCCAACCGGCGATGCGGGCCGCCAATACCGGCATCTCGGCCGGCTTCGATGCAAAAGGCCATGAACTCGGGCGCCTGGCAATGCAAACCACGGGCGTGCTGGCGCTACACCTTCCCGCACCTGAGCCGATTACCCTGTATGCGCGATTTGGGTTGTTGCTACCTGCGAGCGTAGCCGCTACGGCACTATTTATTGGCTTATCCGGCACTGCGATCAGGCAGCGCCCGCGATCTGCTAATTTTTAATATTTGTTTGAATATATGCGACCATATGACACAAAAAATCTAATTTATTGACAATTTATGGTTGCATTTTTTTCCGATATCTATTAATGCCAGTTTGTTCGCTTGTCAGGGAATCGCGGGTAGAGCGTTAAACCTGTGTTAAATTTGGGTGTCCCATGAAGAGAGGAAAGCAGGCATGGCAGCAGCCGAACAAGTCGTAAGCGGTGACCGGGAAAGCCGCCCCAGCCCCATCGACATTCATGTAGGCTCACGCATCCGCTTGCGCCGGACCCTGTTGGGCATGAGCCAGGAGCGTTTGGGCGAGTCGCTGGGACTGACGTTTCAGCAAGTGCAGAAATACGAACGGGGCGTAAACCGGGTGGGCGCGTCGCGCTTGTTCGATTTGTCCAGGGTACTCGATGTCCCGATCAGTTTCTTTTTCGACGATATGCCGGATAGTCTCGCGGCAAACTTCGGAGGGGCACCAAACCGGCGGGCCAGCGGTGTCGCTGAACCGCAAGACCCTTTTGGCGACGATACGCTCAGCCGCCGCGAAACACTGGAACTCGTGCGAGCCTACTACCGCATCACCGACCCTTCGATCCGCAAACGGGTCTTCGACCTTATTAAATCGATGGGTCCTGCTGAAACCTGACACAGGCGCGGCGCCATACCGAAACGCAGGGTCTGTCGCCAACCAGCAATGACTTATCCGCCTGCCGGACAACGGTCCGTCAGCCCTCGCCGTCCAGAATCCAAGGATTGTCGAAACGCGGATTCCTGATGCGATGCAACGCATCGCGCAAGGATTCATACAGCGTCAGTCGATCCGGCTCGTGGAGAAATGCGCCAATCTCGCAACCGCGGCCATGACTGCGTACGATCAAACGTGAAAGTCCAGAACCGCCGTTCAAATCAACACGCAACCAGGCGCTCGGCATGGCAAAGCCGCGCCGCCGGCCTGCGGGATCCGTGCGGATCACCGTTAGCTGCTCAGCGTTCAAGGTAATCGATTCGCTGGCACGTGCCTGTTTGAAATTGATCGCCAGTAACACGCCTAGCAACGGCACCTCGGCCAGGCTGAACATCGCCACAGGCCACGCCCCCCAAAGCCAGAAACGCAGTGCCACGGCCCCACTGGCAATCGCCACAACCGCGATTACCGACTTAACGCCGTTGCGTGGGAGACTGCGATGCGGAACCAGAAACGATTCAAACACCGCAGGTTCGGGCGGTTGAGTTTCATTGGGCGACACGAAATCTGGTTATCACGCAAAGCCCCCTGGACGCCAGACCGCGACCCAGCGGCATCGAGGCGGCAACGAGGGACAATCCGATCACACTGACCTAAAGTGTGCGCAACGCAAAGCCCGCGCCTGTACAGTCCCTCCCGGCGGCCGAACGGGAACCGAACGAGCGGTCGTCCGAGGTGTCATGCCTGGGCCTTCGGGGTCCGAACGTCAGACAATCGCGCGTCGCCGGGTAAAACCGAAATGAGCAGGTCGTTGTTCAGCGCGGCGCGTTCATCCCCGCAAGGGTCCGGAACGCGGCAAAGGCCCGACAACTCATAGGAGTTGAGCTATCCTGGGGCAACACTCCAAAGCGGCACCGTTGATCGAGGCCTGAATATGTTCAATGCTCGCGCCATGCCCGGTTTCCCCGCGACGACCGTCGCCACGCTGCCGCCGATGGATCGGACGCTGCCCCGGATGCTGTTGCTACAGGCGGAACGCTTTGGCGGGCGTCCCCTGGTCACAGTGGGCGCACAGACCTGGTCGTTCGGGGATGCTTGCACGATCGCCGCCCGGCGCGGTGGCTGCCTGCGCGACGCGGGCATCCGATTCGGCGACCGCATAGCCACACTGTGCGGCAACCGATCCGAATTGCTGGAACTGCTGCTGGGATGTGCCTGGATCGGCGCGGTGCTGGTGCCGGTCAACACCGCCGCGATGGGACCGCAGATAAGCTACTATCTGCGAGACAGCGGCGCGCGGCTGCTGGTCGCCGAACACCGCTATCTCGAACGGCTGGATTTGGCCGGCCCGCTGCCTGTCGAACGCGTCTGGGTCGTGCGGGCCGAAAACGGTGCGGATGCGAAGACGGAGCCGTTTCCGCCCTTGGCCCAGGCGGTAGAGGCGGCGGCGATCGGGCCTGGCGATCCGTTCGCGGTACTTTATACATCCGGGACCACGGGACCGTCGAAAGGCGTGGTATGTCCGCATGCCCAGTATTTCTGGTGGGGCTGGAATACCGCCACGCTACTGGAACTCGGACCCGGAGACGTGCTTTGCACGACACTGCCGCTGTTTCATATCAACGCACTGAACACTTTGGCCCAGGCGCTCCTGACAGGCGCGCATATGGTGCTGGAGGAACGGTTCTCAGCCTCCCGCTTCTGGCCGGCCATGGCGGAACAGAACGCCACCGTGATTTATCTGCTGGGGGCGATGGTGCCGATCCTTCTCGCCCAGCCCGTCACCGCCGCAGAGCAGTCGCACCGGGTTCGCCGCGGCCTGGGCCCAGGCGTACCGGCGGAATTGATGTCTGCTTTCAATGCTCGGACGGGTGTGACGCTGGTCGATGGCTATGGATCGACGGAAACCAATTTTACGATCGGCGCGACGGTGGCCGAACGCAAACCCGGCACGATGGGCCGGATCCGTCCGGGTTTTGCGGCGCGGGTGGTCGATGAACACGATAATCCGGTGGATCCCGGCGTGCCCGGCGAACTTATCCTGCGGGCCGATGAGCCGTTCGCGTTCGCGTCCGGCTATCATGCCATGCCGGACAAGACGGTGGAGGCATGGCGCAATCTGTGGTTCCACACCGGCGACCGGGTATTGTGCGATGCCGATGGCTGGTTCCGCTTCATCGATCGGCTGAAAGACGTCATCCGCCGGCGCGGGGAGAATATCTCGTCGTACGAGGTCGAACAGGTGCTGCTGTCGCATCCCGATATCGCGGCGGCGGCCGTGTTTCCGGTCCCGTCCGATCTGGCCGAGGATGAGGCGATGGCCGCGCTGGTGCCGCATATTGGGGCAACGATCGACCCGCTCGCGTTGATGGGGTTTTGCGAATCCCGCCTGCCGCATTTCGCCATACCGCGTTACGTGGAGGCAATGACGGACCTGCCGCGCACAGAAACTGGCAAGATCCAGAAATTCGTTCTGCGGGCGCGCGGGGTCACGCCACAAACGTGGGACCGCGATGCCGTCGGGTATAATGTGCGGCGGCAATGAGGAACGAAATGACGGCAATGAACGTTGCTCTTTCGGTGCTGCTTGCCATGAAACTGAAAGCCGGTCTTACCTACACTCAGTTCAGAATAGCGACTAAGCGCCCCGTGGTGCGGGCGCAAAACTTACCCTTGAATTGAGGGTTTTCCAACACTGCCGCTCACGGCTTATGCGCATGAGAAGGCCGGTTAATTAGTTCCGGCCGCATGAAGCGATGTTGACAGAAATATGAGGCTACGTCAGCCCAAGAGCTGCAAGCACATCATCGAAGGATGTAGACGCTACAAAATCAGGGCGTATAGATTTTGCTTCGACGTTGAGCCTTTTCTCGCGCGCAACTTCATCCGCCGTCCAATGCGAAACCCGCACCAGATCTGCGTAGAGTCTCGGGTCGTGGTGAGTGCCATATTCGGCCCAGATCGAAAAGACGCCCGCTCGCTTTGCCATGAGCATGTCGCGTGCGACACTATCTCCAACATAGGCCGTATCGTCCGGTGACACACGCTCCTTAAAGCAAATTTCTAGTAGGACATCGGGATCGGGCTTGGCCTGGTCGTGCGCCAGTTCTGTGATTTGTTGCATCGGAATTCGCTTCAACCAAGCCGTGCTTAAATCGGGATCGGGGTGAACTGATGCCGATCGCTCGCGGCAGTAGATTGTCCTGAAACGCGGCAAAATCTTGAGTCGCTCGAGTCGGTCATAGGCCCCATAGAGTTTACTTTCAGTGTGCGCGACAATGGCCGTTCCCATCTTTTCGATGGCGGCGAGGCCCTCGCGGACGCCGGGATTTAGCTGAAGGGTCCTTTTCCGCATCGAGTTGAACGCATGGAACGCAGGATCGAGTGCCTTGGCCGTATCGCGGAGGGACAAGTCGGCGTAACGCTCTCTGACAGTCGCCGTCTCCAGCAGAGCAAAAGGATGCTCTGAGTCATGATGTTTCTGATGCACGGTTCGCAAATCGTCTAACAGCTTCTCCCTATCGCAGCCCATCGTCTCCACAGCCGCATCGACCATTGCCTTGAACGACGGTACGAAATAGCCAACCCAGTCGTAAAGGGTATTGTCAAGGTCGCAGACGAGCAGTCGCTTATTTCGCATCAGCCCCTCCCGGCGGTTTTGGGGTAGCCGTTGTGATAGGTGCTAGGGCCACCGCTGGATTCGATACAGCTGGCTCGGCTGGCATGGGTCGGCGTTGTCCAAAATGCCCAGTCATGATGAAAAGGCCGAGGGCGAGGATAACAAGCGTCCCAATAGAAATGTTGTAAAACCGCGCGAGTTTATCGCCTGCGGTTTTCAGTGTTTCGCCGGAATATTTATATGGCTTTGCTTTCTTGTCGACCTTCGTATCGGCATGCCGGCTGAATTGCGATATTGCCTGGGTCATACCTCTTTCGAGGGTAAATATCTGCTTCATGTAGCTTTCTTCGAAATCCTCGCCAAACGCGACCGCACCCCGAAGCATTTTATGATAAACGTTCAGGTCGAGCAGCCGCACGGCGTACAGTGAAAAGGCGCTCGCGATAACGAGGACAACGATGGCGTGGAGATCAAAGCCACCAAAGTAAGGAACAGGCAACGAAAATTCCTGATTGCGGCTCATGAGAACCACTCCAAGACCTAGGGCGGCTGCAACGAAAGTCAGGCCAAACTGGCGAGCCTTAACTGACATCTCGTTGAAATGCATTTGTGTGTCGACAGCGATTTTCCAAATCGAAACATACACCTCCTGCTGCTCGATCGCAGGTTTATCTGCGGGGGCCGCAGGGCTTCCGGTCTCCGGCAGCCCTGCAAGCGGTAGCACTTCGGGTATCGTCTCGTCGCTCATACTGCGTTAGTCTCCCCTACACTTGGGCGTCACACGCACAGTGCCATTGAGTCCGTGCCGGTCGCAATAGGGGCGGAAGAAGCTATCAGGCGAGCGCATCCGACTGAATGGATCCTATCCGGCGGCGATCCCAAAGACGTTTTATAAACACTTCGCCGAAAGATGCCCGACGTCCGACTTAATCGCACGCGCAAAAACCGAAAACGCCGCCGTCCTGACCCGAAAGGACAGAACGACGGCGCCAAACCGGCCGGTGAACCCGCGCGGTTAGCGCGAGTAGAACTCGACCACCAGATTCGGTTCCATCTGCACCGGATACGGCACATCCGACAGCTTCGGCGCCCGAGCGAATCGGCCCTTCATCGCTCGGTGATCGACTTCCAGATATTCCGGGACATCGCGTTCGCTGCTCTGGGTCGCGTCCAGCAGCACGGCGAGTTGCTTGGACTTCTCCTTCACCTCGATCGTGTCGTTATCCTTCACCAGATACGACGGAATGTTCACCCGCTTGCCATTGACCAGCAGATGGCCATGAGACACGAACTGCCGGGCGGCGAACGGGGTCACGGCAAATTTCAGTCGGTATGTCACCGCGTCCAGCCGGCGTTCCAGAATTTCGATGAGATTTTCCGAGGTGTCGCCCTTACGGCGCACGGCTTCCTCATAATACTTGCGGAACTGCTTCTCACCGATATTGCCGTAATAGCCCTTCAGCTTCTGCTTCGCCATCAACTGAGTGCCGAAATCGGTCGGCTTCTTGCGGCGTTGGCCGTGCTGGCCGGGGCCGTATTCCCGCTTGTTGACCGGGGATTTTGGGCGGCCCCACAAGTTGATACCCAGGCGGCGGTTGATCTTGTATTTCGATTCGGCGCGTTTAGTCATGGGCGCGTTGGCCCTTTCGTCCTGTTGTTGCACCGGTAGGCCCATCGGTCGCATACCGAAGGGCGGGCGCGAACCCCGAAGGTTCGTCCACATTCCCGGCCGTGATGAGCGGCGCGTATAGGCGTGCGGGCAGCCGCTTGTCAAATACGCCTTGCCTGTTTAGCAAATGCCGCATGATCACACGCGGCGACATTATCTGGCTCGGCATTTCGGCAGGCGTCACCGGCAGTCTGATCGGCGGCATGATGCTGGGGATCGGTATGGACCTGATCGTGAACCAGCAACCCTGGGGATGGCTGCTGCTGCTGCCCGGCGCGCCGGTCTCCGCCATTCCCGGCTGGCTGCTGGCCCGCAAACTGGTTCGGCAGCTATAGCGCCGGTCCCGCTGCGGAAATTTTTTCGCTACAAGTCCCGTTGCTTGCAGGCGTATGACAGTCAGGCCGAACGAAGCATGAGACACTGACATGGCCGCACAGTGCTGGCGATTTTTAACCCTGGTCCTGGCGATACAGCTATCGGTCTCCGGTGTTTGCTTTGCCGCCGATCCCCCGAAAATAACGTTGGATCAGGCGATAGCCATGCTGCACGACGGCAAGCGGCAAGACGCGCTGCACGCGCTCGACGCTATCATTGCGGCTAACCCGCCCGACCCGAGTCCGGCGCTGTTCGTCGCGGGCCTGATCGATCTGGAGGATGGCAACTGGCGTGCGGCCAGGCCCTATGTGCAACGGCTCGTTAAACTGCGTCCATCATCATTTCAGGCCTGGGAACTGATGATCCAGGCAGACCAGGCGGCCGGCGACCGGGATGATGGCGATGCGGCGATCCAGTCGCTTTATACGACATGGAAAAGCGCGCTGGACCCCGCGGTGCGATCGCGGGTGTCGTTCGCACGCGACCGTATCGTGGGGCCGAAGCACACCGTCGTGGCGCAGGAAACGCTGGAACCCGGCGGCGACGATATCGTCCGGTTCGTGTTTCAACCGCAGGATCAGGAAGGGTTGGCGCAGCATCTGATGGTCGTGCGGTCGGATAACGAAACCAATGAGCGTTGGCGGGACAACGGCACCGTGGCGGAAGGGGCCACGGTGTTTCATTTGGATACGATCCAACAACTCGCGGGTGGGCAGCAATCGGCCGTGCCCTATGAATATTATGTAGATGCGCCCGATTATGAACGGGTGCGCGCCAAGGTCGTGGAAATCCTGGCCGGCACCGCCGCGCCGCTCACTGGCCGGGCGGACCCGTTCTGGGCCGGCGAACCGGCGCATTAGTCCGCGCCGGCGCGGGAATCCTTTACACCTGAACCATTTCGCCGTAACGGGCGACGTGCTAAAAAACGGCCGAGGGGTTCGCCGATGACCAACGCCATGCCAGTGCGGCCCGCTCCCGATCGGTTCGCCAGCCTGGGACAGACATGAAAATCGCCGTCTTGGGCGGCGGCAATGGTGCCTTCGCCGCCGCTGCCGACCTGACGCTGGCGGGACACGAGATCCTGATGTGGCGGCGCGACGAAGCGGCCGCCGCTGCTCACCGAGCGGCTGGCGGAATGATCGGTGTGCGGGATTTCACCGGCGATCGTCAGGTTCGGCCGGCGCTCATTACGTCCAGTCTGGCGAGTGCGGTCGCGGGCGCGGACCTGATCGTTTGCCCGGTGCCGGCGTTCGCTCAGCCGGACATTGCCCGTGCGCTGGCGCCGCTGTTGACCGACGACCAGGTGGTTTTCCTGCCGCCCGGCAGTTTTGGGTCCGTCCTTTTCGCCAAGGCCATGCACGATGCCGGCAACCATGCCGCCGCCAGTTTCGCCGAAACCGGCACGCTGCCGTGGCTTGCCCGCAAGCAGGGACCGCATTCCGTGCGCATCTCCGGCCGCGGCAAACGCTTGCCGACCGGGGTGTTTCCGCAATGCCGGACGGACAGTGCCTTGCGCGTTATCGCGGCTGCGTTCCCGAACGCGATCGAACCCTGCGGCGATGCGCTGTCCGCCGCGCTGATGAATGCCGGACCGATTATCCATCCGCCGCTGATCGTCATGAACGCCGGGCCGATCGAGCATTTCGATCGCTGGGATATCCACAAGGAAGGCACGCAGGCCGCCATTCGCCGGGTGACGAACCGGCTGGACGCGGAACGCATCTCGGTGCGGGACGCACTGGGCTATGGTCCGCCGCATTTCCCGCTGGCCGATCATTACGCGGCGGAAGGCGATGAATGGATGTACGGCCGCGGCTCGCATGACAAACTGACCGGTTCGGGCGACTGGCACGAACATCTGATACTCCGCGACCACCGGTACATGCGGGAGGATATCCAGATCGGCCTGTCGCTGCTGGTCTCCATCGCGGCCATGGCCGGTGTGGAAACGCCGCTGGCGCGAGGCTTCCTCACCATCGGATCCGCGATTTGCGAGGAGGATTTCGACAAGTCCGGTCGTTCGCTGGAAACGATCGGGCTGGCGGGTGTCGGCCGGACGACCCTACAGGCCTTGTTGCGGGACGGCTTCGCATGAGGGAACCCATCGCCTGCCTCGGCGCCGGGCGCATGGGGCGCGGCATCGCCGTGGTGTTCGCCTTCGCCGGACACGATGTCGCGGTAATCGATTTCAAACCGCGCGAGCCGGAGGCGTTCGCCCGCCTGTCGGCCGATGTTCATGCCGAAACCGCTGCCACGCTGGGAACGATGGCGCGGATCGGGCTGATGCGGCCGGACCAAATGGCCCCGATCGCCGCGCGCGTTCGCGTGGTGCCGGATGCCGGGGCCGGTCCGGCGCTGGCCGCCGCGTCGGTGGTGTTCGAGGGCGTGCCGGAAATTCTGGCGCTGAAACGCGAGGCGCTGGCCCGCGCATCGGCCCTCGCCAGTCCGAAAACGATTATCGCGTCCACGACATCCACCATTATGGTGGGCGATCTCGCCGGGGCGGCGATCGGTCCGGAGCGGTTTTTGAACGCCCACTGGTTGAACCCGGCGTTCCTGATGCCTCTGGTCGAAGTATCGCCCGGCGCGGAAACCAGCGCGGACACCACCGCCCGGTTGCTGGCATTGCTCGAGGCAACCGGCAAAATCCCCGTCGTTTGCGCCGCTCGGCCGGGCTTCATCGTGCCGCGCCTTCAGGTGCTGGCGATGAACGAGGCGGCCCGCATGGCCGAGGAAGGCGTCGCCAGCGCGGCCGATATCGACAAGGCGGTTAAATACGGTTTCGGATTCCGGTTCGCGGTGCTGGGATTGCTGGAATTCATCGACTGGGGCGGCGCCGATACGCTGCACCATGCCAGTGCGTATCTGTCGAAAGCATTGGACCATCCGCGATATGAGGCGCCGGCGATCGTCGCCGATACGATGTCGCGAGGCGGCGGCTTCCTGGATGACCAGGGAACGGATATGGCCGCTTACCGGGAAGGCCGGCTGAGCGCCTTCGCCGACCTGCTGCGCGGAATGGGTCTGGCACGTCCGCCGGCATAGGACTGGCTTTTCCGATGCGCGTTCGGGTCATGGGGCGCACTTGGCGATCGGGTGTTCAGTATTTGTACAGCGGCGCGGGCGGCGTATACTATCAATGCGGCCGGTGCGGAGTCACCGCAAGCGCCCGCTGAACGGCTTGAGCGTCGACAGCAATGACTTTAAGATAGGCGCGGGCCGGTTGATCCGGTTCCGCCCGTCCCTGCTCCCAATCGCGCAGCGTACCGATGGGGATTTGAAATCGCGCGGCAAATTCTTCCTGCGTCAGCCCAAGCGCCCGGCGCAGCGTTTTGGCGCGCGGAACGGGCCTCATGCGCACCATGCTTTCTTCCGTGAGGGGTTGGCCATCCGGATCGGCAAGGGCGGCGGCATGAACTTCGTCCTCCGTCCTCGGGGCCAGTGGCCCCGGTGCCGGCATTCGCACTTCGGTGCTGTCGGGCATCGCACGGTGTAGCGTGCCGTCACGGTGTATTCTGACGATAGTATCGATCTTGCTCATGTTTTTCCGCTCGTCGGGCCGAGATAATCCGGATGTTGTCGCCGCGCTCGGTGTACGCCAGATAGAGTACTTCGCGTTCATAAATTCCAAGCAGGACAGATCGTTCCTCGCCGTAATCCTCGCGTTGGTCGATCCATTCGACAGCAAAAGGATCGCGGCATGCAATGGCTGCCTGCTCAAAACTCACCTTATGATCGGCGAGGTTGCGGGCAGCTTTGTTCAGGTCCCATTCGAACCCGATCATAAAATACTGTTTACCCGTAGTTTTGTCAACTGCTCATCGCTCGCCGCGAACGCGATTTGTAAGAACTTGGCTCGGAATACTGAAACCCAGCACCTATTGTATGGAACCAATTGCCAATGAGCGCACTGCTTTCGCCCGGTCAAGCCTTTGACAAGGCGGTGGAGGGACTACCGCCTCGCTGGTACCGAGCACTTTGGCCTTTGGGGGACAACCGATGCGCGCGGCGATGACAGCGGAGTGTGCCTTGAGTATGATCCCGTCGAATTCGCTTGTCGGCGGGTCATCCGCCGCGCCTGGGAGACGTGCCATGCCGGAATACGAGAACATTATCGTCGAAACTTATGGCCGTGTCGGCCTGATCCGGCTGAATCGCCCGGCCGCGCTGAATGCGCTGTGCGACGCGTTGGTGAAGGAACTCGGCGCGCAGTTGCAGGCGTTCGATGCGGACCCGGCGATCGGCGCCATCGTGATTACCGGCAGCGAGCGGGCGTTCGCGGCCGGCGCCGACATCAAGGAAATGCGCGACCGCACCAACCCGTCCGCCATGGTGGAGGATTTCATCGGCGCCAACTGGGAAAGCGTGCTGCGGATAAAGAAGCCGGTCATCGCGGCGGTCGCGGGCTTCGCGCTGGGCGGCGGCTGCGAACTGGCGATGATGTGCGACATGATCTTCGCCGCCGACACGGCGAAATTCGGCCAGCCGGAGATCAACCTGGGGGTTATCCCCGGCGCGGGGGGCACTCAGCGGCTGACCCGGGCGGTGGGAAAGTCCAAGGCGATGGACATGGTGTTGACCGCCCGGATGATGGACGCGGCGGAAGCCGAACGGGCCAACCTGGTGTCGAAGGTGTTCTCGGCCGACCAGTTGCTGCCGGAGGTTTTGAAGATCGCCGAACGGATTGCGCATTTGTCGCCGGTCGCCGTCCAGTTCGCGAAGCAAGCCGTCAACCGGGCCTTCGAGTCGAGCCTGGCCGAAGGTGTCCGTCATGAGCGGGCTTTGTTTCTGTCGATGTTCGGCACGCCGGACCAGAAAGAAGGGATGTCCGCCTTCGTCGAAAAACGGAAGGCAAACTTCGATTTAGGTTGACATCCGCCCTTAAGTTGCAGATTATTTTACGTTCGAGGTGTAATAATCTCATAACATCCTCATTTTAATAATCTTGTGTGATAATAGGTGTCATTTTATCTCAATACCGGGATTTCTCTCGCGTTATTTCATCGGATGAGTTAGCAGGCAGAGATGGAAAAGTGCCTGCTTGCCAACCCGCCATTATCAGAACATGCGATCGTCCCAGGTCGCCTGGGATTACGGTTACTGTTGGTTAGCAGCAACGTGGCATGGCACCGGGCTGTTCATAGCGCGGCTTGGTCTTTGGGCGGGGGGAATGTGGATACATGCGACGCACGCAGTGCCGTTTGCCGGTTGGCCGGAACCGGGTCGGATTATTCTCATCTTCTGGTCGATCGGAACGACGCCCAGGGGCTGCTGGTTGAACTCGCCAATCTCACCACCGAGATCGCTGGCCCCGATACCCACATGTTGTTGCTGGACTCAGGCGCATCGTGGCACCCATTTCTGCGGGTTGTTCCCGACGCAACGCCGCAATCGATTACCGATGCCTTGATGCGGACGTTGCCGCCGCGCGACAGGCCGGGCATGAACCTGACCGAACTGACGGCCGCGATGCAGAGTCAGATGATTGAAACGCGCTACCAGCCAATCATCCGGATCGCCGATCGCCAACCGATCGGGCTGGAAGCCCTGGCGCGACTAAACCACCCGGAACGCGGCACGCTGCTACCCGATTTTTTTGTCCCTCAGATCGAGGATGCGGGGCTGGCGGCGGAATTGACCAGTGCGGTGTCCGAGCGCGCTTTCGCGGATCTGGCAGGGCCGTTGCTCGCCGGCCGCGGGCTGCGGATGTCGCTGAATTTTCCATTGGACGTACTGCTGCGGCCCGCCGCGCTCGACCGGCTGGAGGAACAGCGGATCGCCGCCGGATTGACAGCGGACCAAATTGCCATCGAATTGACGGAAAGCCAGCCGGTTCAAGACATCCCAGCGCTCCGCCGGTCGCTGGAGCGCTTGCGCGGGCTGGGCTACGGCGCGGCAATCGACGATGTGGGGCCTGCCGTGCCGCGGCTTGCGCCCTTACTGGAATTACCCTTCACAAGTCTGAAACTCGATAAGGACCTTGTGCGGCAGGTGGAAGCTTGCCCCGATATAAGGCGATTTCTGACCGAAACCATCATTCAGGCGAAACGGCATGGCCTGACGGTCGTGGCCGAGGGCGTGGAAACGGTCACGATCTGGGATCGCATGACCAGCCTCGGTTGCGATGAAATTCAAGGGTTCCTCGCCGCCCGGCCGCTATCGGTGGCAGCGGTTCCGGTGTGGTGGGATGCATGGCGGTTGCAAAACATGATCTAAAGCCCAGGACAATCTCTGTCCGAAACAAAATCGATATCCAAACAGATCGGGTCTCTGGCGGGTGTCAGAAATCGCCGCTACGATAAGCTTCATCGAGCCGGCGTGCTTCGGCTTCCGACAATTCCGGCCAGGGCTCTCCGCGTTTGCGCAAGGTGCCGGTGAAATTCGGTGGCCGTTTCTCGTTGAATGCCGTCCGCCCTTCCTCGCCATCCATCGTTGTCTGGACCAGCAGAGAATTCATGAGATTCTGCACGTGCCAGGCCTGATCGTCCGGCAGATCGCCAAAGCGGACCACGAATTCCTTCATCATCCGCACCGCCGCCGGCGGCAGCGCGACGATCTGGCGCGCCAGCGTTTCCGCGCGCGCCATCAATTGGTCGTGGGGAACGACTTCGTTGACCAGACCGACACGCAGGGCCTCCGCCGCATCGAACGGCTCATCCGTCAGCAGGATTTTCATCGCGTCGATATAGCGGAGTTGCTTGATCAGCATGCTCGCGCCCGGTCCGTTACCCAGCCATCCCTGGGTCAGGAGAGAGAATTTGAAGCGGGCGTTTTCCGCGCTGGCGATCCGGATATCGGTGGAGGTGAGCAGCATGTACAGTCCCGCCCCAGCCGCCCAGCCGTTGATCGCGGCGATCACCGGTTTCCAGACCCGCGGATAGTGGTCGCCCATGCGGCCATCGACACCGGTTTTCTGGCCATGCACCGTGCCCGCCAGCGGCCAGTAGAGTCGCTGGGTCCGGAGATACTCGCGGTCTTCAGCCGTTAGATCGGCACGCGGTTGTAAATTATGGCCACCGCAAAAATGCCGGTCCCCCTTGCCGGTGACGATCGCGCAGCGGATGTCGCGATCCTCCCAAAGATCGACCCAGGCCGCGGAAATCGCATCCGACGTCTGTTTGTCCAGGATATTGGCCTTCGCCGGGTTGTTCAGCGTGATGGTCGCGACCCCATCCTTCTTCTGGTAGTCGATCGGCATTTCCTGCGCTCTCCTGAGACGATTGTCGCCGGCTCGGCCACCGATTGTTGAGTGCGCCAGGGCCGGATTGTCAAATTTCCTGCTTTTGACGGCTCTCCGTAAGGGTTTCGTTAACTTTTCCGCGTTACGGTAGAAGCGTAATTCGAGATGGAATTCCGATGTCCTACATGGACGCAGCCATACCGGCGCTGAGCGGTACATTCATTCCGCCCTCGGTGCTTGGCACCGGCGATCTCACCGAGTTCGCCTACCGGGGCAACGATTACGACGCCCTGATGGAACGAATCCGTCGTTTCGCGGCGCGCGATCCGCATGCGGCCTGCGAAGCCGCCTGGGCATACGATGCCGCCATCGCCGCGCAGCTTGGATTCCGGCGGGCGGAAGGGTTGAATTTGCAGGATGCGGCGCTTGCAACCAGCCAGATTTACCGGATCTCGGGATCAGGCGCCGCCATCGCTCAGGGGCGGCGGCTGCCCCCTGTCCGGGCGAATACCAGAAACCAACAGGCATCGGCGTGCGATAATCCCGCCGCCCTGCCGCCGTTGAGAGTGCTCGCGCTGGCCGGTCCTGGCGATCTGATGACCAACACGCCGCTCGATTTTCTGACCAATCATCTCGATGTCCAACTGGATATTCTGTATATTCTGCCGGATCGTCCCCTGCCGGCGATTATTCCCGATCACGACATCGCGTTTTTTTCCGCCGGGGAGGCCGATGCCGCCACCCTGTCCCGCCTCCGGCGGCTTTATGCATCATGGCCACGGCCGGCGCTGAACGACCCGCGATATCTGCCGATGCTGGAACGCGACACGCTGTCCCGCTCCTTGGCCGGCCTTCCCGGACTATGCAGCCCCGTCGCCGTCGCGGTATCCCGTCCAGACCTGGAATCGGGGCGTGCGATCCGGGGATTTGCAGCGCCGACCCACCCTTTTCCATATCTGATCCGGCCCCGCGGGTCCCACGCGGGCGCTAATTTGTCCCGCATTCAAAACGCTGCCGAACTGGCTGATTATTTACGTTTTTCCTTTGACCAGGACTATTTCGTGACGGCGTTCGAGGATTACCGAAGTGCGGACGGACTATACCGTAAGTCCCGGATCGTCTTTATCGATCGCCAGCCACACCTCTGCCACATGGCGATCTCCAGTCACTGGATGGTGCACTACCTCAATGCCGGCATGACCGAATCGGCGGAAAAGCGCGCTGAGGAGGCGCGTGCGATGGCGGATTTCGACACCGGGTTCGCCCGCCGCCATGCCGATGCATTCGACGCACTGCACGACCGCCTGGGATTCGATTACTACTCCATCGACTGTGCCGAAACCCGCGATGGGCGCCTGCTGGTATTCGAGGCGGACTCCGCCGCGATTATCCATATGATGGATCCGCCCGATATATTCCCGTACAAGCAGCCTCGGATGCGCAAGGTATTCGCGGCGTTCGAGGCGATGCTGCGCCGCCGGATCGAACGAGCCGGCAGCGTGACGCGATTTGGGTCGATCGGCATCGAGTCCCGCCGGTCCTGCGCCAGATTGGTTCCCGCCGGTTAATCGCGCCCCGGCGGGCCGAACAACCCCAGCCGGTCCATCCGCACGCGCCGCGTGTCGCCCACGCGCACCGTTAATCCGGCCTTGTCGAAAAATTCCAGCACCAGGATGGCGATTTTTCGTCCATTTCCCAGGCGGTCGCGAAACGTCGCGGCGGTCAACCCCCCCTGTCCCGCCGCCACATCGGCGGCGATTTCCGCCATGTCCGCCACGGCTCCGCGCAGGAAGACGCAATCCGGCGCCACCTCCACCACCTGGCCAATCCGAACCAGCCGCTTCAGCGTTACGCGCACCGCCGCTTCGGGCATCGTCACAGTCGATGCAATGTCCCGCAGGGCGGGCGGGCGAAACCGATCCGCCGCCAGCAAAGGGCGGACCAGATGCCAAAGCCGGTCGTCCTGCGTGGACAAGGCGATCCGGTGTCCTGGAAGGCGAAACCACGGCCCATCGGCCTCGATCGCTCCGGCCCGGACAAATGCCGCCAGTAGATCGGCAAACGCCGCCGCCGGGAGGCGTTCCGTCAACGCCAGGCGCAACCGTTCGGTCTGCAATCCCGGCAGTTCCGGGGACCGGCGATGAAACGCCGCCAGCGCCGCCAGGATAGCCGAACGCAGCGTATCGAACGCGGCGGGTGCGAACACCAGCCCGCCCGCCGCAACCGCCGGCACCCTGGCAAGCAACCCGTCCCGGTCTGGGACCAGGACGTTGCGCGCCCGCATGAACAGATTCCGCTCCGTCCAACCCGGCGCGACCGCCAGCAGTCCGCGCAGGGCCTGTACCGTGTCAGGTTGGTCCAGCGCGGCCAGTTGTTTCAGCCGCGATGGGGTTCGCCGGCCCCGGTGCGGCGGGAAGGGATCCAGCACCGAACCGCCGCCGATCGTTGCCGTATCGCGCAGCACGAAGCGATCGCCCGCGAGCGCACCGGCCGGTTGTCGCAGGATCAGCCGGACAAGGCCCATTGTGCCGGGTTCCAGCCGGTCCCGGTCCAGCAGCGACACCCGAACCATCGTATGTGCCGCACCCATATGCAGATGCACCTCGGTGTCCTGGCGCAACGGACGTGCGGCGTCCGGCAGCAGCACGCACCGGACGTCCAGCGAGGCGGCTGGGGCATGAATGTCTGGATGCAGCACCCAGTCGCCACGCGTGACGACATCCTTCGACAGGCGCGGCCCAGTCAGATTAAGCGCGACCCGCTGACCCGCCAGTGCCTCGCCGGCCGGTTTATTGTGAGCGTGCAGTCCGCGCACCCGCACGTCCAGGCCAAGGGGTGACAGGACAAGGCGGTCCTCCGCCGCGATGCGCCCCGATACCAGCGTGCCGGTCACGATCAGCCCGGTTCCGGCCAGCGTGAATGCCCGGTCCACCGCCAGCCTGGGATACATGGCGGTATCCCGGCGATACGCCACGGGCGTCCGCAGCGCGGTCAGCAACGCGGTCAGTCCCTGTCCCGTTTTCGCCGAAACCGGGATCGCCGACGATCCGGCGAACGGCGTTCCCGCCAGCAGCGCCGCGATCGCCGCGTGGGCCCGCGGGATTCGATCCGGCGCCAGATCGGCCTTGGTTAGGGCCACCACCATGCGGCCGATCCCCAGCAGTGTCAGAATATGCACATGCTCGCGGGTTTGCGGACGGATACCCTCGGGCAGCGCCACCACCAGCAGCGCCGTATCGATCCCGCTGGCGCCGGCCAGCATGGTATGGACCAGCCGCTCGTGCCCCGGCACGTCGATGAAAGCCAGATCGCCGGCATAGGCATAACCGAGGTCGATCGTGATGCCGCGCCGCTTTTCCTCGGCCAGCCGATCCGTATCGACGCCTGTCAATGCCCTGACCAGCGCCGTCTTGCCATGATCGACATGGCCGGCGGTGCCGATAATCATTGCCAGGTCCGGTTCGCGCGCACCGGGTCAGGAAGGGCGGCGGATCGCGTCTGTCAAGCCTTGCGGCGGAGTGCGTCGCCACATTGCTTGCGAAAGCGCACCAGCCCGCGTTAGGCAGGGCACCGAACAGCCGGACCCTGACCGCTATGCACCTGTTGCTCTCCCGTCTGCTGCCGGCGTCCGTATGGCGGGCGGCCACACCGGACCGGCTGACAGCAGTGCGGCAGTTCCTGCGATTCGGCCTTGTCGGCACCGCCGGCTTCGTCATCGACACCGCCACGGTGTACGGCTTGCGCAACTCCCTCGGCCTGTACGGCGCCGGTGTCGCTGCTTACGTCGTGGCCGCGACCGGAAACTGGCTGCTCAACCGGATATGGACGTTTCGTGGCCAGGGGCCGGGACCGGCGCACCGGCAATGGGTTCGGTTCATGCTCGCCAATCTGGTGGGGTTCGTGCTGAACCGGGGCACTTATGCGATCCTGATCGCATACATGCCGGCGGCGGCGGCACAGCCGGCGATCGCGACCGCGGCCGGAGCGGTCGCCGGGATGTTCGTCAATTTCAGCCTGTCCCGCCGGTTTGTTTTTCATCTCGCAAAACTGGAGCGTTAGTTATTTAGCGTCGCCTACGTATCGAATTTCCCGATCGCCTCGGCGCTGACCGGCGTAAAGACGTTGACCAGGTTGCCGTCGGGATCGCGGAACAAGAGCGAGCGGTTGCCCCAAGGCATGGTTGTCGGCTTCTGAACGAGAGAGTCGCCCATAAATTCTGTAAGCTTTCGATACTTGGGAATGTGTTCGCTGCCGACGGCCTGGATATCGCTCAGACCCGCGCATGGATTCGTAGAGAGCGCAAGATCCACATCCGCTATCGTAAACCGGACGGGCAAGACAGCGAGCGCACCATTTGGCCGGCGATCGTTGGCTATGCCGAGGCAGCACGTTTTCGGGTGGCTTGGTGTGAGCTTCGTCAGGATTTTCGGCATTTCAGGACAGACCGTATCAGCACCGCCGAATTTCTTGACGAATGCCATCGCTCTCGCCCCGGCGAACTCAGGACCCGTTGGAAACGCCATATGGAGACTGAACGCGGCATGCGCTCGTCATAACGTCCAGGCCGACTACCAATGCGTCCTGGCGCAACGCTGGCACTGGTCGAGAAACCCGATGGCGACGAACCACATCGCGCGGCAGAGCGCCGGCCCGCCGGACGTGTCGCATGAATCGTAATTTCTATACCGGTAGTCCGATTCTAGTCGAACAACGTGACGGCCTTTGCCAGGACCTCATCCATGAGGGGCATGGGGAGGCTTTCCACTTTCCGCCCATTGCGGGCCGTCAGATCGAGAACACGAGGATGATCGCAGCGCACAACGCCGGTTGTCTTGGTCCCTGCAAGCGGCACGGCGAAGCTCAGGCGCCGGGCAAAGTCACCGCCGTTCGTGATCGGCAGAATGACCGGCAGGCCTGTCACCAGGTTGAATTCATCCGGCGAGATAATCACAATCGGACGATGCCCCCGCTGTTCCCGGCCCTGCGTTGGCTCACGATCGACCATGTAAACGTCGCCACGCTTCATTTCGGTTCGTCACCCACGGCGGGCGCGTCCACCCATTCCCGTTCTTCGGGAGGCTCGGGCTGCGGATAATCCGATGCGGCCAACAACGCGTCCATCGTGTCGCGGGGCCGAGCCGGGGGTTCGACAACAAGCCGCCCGTTATCCACGGCCAGGCCGACCTTGGTCCGGGCAGTCAGGTGCAAAACATCGAGCAGCGCCAGGGGCACGGCCAGCATGACCGAGCCACCGACCTTGCGCAAATTTGTGGTGTGCAAGGTCACCCCCATTAAATTATGTAAATACATAACATAACCAGCCGGCCGTTTCAAGGCATCTCTTGGATTTACAATCCACTCCTGTCGCTGACTGTCGCGCAACCTGTAAAAGCTGCAACACTGAGAACCTTTCCCGTCTGCTTCGCTTTTCTTGTCGCTTTTCATTGTCCCATTTTCACTTTATTACATGCGTCGGCCGGATCGCAGCCTAGACGCGCCCGTAACCGAAGTTGCACGTCGGTTCGGCGTCCATCGGGCCACGCTTTATCGGGCTTTGGAAGCACACCGCTCGCATCGCGGATGAACGCGGCGATTTGTCTTTCAGCGACTTTTGCAATTTCCCCAAGGTTCGTTGTGTGTTCCGGCCATCGCCACCGGTTTTATGAAAATATTGTGTGCCGCCTACCACGGTGTTCCGCGTTAACGCGGCCATAACCGTTCGCCGACAAAGCTGCCGTGCATCGCAACCAGAAGATGCACCTCAGCATGTCCGCTTTCAGCCCACGCCGCTTACAAAGCCTCGCCTATATTGGCGGCGAGGAACCACACGCCCCGGTGTCTGTCCGCCATGCCGTGGCACCCGCCCGCCTGATGGTATCGTGGAACGCCATCGCCAAACGCACCGCGGATCTCATCCTCGGTTCGGTTGGCCTGCTGGCATTAAGCGTGCCGATGCTGGCGATCGCCGCCGCCATTCGCCTGACAAGCCGCGGGCCGGCACTGTTTCGCCAGGAACGAATTGGCCTGCATGGACGCCGCTTCACGATGCTGAAGTTCCGGACCATGCGCCATGATCCAGCCAGCCCAGGGTCGTGTCCGCAGGCCACCCGCCGCGACAAGCGGGTGACGCCCATCGGGGCCTGGCTGCGGCGCACGTCGTTCGACGAATTTCCCCAACTTCTGAATGTGCTGGCCGGATCGATGTCGCTCGTTGGCCCGCGCCCGCACGCACCCGGTACCTGCGCCGCCGGGCGGCCGTTCGAGACCATCACTCATCGTTACGCCGCCCGCCATTGTGTCAAACCCGGCATGACCGGACTGGCCCAGATTCGCGGCTGGCGCGGCGAAACCGACACCGAGGAAAAGCTGCTGCGCCGGATCGACAGCGATCTTGAATATATCGCGGCGTGGAGCCTTGGCCGCGACCTGGCAATCCTGTTTCGCACCATCGTCACGATGTTGCGCATGCCAAATGCCTATTAAGGAGCGCGGACGATGACAACAGCGATTCTGGCAAAGGCCGCAACGGAAAGTCCGTTTCGTTCCTGGCAATCGGACCAGTCGATCGCCGAACAGTGCGGCCTGCCGGTCAATCAGCCCCGAGTCGCGGTTTTGATTCCCTGTAGAAATGAAGAAGCGGCGATCGCCAAGGTGGTGTCGGACTTTCAGCACGCGCTGCCGGAAGCGATCGTTTACGTCTATGACAACAATTCGACAGACCATACAATCCTGGAAGCCCGCGCGGCCGGTGCCGTCGTGCGGCGCGAGCTTCTACAGGGCAAGGGCCATGTCGTGCGGCGTATGTTCGCCGATATCGACGCCGATGTGTATATTCTGACCGATGGCGACGATACGTATGACGCCGGCACCGCCCCGGCCATGCTGCATATGCTCATCGACCGTCAGTTGGATATGGTCAGTGCCGCCCGCCAGGATTCGGTCCGGCACGCATACCGGCCTGGGCACCGGCTGGGCAACGCACTGCTGACGGGGCTGGTGACCCGTGCATTCGGAACGGGGATTACCGATCTGCTCTCTGGCTATCGCGCGTTCAGCCGGCGCTTCGTTAAATCCTTTCCGGCACTGTCATCCGGTTTTGAAACCGAAACCGAATTCACCGTTCACGCCCTGGCGTTGCACATGCCGGTGCAAGAGGTCCGTTCGGCATATCGCAGCCGAGCCGCGGGAACAGCCTCGAAACTGAACACCTTCGCGGACGGGTTTCGCATCCTGCGCGCCGTGGTGACGCTGATCCAGCAGGAGCGACCCTTGCAGGTCTTTTCCTCTGCTGCCCTGTGTTTTATCGTTTCGGGCGTCGTCCTGGGCATACCCGTGGTGATGGAATTCCTGCGGACCGGTCTGGTCCCGCGCCTGCCAACGGCGGTCCTATCGACCGGGCTGGTGCTGCTCGGCTTTTTGTCGCTGGCATGCGGGCTGATCCTGGACGCGGTGTCGCGCGGGCGGAAAGAAAACAAGCGTCTGGCCTATCTGGCGATTCCGCCGCTGGAGCCCACGGCGTGACGATCCAGCCCGTCGCCGGCGCCCCTGGCCCGCCATCCGGATCGTACGACGCCGATATCGTTATTTTGGCGCTGGAACGGCCGGACGAAACCATTGCCGCGATCCAGTCGGCGCGCGGCCAGACCGGTATCGCGGCCCATATCTTCGTGCTGGATCAGGGATCGTGTCCCGGCACGCTGCATCGTCTGGCGGCGGCTGCCGCGGACGGTCCCAACGTCACGCTGCTGGCGACAACCGATAACCTCGGGGTAGCCGGAGGTCGGACTTTGATTTCCGACCTCGGCCATGGCCGGATCGTCGTGGCGCTGGACAACGACGCCGAATTCGCCACGCCCGATACCGTCGCGCGCATGGCCGCCGCGCTGGATGCCGACCCTGGCCTGGCAGCGATCGGCTGCCGCATCGTTTCCCAGGACAGCGGGGCGGACGACCTGTCGTCCTGGGGTTATCCCGCCAGCTTGCTGCCCCGCGCCGGGGACTGCTTCGACGCGGTGACCTATGTGGGCGCCGGCCATGCCATCCGCCGGACCGCCTGGGCGCAGGCCGGCGGTTACGACCACGCACTTTTTTTCTGCTGGGAGGAATTCGATTTCTGCCTGCGGGCGATCGCGCTGGGCTGGCGCATCCGCTATCGCGGCGATATCGCGATCCTGCACAAAATCGCACCGGGACAGCGCGTTGCCTGGACAACCCGTCGCTGGTTTTATTTCGTCCGCAACCGGCTTTACATCGAACGCAAACTGGGTCGGGGCTGGCTCTCGGTGACACCGCGCATCGCCGGCTATCTGATAAAAGGACTGCGAAACCGGTTGGCCGGACAAACCGTACGCGCCATTCTCGCCGCCGCTCGGATGCAACTGCCCCCGCATTGCCGGCCGATGCCGCCATCTGGCTGGTCGTATATCGCCGCGAACGATAGCGCCTATCGCGGATCGCCGCTGCACCGGCTTACGCGGGAGGTGTTCGCGGTTCTGCGCCGCGCACCGGACGCTGCCGCCACAACAGGCCGATAACCGCGGGGCTGTCGATCAGATATCGCCGAAACAGCCGGCGCGGATCGCAGCCGAGGCGAAACAGCCATTCCATCCCGATGCGGCGCATGAACGCCGGTGCCCGCCGCTGCGCGCCCGCCAGAAACGCCAGGCTCGCGCCGACGCACAGTCCGGTGCCGGTGGCCCCGCCTGCGGCCTGGATCGCGGCGGCGAGCATTTCCTGACGGGGCGAACCGACCGCCAGAACGATAAACCTGGCTGGATTGTCGCGGACAAACCCAGCAGCGGCCGCGAACGCCGCTGGATTCTGTTCGAATCCCATGGGCGGATTGAAATGAGCCGGCGGCGCCAGACCGCACCGATCCGTCAGGGCCGGAAGCCATTCCGGCGCCAGGCCGACGATGGTAATGCGCTCCCCAGGCTGTAAATGCCGAGCAAGAAGGTGTGCGGTCAGATCGCTGCCGGGCACGACACCGGGCATCGCAAGGCCGAACAGCCGCCCAAGGCCGGCAACGACGCGGGAATCCAGCAGACATAGTGCCGCATCGCGATAGACCGCCCGCAGCGCCGGGTCGCGGCTCAGGCGCACCAGATGATCGGCGTTTGGCGTGACCACGTAGCAAAAGGCCGCATCGGCGGGACGGGATGCAATCCACGATGCCGCCTGTGCGATCGTCAGGCGAGCGAATGAAAGGCCGAACAGGGACACGCCGCCGGGTACGATGGTCATGTACGACGGCCCATCATAACCCAAGCCGCAGCGTTATCAGCCCCAAGCCCCGGCTGAATCCGGCCACCATGGCCGCCGCGGGCAGACTGGACCCGCGCAGATCGGTTTGGTCGTAGGTGAACAACAGCCTCGCATTGCGATCCAGCACCCAGGTCACGCCCAGACCCAGGATCGTCCCGGTCTGGTAACCGCCCTGGAAGAAATCCGCGCGCTGAAAACCGGCGGACGCCTTGAACAGCAAATTACGCAAATATTCGTGGTCGATGGTCAGTCGTGCCGACGTATAGGCCATGCCGGAGACCCCTTCCTGCGCGGCATCCTCGGTCTCGCGGCTGAACGTCGCGGTCACCGTGGTCATTCCGGATGGCGACCAACCTATACCCGCCTCGGCGATCGGCCTGGTTTCACGCGGATACGATGAACTGGCGAACGAACGAACCTCGCCGCCCACCAGCACCCGCCAGCGCCAGACCGGATCGTCCTTTTCGTCGATACCGGCGAGAACCTGATAACTGTTCGAGTTCAGGCTTGGCTGGTTCGGCTGCGCGCGCGTGTAATCCTGGCCGACCCCACGAACGACAAGCAATACTTTCCGCAGCGGTGCGAGTTCGTAATACGTGGTGACACCCGCCTGCGTTACCAGCCGGTCGCGATAGGCCTGGCTGGCCGGAAGTCCCATGATCGTCGTGTCGCTGTACGTCCAGTGGGTGACGTCGATGGCTGGTTCGATAGCCCAGCGTCCGGCCGCGACGGCGTACGATGCTCGGATATCGTCGAGCTGGAAAGCAATCGGACGGTCGGTGGCCAACGTGTCGATGGTGCCCGGATCTTCGTGCGCGGCCACATGGGATGCGGCCAGGGTCAGCCGCCCATCGCCGATATCGATCCGGCCGCCGGCCGATACTGTTCCGTCGGTGCGGTTCTGGCTGGGCAACGACAGGTACCGCGTGTCCTGCGCGGACATCGCAGCGCCAATCTGGTCGCGCGGCCAGTCCGATGTCATGGACAGGCTGGGCGCCGTGACAATCTGCCAGCTTCCATGCCGGTTCGATCCGGGCAGGACATTGCTGGTATAACCCAGACCCTGATCGAGTTGCGGGGTGAAGCGGAACGCGTCCTCCCGCAGCCCCAGTGGCATCTGTTCTGGATGCAGCCGCGTCTCCACGGTGACGCCGTCCGCGGTATCGTATCCTGGAACGCCTTCGGGGAACAACGCCGTCATGAGTTCCGCCAAAGCCTTCCCGGCCAGGCAGACCGTGAACGTGGCGGCCAGGAAACCCCACAGCAATGTCGCTCGCGCCCACATGCGAACGTATTATGGCCAGCGGGTGCTAATTTTTAGTTAACGACGCCGGCCGATGGAATGCGTGTGTGTGTTTTCGCACGAATCCGGGAAGAAACCGCCAGATCCCTACCCAGCACCTTCATCCGTCATGCCGGCAGGGTCCGGCACAAACCAATCGCCGCTTCGATCATTCATCGAAATCGCTCGTTCGCCCCCAGCGAGCCCCTGATGACAAAACCCACCGCCAAACCGAAAAGACCGGGTCGCAGCATAAAAGCCCCAAACCGGAGGCCGGAACAATCTTGCCTTGAACCCGAAGCGGTGCCCGGCCGGCGCGGTTTGGCGCTCTTAGCCGGCGACGACAGACGACCCGCAATTGCCGATCATAGCCAGTAGTTCCCTTCGTGTCGCGGGGTCGTCGCGGAACGCACCCAGCATCCGGCTGGTAACCATGGTCACGCCTGGTTTATGGACGCCGCGCGTGGTCATGCACTGGTGCGCCGCCTCGATCACCACCGCGACGCCGCGAGGTTCCAGCACCTCCTGGATCGTGTTGGCGATTTGCGCGGTCAGCTTTTCCTGAATTTGCAAACGCTTGGCATAGGCGTCCACGACCCGGGCGAGCTTGCTGATCCCCACCACGCGGCGATGCGGCAGATAGGCGACATGCACGTGGCCAATGATCGGCGCCATGTGATGCTCGCAGGTGCTTTCCAGCCGAATATTCCGCAACAGAACGATTTCGTCGTAACCTTCGGTTTCCTCGAATGTCCGTTCCAGAACGATGGCGGGATCGGTGTCGTAGCCAACAAAAAATTCGCGGTAGGCGCGTGCCACGCGCGACGGCGTATCGCGCAGTCCTTCCCGGTCTGGGTCGTCGCCGGCCCAGCGTAACAGAGTACGGATAGCAGCCTCGGCCTGATCTCGCGTTGGCCGGTCCCCCGTGGCCGCATTCGCGGCCCGGAGGGAAGCAGGTGTGACAACATTCACCGCGAAATATCCTCCTGAATGCCTATTCGGCTTAATGACCTATGGGCGATATGGGGCCGGTTCCCAACCCCGCAACCTATCTCGATCCGATCCAATCACGCCAATTCCACACGAACGAATACGGCACGCCGATCTCAAAATCTTCTACGCAACACTCCGCAAGACACGATTAAGCACACAAAATACCACCATAGGTTGCAATTATATGTCAAGGCTCAATTTGGCCGCTCCAGGCAATCCGATATAGTTAATGCACCCTGCCGCTTTGATGCGGGCTGTCCAAGCTGAAGGCCGGGATAGCCACATCGAAGTTCTCGCCGGAAGACGGCACCAGCATGTGGTAAGCGCCAACCATAAAACCGGACGGCGTATCGAGCGGCGTGCCGGACGTGTATTCAAAACTCTCGCCGGGTTCCAGCAACGGCTGCTCGCCGACCACGCCCGCTCCGTGGACATGCTGGGTTCGTCCTCTCGCGTCGGTAATCTGCCACGTGCGCCGCAGCAGTTGGACCGGTTCGGTCCCCTGATTTTCGATTTTCACGCGATAGGCCCACACGAAATGGTTCTCATCGGGCTGGGACTGGTCGGCCAGGAAAAACGACCGTACCGAAACCTGAACGTCGCGCGTGGTATGAGCGTAGTCGGCGCGCGCATTTCCAACCGTTCGGCCGGAACGGCGCGACTGGCTGGCAGCAGGTGCCGGACGCTTGCCGCGTCCAGGCTTGGACTCTTCAGACGACATGCCAGCAACCCTTCTTGCCTTGCCGTAACCCGGAATCAAGAACCAAACCGGGCGACTTGTCCAGGATGGATGTCCGGGTGAAATGGCTCCAACCCGGTTAGATTCAATATGCGCCGGATCGCAAGGATCGTCCGGCGCGGAACGATCCTGATCCGTATCCGTTTGGTCGCCGAGCGACGACCGAGAGCGGCAATTCGTGCGTCGGCTTGCCGATCAAGCTGTCCGCACACAAAGGTTCAGGGCATGTTCGACGCTTCGGCCCGAAGCGACAGGACGTCGCTTTCCGTCATGTCGTTCCGGCCGTCCTGCGTTCCCCTGGATCGATCCGGCGGCACGGCGGTTAGTCTGCGACCGGCCCAGGGCTGTTTTAGGCCAGTGCCCGGCGCAAATCGTCCTTGATATCCTCCGGATCCTCCAGTCCGATCGATAGACGAAGGACACCGTCGGCAATGCCCAGCCTGGCACGTTCTGCTTCGCCAATACGCATATGGGTGGTGGTGGCGGGATGAGTGACCAGCGATTTCGAGTCACCTAGATTGTTGGATATCGCGATCAACCGGAAGCCGTTCATTATTCGGAACGCACCGTCCTTGCCGCCGGCGACCTCGAACGTAACGACGGTTCCACCCGCGGTCATTTGCCTCGCTGCCAGATCGCGCTGTGGGTGATCCGAGCGAGTCGGGTACCAGACGCGGTTTACACCGGGTTGTTCGGCCAGGAAGTCGGCGATCGCCGCGGCGGCGGCGCTTGCGGCATTGACCCGCAGCGCCAGCGTTTCGATACCCTTGAGCAACACCCAGGCATTGAATGGAGACAACGCGGGGCCAGTATTGCGGATGAATGGCTGCAATACGTCGGCGATCCATTTTTTACTGCCAAGAACCGCGCCGCCCAAAACCCTGCCCTGCCCGTCCATGTGCTTGGTACAGGAATATACGACGACATCTGCACCCAGTTTCAGCGGCTGCTGCAATAAAGGCGTGGCGAAGACATTATCGACGACCACGATCGCGCCCGCGGCGTGCGCCATTGCCGAAATGGCCGGCAGATCGGCCATTTCCAGCATCGGATTGGACGGCGATTCCAGCAACACCAGATTTGCCGGCCGCGACAACGCCCGTGTCCATTGCCCAAGATCGGTGCCATCGACGAATTCCGTTTCAATTCCGAATTTCGGTAGAAGCGTCGAAACGATCCAGTGGCACGATCCGAACAAAGCCCGGGCGGCGACAACCCTGTCGCCGGCTTTAAGATGCGACAACAATGCAGCGTTGACAGCAGCCATTCCGGTAGCGGTAGTACGGCAGTCTTCCGCACCCTCGATCAGGCACAACCGCTGTTCCAGCATGGTCAGCGTTGGATTGGCGAACCGGGAATACTGGTAATGATCCAGCTTGCCGGTGAAGGTTGCCTCGGCCTGTTCGGCGTCGTCATAGACGTAGCCAGATGTCAGAAACAGCGCTTCGGCGGTCTCGCCGTGTTGTGTGCGTTGAACGCCGCCGTGGACGAGACGAGTGGCGGGACGCAAACGGGATGGATCGAATGTCATATGTCAGGGCCCTTGCACGCGATGGGCCGACCGTCGAGCAGCGTAGGTCCGGCAGAAACCGCACCCGGTGCTGGCCTCTTTAGCGCGCTTTTTTCACCTCGCCGCAATCCGGCCGGACAAATCACGAGGACCAGGAACGTCCCGGTAGCGGCTGATATGACGAATGAGAGAGCGGCGTCAATAGGCAGCGGCCTGCCCGAACCGCGGAATGCACGACATTCGCGATCTAAGGCAACGCGGGCGAATAAGTGCGTCGGCACGCCAGCAAAGTTGCCGTGCAAAACATGAGCTTAGGGATTGCCCGACGCTGCCGCTTGTGGCGATTATTGTCGGGCAATTCCTAAGGCCCGCCAGACCGCACTCCGAAGGGTGGCTTGAGAGGATCGAACGGCAAGATCGCCTCTTCGGGCGGAAGCAACTCGGCACTCCAGCCGCCGCCAAGCGCACGAATCAGATTGATGGCAGCCTGTTGCACACGAATATCTATGCTGAGGCCACTGTTGGCCGCCTGGAACGCCGCGATTTGGGCAACCACTACTTCCAGATAATTGGTTGCTCCAGCTACATACATCTGCATCGATAATTGTTGTGCCTGCGCCGACGAACGTGCCGCCTGTGCATCCTGAATGGACTCTTTCGCCAGATAATCGTTGAGCGACAATTGGTCCTCGACATCCCTGAACGCACCCAACACGATCGCACGATATGAATCGCGGGTTTGCCGATAGGCCGAATCGGCAAACCCGAGTTCCGCGCGCCGAAGTCCGCCCTCGAACACCGGCAGGTCGATAGCCGACCCAATGGACCACATCCGCTCGGGCAGGTTAAACACATCGATCCCCGCCGTTTCGATGCCACTTAGTCCGTATAGCGAAACGTTCGGGTAGAACGCCGCGCGTGCGACCCCGATTTCGGCATTCGCGGCCGCCATATCGCGTTCGGCCGCCGCGATATCCGGCCGCCGCTGGAGCAATTCGGACGGCAGACCGGTTGGAATATGGGGCACCTTGAGCGGCGAATCCTGTTGCGGCGGAAGTGTGAACCCGGTGGCCGAAACACCGATCAAATCGGCGATCGCATGCAGCGCAAGGGCGCGCTGCGCCAACGTCTCCTCCAACTGCCCGCGAGACGTACTCAACTGCGTTTGCGCGCGATCGACATCCAGAGCACTGCCGATCTTGCCGGCAAGGCGGGACCGGGTAATGGAAAGGGCGGTTTCATAGGTGCCGACCGTTTGCCGCAACAGTTGGGCTTGCTGGTCCAGCCCGCGAAGAGCGATGTAACTATTGGCTAATTCCGCCTGCAAACTCAGTTCGAGCGACGCAAGATTTGCAGCTTCCGCCTGCGCCAGCCCCTTGCGGGCACGAGCCTGGTTGGTAATTTGTTGCCAGAAGTCGATTTCCCAACTGGCCTGGGCATCGATCTGAGCCGACGGTTCCACAAGCGGCGATGTACTTGTAAACGATCGCGTCAGCCGCTGAGGCGATTGCCGGTTTTGCGATAGCTGGTTGTTCAGGCCGATCTGGGGATAGAGTGCCGACTCGGCTTCGGCGGCGAGTTCGCGCGCCTGAAGATAGGCCTCCCGCTCCGCCAGGATATCTGGATTTTTTGGCACTTGCGTTTCAAGGTCGTTCAGAGTTGCGTTGCCGAAATCCGTCCACCAGAATCCGCGCTGGATGTGATCCAGCGGATGGGCGATCTGCCACGGTCCGGCACCCTGGTATGTGTCTGGCACGGCGTACTCCGGTTGCATGTAATGCGGGGCCAGATCGCAGCCCGTAACCGACGCCACCGCGAACGCCGCGGCTATCGCGACCAAGTGCCTCATTTGCCAGATGACGACTGCGACGCCGAACCGGTCGATGTGCCGATATCGGTGTTCCGCGAAGGCGCATTCACCACATCGACCATTTCGCCATCGACAAGCCCGTCCGAGGGACTGGCGATCAGGCGGTCGCCAGCCTTCAGGCCTTTGGTAACCTGCACGGTATCTCCAAGATTGAGCCCTATTTCTATGTCCTGCAAATGGACTTTGTTATCCCGTCCAACCAGCGCGACCTGGAGGCCAGCGGAACGAAAAAGCATGGATTGTTCTGGAATAATCAGGATATTCGGGTCCGTGGGAACCGTGAACGTGACTTCGGCAAACCCACCCGGCCAAATTTCCTGATTGGGATTGGGCACCGTCAGTTCGGTCACGACAGTACGCGCTTCGGGATTGAACGCCTTCGCAACGGTAAGGACCGTGGCAGGCACAAGGCGATCAGGATACTGCGGCAGCATCATCGACGCCACCATCCCAGGGACGATCAACGTGGCAAAATTCTGCGGCACCGCAACGAAAATCCGGATTGCGTGAATATCCGACACCGTAAAGAGCTCGCTCCGTCCCTGCTTGTCCGCACTCCCGCCCGAAGCGTTGACGAAGTTTCCGACGTTGGTGTCTCTTGCCGTCACCACACCGTCGAACGGTGCCACGACCTGCTTGAATGCTTCCTGCGCCTCGTAACGCGCGACGTTGAACTGGGCGGCCTGCACCATCGATTGTTGCGCGACGGCGTCCGCCACGTTGACGTCCACTGTTTCCTGCGACACCGCCTGCGTACCGGCGAGTTTCTTCCAGCGCTGGGCCGTTAGATTGGCAAGCTTATATTTGGCCTTCGCGACGTCGAGTTGGGCCCGCGCCTGCTGTAGCTGCTGATCCAGGTCGGGGGTAGAGATCGCCGCCAGCAAATCGCCCTTTTGCACGATGGCACCATAGTCCTTGTACCACATCTTCACGTATCCGGTGACCTGCGCAAAGATCGGCGCCTCGAACCACGCCTGGGTGTCGCCCGGTAATGTCAGTTTGCGGCTGGGCGGACCGTGCGTGGGCGAAACCAGGGTGACTTTCGGAAGCGATGCGTCGCCGGCCGTTTTCGCGAGCGAATCGATCATATCGTTGCGTTCGATTATCCCCCAGGTCGCGAGACAAACCGCCGCCGCCAAGGCTATTCCGCCGAAGACCCAGCGGCGCCAGCGAGTCTTCGGCGCCGGGTGCGCTTCGGTTTTGTTCGTTGCTTCCGGTGGCCCATCCGGCCTGGCGGCGCCTTGCGGCCCCCGGAATTGCCGGTTCTCGTCCATCAGGCAATTTCCTTTTTGCCGGCCTTGTGCAACAGACGACCATGCACCAGCGTGAAAACCGCCGGCACGAACAGCAGCGTGGCGACCGTTGCCACGGCCAGCCCGCCCATCACCGCTCGGCCCAAAGGCGCATTCTGCGTGTTGCTGAGCGACATGGGTAGCATGCCGATGATCATCGCAAGGGCCGTCATCAGGACGGGGCGCATACGGGCGAAGCCAGCCTCCACCGCGGCGCGCGCAGCGTCGCCGTGTTCCTTCAACCGATCGCGAGCATAGCTGACCACCAGGATCGAGTTTGCCGTCGCGGTGCCCATGCACATGATCGCACCGGTCAGCGCCGGAACGGACAGAGTTGTGCGGGTAACGAACAGGGACCAAGCGATCCCGGCCAACGCCCCCGGCAGGGCCGTGATGATGATGAACGGATCGGCCCAGGATTGAAAATTGACGACAATCACCAGGTAAACAAGGACAACCGATAGCAGCAATCCTTCGATCAACTGCGTGTAGGCTTCGGTCATGGTCACCGCCTGGCCGCGAACCTCGACATGCGAGGCTTTGGGAACAGACTTCGCGGTGTCGTGCAGGACACGCTGGATGGCATCGCTCACGGCGCCGAGGTCGCGCTGTTGCACGCTGGCGTAGATGTTGATCGTCGGGGTAATGCTGTAATGCGAGACCAGTAGCGGAATCCCGGTTTGGGTGATCTTGCCCAAAGCCCCGAGAAGCTGAATACGATGCCCGGACGGATCGCCATTACCTGAATCGATCGGCACGGTTTGCAATCCATTCATGGTATCGATGCCGGATTGAGGTGTCTGAACGTTAATCAGGTACGAAACACCGTTTTTAACATCGAGCCAGTAGCTTGGCGCGACCTGACCGCTGCCGGACAGTGTAGCAAGTGTGTTGCTGGCGACGTCCGCCTCATTGAGCCCGATGCCGCTCGCAAAAGACCGGGACGCCGCGATGCGCAACGCCGGCGCATCGAGCGCTTCCAGGATATTCGGGTCGGCGATGCCGGGAATTTTCGATATTTTATCCAGCACGGTCCTGGCATAATCGAAATTGGCGTGCTGATCCGTGCCGATGACCTGGATGTCGATCGGCGAAGGCAGACCGAAGTTAAGGATTTGAGCGGTGATGTCGCCGGGCAGGAATGTGAACTGAGTGCCGGGGAAATGCGCGGGCAGAATGCGGCGCAGCGTCTCCCGATACCGCTGCACGGGCGAGCTGTCGCTCCTCAGGCTGATCGTCAGGTCGCAATCGGACGGGCCGATAGTTTCGCTTGCGCTGTAAACCTCGTTGATGCCGCTGATCGGCAGTCCGCAGTTGGCGACAATGCCCCTTACCTGACCGGGAAGCGCCTTGCGAACCTCCTGATCCACCAGGGCGGCCAGCTTTCCGGAATCCTCGATGCGGGTGCCGATCAGCGCGCGCATGTGCATCGCGATGGTACCGGACCGGACTTCGGGAAAGAAATTGCGCCCAAGGAATGGAATTAACAACAGCGAAGCAAACGCGAGCACCAGAAAGCCGACGATAAAGCGGCCGGAGACCGCGGTGATTTCCACAAGCAACGCCCGATAGCCATGACGCATTCGCTCGAACCGCGTTTCGAACCCTTTTTGGAATCGCTTGAAGATTCCTCCCTTCGGTTCCTCCGCGCCGTCGCTCTTGCGGCTCACCTGTGCGGCCAGCAGCCATGCCGCCATCGTGGGGACCAAGGTCCGGGACAGGATGAACGATGCGATCATCGCGAATACAATGGCCATCGCCAGCGGCATAAACAGGTAGCCGCCGACACCGCTGAGCGTAAACAGCGGCAACCAGACGATGCAGATACACAGTGTCGAGACGAACGTCGGCACGACAATCTGATTGGCCGCTTCGATGATCGCCGGTTCGAGTTCCTGTCCTGTTTCCAGGTGGGTCGAGATGTTTTCGATCATGACGGTAGCGTCATCGACCAGGATGCCGACGGCCAGCGCAAGACCGCCCAGCGTCATGACATTGATCGTCTCGCCGAACCAGGACAGAACAACGATCGAGGTGAGGATCGACAGGGGAATGGACGTGGCCACGATAAGGGTGGACCGCCAGGATCCGAGGAACAGCAGCACCATCAGCCCGGTCAACACCGCCGCGGTCGCCATTTCCCGCAGCACATCGTTCACGGAATCGCGCACGAATTTCGAGGCATCGTTGAGAGGGGTGATTTTCACGCCCGAGGGCAGCGTTTTCTCGATTCCCGGAATCATTTTTTTGATCCCGGCGACGACGGCCAACGTCGAGGCGTTGCCGCTTTTGAGAATTTGCATGAGCACGGCCTGGCGCCCTTCCACCAGAACCATATTGGTTTGCGGTGGACCGCCCCGGTGGGCATAGGCGACGTCGCGCAAGTAGATGACCGCGTTGCCCACCTGTTTGATGGGAATGTCGTTGAACGTGTCTATGTTGACCGGCGCGGCATTGGTTACGACGAAGTAATCCAGCTTGCCGATTTTTTCATCGCCGGCGGGGAGGACGATATTCTGCTTCGCCAGGGCCTTGGATACATCCTGCGCGGAAAGCCCGTGTGCCAGTAATTTTTTCTGGTCGAGATCGACTTCCACGACCCTGGACGTACCCCCGTAAGGCGTCGGGATGGCCACGTCCGGGACGGTGATGAGCGCGGGACGGATGAAGTTCGATGCCAGGTCATACAGTTCCTGAACGGTCTGGTTGCTGCCGGAAACCTGCAGGTCCAGAACCGGCACGCTGGATGCATCATATACAAGGATTTCCGGCGGCGTGATCCCAGGCGGCATTTGCTTGAGCACCGTTTGCGCGCTCGCGGTGATTTGCGCCTCGGCCGCCGACACGTTTGTATGTGGTTGGAAAAATATCTTGATGATTCCGCGCCCGTAGAGCGACTGGCTCTCGATATGCTCGATGTTGCTGACAGTCGTCGTCATCGTCCGTTCGAAATAGTAAACGACCCGGCCGGACATATCGTCCGGCGACAGGCCGTTATACGTCCATACAACCGCCACGACCGGTATGTCGATCGCCGGGAAAATATCCGTCGGCGTTTTCCACACCGCCAGGCCGCCAAACAACAGAATAAGGATCGCCAAGACGACAAAAGTAAGACGCCGGCTGAGCGCTATCAGGACTATTGCGTTCAAACATCGCGCTCCCTGCGGCCAGCCACCGCCACCTCGGCTTCGATTGCCGGTTCGGCTTTGACTGCCCGTGTAGCTCTAACTAAGTGCACGCAGTTAGACCCAGCCCAAACCGGAATCATAGGACCGATAGCGAACACATTTGCGATAGAAGGCCCGCTTCCCGCCGGATGCCGAAACCTGACTGCCGCCGGTTATCGATTGCGCCAGTCCGGCTTGCGCTTCTCGGCGAAGGCCTTCGGTCCTTCGATATAGTCCTCGCTTTCCATATTTTCCTGCTGAGCGGGATAAATGGTCCGCATCGCCTGTTCCAGCGTCGGTTCGTCCAGACCGCGATAGGATGCCTGCTTGGACGCCCGAACGGCTTTCGGGGAGCATTCCAGGATCATGCCTGCCCAGCGCCTTGCGGCTTCCAGCGAGTGGCCTTCTGGCACGACCTCGGTCACGAATCCCAGTTCGTATCCCTCGCGGGCCGGAACACGGCGACCTGTCAGGATCATGCCCATGGCTTGTTTGATCGGGATCGAGCGTGGAAGGCGATGCACGCCGCCTGCCCCGGCGATCAGCCCGACGCGCGGTTCCGGCAGCGCGAAGATCGCGTTTTCGGCGGCGACGATTATATCGCAGGCAAGGGCGGTTTCGAAACCGCCGCCCATGGCAACACCATTCACCGCGGCGATCAGCGGCTTAGCCAGATCGAAGCGGTTGCAGATACCGGCAAAGCCGCGAGGACCGTTAGCTCGGCGCTTGCCGCCGGCCTGCACTTTCAAATCGTTCCCAGCGGAGAATGCCCGCGCCCCCGCCCCGGTCACGATGCCAACCCAAAGATCGTCGCGGGCGGCGAATTCGTCCCAGACGCCGGCGAGTTCGTCATTCGCGTCGGCATGAAGGGCGTTGAGCACTTCTGGCCGGTTGAGGGTGACAATCCGCAGACGACCTTCGTCCTGGACCGTACAAAAATGATGGGACATCAGCCTATAACCTCGTTGGTTTTTAAATTGGCGATCCGCCCGGCGTCGTAACCGAGCCATTCGGCGAGTACCTGGGCGCCGTGTTCGCCCAGAAGTGGCGCGGGCTTTAGTCCGGGCGGACGCCCGCCGAACCGAACGGGCCAGCCGCTCATTACGTATTCGCCCACGGCGGGATGGTGCATGGTCTGGCGAATCCCGCGGTCCTGGAACGTCGCGTCGTCAGCCAACTCCCGTGTATCCAGCACCGCCCCGGCCGGGATGGTTGCACTGCCGACCAGTTCCATCGCGGTGGTCTTGTCATGCCGAACCGTCCATTCGGACACGATCCGGTCAACCTCCGCGCGATGTTCGGTGCGGGCGGCGGGATTGGCGAAGCGCGGGTCGTCCAGCAGGTCCTCGCGGCCCATCACCTTCAACAGCCGGGTCCAGTGTTCCGGGTTGGCGGCGCTGGTGTAGATATAGACGTAGTCGTTCGGCCCGCCGCCCTTGCAGGGATACACCCCGATGGGTGGGCTTCCGCCGCCAACGGTCCTGGACCCGGCCCGCGGAGCGGCCTTGCCGTCGGTTCGCTCCATGTAGGCGAACGCGTTGCGGATGTAGTGCAGGATGGCATCCTGCATCGCGACCTGAAGATGCTCGCCCTGCCCGGTGCGCAGGCGGCGGACATAGGCGCCCAGGATTGAAACGGCCATCAGCATGCCGGTGCCGGTATCGCCGATCGTCGCCCCGGGCTTGCAGGGTGGCCCGTCTTCCTCGCCGGTGACCGACATCAGCCCGCCGCAGGCCTGGGCGATCATGTCGAATGCCAGGTTGTCCTCGTACGGACTGCCGGTGCCGAAACCCTTGATCTGGCAAAAAACGATCGCCGGATTAATCGCCTTGACGATATCGTAGCCCAACCCCAGGCGCTCGATGGCCCCAGGGGCGAAGTTCTCGATCATCACGTCGGCGGTCCTGGCCGTGTCCTTGACCACTTCAAGACCCCGGGGGTCTTTCAGATTGACCGTTACGGATCGTTTGTTCGCGTTGTATTGAAGGAAATAGAGAGCATCGACCGCGTTCGCGCCCTTGCCGCCAGACGAACGGCCTGGGTCGCCGACTTTCGGATTCTCGATTTTCACCACGTCCGCGCCCATCCATGCGAGTGCTTCGGTGCATGAAGGCCCCGCCTCGAACTGCGTCAGATCGAGGATTTTGATCCCTGAGAGGCAGTTTTCTCCGCTCATTGATGACGTTTCCCGCTTGGCTCGCGAAAATGCTACGCTGATCGCGGCTCCTCCGTCGAGGCCGCCAACGAACCGATTGATTTTCCGGTCCTGGCGCGAAGATGCTTGCCTTCCGGCGCGCGGGACGCCAGCCTTGGATTTATGGTGGAACCCGTCAGCATCGCAAGCTATCGCGACGATACGCTTTGGGCCGTAATCGCCTCGATTGGCCGGACCACACGTGTGGCGGAAGTCTTCTCCAACCGTATGGCGGCATTGGCGGACCAGGTCTGGCGTGAACAACAGGTCAAGGCGTATGCCAATTTTCTGCGCAATAGCCTGCAGCCCACGCCGTCCTACACCGTTCGGCCGATCCGGCGTGCGGATTTGCCGCGGTCATGGCGACCGCTCCCGGCGTTAGGCTTTTTGCAAGGCAGACTGCTTTAACAGCCTGCTGCCAGGCGCAACCAGGTTCCGATATCGTCCCGTTCCGTAACCGGGGCGCGGCGGACAGGCACCGCCAGGCTACATCCAGTATTGCCAGACCCGTGCCTGTATCTCCCGCATGTGTTCCATCAGCGGGCGGCGGTGCCATTGTGCCAGATCGACCTCATGGGCAGCCGCCATGAATCGCTGCATCACCGCTTCGACCTGGGCCGCAGCGTCATGGCCCAGCATGACGGCATCGACCTCATTGTTGAACACGACACTGCGGCGGTCGAGGTTGGAAGAGCCGATGACCGTCCAGGTATCGTCCACTACCGCCATTTTCGCATGCACGACGCCATCGCGGATTTCATAGATCCGGACGCCAGCCTCCAGCAGGTCGCCATAGGCCGCCCGCGACGCATATACCGCGCTTTGCACGTCGCTGAACGCCGGCACGATGATTCGCAGGTCCACGCCCCGCTTGGCGGTTTTCGCGAGCAACTCCCGTTCCTGATGCGTCGGTATGAAATAGCCGCTGCACAGCCACACCCGGCGCCGGGCGTTTTCCACCGCCGTCAGCGCCGACGCGTAATACAACGGGCGCCGGTTTCCCGGGGAACTGCCGATGATGCGGATCGCCTGCACGCCCTGCCGGGGCAGCGGCGGAAAATAGTCCGCGGTGCCGGCGACCGGCGCCCGTTGGTCTCGCCACGTGTCGAAAAACAATTTCTGCAGGTCCGCCACCGCCGGGCCCTCGATTTGCACGGCGGTATCGCGCCAATATGCCTTGCGGGTGTTGCCGTCGGCCGGGATACCGGCGCTGCGCGGATTGTCATAGGCAAGGTCCAGGTTCACGCCGCCGGTAAATCCGATGCGCCCGTCCACGACGGCGATCTTGCGATGGTCGCGATCGTTGGGCGACCATCCGCCCGTCGCCGCGAGCGGATCGATCGGGTGATATTCCAACACGTTCGCGCCAGCGTTCCGCAGAGTCTCGAAGAACGCCGCGGGCGTGTCGCGCGATCCGAACGAATCGTAACTCATATTGACTTTCACGCCGGCCTTCAGGCGATCCAGCAGTACCCGCGACAGGGGCACGCCGCCGGACTGAACATCCGCCAGGATGAAATATTCCAGGTTTATGCTGTCCCGGGCGCCGCCGATGGCCATGAAAATGGCAGCAAGTGCCTCGGTCGCGCTCCCGAACACGACGATTTTGTTGCCGGATTCGATCGGACTGTCCGACAAGGCGCGTTGCAGGTCGTATTGTTGCTGCAGCGCGTCGGTATCGCCGGATGGCAACAGATCCGGCTTGGACCGGTGCCCCAACAGGCCGACTTCTCGCGCCGTCAGGCCATCGATCTCCGGCGTCGAAGCGCACCCCGCCAAAGCGCCGGCAGCCGCCAGCGATGCGAGTTGACGGCGACCGAGCGTTCGCGTTCGTGATAATGACAAGGGAGCACCCAAGGTTAGCGTGACTTTCGGTATATGGAATGCGTGGCTTCGATAGTCACGCACCGTTTACTGTTTGACACGCACTTGTGCTTACGCACTGACACCGATGGGGGAATCGTGGCGCCTCAGATTTCCGATCCGGCCGAGGAGCTGAACGCCATTGGCGGGGTGGTTTGGCCGGATTGCCGGGCAAGCCCGAAGCGCTGCATCGGCCATAAGCCAACGCTGGCAAATAAGTGTGTCAGCGCGCCATTAAAGCTGCCCGCTCAACCAAAAGCTTAAGGCATGCCGGGCGCCACAACCCAAAGCGATCATTGTCGGCCACGGCCTTCAGGAGTCCGACGCCCATCCAGGATCCCTCCGCTTAGGGGGAACCGCGGGACATCCCGACGAGCGTTACAATTTTTCTCGCCACGGATGCACTGCGAGCCTAGAACGAAAAAATCGTGAAGATGATGCTCGGATTTATGAGGATTCTTCCCGCCGCTTAAGAGGAGACGGCAACTTGACGCGTATCGCGCCCGTGATACCTGCCCTGACGGGCCTTCGCGGCATCGCTGCCTGGTGGGTGGTATTCTATCATTTTAAAGAAATTTTTCCGTCAACCGGTTTTACGGTCTTCAATACGGTCTTGAATGATGGATTTTTAGCTGTCGATCTGTTTTTTGTTTTGAGCGGCTTTATTATCAGCCTCAACTATTCAAATCGCTTTGAGACATTTTCCTGGCGTGAATATGGGCATTTTCTTGGATTACGGCTCGGCCGGATTTATCCTCTCCATCTTTTTATGATGATCGTGTTCCTGCTGAACCCCCTGGCAATTACGTTAGCATCTCATCAGCACGCGGTCGGCAACCGTTACGGAGCCGCGTATTATGCGATGAGCGTGGTTTTGATACAAAACTGGGGATTTACCGATAGCTTGGCATGGAACGTGCCTGCCTGGTCGATCAGTGCCGAATGGTTTGCCTATCTCGTATTTCCATGCATCGCCATTCTCGGACGATGGGCTTCGACGATATGGCGTGCCATAGCCGGACTACTCATTTCAATAATCATTTTGCATTATGTAATTCAGCTTGCAAGAGGCGACATTGCTCAAAACGGCCTTCTACGCTGTCTTCTAGAATTTCTTGCCGGCAACTTAGTCTATCGGCTTAGCCAGGACCAAATCGTAGCCCGCACATTCGTATCGAGGGGAGCGATGTTATTTTGTTTAGTACTCATCGCGGCGATGGTCGTTTTTCAGATGCCGAGCTATCCGATATCGGCCTTGGCGTGGTCAGCTCTGATATTTGGCCTTATCAGAAAAGACGGGATTTTTTCAAGATTTCTATCACTCAGCCCCGTTGTATGGATTGGAGAATATTCTTACTCAACCTATCTCGTACATTATTTCGTCAGGGATTGGATAAAATTCGCTATGGCCGGTAGTGAACCGCAATCTCTGCTTTGGCTTACAGTTTATGTCTTGGCGACCGCCATTTGTTCATTCTTTCTGTATAGGCTGATCGAGGTTCCGGGACGCCGGTTTGTCCGGAACCTCGTAAATGGCAGGGGCACTCCAAGCCTAGCCGGCGGCGCCCCTATGAGTTGAAAGCCAAGGGTCGAACGCTGCCTGCTTTTTGTAGATGGGCCAATATCAGGTCGTGCATCTTATTTCGATCCGGCTCCAAACGGAATGTCTCTCTGGCACACTAGCGCGTCAACGACGATTGACTTCGATCACGCCACGTGGCCAACGCTAATGTTGGTCGCCGACCGCCAACAAGTTCGTTGGACGTTCCCGAGGCAACTCTACGCACATATTCCGCAACACTAGCCGAAAGCGCGAATAAATAATGGAACATCGGTTGGAAGGCAATGCCAATAAAGGAACCGCAAACTAACAGAATAACAAGACTGACTTGAAGCGTAGAACACAAATCACGATACCAAACCAATTCAGGGTATGCGCGTGCCTGCCGGATACTTCTTTGAAGCCCATAAAGACTGAAACCGGCGAGGCTCAGAAACATCGCCAAGCCAGGCCATCCTTGTTCACCTAATAATTCAAAATAGACGCTATGGAATGCAACCCCCATGCGGACAGAATCGTCCTGGAATTCGATGCGATCAGCAAGATACGTACCGAAACCGCCGCCAAGGGGGTAACTTTGAACGAATCCCAGAGTCCATTTCCAGACCAGTATCCGGGCATACGCCGACGCTTCGGTCTGATATTGCCCAATAGTAGATATCCTGGATGTCCAAGCACCCGAAGTCACGAAGGTCGTCAGGCCCGCCATGATTAAACCGACAATCAGGGTAAGAACTTTCCGGCGGCTTTTCAAAAGCAAAGCGCCCCCAAGGGTCAACAACCCGACCAATCCTGTCCGCTCGAAAGTCGCCAAAGTTGTCAGGCCGGCCAAAATAGCGAGCCCAGTATAAAGTTGCCGGACTAGCACGGATTTAGGAGCAAGAATCGAATGGCGCCTGAGGAAAAGATAAAACGGGATGGTCATAACCGACACTGCCGCGAGCGTTGAACCCTCCGACAAGCCAGAATTCCCTGCTACAAGTCCGTAGTCTCGCCCATATCCGCCGCCGGAGAGTAGCATCTTCCCGCCATATGGGATCAGGTTCGCTGCAAGCGACAGCATGTAAACCTGTAGAAATGCTTCGATCTGCACTCTGGATCGAATGACAAACGGTATAAATGCTGAAAACAAGAGTGTTTTGAATGCCCAGTCCCACTTTCCCCAGGCAACCTCCGGAAATAGCGCCCACAGCGACGTGAGTGTGATCCATACGGCGAGGATTAACTGGATAACCGTAATAGCACGCAAATGAGGAACCGCCCTGCGGTCGAGCAGGAGATATGCTCCTACGGCCAAGGCTCCCATGATCATCGCCACGGGGATATCGTTCAGGATGATATAGCTAACAAGCTGGGGGCTGAATGTATCGACCCAGACGTATCCCAGCGTCAGGACGAAGGGCGCCTGGGTGCCCAGAGCGATAAAGGCTACATAGACTCCCAAGAGCCAAATGCTGCGAAGCATATTTTTCCGCTCGATTTGGGTTTAGGTGCGTCGTTGCCAGGGCCGCTTGTTGGTGGCCGCCGATACCTCGTTCGCGTTAACCTTCTCGAACCAGGGTAACGTTCGATCAAGCTGCACCGCTCGCAATACAGCCATAACCATTATGACCGAGCTAAACATGATACCAGCTAAATCAAGCATTTTTACCCCCTAGATAATCGCAGGAACCGGCTGACAATTTATACAGACCTAACCCCCGGAAGTCACGAAGCGGTGTGAACCGCCCTCGTGAAGGAAACATTTTTTCCGCTCGGGCGTCTCTATCCAAATTGCATAGAGCGAGGCCGGCGATGACACACTGGCGAGGTTGGATCGTGACGGGATGGATGGCCGGCGCCGCGGCCGGCGCCTTCGCCGCACCGCTTCCGTCTGCTGCCCCCGATGCGAAGCACGAAGCGGAAAGGCTGGATAACCTTCCAGCCGTTCCGCCTGCGCCCGCAACCGGCCATACAGACCAAACGGGCCGGAAGGAAAAGGGCAAGGCTTCGTTTTATTCATCCCGCTTCAACCACCGGAAAATGGCGAACGGCAAGCGCCTGAACCCGAACGCACACGTGGCCGCCAGCAAGACATTGCCGCTGGGTAGCGTTGCCTCGGTCACCAATCTTGAAAACGGTAAATCAACGACCGTGCAGATCGAAGATCGCGGCCCTTATGTGAACGGCCGGATTGTCGATCTGACGCCAAAAGCAGCCGACGACCTGGACCTGAATCACAAAGGTGTCGTTCCCGTCGAGGTCAAGCCGATCACACTGCCAAAGCCGGATGGAACCGTGGCGCTTGGGGCTGGCGCAGCCGATGCCAGCCCGCAACAGATCCAGCAAGCGGTTCAGGCGACCCAGGAAGCCACATCGGGCAAGGCCGCCGAATCGATGACCAAATAGGCTACAACACCCGCCCGGCGACAGCATCCAGCTTCGCGGCAAGCTGGGCCGCGCGACGGTCTGGCGACGTTATCACCGCATGATCCAACGCCCGGTCGCAGCCGCACGGGCAAAGCCCGCGTTCCCGCCCGATGTCGGGCACGATCGCCCGCACCACGCCGCGTGCATTGTCGGCGTTGCCCAGCAATATCCGCACAACCGCTTCGACCGTGACGTGATCGTGGTCCGGATGCCAGCAGTCGAAATCGGTCACCATCGCCATCGTCGCGTAGCAAAGTTCGGCTTCCCGGGCCAGTTTTGCCTCGGGCATGTTGGTCATGCCAATGACGCTACAGCCCCAGGACCGGTACAGCTCGCTTTCCGCTTTGGTGGAAAACTGCGGTCCCTCCATCACCAGATACGTCCCGCCGCGTGTAACCGGAAGTGCCAGCGACGAGGCCGCGCCATAGAGCGCATCGCCGAGGCGGGCGCAAACGGGATGCGCCATGGAGACATGGGCGACGATGCCATCCCCGAAGAAGCTTTTCTCCCGCGCGAAACTACGATCGATAAACTGATCGACGACGACGAAATGGCCCGGCGGCAGGTCCGCCTTCAGACTGCCAACAGCCGACAGCGACAGCACATCCGTCACGCCCGACCGCTTCAACGCATCGATATTCGCTCGGTAATTCAAATGGGTGGGCGATACGGGGTGACCACGCCCGTGGCGAGGCAGAAAGACGCACTGAATTCCGCCAAGGCGGCCAAACAGCAGTTCGTCCGACGGATCGCCCCACGGTGTTGCGACGCGCCGCCAGGACTTATCCTCGAGTCCGTCGATATCATACAGGCCAGAGCCTCCGATGATACCGATAACGGGCTGGACCATGGAACTAGTGGTGGACGTTGGACCAGACCTTTCGCTTCACGGCGTAGGTCAAGCCGGTCATGAATACCAGAAACAGCACCACCCGCACGCCAATCTGCTTGCGCTCCACCGTTTCCGGATTTGCCGCCCAGGACAGGAATGTCACCACGTCATGCGCCTCTTGATCCAGCGACGTGCCGGTTCCGTCGGTGTATTCGACCGTACCGTCCTGCAACGGCTGCGGCATGCCGATCTGATGGCCCGGATACATCTTGTTGTAATACAACCCGTCTTGCATTTTGAAGGCGGCCGGCGCCGGAACGTAGCCGGTCAGGATACCATAAACATAATTCGCGCCGCCTTCCCGCGCGTTGACAATCAGCGACAGGTCCGGCGGCAAGGCGCCATTGTTGGCGACGCGCGCGGCTTTATCGTTGGCGAAGGGCGACCGGAACGCGCTCGCCGGCGTCGCCGGGCCTTCCTTGGGGTTGCCCTGGTCGTCTGTACCCAGCGGAACGGTGAAGCCGGCCGCGACCGCCTTGATCTGTTCCGGTTCCAGGCCGATGCCGGACAGATCGCGGTAGTGCAGCAATTTCAGGGAATGACAGTTGGAACACACGCCGGAGTAAATCTGAAATCCACGTTGCGCGGCCGCCAGATCGAAGGTTCCGAACAGTTTTTCGAAGCTCCATTTCTCGCGCGGCATCGCGTCTTCCTGCGCCATCGCGGGGACAGACAGCAAAGACGCGACGACGAGCGCCGGAGCGAAGACGCCCGCCAGAAGGGAACGCAGCTTGGGCATCACGCTTTCTCCATCAACTTGGCCAAGGCACCGCCGGGCAAGGGTCCGCCGCCTCGTCCGCCCAGGACCGGATGACTGATGCTCTCCGGCAGCGGCAGCGGCCGTTCCAGTTTGCCCAGGATCGGCAGGATGACCAGGAAGTGCAGGTAATAATAGACAGTACAAACCCGGCTCAGGATGACCCAGACGCCTTCGGGTTTATGCGCGCCGCAGATCCCAAGCAGAATAACGGCGAGAACCCACACGAAGATCAGCGGACGATACACCGGCCGGAACCGGGCGCTGCGCACGCGCGACGTATCCAGCCATGGCAGCACGAACAGCACCATCAGCGAGCCGAACATCATGCAGACACCGAGCAGCTTGTTCGGGACGGATCGCAGGATGGCGTAATACGGCAGGAAGTACCACTCCGGCACAATGTCGGCGGGCGTTACCAGCGGATTGGCCGGTATGAAGTTGTTCGGATCGCCGAGGTAGTTCGGCGCGAAGAACACCAGCGCGGACAACACGATCAGAAACACGCAGATGCCGACACTGTCCTTGATCGTGTAGTAAGGATGGAAGGGCAGCGTATCCTGCGGCGTCTTTACGTCGATACCCAGCGGGTTGTTGGACCCGGTGATGTGCAGCGCCGCGACGTGCAGGAAAATCACGCCCACCAGAACGAACGGCATCAGATAGTGCAGCGCGAAAAAGCGGTTCAGCGTGGGGTTATCGACACTGAAACCGCCCCACAGCAGGGTAACGATTTTCGGTCCGACGACCGGGAACGCCGAGAACAGGTTGGTGATCACGGTGGCGCCCCAGTACGACATCTGGCCCCACGGCAGCACATACCCCATGAACGCGGTGGCCATCATCAGCAGCAGGATGACCACGCCCAGCATCCACAGCAATTCGCGGGGCGCTTTGTAAGATCCGTAATAAAGGCCACGGAAAATATGAATATACGTGACGATGAAGAACATCGACGCGCCGTTCTGGTGAACGTAGCGGATCAGCCAGCCGTAGTTCACATCGCGCATGATGTGCTGGACGGAATCGAACGCCAGTTCGGTGTTGGGCTGATAGTTCATCGCCAGAAAAATCCCGGTGACGATCATGATCACCAGGTTCACCATCGCCAACGCGCCGAAATTCCAGAAGTAGTTGAAATTTTTGGGCGTCGGGAACACCCCGTATTCTTTTTGCATCATCGTGAAGATGGGCAAACGGGTGTCGATCCAGTTGATCACCGGATTGGCGAATTCGCTTTTTGTCAGGCCGGCCATGGTTGGTTCCCAATCGGGTTCGTGGGGCTCGGATCGTCGGCTGTGTGTATCAGCCAACCTTGATTTTGGTATCGGACTCGAATGCGTAAGGTGGCAGATACAGATTCAATGGTGCCGGTCCGTGCCGGACACGCCCCGATGTGTCGTACTGGCTGCCGTGGCACGGGCAGAACCAGCCGCCCCATTCCCCGCGCGGATCGGATGGCTTGTTGCCCAGCGGCACGCAGCCCAGATGCGTGCAGATGCCAATCAGCACGATCCACTGATCATGGCCCGCCTTCACCCGAGCCGAATCGGCCTGCGGTTCGATCAGGTCGTTCAACGCAACATCCTGCGCGGATTTTATCTCCGCCGGTGTGCGATGGCGCACGAAGATCGGCTTGCCCTGCCAGACGATGGTGATGCCCTGACCTTCGACGACAGGCGCCAGATCGACATCGACGGACGACAGCGCCAGCACGTCCTTGGACGGGTTCATCGAATCGATCAGCGGCCAGGCAATGGCGCCCACACCGACCGCCGCACCGGCAGTAAGAATCAGTTGTAGCAGATCGCGCTTGGTCACGTCGCCGGAAGGGGCGTGATGGGTTACGGCGGAAGAGTCGGCCATGCTTTCCCTCAGATTACCGTTTCAGCCAGACCGCGGGCGCGGCCGACCGCGAGCCAACCCCGCGGCTGGCTCGTAGCACTGTCTTTATGACCCGCCGGGTTGCTCCGGCCGCGGCGTTTTGCCAGTTTAGAGACTGCCCTCATATCCTGCAATAAGCTGGCAGGAAGGGGGTTATCCCTACTGCCGTGCAGGAACAAGCCCCCGATGACCGAAAATCCGCCTCTTCGTCTCTCAAGCGCGGCCCACGAAGCCCTGAAACCCGCAGCCAAAGCCTGGTTCGAACAATTGCGCGACCGTATTTGCGCCGCTTTCGAGGCGATCGAGGACAGCCACCACGGAGCGTTCGGCGCCCGGCCGGCCGGGCGGTTCGAGCGCACCGCGTGGACCCGCCCCACGGAAGACTCACAGGACGGCGGGGGCGGAGTCATGTCGGTCATGAAAGGCCGGGTGTTCGAGAAAGTGGGGGTCAACGTCTCCACCGTTTGGGGCGAATTCAGCCCGGATTTCCGCGCCCAGATCCCCGGAGCGGCAGACGACCCGCGATTCTGGGCCAGCGGCATCAGCCTGGTGGCGCATATGCGCAGCCCGTTGGTCCCCGCCGTGCATTTCAACACCCGCATGCTGGTAACGACCAAGGGCTGGTTCGGCGGCGGCGGAGACCTGACGCCGATGCGGCTGGACACCGAACAGGCGGAGGCGGACGCGGCGGCGTTCCATGCCGGGTTCAAATCCGCCTGCGACCGCCACGACCCCGCCTATTACGACCGGTTCAAGGCGTGGTGCGACCGGTATTTTTATCTGCCGCATCGGCAGGAGCCGCGCGGCGCCGGAGGTATTTTCTTCGACCACCTCGACACCGGCGACGCCGGCGCGGATTTCGCCTTCGCCCAGGATGTCGGGAAGGCATTTTTGGACGTTTATCCCGGCATCGTGCGCCGACGCATGGGCCAGGAATGGACTCAGGCGGAACGCGACCACCAGCTTATTCGCCGCGGGCGCTATGTCGAGTTCAACCTGATCCACGACCGGGGCACGCTGTTCGGCCTGAAAACCGGCGGCAACGTGGACGCTATTCTTATGAGCCTGCCGCCGGAGGTGCGCTGGGCCTGACGATCGGCCGCGCGGTCTGGCCAAGCACCCAGCCTTCCCAGCGCTGAATCCAGGGGTCGGCGGGGGCGGTGTCCGGCCGGTTGCCGCCCAGCACGTTCAGGACGCACAACAGGCCAAGCACGCTGTCGAAACGGTCTTCGCCGGCCGCGTCCGCGCCGAAGCCGCTAAGAGTCGCGGTTCGCATCGCGGCGTCCGGTATAGCCGATTGCCGGTCCATCGCTGTCAGCAAGGCACCCGCGATCTCGCACCGGTCGGTGTGCCGCCGCTTGCTGCCCCGCAGCTTGAGGCCGAGGTGCCGCAGCGCCTCGGCTGGATAGGTTTCCGCCAGCGCGACCGACCCAGGCGTTAGCAGCGACCGGAACGGCCCGTCGAATGGCCACAGGCGCAGCGGCGTTCCGCTTTTCAGGGCGGGCAAGATCAGCGCCTGCCATGCGGCGATGGCGGCCTTGCCGGACTGATTGGCACCCAGCGTCCAAAACAATGGCGCCCCGGCCGGCCGTTCCGCCGTCGCTCGGTCGCAATCCCGCGACAAGGCGGCGGCATCGGCCAGGCCGAGCGCCAGCGCATGCGACAGGCGGGTCATGCCGGCAATGCCGCGGGCGGGGTAGAATGGGCGATGCGGCCCGATCTCGGTCAGGGCGGCGCAGACCCGGAAGAAATCCGGCATGCGGCGGAGCGCGCGCAGGAACGCGGGAAAATCCGTTTCCGGCCGGGTGGCGGCGTAGGCACGCGGCAACCCGATCGGCAGGTCCGCCCCTAACGCGACCGCGCCGCCGCCGGCTTGTTCGGTCAGGCGCGCCAGCAGCGTCGATACATCGCCCACCGGGCGTGGGGCCGTCAGGGTCCAGCCATTGGCTGTCCGGTGGGCAACGGCTATCCATCGCTTGCGAGGATCGATACTCCAATCCGCGTGGGCGGCGAGGCTAGTGCCTTGCGTCAACCGCTTTGCCTGTTCGCTGTGCCGGGGAAGCAAGGCACTGGCTTTTTCTTTTCAGTGGCCTGCTGGTCCCATTGCCTTGGCGCAAGCTGCGCCAAGGCAATGGGGCAGGACACTAGGATCCAAACGGACGCTGCGCACGCTCCAGCAGGCGTCCGAAGAAGCCGGGCGGTTTGGGCGGCTTGGCGGCTTCGGCGGCCTTCAGCTTCGCCTTGGCGTCGGCTTCCTGCTGACGCTGCTTGCTGCCGAGCCATTTATCCAGGCTCATGCCCGCCTTGGCGGCGCGCTTGGTTTCATAGGCAAGCTGACCATCGGTCAGCCGTTTGGTGGTTGTCTTTGGCGTTGGCACGGCGGTTCCCCGGACTATCTCAGCCTTTTCGCAGGCGTTGAGCGGACGATCAAGTGGCGGGCGGCAGGCGGCATTGAAGCAATCCCGGCGCACAGGCAAAGCGCGCTACCGGTCCAGATCCGGACGCCCCTGCCCGGCCGGGGCGGTCAGCGCCCGCCAACGTGTCACGGCCTCCTCATGCGTTCGGTAGTCCGGGGAAAAGACATGTCCGCCCGAACCGTCCGCGACAAAATACAGATCGCCGCTGTCCGCCGGATGCAGCACCGCGCGCACACTCTCCAGCCCCGGCGCGCAAATAGGGGCCGGCGGCAAACCCGCGTTGCGGTAGGTATTGAACGGATCGTCGCGCCCCAGTACCGCGCGCGTCAGTTTGTGGTCCAGCACACCGGCGCCGCCGCTGGCAAAATAAATCACCGTCGGGTCCGCCTGAAGCTTCATCCCCAGCCGCAGCCGATTCAGATAAACCGCCGCCACATGTGGCCTTTCTTCCGGCCGCGCCGTTTCCCGCTCGACAATGCTGGCCAGGATCGCCGCATCGCGCGGGCTGGCCAAGGCCAGTCCAGGGGCCCGATCCGCCCAGGCGGTGGCGAGGGCCTTGTCCATCGCCGCCGTTGCCCGAGCCGCGATCGCCGTTCGTTCGGCGCCGTACTCATAGTCGTATGTTTGCGGTAAAACCGTTCCCTCGCCGATCGATGGAACCGCGCCCGCCGCCGCCTCGGCATTGGCAAGGATCGCCTCGATTTGCCGAGCGGTCAGACCCTCCGGGATGGTGAGATGGTGTTCCACCGGGTGGCCGCTGCGCAGGATCGCCAGCACCTGATGAATGGAGGCATGCGCCGGAAACGCCAGTTCGGCGGCATGCGGCACACCGTCGTCACGCGTCAGCCATACAGCGATGCGGAACAGAACCGGCCGATCGATCGCACCCGCCGAAACAAGGGCCGTCGTCAATTGCGCGCTGCCTCCGCGCGGAACCACGATCGCCTGTGCCGCGGGCAGCGGGCCCGGACGCGCCAGAACGTCCCGCCACCAGGCCCACCCGCCGGCAAATCCGCCGCCGGCGATGGCAACCACCAGAACACCGATCAGCCAGGACCGGCGCAAGCGCCGGTCAGACAACGCGGAAAATAACCGAGGCGTTGGTGCCGCCGAAGCCGAAACTGTTGGACAGCGCCACCTTGATGCGCCGCTGCTGCGCCGTCTTCGCCACCCGATCGATCGCGCTTATTCGGCTCGGTTCGTCCAGATTGAGCGTCGGAGGCACCACGCCGTCGCGGATCGCAAGAATCGAGAAAACAGCCTCGATCGCTCCGGCCGCGCCCAGCAGATGGCCGGTGGCCGATTTGGTGGACGACATCGCCAAACCACGCGCGGAGTCGCCGAACAGCCGTTCGGCCGCCTCCAGTTCCAGATCGTCTCCCAACGGCGTGGACGTGCCGTGCGCGTTCACGTACTGGATGTCGGCCGGGCTGTAGCCGCCGCTTTTCATCGCGTTGCGCATCGACCGGAACGCGCCATCGTGGCCTTCGGCCGGCGCCGTGATGTGATACGCATCGCCAGACATGCCGTAACCCGACACTTCGGCGTAAATCTTCGCGCCACGCTTCTTGGCGTGTTCGTATTCTTCCAATACGACGCAGCCGGATCCCTCGCCCATCACGAAGCCATCGCGATCCTTGTCCCACGGGCGCGATGCCTGTTCCGGACGATCGTTAAACCCGGTGGACAGCGCCCTGGATGCACAAAATCCGGCGATCCCGATTTCGCAAACGGTCGCCTCGGCGCCCCCGGCCAGCATGACATCGGCGTCGCCCAGCCCAATCAACCGCGACGCATCGCCGATCGCATGCACACCCGTCGCGCAGGCGGTCACCACCGAATGGTTCGGACCCTTGAAGCCGTATTTGATCGAAAGATGCCCGGATGCCAGATTGCTGAGCGCCGACGGAATAAAGAACGGCGACAGGCGCCGCGCCTTGCCTTCATTGACAAGGATGGAGGCGTGATAAATCGTCTCCAGCCCGCCGATGCCGGACCCGATCATCACGCCAGTGGCACAACGTTCGTCTTCGGTTTCCGGCACCCAGCCGGAATCCTCGACCGCCTCGGACCCGGCAACCATCGCCAGATGGATAAAGCGATCCATCTTCTTCTGGTCCTTGACCGGAATCCATTCATTCAGGTCAAGCCCGCCATCCGCCCTTACCCCGGGCGGCACTTGTCCCGCCACCTGACACGGCGAATCCTTGGCGTCGAATCGGGTAATGGCGCCGATACCGGACTCGGCGTTGATTAAGCGGCGCCAGACATGCTCAACGCCCACGCCAAGGGGACAGGCGATCCCCATGCCCGTCACCACAACTCGCCGCATCACCGCACGCCTTTCGCTCTCACCGGTCGCAGTATTTTACTGCTTCTGCTTTTCGATGTAGTCGATCGCATCCTTCACGGTTGCGATCTTCTCGGCCGCATCCTCGGGGATTTCGACATCGAATTCTTCCTCGAACGCCATGACCAGTTCCACCGTATCCAGGCTGTCCGCGCCCAGGTCGTCGATAAAAGACGCTTCCGGCGTCACTTTGGCTTCGTCCACGCCGAGGTGTTCCACCACGATCCGTTTGATCTTGTCGGCAATTTCGCTCATCGGGTCCGCTCCTGAAGTCGTGTTGAATGTGATCTTTGCCCGGCTTGCGCCAGTAGTCGCCTTGTCCCGGTCCCCAAAGCGAGCCCCCGCCAGACATATCGGGGGGCGCTTAGCATGGTTTCCGAGGGCCGGGAAAGGCCAAGGGCGCGTGAAGCAGCGTCCTATATCATCGCCATCCCGCCATTCACGTGCAGTGTGGCACCCGTGACCCACCCGGCCTCATCGGAAGCCAGATAAGCCACGGCGCCGGCGATATCGTCCGGCTGGCCAAGCCGCCGCAGCGGGATCGAGTCTGTCAGTTTGGTCCGCTGCGCCTCCCCCAGCACATCGGTCATCGGGGTAACGACAAAACCCGGCGCCACCACGTTGATGGTCACACCGCGAGACGCGACTTCCTGCGCCAGCGCCTTGCTCATGCCGACCAGACCGGCCTTGGCGGCGGCGTAATTGGCCTGCCCGGCATTGCCGGTGGCGCCGACGATGGACGAAATATTGATGATCCGGCCGGCGCGCCGCCGCAGCATGCCGCGCAACGCCGCCCGGATCAGACGGAACGGAGCCGATAGATCGACATCCAGTACCGCCTGCCAGTCCAGATCGGACATCCGCAGCGCCAGCATGTCGCGGGTCATCCCGGCGTTGTTCACCAGTATATGCAGCGGGCCGGCGGCGTTTTCCGCGGTTTCGATCAACGCATCCGGCTCCGACGCGTCGCGCAGGTCGGCCGGACACACATAGGCGCGTTCGCCCAGTGCCAGCGCCAGCGATTCCAGCGCATCGCGGCGCGTGCCGGACAATGCGACCCTGGCCCCCTGAGCGTGCAGCGCACGAGCGATCGCCGCCCCGATACCGCCGGACGCACCCGTGACCAGCGCGGCCTTGCCGTCCAATCTGAACATCGCCGCTCCCCCTTCGATCAGAGACTTTTCAGCACCGCTTCGATCTCGGCCGGCGTTCCCGCGGCCATCGCGGACGCATCCGGCGCGATGCGCTTGATCAGTCCCGTCAACACCTTACCGGCACCCAGTTCGATGAAACTATCGACGCCGCCATCCGTCATCGCCCCAACGCATTCGCGCCAGCGCACCGTCGCCGTCACCTGCTCTATCAGCAGGTCGCGGATTCGCACAGGATTGGATTCGCGCTTTGCCGAAACATTCGCCACCAGCGGCACGCAGGGCGCCATCGGGACGGTGGTTTCAAGCGCCTCCGCCATCGCATCGGCGGCCGGCGCCATCAGCGCGCAATGAAAGGGCGCCGACACCGGAAGCAGCATCGCCCGGCGAATTCCCTTGGTTTTGGCGATCTCGATCGCCCGCTCGATGGCCGTCCGGTGGCCGGAAATCACCACCTGCCCGCCGCCATTGTCGTTGGCCGGCTGCACGATTTCGGTCTTGCCGGTTTCCGGCGACAACCCGGCCTCAGCGCAGATCGCGCGGGCCTGATCCATGTCCGCGCCCAGCAGGGCGGCCATGGCGCCAACACCGGCCGGAACGGCTTTTTGCATGGACTGGCCACGCAATTTCAGCAGCCGCGCGGTGGCCGTAACGGTGAATGCCCCGGCGGCGGCGAGCGCGCTGTATTCACCGAGCGAGTGACCGGCAACGAGCAGGGCTTTGCGTTGCAGCGTGGTGCCGCCTTCGCGTTCCAGCACGCGCAGCACGGCCAATGAGTGCGCCATCAGGGCCGGCTGGGTGTTTTCGGTTAGCGTCAGTTCCTCATGCGGGCCCTCGAACATCAGCTTGGACAGTTTCTGCTTCAGGATTTCATCGACTTCCTCGAACACCTCGCGCGCGGCGGCGAAGGCGGCGGCAAGGTCGCGCCCCATGCCGACGGCCTGGCTGCCCTGGCCCGGGAAGATGAACGCATGAACCGGCATGGGGCAATCACTCTCAACGATTACGGATACACAGGATTGGCGCGGGGCGTAGCGGCGGGTACAGGGGCTGTCAAGGAATGGCGGACAAGAGTGGCGGACAGGGGGAATGTCGATCGGAGCTGTCGCTTCCGCGCGGCGAACCACCGCGCGGGGACGGCGTTGACCGGCGGCTTGGGCCCAGACCTGCCCTGGTCCCGTAGTCGTATTTCAGTCCAGATCGAACGACAGCCGGATCAAATCCGCCGTCCGGCTGACTCCAAGCTTCGCCTTGATTTGTGTGCAGGTGTTGGCGATGGTCTTGTAACCAAGCCCCAAGGTTCCGGCGATCTGTTGCAGGGACTGGCCCGCACCTAACAGGCGCAGGATCTCACGGTCCCGTTCCGTCAGCAGCCGCGATGGCTCCGGCACGGCCGCCGTTCGCAGCGCCAGTTCCTGAGCGATTCCGGCCTCGATATAGCGGCCGCCCTCCGCCACGATCCGCAGCGCCTTCAGCAGTTCCGCGGGCACCGCATTCTTGCTCATGTAACCATGCGCACCTGCTTGCATCGCGCGGGATGCAAAACGCGCCTCGGCATGCATGCTCAACACCATGACACGCACCGCCGGAGCCTGCGTCAGCACGCGATTCAGCAATTCGAATCCGCCGATCCCTGGCAAATTCAGGTCCAAAACCACTAAATCCGGCCGTTCGGTTCGCAGCAAACCCAGACCGTCGCGCCCGTTCGCCGCCTCCGCTATGTCCCACGACAACGGCGCCAGCAGACGGCGCAAGCCGCCGCGTACGATCGCATGGTCGTCAATCAGCAGCGCTTTCATGCCGCCGCGCCGGCCGGCAACCGAACCGTCACCGCAAGCCCGTGCCCTTCCGGCAAGGCGGCAATCGCCATCGACCCCGCCTGCGCCCGCACCCGTTCCCGCATGCCGGTCAGGCCAAACCCGGGCGTGACGCCTCCGGCCCCGGCCCCCGAGCCGTCATCGGCAATCCGCACCACCACGTCCGCTGCATCGCGCGTTACGCTGATTTCGATTCGTGCGGGGTCGCCATGACGAACCGCATTGTGCAGGCTTTCTTGCACGACCCGGCACACCGTCGCGCGTGTCTGTTCCGGCAAGGTGTCGCCGGCCTCGGCTACATCCAGCACGAAGTCGATGCCGGGATGCCGGTCCAGCCAGAAGTCCACCATATTGCCGATCGAATCGGCCAGCCCGGTATCGCCGAAACTCAAGGGCCGCAGCCGTCCCAGGATCGACCGGATCTCCGTTTGCATATGCACGACCGAGGCCTGGATCGATGCCGCCCGCTCCACGGCTTCCGCGGTGCGCCCGGCCTGTAGCAGCGGCTGAATGCCGGCGGCGTCGATCCCCGCGGCAAACAGGAACGGCCCGATCTCATCGTGCAGGTTACGCGCCAGATCGGCGCGTTCTTCTTCCTGCAGCGTCAGCAACTGGTCCTGCAAAACCCGATTCCTGGCCTCCACATCGCCGAGTTGTTCCGCCATGCGGTTGAAGCCCGCCGCCAGCCGCGTGAGTTCCGGCGGCGCCGGACCGTCCAACCGAACGGCGAAGTCGCCAGAACCGATGCGCCCGAACGCCGCCGACAACCGCCCCAAAGGGGCGAGTGCCCGGCCGGTCGCCCAGTAGATCGCCAGCACGGACAGCGCGAAAAACAACACGATCGAACGGATCGCGTCGTTCATCTGGTCCCAGACCTCGCCGGCTTCGTTGGTCGGATCGGCGAACAGCGTGATGGTCCCGGACGGCACCGCCAGCACAACCGGCATCAGCGCCGGTGCGATCATCCGGCGGAACCAGTCCGGCACCGGCTGGACAGGGCTTTGCAGGACCGAGGCGGCGATCGTTTCCCCCGGCCGGCCGGACAGCACCGCCCGCACGTGGCGGTTACCATCGAACGTCGCCACCAGATGGCGCAGTTCGCGCGATTCCGTGTTTTCGCCGATACTGTTGGCCACGCTCAGCCGCCCCGTGACCAACGCGGCCTGCATTTCGGCGCGCACGGACCCGGCGGCATGCCATCCGGCCAGCACGCAGCCCAGGCCGAGTGTGATCGCGAGCACACAGCCCAGCCAAAGCACCAGTCCGGCGCGCAGCGACATAAACGGTTCCTCCCTCCGCATGATACCCGGTGGCCGGACCGGGCGGGAAGATGTTTGGCCGCGAATAACGGATCGCGGTCAAAATGTGACGCGCACGCCGCCAAATCCGCCGATCGGCGCGGCCGGTGTATAGGCCCGCGGATTGGTGGCATTCGGGGCCTGCGACAGATACACCGACCCGGTGGGCGAGAAAGTCCCAAACGTGTAATACCGCGCCCCGGTGACATTCTCGGCCGACGCGAACAACTGGACATTCGGGGTCAACTGGTAAGCAGTGCTCAGGTTCAAAGTCACGAAACCAGGCAGCGGAGCCGTTAGATTGGCCTGATCGCCGAACAGGTATTGGGAGCTTTGGGCGATGGCAACGGCGGCGATCGTCCACCGGTCATCCACATGGTACGTTGCCCCTATCTTGCCCTGATGCGCGGGAATACCGGGCAGCCGGTTCCCGGGATTAACATTGATGGTGCCATTCGCGTTGGCGGCCGGGTTGTTGCCGCTGCCCGCCACGAACCCGTTCAGATAGGTCGCGTCGGTATAGGTATAGGCAACGTAGGCGGACCAGCGCCGCGCGGCATACTGAAGACTGGCATCGACCCCCTGATGCGATGTCGCACCGATATTCTGGAAATACGCCCGCCCCGTGGTCGCGCTTTGAATGAAGGCGATGTCGTCGGTCAGAATACTGCGATAAAGCCCAAGATTATACGTCGCGCGGTTGCCATCGCCGATCGCCGCCGAACCGCGCAGCCCGGCTTCGGCCGTATGCGCTACCACCTGTTTCAGGTTCGGATCGCCAGCGAAAAAATTCGCCAGGCTGCACGAATCGGCCGGCCCAGCACACGACAATTCCGCCGGCGTCGGCGCTCGGTTTGCCTCCGCGTAGCCGGCGTAAGCGGTCACCCACGGCGCGAGTTTATACGTGACGCCGGCGGCGGGATTGAACCGTTGGTAGGTATGGCTGCCGGTCAGCGTCCCGCCGCCCTGATCGGTCAGGCCGATTTGCGCCGCGTTGAACCGGCCAGACGCGGTCAGTGCCAGCCGATCCGTCAGATCCACCGTATCGGCAATGAATACGCCATAATAAGCGTCGCCGATCGCCACCCGAACCGGCACGTTGACCCCCGGCTCGTCTATAATCACCCCCGGGCCGGCGAACAGGCGGGTCACCGGGGTGATGCCGCCGATCGCCGTCGAACCGGTGAATTCCGTCTGTGACCCATCGAAGCTCAGCCCTGAAACCAGATGGTTGTTGAATCCGAACACCGTCTGGGTGTCGGTCGCCTGTACCGACGCACCATAGCCGTTGGTGTTCGTGGCCTGATTGTCCAGTTGCGAGTAAGATAACGGACTCGATCCGATAAACGCCGGAATGGTGCCGCCGCCCCGCGTGGTGCTGTAAACGCCTGGAGCGGAACACAGCAGGCCGGACCCATTGTTGCAAGGCGTGTCGGCCGCGGTGTTGCCGTTGTTCACGCGCTGCAGGAAATTGTTGTAGTAACCCACCGTCTGGACCGAAACCGTATCGCCGACCTGGAAATCGCCCGACAGGCTGACCTGCATGAAGCCGTTGGCGATCCCGTTCGGGCCGGTGAAAATAGCAGCGGGGTCGGCCGCGAGCAATTGTACGGGCGACGTGCCGGGACCGTTCAGCACCGAGTTCGCCAGCAGCACGTTGAAATGCAGTTCGCCGGTGTCGCCGCGCCAGCCAAGGTCGCCATAGAAGTTCTGGATGGAAGACGATTGGCCATCGCGCCACCCGCCCTGGGTTATTCCGCTCGCCGCGACATAAACCGCGGTATCGCCGCTTTGCCTGCCATATTGAAGATCGGCTCCGAACGTGCCGAACGATCCGCCGTGTACGTCGATCTCGCCGCCATGGTAGGTAAAGCCGTTCTTGAGCTGCACATTCAGCGCGCCGCCGAGGGCATTCAGGCCGAATACCGGGTTCGATCCCTCCAGATTCATCTGGCTGATCGCCAGATTGGGCAGCAGATCGAAGTTGACCGTATCGCCGAACGCCTGATTGAACCGGACTCCGTTGACATAGACCGCAAGCCCCTGGGGCGTGCCCTGCAGCGGAGACGCCGCGAATCCGTGATACATCAATGTGGGCTGGAACGGATTGCCCGATGCGGAATCGAGATTGACCCCGCCGACCTGCTCATTCAGGGCGCGCACCGGATCTGGTGGCGTGGTCCCCCCGCGCGTCAGATCGTCACCTTTCAGCACGTTGGTTTCGGCTGGCACGGTGTCGCGGTCGATACCGGATCCGAGCAGGGGCGACGCTCCGATAATGTTGACCTGCGGCAGTACGGCGGGCGGCTCATCCGGTGCCGGTTGCGCCATGACGGGAAACGCACCCAGCACGGTCAGACAGGCCACACTCAGGATATGGCGCACAACCGAACCCGCCGGAAGATACGGGTGTCTTGCCATCGCATTTACCCCTGCGGCGTTGTTTTCCCCGGCGACAGTGTCGGCGTTCGGCGGCGGCACGTCGATGGCACATATTCCCGGCCGAACCGGGAAAAATTCCCGATTTGCCGGCGCGGTCATCGCCAGGGGGCATCGACCTTCGGTGTCATGCCACGTCAGCGAAGCGGCGTTCGCCCGCCGCGCCTGCTATCGAATCGGACCGGACGCCGAAAGCACGACCGATCCTGTGTCGAACGGCTTAATCGCGGCCCTGACTGCCCGAAATGCGACGCGCATCACTCGCATCCCGTCAGATTTTTGTCGCGAATCTCGAACGTTGTGTCCTTGCTGAGATCGATCCCGCGCGCGAAACAGGTCCGGCCCTTGCGGTCAACCAGCTTCACATCGAACCGGCCGTGCCGGATGCCCGCGATCGGCAGCCGTTCCGACGGATCGACGCTTTTGTCCTTGTCGTTCAGCGCCTGATTGCCGCCCCAGTCGTCGGTTCCCTCCGGGGCGAGATAAACCCCGGTGAAGGTCGCCGCGGTTGTCAGATTATACAGGAAATACCGGTCCGCGGCGTTGGCACCGGGGCTTGCGCAGACAGCCAGCAGCCCGGCGGCGAAAAGCAACCCGCCAGTGGATGTGTGCGTCATTTCCCCTCGCCTCCCCGATCAATGTGTTTGCCAGCCTAATCCCATGCCGCCGCAACCGGCAATCCATCCCCGCCCGGCCTGAAAAATCCGAACCTTGACTTCAGATTGTCCAACACCGCCGCGGCGCCGCCCGGTGCGACGGCGATATCGGCGGCAAGCGTGGCGGGCGTCCCGGCCAGCACCAGCACCCGTGTCGCGAGTTGCAGCGCATGGGCCAGATCGTGCGTCGCCAGCAGCACGGCCGCCCCCGTGTCGCGGCTCCATTGCGCGACCACGGCGCCCAGCGCGGCGGTCATCCGCGGATCCAGCGAGGCAAACGGCTCATCCAGCACCAGCATCTCTGGCGACACCGCCAGCGCCCTGGCCAGCGCTGCCCGGCGCGCCATGCCCAGCGATAGCTGGCGCGGATACAGCCCGCCAGCGTCGGGCAGATGCACCCTGTCGAGCAACACGCCGAGGTCGGGCGACGGCATGCCGTCCGTCACCACGAGACGCAGATTATCCGCGACTGTCAGCCATGGCAGCAACCTGGGATCCTGAAACATCGTCCCGATCCGGACGGGGCCATGCCGGACATGGCCGTCGAATGCACTGTCCAGGCCCAATAGAATACGCAACATCGTGCTTTTGCCGATGCCGGACGCACCCAGCAGCGCGATGATCTCGCCGGGGGCGATGGAAAAACCGATATCGCGCAGGATGTCGCGTCGCACGCCGCCGGCCGCGACGAAGGCCTTGCGCTCGATCCGGACGTCAAACATCCGATCGCCACCGGTTCGCCCGCCGTTCCAGCGGCTGCAGGATAAATGTCTCCACCAGCAGCATCGCCCCGGCAAATGTCAGCCCGTAGGCCAGGATGCCCGTAACATCGAAGTTCTGGAAATACAGGTTGAGCATATAACCGACACCATCCGGCCGCCCCAGCAGTTCAACCACCAGCACGATCTTCCAGGTGATCGACAGCCCTCCCCGGCCGGCCGCGACCAGATAGGGCAGCAATTGCGGCAGGATCACAAACCGCATCCGCCGCCACCGGGGCAGCCGGAACGCCGCCGCCATTTCCGCCAGACCGGCATCCAGCGTCCGGGCACCCTCACGCACCGTAACGACCACCGTGGGCGCCTTGGCGATGACGACCGCCAGCACCGCCGCGGTATCGTTCAACCCCACCCATATATAGGCCATTACGATGACAACCAGCACCGGAAGATTAAGCGCGATCGCCACCCACGGATCCAACCACGCGTTCGCCCGCGGCGACCGCCCCGCCAGATAGCCGATGCACCCACCGCCCACCATCGCCAACGCGAACGCTATCAGAACGCGGGCCAGGGTCGCCCCAAAGGCTCGGGGCAATGCCCCGTTCAGGCATTCGCGCCAGGCAAAAATGGCGACGGCCCCAGGCGACGGCAACAGCGACGCCGAGGCCGCGACGCGCGACCCGATCCACCATAGCGCAACGAAGCCGCCCACCGACAGCAACCGGTCGCGTGCGGCGATCCGGCCTTCAGCCCGCCTCATGCCCGGCCGGCCAGAAAATTCCCGGCGGCAGGGTATCGATACCCCCCGTGGCACGCGCTCCGCCGGTTTCATGCAAGATCGCGAACATCTGTTCGGCCACTTTTTGCTGGCCGGCCGCGTCCTCATGCGGGATTCCCGAGCGGAATCGATCTCTCAGGCGAACGAACAGGGCGTCGTCGCCGGCATTCATCAGCGGACGGATGGCCAGCCATTCGTCGTCGGACGCGGCCAGGCGTTGCAGCGCATCGCCGGCCGCGGCCAGAAAGCCATCGATCGCCACGCGGTTGGCATCCGCCCAATCCTGATGGAAGACAAATCCGACCAGGCCGATACGCGGCGAAATGCCCAGCGCGGCGGCGCATTGCGCGACCGAAACCACCTCCCGCAGGCCCGCCGATTCTAGCATCGCCGCGAAATTCCAGTAGGTCAGTACGGCATCGAGTTCGCCCTGCAGCAGCTTGGCACCCAGCAGCGGCGGCGCCCCGTACACAACCCCGGCCGCGGTAGCAAGATCGATGGCGTGTGCCGCGCGTCCGGCCGCCTGCACGATCAGCCACGATTTATCGGCGGGTCCGCCCACGACGCCAAGCGTGCGCCCCCGCAAATCCGCCAGCGTCCGGACCGGCGAGCCGGCGCCGGTCATGATGCCTCCGTACGCATTGGAAAACGGTGCGAAACACAGCCTGTTGCCGGCGGCGCGTTGCACGGCGGCGAACAGCCAGTCCGACACCGCGATATCGCTGGTACCCGCCATCAGCGAAATGCGCCCGGCGTCTGTGTTCGCCAGGATCATCGGATCCAGCGCAAAGCCATGCAAGGTATCGAGCGCATGGCGGCGTATCACGGCGGCCATCCACTGGGCAGTGCCGAACTGAAGGACCCCAAACCGCAGCCGCGGCGGCGAGGCGGCTTGCGCCGGTTGCCGCGCCGCATAGGCCAAGGCGCCCGCGATCGCCGTCCGGCGTGTCGCCGCTTTCGTATCGTGCCCAGCCAAGTGCGTTCCTCCCGCGCTATATCTGTCGGGCGGGACGCAATGAAATGCAAGCGGTTTCAATCCTCTGCGGACATGCGACCCAGCGCCGGACGTACGCCCGCCGGCAGCCGCCACCGCCCATGCCGGTCGATCGATTACCGCGTCCCCGGCACAAGTCCATCACCCCAACAGGCGCCGGGCGATCCCGATGATCCGGTGTGCCTCCGGCCATAATTCATACGGTTCGAGGGCATCCATCGGCGCCCAGATCGCCGCCGTGACGTCGGATGCCGCAGCCGGTTCGCCTGCCACCCATCGCGTGGCGAAATCGAGGATTGTATAATGAAATTGCACACGGCCGGAATCGTCGCGCCGGATCGAATCGACGTACGCGCAAAACTGCAGATCGCCCGCCACAAGGCCGCATTCTTCCAGCAATTCGCGCCGAGCGGCATCCTCGCAGGTCTCGCCGGCCTCTTGAGCGCCCCCCGGCAGGGTCCAGCTTCCGACGTTTGGCGGCTTGCCGCGCTTGCACAGAAGAACCTGATTCTCCTTGATCACCACGATCCCGATGCCGACGAACGGCCGGACGGGATACATCCGGCCGGTCACTTCCTGTCACCGTCCGCCGTGGCGGGCTTTGCCGGTACTTCGTCTGCCTTCAGGTCCGCCATTCCCGGCACCAGCGCCTTTTCCTTCCCCGCACCGATCTGATACGTCCAGCCCGCAAGCCGTCCGGTCAGCGCGGTGGCTTCCGCCTTTGCGTCCGCGGTCAGCGCGGCGGCCGCGAAGCGAACCCAGACATCCTTGCCCCCGCCATCCTTGCCATCTTGCAGCGTCGTGACCGTGATCGAAAGCCCGTCGGCGGTGGCGAATACCGCGTGGCCCGCCTCCGTTCCGGGTGCATCCGTATCCGGCTTCACCTGCTCGAACGTCAACGATTCCAGCGCTCGGGCGACGTCTTCCACCTTATAGGCTTCCAGCTTCGGATGGTCCGCCGGCTGCGTCAGCACAAAATCGCCGCCCTGTCGCCCGAACACCAGCGCCCGGTCGCCTATCGCGACGGACGTAACGCGGGCAGCCGCGATATTCACGATCGTCCGGTCCAGCCACTGGGATGCATCGCCATCGGCCTGCACACTGCCGGCGGCAAGCCAGGACTGGTTTTCATCCGGACGGCGGACATAGATTTCCTCGGGTGCATTGGCCTGACCGCTGACCCGGCGATGCCCGGCGATCAGTGCCAGGATGGGTTTGCCCCGCGTGTCGATCAAACGCACCAGATCGCCCGTGGCGGACGCGCCCGCCGGATCGTCAACACCCAACCGGGCGAATTCCGCCGGATCGGCGGTTCGGGGTTCCAAAAGGCGCAGTTCCGTCAGCCCGGTCAGCAAACCGCGCAATTTCGCGGGCTGCACCGGGTAGTCCCGCATCGATGCGACACCCCAGCCGCCGCCGGGGCGCCTTTCGATCGCGACCGGCTTGCCCCGATGAATGATTTCCACCTTGGCGAGTTCCCCGAGTTGCTGCGTCAGGCCGGGAAACATGAGTTGGCCACCGGCCATGGCGGTTTGGTCCGCCGGAGTCGCCCCGATGCCGAAATACCAGCCACCCGCCAGGGCGGCCACGGCCAGAACCGCAAGCAGGCCAGCGTTCCGCCCGGTCATGCTTTCGACCTGGCGCGCCGGCGCTGCCGCACGATGCCCATGCCGGCCGCCAATAGCGTTAGCAAGGCCGGCACGAAAACGATGGTGAAAATCCGCATCTCATTGGCCAGCGCCGAGATATCGCGATTCAATTCCAGTTGGACCGCACGCAGCTTTTGCCGTGTCTGTAGTATGTCGTCCTGAGCCGCGGCGATAGCCGCGCGCTGGGCTTCGGTAATGACCGCGTCGGGTTTGGCGTCGCCGGAGGCGCCCCCCGATCGAAGCGTGCGAAGCTGTTTTTCGACCTCGCCAAGGTGCTGCTGCAAGGCTTGCTGGGTCTGGCGAAACCGCGTCTCCGCCTGGCTTTGCATCCGGGCGACCAAGGTGAACGGCCGGTTCGTGGCGCCGCGGGACCGCAGCGCGATCAGCGCGTCGCCGCCTGCCAGGGTGCCGATCAGATTGGCCACGAACGCGCCGTTATCGGAAAACGGCGTAGCCGCGGACTGACCGAAAAAATCCGAAATCCGTACCCAGAACCGGTCTGCCAAAATATCGGAATCGGCCACTACGACCATGTTGGCCGGCCCGGCGGTCTGTGATTTGTAAGCTGGGAAATCGGCTGGCCGTTTATCGTTGTCCGCCAGCGGCGGCGGGCCGGCGAAAGCGGACTTCAGAATGCCGCGCACCCGAGCGGCGATAACGCGCGGGCCGCCGTCCGGTTTGAACCCGGCCAGCATCTTCGCCGGGTCCGGCGATCTCAGGTCGTCCGCACGGATCGGTCCGCTCTGGGCACTGGTGACGAGCAACGGGGTAAAGTCGATCCGCGCGTCCGGCGCCTTGGACAGAAACCCCGAAGACGCCACCGTGACCTGCTGTAGATCCGCGGTCGCCGGATCGTCGTGATTGATTCCCTCGCGGATGTTGAACCACGCGACATAATCCACGACGCCATCCCGGCCACCCGAACCGGATCGCACGCGCCATGCCCCCGTCAGGTCGCCCACGAGCTGCCCAGGGTCGAACAAGATACCCCACGCGTCGAACAATTGTTTCAGGTCGGATCCCGTGTCCTCCGGCGGCATGCCGGTCGGGGACGGCATCGCGGCCAGCGCCTCGCTCCAGGGATCGACCATCGCCATCAGCTTGCCGCCGCGCATGACGAACTGGTCGATCGCATACAGCGTCGCCGGGGAAAGATGCCGAGCTTGTGCGACCAGCAGCACCCGGATGTCCGGGTCGATCGTCTGTGCATCGGTGGGGACGATTTTCACCGTATTGGTCTGGCGCAGCAGCACGGTGGCCGCATAAGGCTGTCCGCCCGGTCCGCGCCCCTGATTCATCATCATCTGACGCGGATCGCCGTCCAGCGGCAGCGACGACATCACCCCCACCACCGGACGCTCGGGGTTAGACAAATCGTACACCAGTTTGGTCAGATCGTATTCCAGAAACGGTTCGCGTTCGGCCTGGAAAAACGGAATGGTGCGCTGGTCGTCTTCCAGATTGGTCCCGGCAAGGCCGAAATAAATCTGCGACCCGCCCTGATCCAGCGGCACCCCTTGCAGGCCATACGCCATCGCCCGGTCTTCGACATCGCTGAACGGTTCGGGATCGTAAAATTCCAGCTTGATCTTGCCGTGGGACAGCGAGGCATATTCGCGCAACATCTCCCGCACACGATCGGCGTAGGTGCCGTAAGCCGGAATCGTACTGCCAAGGTCGCGCGAATAGAACAGCCGCAGCGTGACCGGCTCCTTCAACGCCGCGAGAATCTGTCGTGTCCCGACGGCCGGCGTATAAATGCGTCCTTGCGTCATGTCGATTTGCACGTTTGCCAGCCGCGCATCGGCAAACATATCGATGCCGATGGCGATTGCCGCCGCGGCGATGACACCCAGAATGGCGTAAAACCAGCGATTCATAAGGTCAGTCCGCCTTCCGCCAATCGACCAGAACCGTGTTCAAAAAAAGAAAAAATCCGATGAACGTTGAGAAATAAATCACGTCGCGAAGCGAAACGATGCCACGGGTGAAGTCGGTGAAGCGATCGATCACCGCGATCCGGCGCGCGAACGCGCCCAGCGCCGGCACGGTGCGGGCGAGAAAATCGTTGACGATCTGATTGGATGCGGCGGCAAAGGCAAAGCAGACCGCCAGTGCCAGCACGAACGCGATCACCTGGTTGCGTGTCACCGCGGACATGGCCGCACCGACCGAGAGAAAGGCGCCCGCCGTTAGCAGGCAACCGGCATATCCCGATGCGATCACCCCATTATCGGGCGATCCAAGGATATTGACCGCGATGACGAAGGGAAATGTCAGAGCCAAAGCGATGGCGCAGAACGCCCAGGCGGCGAAAAATTTGCCCAGCACCGCCTGACCGGCACGAACCGGAAGCGTCAAAAGCAGTTCGATCGTGCCGAGGCGCCGTTCCTCGGCCCACAGGCGCATCGTAATCGCCGGAATCAGCAGCAGCAACACCCAGGGGATGAAGGTAAAAAACGGATTGAGGTCCGCCTGGCCCCGGTCGAAAAACTGTCCGAGGTTGAACGTGAGCGTGCCTTGCAGAACAAGGAAAATCACGATGAAAACGGTGGCGACCGGCGTGGCGAAGTAAGCACGCAACTCCCGGCCGGCGATCGCGAGGGTAGTGTTCATGCAGGTGGCCTGGCGTTGCCTGTTTCCGGGTTCAGGAAGCCGGGGACTGCTTCCGCCGCGACGTTACGGAATCGGCGCTTTGCGGTCGCGACGGTTCACGAACGCTGCCATAAGGTTCCGTGCCGCGGGGGTCAAGAGGCGGCAGTTCCTGGCTTTCGTCGGGGAGATGCGGTCGGACACCCCACGCCCGATAGATTTGGCACCCCGCATACTGGGCCGTCGGTTCCGCCGCTTCGCACCCATCGCAGGTATTGACATATTTCCTATAATAATCTAAATGTCAAGGAATGGAAACCTCGCCCCCACCCCGTTCGGCCATCGACCTCATGCCGACGCTGTATTACCAGCTCGTCTATACCCTCATGGACATGCTGCCGCCGCCGCTGGATGACACCCCCGCCGGAGTACGGGCCAGGAATCTGACCGCCATCGCCAAAGTCGCATCGTTGGCCCCGGTCAACGCCGATGAGGCCGATATCGCCAGCCACTGCATCGCCTCCCGCGCGCAGGCCGAGGAAATGCTGCGGCTGGTTCGCAAGAACGACCACGACCCCGAATTGATGGTAAAACTGAACGCACAGTACGCCTCGATGACGCGGCTGTGGATGGC
>JAJZFA010000029.1 GCA_021805565.1 Pseudomonadota bacterium
CGGCCTCGCCTACATGATCATGCTCGGTGGTCTGAGGCCGTTTCTGTTCTGGGCCAACCGGGACTGGTTCGGCGCATCCGACACCGCCTGGACCGGATTGCTGGTGGCGCAAGGGGCAGGAGCGCTGGCGTCCGCCGTGTTCCTGTCCCGATTGCTGTCCGGCATGTCGGCCTACACGCTGACACTGGCTGCCGGGATTCTGGAAGGCGCGATCCACCTGGCGCTGCTGTTCGCGCAAACCGTCACCCAGGCCATCGTTATCCTGGCCGTGGCCGGCATTCCCGAGATCGTTTCGACGTCCGCGTGGTTCACCGCGCTTCTGTACCGTCTGGCGCCAGGACAGCAGGCGCAATTCTTCAGGGGAACCTTTATAAATCGACTTTTCCAGGCCAGTGCGAGCGGCCTCCATGATTTGGGCAAGGCGGTTCAGCCCTATCCGAAAGGCTAATCGCACGCTCCGATTGGTCAAACCTGGCATCGGCACCCCACAACCCGCAAAGGTTGTGGCGCGTCACGCGGCCAGGGCCTTTGCCCCCTTGAGGAAGGTGAAACGCTGCATGGTATAAGCCTGTTTCTGCGGCCGATCTTCGCCTTCGGCCGGACGAACCCGATCGTGCGCACCAGGTTGCCCCCACTCTGGCATTCCAACGGCTACGCCGTCGGAACCTTGGCCAGCCTCGCCCATTGAGGAAACGGTATGACCGAACACGTGCTCTACCCGCGAGCGCACCGTCGAGGCAGTCTTGTTCGTCGCCTGCTCGCGTTTCGTCTGCGCCGTGTCGCGCTTGCCCTTCTTGTGGATGCGGCCGCGGTAGCACAGGTCTTTCAGCTTCGCCTCGGTCGCTTCGGAGCGACAGGCGCTGTCGGCCCAGATCTCGCGCGGCGTGTTGGCGGTGTCCAGCACGATAGAGCGATTGCAGGACCTTCACCTTGAACATCGGACTCTCGTCGAGCGGCTTGCGGCCGGCAACCGACGTGCGGGCCTCGGCGGTGTTGCGCTGACCGGCTTGTTCCAATGCGGCGCGCAGCGTGTCGCGCAAGCACTCCCAGGGGATGGTCGATTGATCGCCACCACTGGATCGGGCCTGGCGTCCAGGCTGTCATTGCGGCGGCCGAGGTCGAAAAAGCCGGGCTGGTGCCTTGCGAACCCGTCGCGGCAGGTCGTTGGTTGCCAGATAGAATCGAGGTTTGTGCGTCCTGGCAAGGAAGATTTTTAGAGGTTCCCGTTAGATCGAATATTCCAGCGGCGCGCAGGCTTCCGCCAGCCATACCCGTTCCGCATGACCGAGCGCTGGGCCGACCATTTGTAGAACACGGGCGTGATAGTCATCCAGCCACGCGCGTTCCCGCGCGGTCATTGCCCCTGGGTTCAGCAGTCGACGGTCGAACGGCGCCAGCGTCAGGGTTTCGAAGCGCAGAAACGGCTTGCCGGCGCCTGGCAGTTCAGCGGGTTGGACCAGAAGCAGGTTTTCCAAACGGATGCCGTACTGACCGGATAGGTAGAAGCCCGGCTCGTTCGACAGAATCATGCCGACGTCGATCGGCACCGGGCGGGCGAGTCTAGACAGGCTGACCGGCCCCTCATGCACCGACAAATAGCTGCCGACGCCATGGCCGGTTCCGTGGTCGTAATCCAGCCCGGCTTCCCATAACGGACGCCGGGCGAACGCATCGAGGTGCGCGCCGCCGACGCCCTTGGGAAAAATCGCCGAGGCAATGGCGATGTGGCCTTGCATCACGCGGGTCGCCTGGTCGCGTACCGTTTCCGGCGGATCGCCGGGGCCGGTCCACACCGTCCGGGTAATGTCGGTGGTTCCGTCCGGATACTGCGCGCCTGAGTCGATCAGATAGATCTCATCCGGCGAGATCGTGCGGTTGGTATCTTCTGTTGCCCGGTAATGAATAATCGCACCATGCTCGCCCGCGCCGGAGATCGCCGGAAAACTCTCGCCGCGGAAGTTTTGTGCCTGTTCGCGAAATGCCAGCAATGCGGCCGCCGCGGACATTTCCGACTCCTGTCCCGTTGGACCGCGCACCGACAGCCAGTGCAAGAAGCGACATACCGCCACGGCATCGCGGGCGTGCGCGGCCCTGGCACCTTGCTGCTCGACGGGATTCTTGCAGGCTTTCGGGAGCAGGCAAGGGTCGCTGGCCGGTGCCACGACGGCCCCGGATTCCTTTAGCTTTTGGGAGAACCAGACCGGCGATCCGGCGGGATCGACCCGCACTGTCTTGTTCGCCAGTCTTTCCAGCGCCGGTGCCAATGCGATCCGGTCCTGAACCGATACCGTATTGCCCAGCCATGCCCGTGTGTCTGCTGATACTTTGCCCGCGTCGATGAACAGGTCTGTGTCGGCGTTCGCATGCACGATCGCGAAGGCCAGCGCGAAAGGCGTGAACGGGACATCGGCGCCGCGAATATTCAGCAGCCAGGCGATGGAGGCCGGATCGGTAAGGACGGCCGCGTCCTGTTTGGCCAAGCGCAGAGCGGTGGCCAGGCTGGCACACTTGGCGTCAGACGACTGGCCCGCATAGGTCAGCGGATACGGTACGGCCGGTGCCGTTGGCGCGGGTGGCCGATCTGTCCACACCGCATCGATCGGGTTACGTTCAACCGCCACCATCGTCAGGCCGGCATCGATATAGCGAGCCAGGCCGTCACCGGCGATAAGCAACGGGTCGTACCCGATGCGTCCATTGCGGGGCGCGTGACGCGCCAGCCAGTCCGGCGGCGGTTCGTCGGTTATGTGCAGCCGCTGCCACAGATCCGGGTCCGTCTGTTCCGCCAACTGCAGGACGTAGCGGCCATCGGTGAACACCGCCGCGGTGGAGGCGAGCACCGCGGCCAGACCGGCGCTGCCGGTGAAGCCGGTCAGCCAGGCCAGGCGTTCGGCCGCGGCAGGCACATATTCGCCCAGATGCTCGTCTGCCCGGGGGACGATGAAGCCGTCCAGGCCTAGCCGCGCCAGCTCATGCCGCAGCGTCGTCAGTGCATCGACGCTCATTGTGGGTGTCTCATGCGCGATACCTTATGAAATTCATAACTCGTTTATCATCCATGCTCTGTACGCATGTCATTTAGCCGATTTGGCATTTGAAGCGGAGGCGATCAGGCCTATGTTGCACTGCATCAAAGCCTGGTGCGCCCCGCCACCCCGACGCCGCGTAGGATCCAGGTTTGTATGGACATTTGCTATGAGCGTTCACACCGCTGATTCTCAGTTCGCATTCAAGCTGCCTAGCTTGAGCTATATCGACGCCAAATGGGAAGAGCCGAACCTTCGGGCGTCCGCCACCGCGACGCGACTTGCGCATACCGCCGGACTCGCTGCATGGCTGTCCCGCCGGGTCTCCGCTTTCCTGACATGGCGCCGCGAAATCAACGCCGCGGAGGCATTGTCCGGCATGTCGGATCGCGAACTGATGGATATTGGACTGAGCCGGACCGATATCGGCCGGGCTTTCGATCCGGCCCATAATCTCGATTTGCAGCGGCGCGGGCTGGCTGGTTGATCGGAGATCACTATCGCTGAACTTATCCGGTTGAAGGTGGTCGTCTAATACCATGGGAGTTCCCCCGGCTCTGCCGGGGAGGCAGTAGCAGTTTGACATTTCCGGGGGTGTTCTCCGGCGATCCATTGATGAAACTCCGGTGCGTGAGCCGCCAAAGCACACGCACAATGGAGTTCCATTGATGGACGAGCACCAGAGTCTAAATCACAGCAAATGGGAGTGCAAATACCACGTGGTGCAGGGGAATCGCACTTGGAAATGTCTTGACAGTCGAATCGGCGCTTGCCCGATTCGGGCATGATGGACTCTACCCACTGGTGTACGAAACACGCGCTGGGAGAGTGCTTTGGATCAGTTCTTCGTCTGCTGGGATGGGTTGAACGACCCGCGGACTGGCAATGCCGGTCTGCACAACTTCCACGAACTGCTGATTATTGCCCTGTGCGCTGTCCTGTGTGGCG
>JAJZFA010000023.1 GCA_021805565.1 Pseudomonadota bacterium
CCGCCCGTTGATGATCTCGATCGTGCTGTCCGGCATGACTTTAAGGAGCACCTTAAGGTGGACTTTAAGGTCTACAGCTTCGCTACCCCGCCGATCTCCAGCAAGGCGACCCTCACCGGACGCTTACAAGCGGGCAGCATGTCGCGCCGCATTCACCGCCCTGGGGTGGGCGCAGACCGAACATCGAGACGTAGCCGGGACGCTGGCGATGATGCCGGCCTTGACCAGGTCCTTGAACTCGCCGGATTGCGCGTCGAAGCCGAAGTTATAGCTATCGTTCTCCAGCGTCTTGCCAGCGATCACGGCGCCATCTTCGCCGGCGTTCTCGGCGATCTGGCGCAGCGGGGTCTGGATCGCCTTGCGGATGATCTCGATCCCGAAGCGCTGGTCGTCGTTGTCGGCCTTCGCCTTGCTCAGGATCGGCGAAGCCCGCGCCAGGGCAACACCGACACCCGAAACGATGCCTTCCTCGACCGCCGCGCGCGTGGCCAGGTTTTGGCGTTCATTCCCAAACGTGGCGGCTTGCTGCTGGTGCCGGCGCAAGGGGAACCCGCCGGGGTGCGCGGGGTTCAGACCCGGCAGGCTATCGGGATCGTACCGGCCAGATTTTAAAGTCCGAGCTCGCTGTGGGACCCGACCCGCACCAGCCGCAACGTTCCCAGGTCGGGTTTTTGATAGATGAGCACCAGATCGGGTTTGATGTGGCAGTCGCGGTGATCTTTCCACTCCCCGGTTAGCTGATGGTCGCGGCGCCGGATTTCGAGCGGTGAGTCATTGGCGAGCAAATCGATGACAGAAAAAATATCGCTGTCGAGCGTGGCCCGATGCTGGCCTTTGGATTCGCGCCGATAATCCCGCTTGAATTGCCCAGTCCACTCAATCGTCCGCATTGAGCGCGTTCTTGAGCTCTTCGATGCTGTTGGCGCTTGGTAGGTGCCCGGCCCGAGCCTGTTTCATCGCGGCAATGGTGGTGGCATTGGGGATCAGGGGGTCGAAAGGGAGCGCGTGTTCGCGGGCGACGCGCGTGAGCATGAGGCGTACCGCGTCGGACACGGTCAGGCCCATAGCGGCGAGGACGGCGGCGGCCTCGGCCTTAATGGTGCCGTCGATGCGGGTTTGGACGAGTTGGTTGGCGGTCATGGGTGGGTCCGCTGGTTGGATGAACGACGATGTAATGCAGAACGTGGGGGTGTTCAATGGGGGTGTGGTTTATCGCGGGCCTGACGGTGGGCCGCGATCATGCTGCCCCTATCGCATTTGTGCTGGCGATGTCGCTGCCTTTGGACAGACCGGGGTAGCGAGAACCGGCTGGCGGCGACCCAGGGAGATCGGCCCGAACGCAATGCGCGGAGGCTCCGATACGGTTTGTGCCGCCATGCGCGTCGTTTATCGTGTTGTGGTGTCCTGCGAGCGGAAATGGATAAAGTAATTAATACGAAATAATTTTTCAAATCGGTACGTTCATTGGGCGCTAGTTCGTTTCAATATTGCACAGATGCATCGACGTGGTTATGGGAAAAGGCCAGGGCGACATCTGGCGTTACCGCACGGGTTCCTCGGCCGGACTTACCGCATCGACAAGGCTTGCGACATAATCTTGCAGTGGCGAAAGGCGGTCGGGGTCATGGTCGAGAATATAACGCAGAAGAAACAGCGAATCGGCCTTTTTCGCGAAGGGTGCCCGCTGCTCGGAGAGAGTCCCGCAGACGCGTACAATGAGATTGGCGGCATCCACGCGAGCCAGCCAGCCGGTGTTGTTAATGTCGCCATTCCATTCCGGGATATGTATCGGACACTCTGCCGCCGCTGCCTGCAAAGCCACTTCGACTGTCGTGGCGGAGACGGTTTCAGCCGAGTCGGGGTCTTTGCCGATGATGAAAGCCGCGATCGCGGCGGGGTCGATAAGGTAGCATTCAAGGTGCCGCCTTGGCAGGAAATGCAGCAATCCGCCTGCATCCCGCTGCATCTTTTCCTTTTCGGCATCGGTCAGCTTTTCCGTGTCGAAACTGAACGCGACCGACATAAGCAGCGTCGCCACGGCGGTGCTTAAGCGGCTGTACACTTGATACACGATCTCCCGATCACGTCGTTTGGTGTTGAAATCACCCGTTGCGGCGACCGATGTGATGATCGTTCCCCGTGGCAGTGGGCCAATCAGTTTCTGGTACAGATATGGAAAGCACAGTTCTTCGGTTGGACCCTCGACCCAGATGACTCTCTCGGCCGCAAACACGTCCGCCATCGAAACGCCTAGATGCTCGGCTACTTCTCGAAACTGTCCGACCTTGGTAGGGTCTAGCCGTTTGACCGACGATTCATATCCCGTGCGTTTTACGAGATGGATCGTTTTCGGGTTGCTGAAGCCGATTACCTCCGGCGCGTGGGTCGAGATGATATATTGATGCTGCGTGTATTGCGTTTGCAGGATTCGAAGCAGGGCCTTGACTGCCGCTGGGTGTAGAAAGCTGCTGATTTCATCGATGATAACGATCGCTTTATCGATCGTCATAATCGCCGTGAGTAGAGCAATAACCTGGGACACGCCCATGCCGCTTTCTTTCAGCGGAAAACTCAGGTCCACCCGCTCCATCGCCTCTGTCGGCCAGACGCGCACTTCAAGCATATCTCCCATAGGTTTGGTTCTGACACTGAGGTTGCCGACGGTCGGAAAGATATCGTTAAGGTGACGGACCAACTTCTGGAAAATGTCTCCTCGCTTGCCGCTCAGCGTATGGAGTACATTCGGAAGATTGCCAGCGTTTGGCTGGAGGCGATCGGCGCGGCCGAACCCAGCTTCGCCAATCGTCATGCGTTCGGCCGCAAAGTAGAACATATCGCGAGTCCAGGCGTCCGAAAGCAGGGCTGGCAACGTGTCCTGGCGTCCAACGTAGGATTGTATCGATAGTTTGCCGTTTTGAGGCGTCGCCCCGGCGCAAAGTCCCTGATGTTCAGGGATGGGACTAAAAAGCCGATGCGACGGATACAGAGCAGAACAATTACCTCCCACCGTCCTAGTTACGGAGATTAGCAGGCTTGAGCGCCCGCAAAACTCCGTGAAAAATGCTCTAACCTCCCCCCCTTGTGCTGGGTGAAGCGGAATGAACTGCTGCCGACCAGAGCGCAAAATTCAATCACCGATTTCAGCGCCGCTGACGTCGATAGTAAATTCAACCTTGGGTTGCTGTATCTTGAACGTTTCCCATGTCTCAGCAGTCCTGTGCCGGTCATCGGAAAGCACAGGTAGCAGCGCCCGCAGGAGTGCGCTTTTGCCCGCATTATTCTGACCGATGACAAGGTTGATGCCTTCGGAAAACTCCACCTCGCCGGTGTCGCTGAATGCCTGGAATCCGAGTACTCGCGCCTTTATCAGTCTCATTTGACACTCCGCACCACAAATCTAACGCGAGACATTTATCTGGTGCCAGCGATTAAAGCCGGTGAATGGTGGCGAATCTTAATCTGAGCGACGCTGACTACCCGTACTATGCAGCGCTGCGGCGGCCTGCCGGCCGGTACAAACTCGCAAACGGCGGTCCATCTTGCATTCCGACAGCCGATCGGGCTGCTCCGTGTTGTACAGTCGCTGCCGGAGGACTGAACCCCACCACGGGCGGCGGCGTAACACCTGGGCAATGGCGGCATTGCGGGAAAAAAGGAAAACGGGCCGCACCCTTTCAGATGCGGCCCGTTTTTTACCGTAAGCGTGAAGGCGTGGATCAGAAATCCATATCTCCCATGCCACCCATACCGCCCATTCCACCCATGCCGCCGCCACCGCCGCCCGGCATCCCGCCGCCCGCACCCTTTTTCTCGGGGCGTTCGGCGACCATCGCCTCGGTGGTGATCAGCAGTCCGGACACCGAAGCCGCGTCCTGCAACGCCGAACGCACGACTTTCGTCGGGTCGATGATGCCGGCCTTGACCAGGTCCTTGAACTCGCCGGATTGCGCGTCGAAGCCGAAGTTATAGGTGTCGTTCTCCAGCGTCTTGCCGGCGATCACGGCGCCATCTTCGCCGGCATTCTCGGCGATCTGGCGCAGCGGGGTCTGGATCGCCTTGCGGATGATCTCGATCCCGAAGCGCTGGTCGTCGTTGTCGGCCTTCACCTTGCTCAGGATCAGCGAAGCCCGCGCCAAGGCAACACCGCCGCCCGGAACGATGCCTTCCTCGACCGCCGCGCGCGTGGCGTGCAGGCTGTCGTCCACGCGATCCTTGCGCTCCTTCACTTCCACTTCGGTGCTGCCACCGACGCGGATGACGGCCACGCCGCCGGCCAGCTTGGCCAGACGTTCCTGCAGCTTCTCGCGGTCATAGTCCGAGGTGGTTTCCTCGATCTGCGCCCGGATCTGACCGCAACGGCCCTGGATGTCGGCCTTCTTGCCGGAACCCTCGACGATCGTGGTGTTTTCCTTCTCGATCAGGATTTTCTTGGCCTTACCGAGGTCCGCGAGCTTCACGTTCTCCAGCTTGATGCCGAGATCTTCGCTGATCACGGTGCCGCCGGTCAGGATGGCGATGTCTTCCAGCATCGCCTTGCGGCGATCGCCGAAGCCCGGCGCCTTTACGGCAACGACCTTCAGGCCGCCGCGCAGCTTGTTCACGACCAGGGTGGCCAGGGCTTCGCCCTCGACATCCTCGGCGATGATGACCAGCGGACGGCCGGACTGCACGATGCTTTCCAGCAGCGGCAGCATCGGCTGCAGGCCGGACAGTTTCTTTTCATGGATCAGGATGTAGGGCTGGTCCATCTCGGCGACCATTTTCTCCGCATTCGTGATGAAATACGGGGAGACATAGCCGCGATCGAACTGCATGCCCTCGACGACGTCGAGTTCGGTCTGAATGCCCTTGGCTTCCTCGACGGTGATGACACCCTCGTTGCCGACCTTCTGCATGGCTTCGGAGATCATCTTGCCGATCTCGGCCTCGCCGTTGGCGGAAATGGTGCCAACCTGCGCGGTTTCAGCCGGGGTGGTGATCTTCTTGGAGCGCTTCTTCAGTTCCTCGACCACGGCGATCACCGCCTTGTCGATGCCGCGCTTCAGGTCCATCGGGTTCATGCCGGCCGCAACCGCCTTGGCGCCTTCGCGCACGATGGCCTGGGCCAGCACGGTGGCGGTGGTGGTGCCGTCGCCGGCGATGTCGTTGGTCTTCGAGGCCACTTCGCGCACCATCTGGGCGCCCATGTTCTCGAACTTGTCGGCCAGCTCGATCTCCTTGGCGACGGTCACGCCGTCCTTGGTGATCCGCGGCGCGCCGAAGCTTTTGTCCAGCACCACGTTACGACCCTTGGGGCCCAGCGTCACCTTGACGGCATCCGCCAGGATGTCCACGCCACGCAGCATGCGTGCGCGGGCTTCGCCGCCGAAGCGTACGTCCTTTGCAGCCATTATTCGTATTCCCTCATCTGTCGATTAGAAAAGGCGAAGACCGCGTAAGCGGCCTTTGTCGGTTCGCTAAGACGAAGACCGCCGAAGCGGCCTTCTGGCATCGCCCGGACTAAGCGGCTTTCTTCTTCGCGGGTGCGGCGGTTTCGGTGATGATGCCCATGATGTCGGACTCCTTCATGATAAGGAGCTCCTCGCCATTCAGCTTCACTTCCGTTCCGGACCACTTGCCGAACAGGATCTTGTCGCCGGCTTTCACGTCGAGAGCCACAAGCTGGCCTGCTTCGTTACGGGCACCGGGGCCAACGGCGATCACTTCGCCTTCCATCGGCTTTTCCTTGGCGGTGTCGGGGATGATGATCCCGCCGGCGGTCTTTTCTTCAGCGGTCAGGCGCCGGACGACGACGCGGTCGTGCAGGGGGCGGAAACTCATTTTAAGACGCTCCTGAGTTCGTTCTCAGTCGATGATTGAAAGGATTGCCACAGCCGGCGATGGACCTCCGATGAGCGCCCCGCCGATTGTTAGCACTCCCGCACTGGGAGTGCCAGCGATCTAATCCCGCACGGCCCGCAAGTCAAGGGTTTGGCAGCACTCTTTTGGAATGAGTGCTAAGCTTTTGAAATTATTATATTTATGGTTGCAATGGCCAAAGGTCCGCGGACATTATCGGTAAACCCGGTGCGTGGCGCCGGCTCCGGAAACAGGCTTCCGGATCTCATGTGCGAAAGGATGCACGGCGTCATGAGCCTTGTTCGGCAGTTGCAAGATTATCGCCTGACGACCGCTGAAATCCTGTATCGGTTGCCGGATCATCCCCACGTGCTCCAGACATTTATCTGGCAGGATCTCGATATCGCCCCGGTTTATCCGGTGCTGCACAAATTCCTGGATTTCTGGGGCCGCGAGATCGAAGGCAGCCTGCATTCGGTGCGGGTCGCATCGGCAAGCCTGATCGGACCGGCCCGGATCGGCCACATCGGCGAATCGATGCTGTTGCATTGACGGGCGACGGATTGTCGTCTTCCCGGAACGGCGTCCCCGCATCGCGGTCGGTATGAAGGCCCGTGTTTAAGCGCGCAGCCTGTCCCGCGGGGCCAGAACAGGTATGATCGGTGCCGGCCCTACCAGCCGCCGCACCAAAGTCCTACGCCATGCACCACGCCGACCGGGAAAAACGCCGCCGCGGCGATCAGCAACGGCCGGTGGCCGTTCGAAGCCGAAAATACGATCGACGTCAGCCACGCCGAATACACCAGCAGACCGGCCAAGATAAGGGTGGTCGCCGTGCCGAACGTCATCGGGTCTCTCAGCCGCGGTCCCATCGCATGCTCCGTTACCGGTGTTATCGTCTTGTCTCTATATCACCGGATGATCGCCCTGTTGCCAATAGTGTCGTCGATCCCGGTGAATTTCGGGCCGTCTGAAGGTCGCCGGCGGGCGGCGCCGGGATCCGGCGGCTGGCCTATCCGCGCCGGCGGCGCTAGACACCGGTATCGGGCGCCGCGCCCCTTCCTCCGTTCCAAGGACACACACCATGCCGGCTTATCGCTCCCGCACCACCACCCACGGCCGCAACATGGCCGGCGCCCGCGGCCTGTGGCGGGCAACCGGCATGAAGGACGGCGATTTCGGCAAGCCCATCATCGCTATCTGCAACAGTTTCACCCAGTTCGTCCCCGGCCATGTCCACCTGAAAGACCTCGGCCAGATGGTCGCCAGGGAAGTCGAGAAATCGGGCGGGGTTGCCAAGGAATTCAATACGATCGCGGTGGACGACGGCATCGCCATGGGACACGACGGCATGCTGTACAGCCTGCCGTCGCGCGAGTTGATCGCCGACAGCATCGAATACATGGTCAACGCCCATTGCGCCGATGCCATGGTCTGCATTTCGAACTGCGACAAAATCACCCCCGGCATGCTGATGGCCGCGATGCGCCTGAACATTCCGGCGGTTTTCGTGTCCGGCGGCCCGATGGAAGCGGGCAAGGTCACCCATAACGGCAAAACCCGGTCGGTCGATCTGATCGACGCGATGGTCGCCGCCGCCGACAGCAGCGTGTCCGACGAAGACGTCGCGGTGATGGAGCGGTCGGCCTGTCCGACCTGCGGGTCGTGCTCCGGCATGTTCACCGCCAATTCCATGAATTGTCTGGTGGAAGCCCTGGGCCTTGGGCTGCCGGGCAACGGCACCGTCGTTGCCACCCATGCCGATCGCCGCGAGCTGTTTCTGGAAGCCGGCCGCAAGATCGTCGAGATCGCCCGCCGCCATTACGAAACGGACGATTTCTCGGTCCTGCCGCGCAGCGTCGCCAGCTTCGCCGCGTTCGAGAACGCGATGACGCTGGATATCGCCATGGGCGGGTCCACCAACACGGTGCTGCATCTGCTGGCCGCCGCGCATGAGGGCGAGGTGCCGTTCACCATGCGCGATATCGACCGCTTGTCGCGGCGGGTGCCGGTGCTGTGCAAGGTCTCCCCGTCGGTACCGGACGTGCATGTGGAAGACGTGCATGCGGCCGGCGGTATCATGGCCATTCTGGGCGAACTGGACCGAGCCGGACTGATCGATTCGACGGTTTCGACCGTGCATGCCGAAACGATGGCCGAAGCCCTGCAACGCTGGGATGTGACCCGCACCGCCGATGACTCGGTGAAGACGTTTTATCGTGCGGCCCCCGGCGGCATTCCGACAACCGAGGCGTTCAGCCAGGCCCAGCGTTGGGATGCGCTGGATACCGACCGGGCGAAAGGTGTGATCCGCGACCGGGCGCATGCGTTTTCCGCCGATGGCGGGCTTGCGGTGTTGTATGGCAACCTGGCCGAGGAGGGCTGCATCGTAAAAACCGCCGGCGTGGATGCCAGCATCCTGACCTTCGCAGGCCCCGCTCGGGTATTCGAGAGTCAGGACGCGGCGGTTGCCGGTATTCTGGGTGGCGGCGTGAAAGCGGGCGATATCGTGCTGGTGCGGTACGAGGGGCCGCGCGGTGGGCCGGGCATGCAGGAAATGCTGTATCCCACCAGTTATTTGAAGTCCAAGGGGTTGGGGAAGCTGTGCGCCCTGGTGACCGATGGGCGGTTTTCCGGCGGGTCGTCGGGCTTGTCGATCGGGCATTGCTCGCCCGAGGCAGCGGAAGGCGGCCTGATCGGGCTGGTGGAAGACGGCGACCGGATCGAGATCGATATTCCCGCCCGGACGCTGAATCTGGCGGTGTCGGAGGGCGTTTTGGCGACCCGGCGTGCGGCGATGGACGCGAAGGGCGATGCCGCCTGGCAGCCGGCGCAGCCGCGCCAGCGGCAGGTTTCGGTGGCGTTGCGGGCCTATGCGGCCATGGCGACCAGCGCGGCACGCGGCGCGGTACGGGATGTGACGGTGTTACGACGGCGGTAACCGCCGGCACCGGCATGCCGCCAGCCGTTGGCGGCGTGCCGGTGGTCCGTATCAGTCGCCATCGCCTGGGTAATAGACCTGCGGCCCTGGATAGACTGGGGCGTAACTGGGCTGCGGCGCGTAGTAAACGGGCGGAGCCGCATAGACGGGCGGCGGCGCGTAATAGACCACGGGCGGGGGATAAAACGCCTCCGACGCCAGCGCGCCGCCGATAAGGGCGCCGGCACCGAAGCCCAGCAGCGCGCCGCCGACGCCGTATCCGCCCCAGCCGCCACCCCAGCCGCCACCCCAGCCGCCATAGCCGCCGCCCCAGCCGCCATAACCGCCGCGCCATCCGCCGTACCCACCGCGCCATCCGTCGCCGCCGCGCCAGCCTCCGTAACCGCCGCGCCATCCGTCGCCGCCGCGCCATCCGCCACCACCCCAGCCGCCGGCACCGCGCCAGCCGCCTCCGCCCCATCCGCCGCCACGGTATCCTCCGCCGCCCCAGCCGCCGCCACGGTATCCACCGCCGCCACCTCGGAAACCGCCGCCTCCGCCGCCGATGCCCCCGGCATGGCCGCCGCCGCCGCCATGACCGCCGCCGCCTCCTCCGCCGCCGTGGCCGCCATTCGCATAGGCCTGGGGCGCGACCGACAGACCCGTAATGATCGGCGCCGCGATCAATAGGACCTTCCAGCGGGTCATGGGACGTACTCCTTCGTTCATCTGTCTAACTGATTGTATATAGACCCCCGTTTGGGCCGGATTGCGGCAACTGTGGGTGTTTTGGCTAATATTTTGTTCATTCTGAAGCGCGTATCCCGGCCAGTTCGGCCGCATGAGCAGCGCCGCGGTTCAGCGGGCGTTCGCGGGTGCGTCCAGCGGCCATAACGCCGCACGCCAGCGCGCGGCGATGACCCCGGTCAGCAGCAACCCGGTTACGCAATACGCGGTGGCGGTGGCGGCGAAGCCAAACCGCCCGATCAGGCCGCCGGCCGCCAGCAAGCCCATGGGCAGGCCGTAAATCGCCAGCATCCGGACGCCCATGACCCGGCCGCGGAACCGGGCGCCGGCCCCGTGCAGCAGCATCACCGCCATCGGCACCATCGACAGGCTTTGCGCGAACCCCGCCAGGATCAGCATCGTGCGGCCGCCGGCGATGCCGGGCACGTGGATGAACGCCAGCAGCATCGCGTACCATACGACTGTGTAGATCAGCATCATCCGCGCCGGGCGGATGGCCTGGCCGGCGATGCTGACGGCGACCGATCCGGCCAGGGCGCCCAGCGCGAAGCTGGCCACCAGCGTGCCCAGGCCGGTCTGGCCGACATGGTAGATTTCCCGCGCGACGTAGGGCAGCAGGCCGAGCGTGAGGGGAAATGCGGTGATGTTCACCAGAAATGCCAGCCACATGGCGGCCAGGGAGGCGGGTGTGTCCCACACATAGGCGATGCCTTCCCGCAGGTCGCGCCAGAACGACAGCCGCGCCATTAGATCGGCCGGACGCGGCGCGCCGACGCCCAGGGTGAGTGCGAATCCGGCGGCGTAGAACCCGGCGATCACGGCGTAGGCGGGGGCCATGCCGAGCAGGGCGAACAGCGTGGCGCCGGCCAGCGACCCGGCGACGCGGGCCGAATCGATGGTTGTGCGGGCGACCGCCACCGCCGCCATCAGCCGGTCGGACGGCATGGTTTCGGCCACCAGCGCGTTGCGCATCGCCAGGTCGGACGGCCGGATCATGCCCACCACGGCGGCGATCAGCATGACAATCAGCGGCGTTTGCAGATGGAGCGCGGCCAGCACCGTCATCAGGCAGGCCATCGATGCGTACACGGCGCGCATGGCGCACAGGACGTTGCGGTGGCCGAGCCGGTCGCCGGCCAGGCCGAAGATGGGGGCGATGAGCGTGCCGGCGTATTGCAGCGATCCGTACACCGTCAGCAGCAGGACCGATCCGGTGGCGGTGAGGATGTACCAGCCCAGGATCAGGATTTCCATTTCTCCGGCCCAGGATGTCAGCAGATCGGCGGGAAACTGGAATTTGAAGCTTCTGACGGCGAACGGCGCGAGCATCCGGGACCGGGCGTTGCCGCCGGTCTGGGTCATGCGGTGCGACCCGCGCGATGGGCGCGATTCGGCCGTTGCGGCATGGTGGATGTTTCCCCGGTTTTCCCTGGCGGACATGTTCGCCGATTGGCGGGGAGAAACCAAGGGCTGGGGGAGGGGGGGCTTAAGATCCTGCCAATGTGTCGATGGAAGTACGGCGCGCTGGCAAAGGGATCGGAACAGAGGACTTACGGCATTCGTATTCTAATGCCCCTTGTCAAGCATTGGGGCGTCAGCCCCCGCTTTCTGGGATCGGGAGGGGCGCTTGCCCCTTCCGATCCCAGAAAGCTGCGGATTGCGCCCGCCTCTCGTTTTGCTACACTATGTGGGGCGGCCGCGTCGTTGTCGTTTCCGCTGCGGATTGCGCCCGCCTCTCGTTTTGCTACACTCGATGCCAGATCGTGCAGGCTGCTGGCGCTGCTGCGGATTGCGCCCGCCTCTCGTTTTGCTACACTGCAGCGTCAGCGTCAGCGTGCCGTCATCGGGCTGCGGATTGCGCCCGCCTCTCGTTTTGCTACACTCGGCGCTGTCGCCGGCCGATGCGCAATTGCGCTGCGGATTGCGCCCGCCTCTCGTTTTGCTACACTCGTGCCGTCCGGGTTGTCTTCGCCGAATGCGCTGCGGATTGCGCCCGCCTCTCGTTTTGCTACACTGTACAGCGGCGCGCCATTCGCAATCACGCAGCTGCGGATTGCGCCCGCCTCTCGTTTTGCTACACTACGCGCCAGCGGTGCCGCTCACTACGTGCCGCTGCGGATTGCGCCCGCCTCTCGTTTTGCTACACTGCCAGACTCCCGTGTTTACTGGAACGCCCCGCTGCGGATTGCGCCCGCCTCTCGTTTTGCTACACTCGTCGGCGGCAAACGCAACCTGTCGCGCCAGCTGCGGATTGCGCCCGCCTCTCGTTTTGCTACACTGAAGCACGGTGCCGGCCGGCAAGTTTCCGGGCTGCGGATTGCGCCCGCCTCTCGTTTTGCTACACTATTTTCCGCGTAACGGGAACGTAGTCCATCGCTGCGGATTGCGCCCGCCTCTCGTTTTGCTACACTGCAGCCGCTCGATAACAACGCCGGCGAGGCGCTGCGGATTGCGCCCGCCTCTCGTTTTGCTACACTTACTTCATAGCGCCATGACCGGCGGAACAAGCTGCGGATTGCGCCCGCCTCTCGTTTTGCTACACTTTATGAACTGCCGTACGGAACAACCGCTTCGCTGCGGATTGCGCCCGCCTCTCGTTTTGCTACACTAGGACGAAAGAGAAGGTAGATGTGGGCTTGGCTGCGGATTGCGCCCGCCTCTCGTTTTGCTACACTCGATCTTGAAACTGTCCGACAGCGAGAACAGCTGCGGATTGCGCCCGCCTCTCGTTTTGCTACACTTTCCCACCCCTCGCTAATTAACGCCTTTATGCTGCGGATTGCGCCCGCCTCTCGTTTTGCTACACTAAGCGGTGGAACAAGGCCTGTATCGCCGTGTGCTGCGGATTGCGCCCGCCTCTCGTTTTGCTACACTCATCGAAGGAATCAACCTTCCGTTCGAGGAGCTGCGGATTGCGCCCGCCTCTCGTTTTGCTACACTCAAGGACGAACGCTGGATGCGGGCGATGCTGCTGCGGATTGCGCCCGCCTCTCGTTTTGCTACACTGTTCTGACCAGTGCCATGACGCGCCGTCATGCTGCGGATTGCGCCCGCCTCTCGTTTTGCTACACTAATCCGATGGCGGCGTATGGCCGCGATCGCGCTGCGGATTGCGCCCGCCTCTCGTTTTGCTACACTGCTTCCCTATCGCGGCGACAACTAGGAGGCGCTGCGGATTGCGCCCGCCTCTCGTTTTGCTACACTCTCGGGCACCAGCTTCGCTGCGTCCGACAGGCTGCGGATTGCGCCCGCCTCTCGTTTTGCTACACTGACCAGGTTCTCCATCGTCAGCGCCTGCTGGCTGCGGATTGCGCCCGCCTCTCGTTTTGCTACACTACGCAAACACCCAAGCCGCATGGCTGACCAGCTGCGGATTGCGCCCGCCTCTCGTTTTGCTACACTCTTATCTTCGAGCGTCAGGGTGAAGGCTGCGCTGCGGATTGCGCCCGCCTCTCGTTTTGCTACACTACCCTCGAAGCAGGGCACTGAAAAGACTGACAATTTCTCCCGCTCAGCATCTAGAAAAACTCTAGTTGAGCGGGGGAATTGGCAGTTGGTTGCCGCTTTTTTCCGACAAAAACCCTGATGCGGCCGAATTGGTGATCGGTTATTGACATAAATCGCACCTCGCCCTCGGCCGGAACCTGATCGCCCATCCGTTTCAAATGAACTTCCGCGTTTTCGATGCTGGCGCAATGCCGCGAATATACCGAGTACTGCATCATCGTGAATCCGTCCTCCAGCAGTGTTTTTCTAAACCGCGCATAGGCTTTTCGCTCGGCGGGGCTATTGGTTGGAAGATCGAACATCGCAATCACCCACATCGACCGCCACCCCCAAGGTATTTGCGGAACCGGCCGATGGTGGGCCATTATCCGACTTCGCCTCCGTCCAAAAGATCGGGGCCGAGCGGTAATCCTTGCGGCAGCGCCAATTCCATCTCCCCGCCTGTGAGAGCACGTGATAAAGATGCTGCGCTCAATTCAATGGCCAGCAGAATGGGATACCGGCGGCCCGCCACCAGCACCGTTTCGGCGAGCAATGACAAAAGGGCAGCGCGCACGGGCTTTTCGTCTAGTCCGATGCGCCGGCCTTCCGCCTCGTTTACCAGCAGGCGAACGCGCCAATCGACGAAGGGCCGATAGGGTTCGAAAAGATCGTCGGCAAGGCAAAATGGATTCGAACGATTGCTGTGAAACACTCCCAGCGACGGAATGAGGCCCGCTGCGACGATCGATCTGGCGACGGCGGCCCGGATGACCGCGTAACCGTAATTCAGCAGCGCATTGATGCCTTCCTCATCCCGGTCGCGCCGGAACGCCTTGCCGAACAATGCCGGCCAATAGCGTTGCGCGGCCTGTGCCTCCAGGTTTTCCGGATCGCCGGATCGAACCCGTTTAGATAGTGGCACAAGACCGGCGTGTTGGCCGGTGAAGTGAAGAAGTACGGCACCTTGCTGGGCAATCTTCGCGGCAATCAATGCCTGCCAGATGCGCTTCTTGGCCGGCACGCTTGCTTCGACCTGCGCCCGATGACGCTCCGTCTGAACGTGATGGGCATCGAGCGGAAGCATCATGCCGGCCGGAAGATGGTCCCGACCGGTAATCATGATCGTGGCACCCGCGGAAAGAAGTTCGAGGAATACGGCCTGCGTGTATGTCGCGCGCGCGTCGTCCACGATCACGACGCCCATATCCTCGATCGGGCGGGTAATTCTGGGCATATCTGGCCGTTCCACGACGAGTTGTCGATTCGCGACTGAAAGCCGGGTGCCAGGCGTCGAAAACTCCATGGTTTTACGGAGCATTTTGGTTCCTGTCAGTCGCCAGCGGTTCGAATACGTCCGATTGGGTCAAGAGCCACCTTGCGGCCACCTGCCTCTATGACGGCGCCAGGACTGGGCCGCCAAGTCGTGGATGCAGCAGCGTCGGTATTCCGTTCAAGAACAATCTGCCCGTTTGCCCAGGTTCCGCAAACGATCCAGATTCCTTTTTTTTCACCAATCTCAAATAGAAGGGCATCCCCTGCCGACAGTGACATGATCCGCATGCCGCCATCCGCACATTCTTTCTTTACGATCGGTTCACGTTTCGCCAACCGGCGCGATGCCTCGAACAGCGTAACGACCTCGAAGGTAACCTTGCCGTCAGGTAAACGATAGATCGCGATATGGTGGTTATTCTTTGGATCGGCGAAGCCGTTAGCGACCGGAACCATCAGTTCCTTCTGCTGAATCGTAAGAACGCGGACCTTCCTGATTTCGGGCCCATCCGCGCTTACACGCGGATATGGCGGGTAAGCCTTTGCGGGCGCTTTGTTCGTCGCTTCCAAGTGGGCGCGCAAAGCCGCCCGCACGGCTTTATCGCGGACAACGAACTTAGCCCGTCTCGACATATCCTCGACGCGGCCGATCTTCAGTGTCTCGAGCGACAGCTTGTCCACGGACATACGTTTGACGAAGATACCCGATGTCGTACCGTTCTTCGTAACGTCCTGGTTGGTGTAGCCTAACGGCATTTCGGCATGCAGTGGGCCGGATACTTTCTTACGAACCCGATGCGAGACGACGATCTGGGCAACCGCTCGCGCCGCATCGGTCCGAACGGTCTGCCACGGCGGATCGAGCCGCGGGCGCGGGGCGGCGGCATCGTCCCTGGCCTGCCAGTAAGCCGATAATTTTTGTGTCAGTCCGGGATGGGCGCACGCAACTACCAATGCGTCGATTGCGTGGTGCCGGTGATCGGCACGGGTCTTTTCGCCATCGTCGGAAAGTATGTTGTTAAGCTCCCACAACCGCCGAAGCTGCGCCGTGACGCGGCCGGTCACCGCCTGGACAAAAACGCGCGACTCCATGCCGATATCGGGCCAAAGCCGTTTCAGGAATCCGATGGCCTGGCGCGATGCGAATCCCGTATCGTTCAACTGCCGGGACGCGAAATCGTCCGGAATTTCGACTGCCAGGAATCGCTTCACTTTCCCCTGGGACATGCCAAATCCGCCCTTGGCGGCGAGCATACCCTGTAGGCGCTTGGCGATACCGGGCCATTCGTCCGGACGGTGTTCGAAGAATTCATAGGGCGTTCGATTACCCTTTGCCAGGTTCACATCGCGCCGGCATAGCGTCTTGTTACCGAAACTATTGTCGAAGGTGCGGGAACGCGGCCAGATGTGTTCGAAGTCGAATTCGCCGGAACGGAACAGTGCATCGAAGCCGATTTGATCGCCAGTATAGGGGCAGCGTTCCGAGCATTCCTTCCATAACAGCCATCTTTCGATATCCGCGCGCGATGGTTCGATGCCTTTGCTGCGTAGATCTTCCGCCGCGTCTTTCCGGCGCTTTTCCTGCTTTCTTATTCCCGCCTGCATTTCCTCGCGCTCGCGCTTCGATTTACCGACTTCGCGCGCCAGTTCGACACGGATTAGATCGGGCTTGCCGTAAGCGCCGATCAGATTGTTGACGACCTTCCGCAGTTCATTTTGTACCCGGATAACCGTGGGGTTGCGCAGCGTGCCCAGCCGATCCCGTTCTTCTTTCTGGGATGGACTTGGCAACCGGGCGAGTATTTCGCCGGTTGGCCGATCGCGGTGGGGGAAGACAGAAGTCCGCCAATCCTCGTAGTCCGGGCCATTCGCCAGCGCCCCGAACCGAATACCGGCGTCTAGTTTTGGAAGGAATTCCCGCAGCGCCGCCGCCGAGAACGGTTCCCAGCCGGGCGGGAGAGTAAGGTCTTTCAGCAAAGCCGCTTGCTGTTTTGTCACACCGAAATCGGCGACAAAATTTTGTTCGGCCTCTGTTCGGAGCCGGTTACGCTCCGATTCAGTCCGAATGACCACCCGCTGATCGCCGATTTGGCCGTAGTCGGCGCTCCATAGCCTCTGCTGCACGGCGTCGCGGATCGCTTGCCGGTGCGGATGGGTTGGCCACTCCGTACCAAAAATATCCACCAGTTTGGCCTCGGTGGCATTACCCAAAAGCTTGGCGTCGCCGCCATCTTCAAGGTTGAACCGGATCGCTTTTTCGTGGCCTGCTTCGCCACGCGCCTTGTACAGCGGTTTCAGTGCATTCCTTACGGCTGCCCACGACATCGACGCCTGACATTGGAGCTTTTCCAAGACAGCCTGGCGTTCTTCTGGATCGAGCGCTCGCATGTTCCCGCCGGCGAAGGCGAGATTGTTGAGTTTCTCCAGCATCCGTCTTTGCTGCGACAGCCAGGCGCCCTTTGGACAAAGTGCCTCGTCCGGCATGAACCGGCATTTACCGAGGGTATTCAGACGCCAGAAAACTGGCCGCTGGGCGAATATTCCGTCCGCTATCCGCGCCCGCAGTGCGGGATCGCGCATGACGGCATGGTGGGTAGCTTGTGTGTCCCAAAGGCGATCGAATTCCTTCGTCACGACATCCCGGCTGGCGTGGGTCGTCCGATGCCGCGCGATGGGAGGCCGTCCGGGTTCGGGAATTTTCGTGGCCAGGAATTCGCCAAGTGTCCAGTTATTGGCCTTGAGAACCTTGAGCGTCGACTCGCGGTTCGTTTCCGCTTCTTTTTCGTCCGCCGCTTCCGCATCGCCGGCTTCTTCCAGATCGCGGCCTTTGAAGTGCCGGCGCTGTGCAAGATGATACAATGCTCGGCCAACATCGTAGAGGTCCAGTCGTTCGACCAACCCTGCCTTTCTGAGGGCAGCCGGTTCATGCGTCATCAGCACGTGCCAGTCATCGGTCCCGAACGGCGGAAGCAGCCCTGCTTCGGCGAGACATTCGTTTAATGCCCGGCGGCGGACGCGGCGCCGACGCAATTGCCTCCGCGCCATGCGCTTCTGGCGACGGTTCTGGTTGAGCGGTGTGCCGTCAGGGTCTCTGGCTTCAGGAAAAATACGAACGCCAAGGCCGCAAATCTGGTCCAGCGCGTGGGGCGTGCCATACTCGATTACGGCCCACCCGATCGATGTCGTGCCGATATCGAACCCGAATATAAGCGCCATTTTCCACCTTGTGTCGATCTTGTTCCGATGCTACACCTTATCTTGTAGCAAAACGAGAGGTGGTCGCTTTTCGCAAGCAAATCGACCCTTTGAGCGGGCTCGGCATCCCAAGGTCACTTGCCGGCAAAACCCTCGCTTTACGGCGAGGGTTTTGTTTTTTAATTTTGCCTGGGTGACGGTGCGATACACTGCGCGGTGATTCCGTTTCGGACAAACACTGGCGGATGCCGCATATGCAGTCAAAATGTCCCCAGCCGCCTCGTTACTCCCCCGCGCCCAAACCGTCATTCCAGATTACCGGCACGCCATAAGCGGCGAATACTGGGTCCGCGGTAATTACCGGCAACGACTCCAGGCCCGCCTGCGCAATCAACATGCGATCGAACGGATCGCGATGCGGCCCCGGCAACCCGCCGGCGCGAAGGGCGTGCTCCATACCGATCGGCAAGGCCTGAAAGCGGGACCGCCGCAGCAGCGACGCATACTCGGCGATCAGGCGCGCAACCTCCGGCCATTTGCCCAGCCGGTGTTTCGTCGCGATCTCCCACGCCGTCGCCGCGCTGACGAACACAACGCCGACGGGGTTGGCGATGGCAACGCGCGCGGCGGCTGGCAAGCGGGGATCGTCGGTCCACCACCACACCAGGGCGTGGGTATCCAGCAGCAGCCTCATTCCCACAGGGCCTGTTCGTCGTCCGGCAGCGGATCGAACAGCGCATCGGGGATGGACAGGCCCTTCAGCAGGCCAGGCTGGCGCGGCACCGCGGACTCCACCGGCACAAGGCGCACAACCGGCTTGCCGGCCCGACCGATCACGATGTCTTCCCCCGCCGCCGCTCGGTCGATCAGGCGGGATAGCTGGGATTTGGCGTCATAGAGGTTCACAAGTTCGGTCATAGCGGCACCGGATTGACGAAAGGTTAACGGGACGAAGGCAATCCGGCCCGATTGAAGAATTATCTGGTCAGGTTAGTTGGTCTGGTCGAATTTTGCAAGCGATCGCTCACGCTCGCGGATCGTCCGGTGCGTCTGGCCCAAAATAAGACACGGCTGTTATGCGGTGGCCGATTGACTCGGCCGGTTGGCTTCGTCAGGTTCGGACGGACGATAACATTAGAAACAAAGGGGATGGGGCCGTATGCAGGGTGGTTGCTGCGTCGATGATATGTCCGGATCGTGTGTGTGTGCGATCCGTGCCTTATGCGGCGACCCGGCCAGCGGGATGCGCGCGTGACCAACCTGCTTGAGGCCAAGGGCCTCCGCGCCGCCTACGGCGAAACTAAAGTTCTGCACGGCCTGGATTTTGCCGTCCGCCAGGGCGGCGTGACCGCGCTTCTGGGTGCCAACGGGGCCGGCAAGACGACAACGCTGCGGGCGATCTGCGGCATCGTTCGCACTCAGGGCGAGATCCTGCTGGGCGATACGCGTATCGACGGCAAGGCGACCGAAGATATCGTACGGCTGGGTGTCGCGCACGTCCCCGAAGGCCGCGGCACGTTCATGGAATTGTCGGTCGAGGAAAATTTGCGGCTTGGTGCCTACACCCGGCCGGCCCGCCAGGCGACCGAAGACTTCGGACTGATGTTCGATTACTTTCCCCGATTGAAGGAACGATACAAGCAACAGGCCGGCACATTGTCGGGCGGAGAACAGCAGATGCTGGCGATTGCCAGGGCCTTGCTACTGCGGCCGCGGCTGCTGCTGCTGGACGAACCGTCGTTCGGCCTGGCGCCGCTGATCGTGCAGGAAATTTTCCGCATCCTGGCCCGCATCAAGCAGGACGCCGGCGTCAGCATTCTGCTGGTGGAACAGAACGCCGCCATCGCGCTGGAATTCGCCGAACACGCCTACGTGCTGGAGACCGGCCGCATCGTGATGGCCGGTTCGTCCGCCGATATCGGCAAGGACGAGGGCATTCGCCGCTCGTATCTCGGTTACTAGGGAGAGGTACGATGCTCGCGGGCGTTCTCCATCAAATCATGTCGGGCCTTGCCACGGGGGGCATCTATGCGTCCGTGGCGCTGGCCCTGGTGATGATCTATCAGGCCACCCACCACGTAAATTTCGCGCAGGGGGAGATGGCGACATTTTCTACCTATATCGCGCTGACGTTCATCAATCTGGGCTTTCCGTACTGGGTGGCGCTGGCCGGCGCCGTGGTCATTTCGTTCGTCATCGGGGTCACGATCGAACGGGTGCTGATGCGGCCGCTGGCCAACGCGCCCGTGCTGGCATCGGTCGGGGTATTCATCGGATTACTGCTGATCATCAACAGCATGAGCGGGTTTTTCTTCGACTATACCATCAAGCAGTTCCCATCGCCGTTTCCCGATCATCCGATGCTGGGCGGATATTTGTCCGGGCATGAACTCGGATCGACGGCGGTGACGCTGATCGTGCTGATCAGCGTGTATCTGTTTTTCCGGCATACAAGGCTGGGGCTGGCGATGCGGGCGGCGGCGTTCAATGCGTCATCGTCGCGGCTGGTCGGGGTGCGGGTCGGCTGGATGCTGGCGCTGGGCTGGGGCCTTGCCGCGGGAATCGGCGCGATCGCGGGCTGCATGGTCGCGCCGGTGGTGTTCCTCGATCCGAATATGATGTCCGGTATCCTGCTGTATGCGTTCGCCGGCGCACTGCTGGGCGGCATCGACAGCCCGCTGGGTGCGGTGCTGGGAGGGTTCGCGGTGGGAGTGATCGAGAATCTGGGCGGTGCCTATCTGGTGGGAACCGAACTGAAACTGACCCTGGCGCTGATTATCATCGTGGCTGTCCTGATCATCAAGCCGTCCGGCCTGCTGGGCCGGCGCGTCTATAGCCGGGTATGACGAATATGGGCACATCCGCACGGACACCATGGCTTGTCGCGGTTCTGGCGCTGATCGGAACCGTCTGGCCGCTGATCGGGTTCAGCAACTATCATCTGTTTCAACTGACGCTGGTGGTGGTCTATGCCATCGCCATCCTGGGACTGGCGCTGCTGACCGGGTTCAACGGGCAGATATCGCTGGGGCACGGCGCGTTCTATGCGATCGGCGCCTATACGACGGCGATCCTGATGACGACCTGGAACCTGCCGTATTGGGCGACGCTGCCGGTTTCGGCGTTGGTCTGCGCCCTGGTCGGATTCCTGGTCGGCCTGCCGGCGCTGCGGTTGGAAGGCCTGTATCTGGCGCTGACGACGTTCGCCCTGGCGGTCGCGGTGCCGCAGGTGCTGAAATACAAATTGTTCGACAACTATACGGGCGGTGTGCAGGGGCTGGTAATCGACAAGCCGGAAGCACCGTTCGGCTTGCCGCTGTCGCCTGACCAGTGGCTGTTCTTGTTCACGGTGGCGGTTGCCGTGGTGCTGTATATCGTCGCCTGGAACATCGTGCGCGGCCGGATCGGTCGCGCGATGATGGCGATCCGCGATCACGCGATGGCGGCCGAGGCGATGGGGATCAACCTGCCGGCCGTGAAGACCAGCGCCTTTGCCCTCAGCGCGATGTACACCGGTTTAGCTGGCTCGTTGGGTGCGATCGCGGTGCAGTTCGTGGCCCCCGACAGTTTTAACGTGACCGTTTCGCTGTTTTTGTTCGTGGGGCTGATCGTCGGCGGCGTGGCGTCGATCGGCGGCACGCTGATCGGTGCGGCATTCATCGAGTTCGTGCCCAATCTGGCCGATCTCGTGTCCAAGGCGGCTCCGGGCGCGGTCTATGGCGTGATCCTGATCGCCGTGATGTTTCTGATGCCCGCCGGGGTGGGCGGCGGCCTGTATATGCTGTGGCGCAAGATGGCGCGCGGGAACGCCGTTGCCACGGAACAACCGGCGGATCCGGGCGTGGCGCCCTTATCGACGCGGCCGGCGCCCAGGATGACCAAGACGTAAGCTGTAGTCGTCACGGCTGCGCGATATCGTCCATCTGTGTATCGTTTTGGGTACGATACCGCTGAAAGGACCGGATCATGAGGCCGAACCCGCTTTCCGATCTGCTGACGTTTCTGTCTGCTCCCGGTTGGACCACGCCGGTGTTCTGGTTGCTGCTGGCGGCCAGTGCGGTTGTCGCGGTGGCGGTCTGGAGCCGCTGTCCCGCCCAGCGGACGGGGCGCGATTTGGGGATCTGGCTGATCCGTATCGTTTTCGGCGGGATGTGGTGGCAGCAGTCGCTGTGGAAAATCCCGCCGAACTACGATGGTCTGGTTTACTGGATGAAGCAGATGATCGATCACGCCGCCATTCCGTTGCAGGGCCAACTGGTCGGCGCGATCATGGTGCCGAACATCGCCGTGTTCGGGCCACTGGTCTATTGTGCCGAGGTGGCGATCGGCGTGTCCTTTATCCTGGGCGTGTTTACGCGCGGCGCGGCGCTCCTCGGACTGGCGATGGCGGGTAACCTCTGGCTCGGGCTTTACTCGGCCCCCGGCGAATGGCCCTGGACCTACGGCTTTATCGTGATTTTGCAACTGCTGTTCCTGATCCACCCGCCAGGGCGCAGCCTCGGCGCCGATGTCGCGCTGCGTCGGCGCTATCGCCTGCTGACTTTTCTGGGCTAACGAGGCGCATGAACGATCGTATGCCGGCGCAACCGAGCGCCCCTATCCTTGATGACAAGCATCATGGCGTCCCCGCGGTATTCCTGCCGGAAAATCTGCTGCGGGAAGCCAGACGGCAGCGCGGCCTGCCGCATCTGCCGGTGCCGGATGTCTGCATTCTCGATCCCGATGGCGATATGGTCCGGATGCTGCGCCGCGTCGGACGTGGTCAGGCATTCCCTGGCTGGGCCTGCTATCACACCGAAATGCTGACGTTCGAATTGGCGGGAGAACGTGTGGGAATCGTCGGCTGCGCCGTTGGCGGGCCGTTCGCGGTGCTGGTGGCGGAACAGATGTTCGCGTCCGGCTGTCGTTTGCTGTTGAGTGTGACGTCGTCGGGCCGCATTGCCGAAGATCTGCCGGATTCGGCGTGTTTCGTGCTGATCGACCGGGCGCTGCGCGATGAGGGCACCAGTTATCACTATCTGCCGTCCGACGATCCGTTCGCCCACGCCGACCGCGGTCTGGCGGATTGCGCGGCGCGCGGTGTGGCGGCGGCGGGATTGCCGCTGCTGCGCGGGGCGGTCTGGACCACCGACGCGCCGTTCCGGGAGACAGCGGAAGCCATCGCCGCCGCCGCCGCGAAAGGCGCGCTGGCGGTGGAGATGGAGGCGGCGGGGCTGTACGCGTTCGCCCGTGCCCGGACGGCCGCCGTGCTGTGCTTTGCCCATGTCACCAACCGCATGGCGCGGATCGAGGGCGATTTCGAAAAGGGCGAGGCGGACGGCAGTACGGATGCGCTGGATCTGCTGGCCGCTGTCGTTCGGTCGTGGCGGGAGTAACCGGGCGCGCGCGCCGATACGTCGAACGATGTTGTTCGGATGAGCCGAGGACATGCCGACATGGACCAAACTGCCTTTTCCGCCGAACCGCTGATCCGCCTTGGGTGCTTTCTGGGTATTCTGGCCGCCATGGCGGTTTGGGAATGGTGGGCGCCCCGGCGGCCGCGGACGATCGGCCGGGTCCGCCGGTGGCCGAACAATTTCGGCTTGGTGGTGCTGAACACGGTCCTGGTGCGTGTGCTGTTGCCGTTCGCGGGCGTTGGAATGGCGTTTTATGCGCGTGGCAACGAATGGGGACTGTTCAACAGGCTTCCTTTGCCGGACTGGCTGTCGATCGCGGCCGCGGCGGTGTTGCTCGACCTGACGATTTACGGGCAGCACCTGTTGTTTCATGCCGTGCCCGCGTTGTGGCGGCTGCATCGCATGCATCACGCCGACCTGGAATTCGACGTCTCGACCGGGGTGCGGTTTCATCCCGGCGAAATCATCCTTTCAATGGCGATCAAGTTCGCGGCGATCGCCATTCTCGGTGCCGCCCCGATTGCCGTTGTGGTGTTCGAGGTCGTGTTGAACGCTACGTCGCTGTTCAATCACGGGAATGTGGGTCTGCCGGCCGCCGCCGACCGGGTGCTGCGCCTGATTGTCGTCACGCCGGATATGCACCGCGTTCACCATTCGATCGAGTGGCGGGAAACCAACAGTAATTTTGGCTTCAACGTGCCGTGGTGGGACCGGATATTTGGGACCTATCGCGCGCAGCCGGAGGCGGGGCATCTCGGCATGGTCCTGGGCATCGATCGATTTCGCGATCCTGTCGAACTGCGGCTGGACCGCATGCTATGGCAACCGCTGCGCGGAGATGCGGGCCAGCCGGGTCGCTCGATTCGGCGATGACCGGTTCGGCAGGGCAGGCCTGCCAGACCGAGCGATTTCGTGCCAAGCCGAAGGTCAGGGAACAATATCCCAGAACGGATGCATACCGTAATGGGCATAGACGTCCTGCCCCCAGGCGTCGTCGTGCCAGGGCGCTGCTGTCCGGTCGGTGTAAGACGGCGCGCCTTCCAGAACATCGCGGCCGATATCCGTGACGTAACCGCCGAGGTCCGTGTTGTAGGTCAGTTTTTCCCATGGCACCGGGAAATAGCGGTCGCCGATGCCAAGGAAGCCGCCAAAGCTGAGGATGGCGTACGCGATACGGCCGCTGGCCTTGTCGATCATGACGTCCTCGATGGCGCCGATCTTATCCAGCGTGCTGCCGAAGACATCGGTGCCCTGCACCTGTTTCGCCGCGATCAGGCGGCCGGACGTGTTGCCGGTGTCGTCAAGGCTTGCCATGCGTCGTTTCCTTGCGGTTATCGCGGTGAAACGCACGGGCGCCGGTTGGGTTTGCCAGCCGCCCCTTACTGTCCGCGATATTTCGCCACCAGCCCCGGCACGCCGTCCTGAAACCCTGCCGCCCGCAGCGCCTTGTCGGCCAGCCCCATCAGATCGGCGGGCGATCCCGATGCCAGCGCGTCCAAGGCGCCGGGAACCGGGGCCGGCCCGGCCGCCCGCAACCGGTCCAGCGCCGCGCGCGTGCCGCTCAGCGCGAACGATGTGTCGCGCGACGGTAGCGGCTTCAGTCCGGGCGCGGTCAGCGATGCTCGCACCGTCACGGATCGTGCCGCCGGCAGGGCCGCCGACAGCCGGACGTCGGCACCCGGACCGGGCGCGCACAGATAGCCCGCCTGGGTAGGCGCGCAGTCCAGCGGTTCGGGTTTGCCGTCATCGAACCACACGGACACATCGGGCCGGCCGGTCATCGACGCGGCCGCCACCAGTTCTCCGGGCAGGCCGGACACGACGATGACCGGCACCAGGGATCGGCCGTCCGCCCGTATTTCCAGATCGGCGGACACGCTGCCCTGGCCGAAAAGCGGCCGATCCAGGCGCAGAACACAGGCTTTGTGTCCGGAGCTGTTGTCCGGACACACCAGCACCCAGCCGCCGGTCGTTTCCCGGCGTCCGGCGTGCGCCGCTTGCGCGCTCATTGCCGCGATCGCCGCCACGACACAGGCCATTCGCGCATTAATCCCGCCGAACCTCTTCCGTACCGAGCGGTTATCTGTAAGCGTGGCGGGATGAACGACGCCATGCAGCCTGACGCCCTGTCGATCCACCGGTCCATCGTGACGCTGGATACGCATATCGATATCCCCTGGCCAACCGGGCCGGACCCGTTCCAGGATGGCCCGCGGCGGGTGGATTTGCCAAAGATGATTCGCGGCGGCCTCAGTGCGGCCTGCTTCGTGGCGTATGTGCCGCAGTCGGCCCGCACCCCGGCCACGGAAGACGCCGCCTACGCCAGGGCCATCGCCATGCTGGACCAGATCGGCGGGATGGAACGGATTCCGTCCGCCATTCCGATGCGGATCGCGAACCGCGCGGATGCGATCGTGGCGGCGAAGCACGACGGCGTTCTCGCCATCGTACCGAGTGTGGAAAACGGCTTCGCGGTGGGGACGGATTTGTCTCGGATCGCCGAATTTCGCCGTCGCGGGGCGATTTACATGACGCTGACCCATAACGGCCATAACGCCCTGGCCGATTCCTGCAACCCGCGACGCGACCTCGGCGATCGCGAAACCGAACATGGCGGCCTGTCCGCGCTGGGCCGTTCGGCCATCGCCGCGATGAACAAGGCCGGCATGCTGGTCGATGTCGCCCACACGTCCCGCGACACAATGGTGCAGGCGGCGGACGTTTCGCGATCGCCGATCGTTTCGACCCACTCCTGCGTCAGCGCGCTGTGCGATCATTCGCGCAACATGACAGACTGGCAGTTGGATGTGATCCGCGACGTGAAAGGGGTGATCCAGATTACGGCCGTATCGGCGTTCCTGAAAGCCAACGCCAGGCCCGATGACGTTACGGTTGCCGATTTCGCCGATCACATCGACCACGCGGTGAAACGCATTGGCATCGACCATGTTGGCATATCGTCGGATTTCGACGGCGGCGGCGGGTTTTCGGACTGGCACGACGCCAGCCAAAGTCCGAACATCACGGTGGAACTGGTCAGGCGCGGCTACGATCGCGGCGCGCTCGAAAAATTATGGGGCGGCAACTTCCTGCGCACGATGCGCGCGGCCGAACGTTTGGCATCCTGATGCGAACCGTCAGCCTTCCCGGCGGCGAAACGGTCCCGGCGATAGGGCAGGGGACGTGGTATATGGGAGAGCGAGGCAGCGACGCGGCCGCGCAGGCCGATGCGCTTCGGTTGGGCGCCGATCTCGGCATGACGCTGATCGACACCGCCGAAATGTACGCCGACGGCGGTGCCGAGGACGTTGTTGGCAAAGCCGCGGCCGGTATCCGCGACAGGCTGTTCATCGTCAGCAAGGTATTGCCGCAAAACGCCTCCCGTTCCGGGATTCCGGCCGCGTGCGAACGCAGCCTGAAGCGCCTGAAAACGGATCGTATCGATTTATATTTGCTGCACTGGCGCGGCGGCCATCCGCTGGCCGAAACCGTTGCCGCGTTCGACGCTTTGAAATCCGCCGGCAAAATCCGGTATTGGGGCGTATCGAATCTCGATATCGCGGACATGCGGTCGCTGCCCAGCGGCTGCGCGACCGATCAGGTGCTATACCATCCCAACAGCCGGGGCATCGAGTTCGACCTTCTGCCCTGGTGCCTCGCTCGGAACATTCCCGTAATGGCGTATTCCCCGCTGAGCCACCACGTCCGCACCCTTCTCGGTTCTTCCGCGTTACAAACCGTCGCGGTTCGGTATGGGGCGACGCCGGCACAGATCGCGATTGCCTGGGGCCTGCGATCGGGGTCTGTTATCTCCATCCCCAAGGCGGCGAATCCGGATCACGTCCGGGAAAACGCCGCCGCGGATGGGATTGTGCTAACGGCGGAGGACCTCGCCGCGATCGACGCGGCGCATCCCCCGCCCAAACGCAAAACCGCGCTCGATCTGCTCTGACCGGTTCGGTTTACACAACCCCGAAGTTGATCAGATTGCGCACCGGCGCACCCGATTTCAGCATCGCGAAGCCCTCGTTGATTTGGTCCAGCTTCACTTGTCCGGAAATCAGGTGGTCCAGCTTCAGCCGCCCCTGGCGCCACAGTTCCAACAGCCGGGGCATGTCCACCCGGAACCGGTTGCCGCCCATGCTGGTGCCCTGAATTTTACGGTCGCGCAGGAAATCGGCGCCATGCAGTTCGATCTTCGTGCCGAACGGAATCATCCCGATAATCGTTGCCACGCCGCCCGGCCGCAGCATCGCGAACGACTGTTCGGCGGTTGCCTTCAATCCGATCGCCTCGAACGAATACGGCACGCCCTTGCCTTCCGTCAGTTCCTTGACCGCGGCCACCGGATCGATGTTCGACGCATTGATGGTGTGCGTCGCACCCATCAGCTTCGCCAGTTCCAGCTTCGAGGAGTTCGTATCGATCGCGATGATGCGTTCCGCGCCGGCGATCGCCGCGCCGTTTACCGCCGACAGCCCGATGCCGCCGCAGCCGATGACCGCGACGGTGCTGCCCGCTTCCACCTTCGCCGCGTGGAACACCGCCCCGACGCCGGTCATGACACCGCAGCCGACCAGGGCGGCGCGGTCCAGCGGAATTTCCTTATTGATTTTCACAACCGCGTGTTCGTGGACCAGCATTTGTTCGGCGAACACCGACAGGTTGAACGCCTGATGCAGAACCTGGCCCTTCCACTTCAACCGGCGCGCGGCGCCCGGCAGAAGTTTCACCTCGGGGTTGTCGCACAGATTGGTGTGGCCGGTGGTGCAATACTCGCACTCGCCGCAGAACACCGACAGACAAGTGATAACGTGATCGCCCGGCTTTACGTAAGTAACATCCTCACCCACGGCTTCGACAACCGCCGCGCCTTCATGGCCCAGCACCGCCGGGGTGGGATAGGGATACAGCCCTTCCATGAAATGCAGGTCGGAATGGCAAAGTCCGGCATAGGCGGTGCGCAACAGCACTTCCCGCCGCTTCGGCTTTTCGATCTCGACGTCCTCGATTGTCAACGGCTGATGCGCGGCGTGAAAAATCGCGGCTTTCATGGTTGGTTTCCTCCGGTTCGTGGGCCGGAGGAAACTCTAACGGCCCCGCGTGCGAACGCAAATGCCCGTTGTGCGCACCGGCTTATTTATTGCTTGCTGGTGGTGCCGTCGGACGGAGATCCAGGTCCCTTGCCAGGCGGGGAATTCCGCATCGTCGATCCGCGCGGCATATCGCCCATGCCGCCCGATTTCATCATTCCGTCAGAACCACCGGCCATCGAACCGTTGCCAGCACTACCGGCCGCCGGACCGTTGGCGTTGAACGGCTGGCCCCTCTGAGCCGCCGCATAGCTTTTGCTGTTCAGATCGTCCACTGCGCCGTCCTGCGACGTAGCGGATTCCCCGTGCATCGTCTTGCCCGCGTGATCCATCCCCTGATGATGCATCGTATGCCTAGCCGTGCCATCGGTATTTCCGGTTGACCCATCCGGCGTTTGGGTCTGGGCGATGGCGGGGGCCGCGGCGAGAAGCGTCACCGCGCAAACGGTGGTCAGCAAACTCGTTCGTGTCATGTTCATGTCCTTATCGGCTGGGCCGGACCGGCCGGTTGGGCCGATCCAGTTACGGCTACTACATGGTGCCGGCGTGCACCGGATGCGAATCACGTCTGCTTGCGCGGATCGAAATAGTTCTGGCCGTGGGCGGCGCCTGGGTGGCGGACAGGGCGGCATCGGCCCTACGTGCAACCGGTTGCGCCCGGCCACGCGGTCTGGCTTAACCGCCGCGTCGTCAACCGGAGAGTCCGTCATGCCCGTCAACCCCGCCGACAGCCCCATTCTCGGCACACTCTACGGCAGCGACGCCATGCGCGCGATATTCGGCGAGACCGCCTATTTCCAGCGCATGCTGGATGTGGAGGCCGCGCTCGCCCGCGTTCAGGGCCGCATGGGCATCATTCCCCAAAGCTCGGCCGACGCCATCGTTGCCGCCGCCCGGATCGAGAATTTGCGAACCGAAGATCTTGCCGCGAGCGCCCGGACTGTCGGCTATCCCGTTGTCGGTCTGGTGGCGGGATTGTCCAGGGCGGCCGGGGAGGCCGGCGCGTGGACGCACTGGGGCGCGACCACGCAGGACATCATGGATACCGCGACGGTGCTGCAGGTTCGCGACGGACTGGACCTGATCGAAGCCGCGCTGCGGTCCATCCTGGCCGCGCTGGTCGTGCAGGCCGATAAACACCGGAACACCGTGATGGCCGGCCGCACCCATTTGCAACAGGCGCTTCCCGTGACGTTCGGGTTGAAATGCGCGGTGTGGGCAATGCCGTTCATCGCCCATCTCGACCGGCTGAAACAGCTTCGCCCGCGTGTGCAGCAGGTGGAATTCGCCGGGGCGGCCGGCACGCTGGCGTCCCTGGGCGATCAGGGGATCGGCGTCATGGCCGGACTGGCGGCCGAACTGAACCTGAACGTTCCGCTGGCGCCCTGGCATGTGTGCCGCGACGGACTGGCTGAAACCGTTGGCTTCCTGGGCCTGGTGTCTGGCACGCTGGCGAAAATCGCGACCGACATTATCCTGCTCGCCCAAACCGAGGTGGGGGAGGTATCCGAACCCTATATCGCGGGGCGCGGCGCGTCATCGACCATGCCGCAGAAGCGCAACCCTATTGCGTCGGAATACATTCTGGCCGCGTCGCGCATGGTGCACGGGCTGGTGCCAGTCATGTTGGGCGCCATGGCGCAGGACCATGAGCGCGCCACCGGCCCCTGGCAGGCCGAGGCGCTGGTATTGCCGCAGGCGTTCGTGCTGACCCATGGGGCATTGTTGCACACTCAGGCCATTGCCGAGGGCATGGTGGTGGATGCTGCCCGCATGCGCGCCAATCTGGGCATCACGCACGGGCTGATCGTGTCGGAGGCTGTCATGATGGGGCTTGCGCCAGTCCTCGGCCGCGGCGAGGCGCATCATGTGGTCAAGCATGCGTGCGATGTGGCGCTGAACGAACGTATTCCGCTGGCCGATGCGCTACAGCGCGATCCGGCGGTACCGGCCCGCCTGGACCGAACGGCGATCGAACGCCTGATCGATCCGGCGCATTATCTGGGCAGCACCCAGGCGTTCATCGACCGGGTGATTGCCGCGGCGGGTTCCTGAACCGGCGCGGCCGGCCAGCCGGACGGCCATGCGGGGCGACTGGCCCAGGCTCCGGCGAGTTTTCCCCCGGCGGCGGTGAGAGTCCGGCAGACAGCACCGGTCGCCCGGTGGCCCAGGCTATACCGGCACGCGATATAGCGGGGCGCGATGCGTCCGCCGAATCCGGTATAGAACAGGCGGCTTCCCGGCGTGCCCAGGCCGTCGAAATCGAAAATCAGGCCGGCGGCGGCCGCGTCGCGGATCGCCTGCCAGACCAGCAGGCTCATGACGCCATTGTCCGACCCGGGCGTCCGGGTTGCCAGCAGATAATAGGCGGAGACGCGGTCCCAGGCCACGAAGATGGCGCCCAGCGCATGGCCCGACCCGTCGATGGCGGCCAGAATCTGTCCCTGGCCGTGTGTCAGCGCCGCCGCACAGACGGTCTCGATCCGGTGCTGGTGATTGGTCAGGCCGCGTGCTTGCAGGTTTGTGTCGTATAAAGCGGAAAATGCCGCTGGGTCGTCCAGCCTGACAATAGTCCAGCGTTCGCCGGCCCGGCGGATGACGTTGCGGGTCTTGTCGCGCATGCCGCTCCAGACCTCGGATTCGGGGCGCGGCGCGATTTCGTAGGTAAACTGCACCTGGGTCGAGAATCCGGCTGCCTCGAAGGCGAGCGTGTCGCCGATCCCGCGATGCAATTTGTGATAAAAGCCGCTGGCGGGCGTCACTTTCGCCAGCAATTCCTGGGTGATCTGAAAGTGCCGGAGGCTTTGGGTTGCCGCACCCCCCGGGCCCGGATCGATCGCCGGGCCGAGGAAATGTGTCAGTTCCGGCATGGTTGACAGCCGGTGGATGCCATACCGGCGCCGCAACACATAGGGAAAGCGGCCGACCGTCTGGCCGCCGGATCGCAGTTCGGCTTCGTGGTAGTCGCCCCCGGTCGCGGCCTCGATCCACCAGCGGTTATGGAACACCGTTGGCACAAGCGGGTCCATTTTCGGACTGGGCCGCGGCGGTTGCTGATCGATCGGCAAGTGGTCTCCTGGGCGCTGCTTTCGGCAGACATAGGAGGAAACGTGTCGATTTTTTAATCAACAAACCGCGCGCCCCACTTGGCGGGCGGGGGGTTCTTACCCCGCCGCCAGCTTATCCTGGGTTTTGGTATCGAAATCGCCGGCATCGTGACGTTCGTGCAACTGGCTCGCGGGGTCGCCCTGGACCCGGTTGACCATCCGGCCGCGTTTGACGGCCGGCCGTTGCGCGATGGCGTCGGTCCAGCGCTGCACATTTTTGTAGTCCTGCACGGACAGGAACTCGCCGCCCCCGTACAGCAGGCCTTTCGCCAGGGCGCCGTACCAGGGCCACACCGCGATATCGGCGATGGTGTAGTCGCCGCCGCCCAGGAACGCGGTTTCCGCCAGCCGCCGGTCCAGCACGTCCAACTGCCGCTTCGTTTCCATTGCGAACCGGTCAATCGCGTATTCGATCTTCGTGGGCGCATACGCATAGAAGTGGCCGAACCCGCCGCCGAGATACGGCGCACTGCCCATTTGCCAGAACAGCCACGACAGGCACTCGGCGCGCGGGGCAGGGTCTTTTGGCAGAAACGCGCCGAATTTTTCGGCCAGGTGCATCAGGATGGCGCCGGATTCGAAGACGCGGATGGGCTTGGGGCCGCTGCGATCCAGCAGTGCGGGAATTTTGGAGTTCGGGTTGACCGATACGAATCCGCTGCCGAACTGGTCGCCTTCGTTGATCCGGATCAGCCATGCGTCGTATTCCGCGCCGGTGTGGCCGAGCGCGAGGAGTTCTTCCAGCATGACGGTGACTTTTTGGCCGTTTGGCGTCCCCAGCGAATAGAGCTGCATCGGATGCTTGCCGGTGGGCAGGTCCTTGTCGTGAGTGGGGCCGGCGATGGGGCGGTTGATGTTGGCGAACCGGCCGCCGCTGCCTGTGTTCCAGACCCAGACGGCGGCGGGGGTGTATTCCGGTGTGTCGGTCATTGGGGCACTCCTGTTGTTGGCGCGCACAGTGCCGGGGCGGGTTGTCTCGCGCAAGCCGCCCCGACGGTGCGATGGGTGTGGGTGTGCTGGGCAGGTGGGGGCAATCGGGATGGCTTCGGCAGGCAGCCACACGATTGGGCACAAGGACGGCATCGGCCATAAATGTGCCGGCACGCCGATAAAGCTGCCCGCTTAAACAGAGGCTCAGGGTATGCGCGACGCCGCGATCCGACGCGATAATTGTCGAGCCGGCCATCGGCATCGGGACAAGCTCTTCAGGCTTTGGCGCCGGTGGCGATGTAGATGCGAAACCTGAACGGCGAGCCAGCGCGGCCGGCGACCACGGCGTTATCGCCCGGACGCAGGGCGGCGAACGCATCCGGCGAAGCCCGCCCGATCGCCGTTCCGTTCACGATGGTACCGGCGATCGTTCCCATGTCGCGCACACCGATCCGCCCGTCGCGGCGCAAAATCTCGAAATGCGGCGCGGCCAGACCGATGTCGCCGTGTGCCGAAATGACGCAGGCTCGGTTCGACCCGACCGGCGTTGTCTCGCCGCCGAACCGGTTGCCGACCTGGAACGGAAGCTGGCTTACATTCACGGGTTTCATGCCGCATTCGGTGGTCAGCCGGTCACTGTCGGGCAGCAGGCGGATCGCGGCGGGGCAGGCTGTCCGCCTATCCGGTTCCAGTCCGTCGGACGGGGCGGGCAGGGCGGTGCGCCGCGTGGTATTGCGCAGCCGGGCGCATAATAGTTTCACCAGCGACAGCGCCCGGTCGTTGTCCATGCCGAAGGCGTGGAAGAACGCCTCGGCAGGGGTGACCAGCAAGGTTGTGGCGGTCACGGCGGTCGCGGTCGCGGTGCGGGGGCGGGCTTCCAGCACGCCCGATTCACCGAACAGATCGCCGGCGTGCAGGCGCGCCACTTCGATGTTGCCCGTCACCGCGATGGCGACCTCGCCGTCCTCGATCACGTACACGGCGGTACTGGGATCGCCGGCACTAAAGATCGTCGCGCCCTTGGGCAGGTGCATCGGCTGCATGGTCTGGTCTCCGCCCGCGATAATACTGGCGGCGTATTGACGAAAGGTTAACGCGGGCACGGTTCGCCGCCCGGCACCGATCTGGCATGCGGCCTGCCCGTCGGGGCGAGGTATCGTTGGCCAGGAATCGGTCGCGGGCGCGGGCCGGTCGAACAGGCGCATCGCGTCGGCCCAGCGGTTCGGCCGGCGGCGCGGCGAAGGCAGAACCGAATGGTGCGAATGTGGTCGCCGGAAGGCTCGCATGTCTTGTTTCGACCGCCAGACAATGGTCCCGTGGCACAGGACGCGAATACGAAGTCAGGATCCGACGCGCCAGCCGACGCGGGCGGCGAGGTCCGTGAAGAAATCGACTTCGTAGGCTTGTTCCGGCGCCTGACGAACCATGCCATCGATGATATGGGCGTCATCGCCAACCAGAATCCGCCACGTGCCCGCCTTGACGCCATCGAGGATGATCGTTGCCGCCGCCGCCGCCGTGGTCGGGGCTTCCTCCAGGAAGCTGCGCGCCCGATCGGCGATGACGGTTCGGATATCGTCGTCTGACATAACCGAGACATCCTTGCCCAGGGTGGTCAGGCGCGCGCGTGTCTGGACGACGTCTTCGGCGGCGATGTCGTCCGAACCGGTGCCGCGCTGGATTTTGCGGGAGTTGGCGACAATGGAGGTGCCGATATGGCCGGGCATGACCACCGAACAGGCGATGTGCGGGGCGTTCATGCGCAGATCGGCGATCAGCGCCTCGGTGAAGCCCTTCACGGCGAATTTGGCGGCGGCGTACGCAGTGTGCGGGGTACGTGGCCCGACCGACGCCCACAGGCCGTTGATGCTGCTGGTGTTGACGATGTGCCCCTGGTCGGCGTTTTGCAACATCGGCAGAAAGGCGCGCGTATTATAATACACGCCGCCCCAACAGATGTTGAAGGTCTTTTCCCATTCTTCTCGGCTGTTGGTGAACAGGCTGCCGCCGCCGCCGATACCCGCGTTATTGAACAGCAGATTTATCTTGTCGGTGTCGTGCTGCACGGCGGTTTCGTCGCGGAACCGCAGCACCTGAGCTTCGTCCGACACGTCGGCGACATGGGCGGTGATGCGAAGGCCCTGCTGCCGTCCGGCGGCCTCGCACAGCCGTTTGGTTTCGGCCATCGCGGCGGAGGACACATCGCACATGGCGACGTGGCAGCCTTCGGCGACCAGTTGGCGCACCAATTCGCGTCCCATGCCGGTGCCCCCGCCGGTGACCACCGCTAGCCTGCCAGAAAAATCCTTCATAGGCCGACCCCTCCCCATTGTGTTGGTTCCGGTTTGAACCTGGTGCGTTTGCCCGTCAACGGCCGGCCTGGTGGTGGGTCAGTTTGAATTTTCGCGTCCAACCAACGCAAGCAACATGCTTGATGCGGCAGCAATGCACCCATTATGGTCGTTCAGGGTAGCGGCCTGGTATCTCTCGAGCAGTCATTGACCACCGCACAGCCTGCCGGTGGCCACCTTGAATATATGACATCATATATTTATAAGTGACTGCATTGCCTGCAATCGGAATGAGGTGCTGCGATGCCCGCTTTGACAATACGGAACCTGCCTGCCGAAACGCATCGGGCGCTGCGCGTGCGCGCGGCCGAGCACGGCCGAAGCACAGAGGCCGAGATCCGCGACATCCTGGAGAAAGCCGCAAGACCCGAGGGCCGCATCAGGCTCGGCTCCCTGCTGGCCGCCATCGGCCGGGAAGCCGGCCTTACGAATGAGGATGTTGAGGCCATCCGGCAGTTCCGCGATCGAACACCGGCGGCGCCCATGACATTCGAATGATCCTTCTCGATACAAACCTGGTCTCGGAGCCTTGGAAGCCGCGGCCCGATCCGCACGTCGTGGCCTGGATCGATGCACAAGCTGTCGAAACGTTGTATTTGTCGGCGGTCACGGTGGCCGAACTGCGTTTTGGAATTGCCGCGATGCCGGCAGGAAAGCGCCGCAAAATTCTGCATGAGCGCCTGGAGGAGGAGCTGCTGCCGCTGTTCGCGAGGCGTGTTCTGGCGTTCGATCTGGAGGCGTCTCGCGCCTATGCCGATCTCATGTCAAAGGCAAAAACCGTGGGACAGGCGATCGATATGGCCGATGGCTACATCGCGGCGATTGCCGCGGCGCGCGGCTTATCCGTGGCCTCACGCGATGTCGCGCCGTTTCACGCTGCTGGGATCCCGGTCATCGACCCGTGGGCGGCGGTGACGTAAGGGCCGGCGGAAATGCGCCCAAAGCCGGTCATTCAGCGGACGGTCGCGGTTACTCCGAAGCGGACGTGGGCAAAGTGCGCATGAGGATTGAACTAACTATCGATTTCAAGCGTCGTAAGTATAAACGACTCCGTTCCAATTGTCACTCTTAAGGGCTCCTATTTCAACAAGGTAAGCAATGTTTGCTATAACCACGATTATCAGTCGATTATCGAATGGCACGTCTCGCCGCCGAGCCGACGCAGCCTCTTCTAGTTGGCTGAAATAGACGGGAATGTATGACGGGTCGTCATGCTTACGATATGACTCAAGTGCTTCCTGCAAATTAGCGTTAAGGATTTGTATCGAATAGGCACCGATTGTGTCGGCATGAAGCACAAAGCCGATACCGCCGGGTTTGTCATTCTTCCAGAACGCGCCTACAGAGATGAGCTGTCCTACATGCCTACCCGCGCTCTTGGTGTCACGAGGTTTTGGAGATTTGCGGGGCAACTGAAAGCCTTGGCATCAGGATTTGGGCGGCAATTAATACTCACACTTTATTGCTAAGGTTGCCGATCGCCGTGCTGTCGTCAACGGCTAAATGTGCCGCTGGCCGCCTTTTACGGCGATCAAAGGATGTCTGCTTCTAACCGCCGTCCGCCGAAAGCTGGCCAACCGCTTTCGGCCAACTCCCGCCAATATCGGAAACTCAAACCGCCCCACGACCGCCGGTTCGGCCCGGTTGAACCCGGCGACGGGCAATGGCAACCTGCCATGACGTCAGCAGGAGAGCACCATGGACCCGACATTCCTTTCCGCCGCCGCACTGGCGGACCTCGTGCGAACCGGAAAAATCGGCGCACTGGAACTGCTGGACCATTACATCGCGCGTGTCGAAACCCATGACACCCGGATCAACGCCGTCGTCGTGCGGGATTTCGCCAGGGCCAGGGCGAAGGCGCGTGCGCTGGACAACCGCACGGAAAAATCCGCGCCGCTGTTCGGCGTGCCGATGACGGCCAAGGAAAGCTTCGATATCGAGGGCCTGCCAAGCACGCGCGGGCATCCGGAACTCAAGGATAAACCCGCGCGCGTATCGACAATCGCCGTGCGCCGGCTGGAAGTCGCGGGCGCGGTGGTGTTCGGCAAAACCAACGTTCCGGTCGATCTGGCGGACTGGCAAAGCTACAATCCGGTGTACGGCACCACCGCCAATCCCTGGAACACGGACCATACGCCGGGTGGGTCGTCCGGCGGATCGGCGGCGGCTCTGGCGGCCGGCCTGACGGGGTTGGAGATCGGCACCGATATCGGTGGGTCCATCCGCGTGCCGGCGCATTACTGCGGCGTGTTCGGCCACAAGCCGACCCAGGCGCTGCTGCCGAATTACGGCGACCCCGCCACCAGTTCCGCCGCCGGCACCGATATCGCCGTGATGGGCCCCATGGCCAGGTCGGCGTCCGATCTGGCGGTCGCGCTGGATGTCCTGGCCGGTCCGGACCCCGACGAGACGGGGCTGACCATGGTTCTGCCGGCCCCACGCTTCCGCGGCCTGAAAGACCTGCGCGTCGCGGTCTGGGCGGACCAGCCCGGTCAGGCAACCGACGGCGAAACCACGGCGAAATTGCTGGAACTGGCGGATGCACTGGAAAAGCAGGGGGCGATCGTAAGCCGTTCGGCGCGCCCGGCGTTCGACCCCACCGAGGCCTTCCATCTGTATCTGAAACTGCTGGAATCCGCCTGGAGCGGCCGCGACACCGTCGCCGGGCTGGACGCCAAGCGCCAGCGGGCGAAAGCACTGGCCGATACCGCGAACAGTGCCGACGACATCATGGTGCGCATGACCGATGTCCCGCACCGCGTCTGGCTTGGATTGAACGAAAAGCGGTTTCAGTGGCGGCGGCTGTGGTCCGCCTTCTTCCGGGACTGGGACGTGCTGCTGTGTCCGGTCATCGCGACGGCGGCACTGCCGCATCGCCAGGACGGCGCCACCATGGACCGGAGGATCCGGATCGAAAACCGGGAGATCGCCTATAATGACATGCTGTTCTGGCCCGGCCTGACCGGAGGGTACCATCTGCCGGCCACGGTCGCGCCGCTGGGCTTTACCAGGGCCGGCCTGCCCATGGGCGTGCAGATCGCCGGACCGATCTACGGCGACCGATCCACGATCGCGGCCGCCGCCTTGTTGGAACAGGCGTGGGTAGGCTTTACGCCGCCACCGGGCTGGTAAGGGCGGCATCGGCAATACGGTGCGTCAGCGTGGCCGTGGGCTGCCCGCTCATACAGGAGCTCAGGCTCATGCCCTGCCGTTCCAGCCGGCCCGATGGTGAAGTTCTGGCGGAACCCCGCTATGGTGGACACAGCGGCGCCGGCGTCCGGCCGGCGGATATCGTTTTTAAGGCAGGATCTGGGACATGGAACTCGGGCGCCTCGGGGTTTGGTACTCCGCTGACAAGCACGCGGATGCGGCGGCGATCGCCGCTTTCGCGAAAACAACCGAAAAACTCGGCTTCGATACGCTGTGGTATCCGGAATCGCGCGGTTATGAATCGTTGACCGTGGCGGGGTACATGCTGTCACAGACAAAGACGCTGAAGATCGGCAGTTCCATCGCCTCGATCTACGCCCGCGATGCGTTCACCTCGCGGCGTGGGATGGTGAGCCTGAACCAGCTTTACGGCGGCCGTTTCATCCTGGGCCTGGGCGTCAGCCACGTGCCGATGGTGGAGGGTATTCGCGGTCACGTCTATGAAAAGCCGGTCCCGGTCATGCGGGCCTACCTCGATGGCGTTCTGAAAGACCAGCCGGACGCCGCCGCGATGCCGGTCTGCATTGCCGCGTTGGGGCCGCTGATGTTGAAACTGGCCGGGCAGATGACGCGGGGGGCGATCCCTTACAATACGACACCGGAACATACCGCCCGGGCGGCGGCGATCCTTGGTGCCGGGAAATGGCTGGCGATCGAACAGAAAGTAACGATCGAAACCGATCCGGCAAAGGCAAGGGCGCTGGGGCGGGAGGAATTGTCGCGCTATATGGGCCTGGACAACTATCGCAATGCGTGGCTGGGCATGGGCTTCGCCGAAGCCGATCTGTCGCATGGCGGTTCGGATGCGTTCATCGACCGGATGGTGCTGTGGGGCACCGCGGATCAGGTGAAGGCCGGCTTGCGGGCGCATTTCACCGCCGGGGCGACCCATGTGGCGATCCAGCCGGTGCATGCCGCGGGCGATACCGCCGGGCGCGACGCGATGCTGGCGGCGCTGGCCGATACATAGGCCCCCTATGCGATCCATGGCGGCAGGGCATTACTCCGCCGCCATGGCATAAGCTTCCAGCGGCGCGCAGGTGCATATCAGGTTGCGGTCGCCATAGACGTTGTCCACGCGCTTGACCGGCGGCCAGTATTTCCAGGCCGCCACCCAGGGCAGCGGAAACGCCGCCTGTGTCCGCGTGTAGGCGTGCGTCCAGACATCCGCCATAACCTCGGCGGCGGTGTGCGGCGCGTTCTTAAGCGGATTGTCGGTCCGGTCCAGCATGCCCGAACCGATCGCGGCGATCTCCGCCCGGATCGCTATCATCGCGTCGCAGAAACGATCCAGTTCGGCCTTCGATTCGCTTTCGGTCGGCTCGATCATCAGCGTACCGGCGACTGGCCACGACATCGTGGGCGCGTGATAGCCATAATCCTGCAGGCGCTTGGCGATGTCCTCGACCTGCACCCCGGCCTCGGCGGCGAAGCCGCGGCAATCGACGATGCATTCGTGCGCCACCATTCCGTTCGGTCCGGTGTACAAAATAGGATAGAATTCCCGCAGACGCCCAGCGATATAGTTGGCCGACAAAATCGCCACTTCGGTCGCGCGCTTCAACCCGGACGGTCCCATCATGCGGATATACGCATAGGGGATCGGCAGGATCAGCGCACTGCCGAATGGCGCGGCGGACACCGGCCCAATGCCTGTCGCCGGCCCGGCATCCCCCCGCAGCGGATGGTTCGGCAGGAACCCGGCCAAATGCGCCGCCACGCCGACCGGACCCACGCCAGGACCGCCGCCGCCATGCGGGATGCAGAACGTCTTGTGCAGGTTCAGGTGGCAGACATCGGCCCCGATCGACGCGGGCGACGTCAGCCCGACCTGCGCGTTCATATTGGCGCCGTCCATATACACCTGCCCGCCATGGTCATGGACCACGGCGCAGATATCGCGAATCGCGGCCTCGAACACGCCGTGAGTGGATGGATAGGTAATCATCAGCGCCGCCAGGCGATCCGCGTACCGCTCCGCCTTCGCGCGCAGGTCGGCCAGATCGACGTTGCCGTCGCGATCGCAGCCCACCACCACGACTGTCAGCCCCGCCATCGCCGCGCTGGCCGGGTTGGTGCCATGCGCCGAGGACGGAATCAGGCAAATATCGCGGTGCTGCTCGCCCCGCGATTCATGCCAGGCCCGGATCGCCAAAAGACCGGCGTATTCGCCTTGGGAGCCGGCGTTCGGCTGCAACGACACCGCCGCAAACCCGGTCGCGGCACACAGCCAGTTTTCCAGGCTGCGAATTAACGTCAGATAGCCAACCGTCTGGCTGGGCGGCGCAAACGGATGGATGTCGGCGAAACCCGGCAGTGTGATGGCGATCATCTCGGCCGTGGCGTTCAGCTTCATCGTGCAGGATCCCAGCGGAATCATGCTCCGGTTCAGCGCGATGTCCTTGTCTTCCAGCCGTTTCAAATAGCGCAGCATTTCGTGTTCGGCATGATACCGGCCGAAGACGGCCTGCCGCAGGAACGGCGTTTCGCGCAAAAGCGCGGGCGGAACCGCCGCGGCGGCACCGTCCAGCCCGGCGCCCAGCAGCGTCGCCAAAGCCGCCATGTCGGCGGGCGTCACCGTTTCGTCCAGCGCGATGCCGGTGCCGGTCTCATCGATCTGGCGGAAATTGTAACCCGCCGCCACGCCGCGCGCGATCAGATCGTCGGCACCCTCGATCGCGATCGTGTCGAAGAACGCCCCATGCCGCACCCGCAAGCCCGCCCGGATCGCGACATCGGCCAGCATGCGCGCCTGCAACGATACGCGGCGGGCGATCCGGCGCAATCCGTCGGGACCATGCCATACCGCATAGAAACCGGCGATCGCCGCCAGTAACACCTGCGCGGTGCAGATGTTGGACGTGGCCTTTTCGCGCCGGATGTGTTGCTCGCGCGTTTGCAGCGCCAGCCGTATGGCCGGCTGGCCGGCGGCATCCACCGACACCCCCGCCAATCGTCCCGGCATGGCGCGCTTGAAGCCATCCCGCGTGGCGAAAAACCCCGCATGCGGCCCGCCGAACCCCATCGGCACGCCGAAGCGCTGAGCCGACCCGACCACGATATCGGCCCCCATCTCCCCAGGCGGGGTCAGCAGTGCCAGGGCCAGCGGGTCGGCCGCGACGATCGCCAGGGCACCCACCGCGTGCGCGGCGGCGATTTCCGCCGACAGATCGCGCAGCGCGCCCGTGGTGCCAGGATATTGTAGCAGCAGCGCGAACGGAGCGGCCGCGCCGATGCCGGCAATATCGTCCGGCGCGACCTGACGCAAAACGATGCCAAGCGGCCTGGCGCGGGTTGCCAGCACCGCCAGCGTTTGCGGATGCAGGTCCGTGGCGACCGCCAGGACAGCGGATTTGGTCTTGCTCAACGCATGTGCCATGGCCATCGCCTCGGCTGCCGCCGTCGCCTCGTCCAGCAGCGACGCGTTGGCGATTTCCATCCCGGTCAGTTCGCAGATCAGGGTCTGGAAATTCACCAGGGCTTCCAGCCGGCCCTGTGCGATTTCGGCCTGATACGGCGTATAGGCGGTGTACCAGCCCGGGTTTTCCAGCACATTCCGCAAAATGACGGGCGGTGTCACGGTGCCGTGGTAGCCCATCCCGATCAGGCTTTTCACGCTTGCGTTCTGGGCCGCCAAGGCGCGCAATTCCGCGATCGCCGCGGCCTCGCCGACCGGAGGCGGCAGGTTCAGCGCCAGATTGGACCGGATCGAACCGGGCACCGTTCTGTCGGCGATGTCGTCCAGCGTGGCGGCCCCCACCGCATGCAGCATGGCCGTCAGTTCGGCTTCCGACGGGCCGATATGGCGCCGGACGAAACTGTCGCTTTCATCCAGTCCGGCGAGTTCGGCCAGATAATCCGAACGGGGCACATCCATCCTTACAGCGTCTCCAGAAATTCGTCGTAGGCGTCCTGGTCCAGCAGGGTCTCGAACACGTCCGGATCGTCCAGTTCCAGCCGGAAGAACCAGCCTTCGCCTTCGGCGTCGCTGTTCACGATCGACGGGTCTTCGGCGATCGTCTCGTTGACTTCCACAACCTTGCCGGCCAGGGGCGAAAACACGTCGGATGCGGCCTTGACGCTTTCCACCACGGCAATGGTTTCGCCTTCCGCGACGGTGCGCTCCAGTTCCGGCAGTTCGATGTGGACAAGATCGCCCAACTGTTCCTGCGCGTGGTCGGTGATGCCGACGGTGACGATGTCGCCGTCCAGAACCACCCATTCGTGATCCTTGGTGTATCGTTTGTCGGCGGCTTTGCTGGGCATTGGATGTTCCTTCTTCAGCGTCTGTAGCAATGCGGGACAAACGGCAGCGGCACCACGGTCGCTCGGATCGTTCTTCCGCGTACCAGCAGGTTCAGCGTGGTGCCATCCGCCGCCAGATCCTTGCGGACATACCCCATCGCGACCGGTCCGTTCACGCTAGGTCCGAACCCGCCCGACGTGACAATCCCGGCTTCGGTGCCGTCATCCGCCATGATCGGCGTCTGGGCGCGCGCGGGGGTCCGGCCGTCCGGACGGATGCCGACACGCCGCCGCGCCGCGCCGTTGTCCAGTTGATCGCGCATCGCGACACCGCCCGGAAAATCCCAGTTCATTTTGCGGCGCTTGCCGATCGTCCAGGTCAGGCCGGCCTCCACCGGGCTGGTCAGCTCGTCGATATCGTTGCCGTACAGGCAAAGCCCGGCTTCCAGCCGCAGCGAGTCGCGCGCGCCAAGACCGATGGGAACAACGTTCCCCTCGGCGATTAGCGTGTCGGCCAGTGCGGTGGCATGAATGGCGGGAACGGAGATTTCGAACCCGTCTTCTCCGGTGTAGCCCGAGCGCGAGATCAGGCAGGGGATGCCGTCAAGGTTGGCGGCGGCGAAACCCATGAACGGCAGAGCGGCGGCGGCGGGCGATAGCCGCGTCATAATGGCGGCGGCGGCGGGGCCTTGCAGGGCGAGAAGGGCGCGATCCGGCCATGCCGTCAGCACCGAGCCGGCCGGCAGGTGCGTTGTCAGGTGGGAAAAATCGATGTCCTTGCGGCCGGCGTTGACGACCAGAAACAGCCGGTCTTCGTCCATCCGTGCGACCATCAGGTCGTCGAGGATACCGCCGGCCGCGTTGGTCAGCAGGGTGTATCGCTGGCGGCCGGGTTTCAGTCCGGCGATGTCGCCCGGAACCAGGGTTTCCAGCGCGGCCGCCACGTTGGGGCCGGTCAGGATGGCTTGGCCCATATGCGACACATCGAACAAACCCGCATGGGCGCGGGTATGCAGATGTTCCGCCAATACGCCGCCCCGGCAGCGCCGGGCCAGGTCGCCGGTCAGGTCGTACTGCACGGGCATGGAATAGCCCGCGAATGGCACCATCCGCGCGCCACGATCGCGGTGCCACGAGTCGAGCGGGACGGTGCGAATGGGTGCTGTGTCGTCCGCCTGGGGGGGGTGCGCCAAACCAACGTCTCCGCGACAGGGCCATCCGCCGGCGGGATGCCGGTGGCGATGACCCCCCTCTGTCACGGTACCTGAGAGATTCGGGGGCACAACCCCTTACTCCGTCGGTGCGAACCCCGGCTTGCGCCCGGTCCGGCTTTCCAGAGATCCCTGCCCGTCGCGGTCCTTTGTGCCTGAGCGTTTCCGGGGGCCGGTTGCGCCTTCGGCGGCGGGGTGCGGCCCGCTTCTCTCCCGCGGCGGGTGCCTGGGACAGCCCCGACAATGCGCAGGTTCGGCGGCGGATGCCAAGCGGTTTCGCGGCCGTCGCGGTTGCCCCGGCGCCCGCGCCCCGTCGCCAAACGCACAACCGGCATCATGAAAATGATTTTATAGCCCTTGCGGCAACCGCGAACACGTGGATAGGGTTGGGAGTGACCAACTCAGGGCGACTCCGAAGGGCCGGGCGAATGTCCTGGTTTCGGCACTGTCCCGGAGTCGATGGCCACGCCCGGCCTCTGTAACGGGAGACCCCGCATGTCGGCCTCGCTGACCATGTCCACGGACACCGCCGCCAATCCGCTCGATATGATGGAGCAAATCGTCGCCGCCAATGAATGGGCATTCGACCGCCGTAGCGATTCCGAAATGGCCGCCGAGGCACCGGGCCACTGGTGCGACTACGGGCTGTTTTTCAACTGGTCGCACGAAATCAGCGTGCTGCACTTCACCTGCGCCTTCGACCTGAAAGTGCCTGAAAAGCAGCGCGGCCAGCTTTACGAGCTGCTCGCTCTCGCCAACGAAAAGCTGTGGCTCGGTCATTTCGGCCTGGAAGACGGCGACGGCAAACCGGTTTTCCGGCATGCCATCCTGCTGCGCGGCGCGGCCGGCGCGTCGGCGGAAAGCCTGGAAGATCTGGTCGATATCGCGCTGACCGAATGCGAGCGGTTCTTTCCGGCATTCCAGTTCGTGCTGTGGGGCGGCAAATCCCCGGCCGATGCCCTGGCCGCCGCGATGCTGGACTGCGTGGGGGAGGCCTAGGGATCGCTCGACAAGAATCGCTGCGAGCATCGGCGTCGGGCGATCCATAAGCTCGCGTTGTGCACGTTTGCGCGTCGCGGCCGTATGCGGGCCATCCTTCGATCGCGGGCGGACCCTGCCCATTGATGGATAGCCCGCAAGCGGTCAAACATCGCGCGACGGGGATAAGGAAACGAACGCGGTGACCCAACCATGACATCGACATCCGGCGCCATTCCGCCAATCCTGCTGGTCGGATGCGGCCGCATGGGCAGCGCCATGCTGTCCGGCTGGCGCGAGCAGGGCCTGGCGCCGTCTGTCGCCGTCGATCCGTCGCCCGCCGCCGCCGCGTTCGCCGGCCCCGATATGACCGTAGTGGCCGACGCAAGCGACATCCCGGCCGGATTTTTCCCCGCCGCCGTGGTTCTGGCGGTCAAACCGCAAAACGCGGCCGCCACGCTGCCGGCCTATGCCCGGTTCGCGACAGGCAGCGTTTTTCTGTCCATCATGGCCGGCCGGACCATCGCCGGCATCGGCGCCCTGCTTGGCCCCGCCGCCGCGATCGTCCGGGCGATGCCCAACACGCCAGCCGCGGTTCGGCAGGGCGTCACGGTTGGCTGCGCCAGCCCCAACGTCGGCACGCCGCAAAAAGCCTTGTGCGACCGTTTGCTGCAAGCCATCGGCAAGGTCGCATGGGTGGACGACGAAGCCCTGCTGGACCCGGTCACCGCGGTATCCGGCAGCGGTCCGGCTTATGTGTTCCTGCTCGCCGAACTCATGGAACAGGCGGCGATCGAACAAGGTATTCCTCCGGATCTGGCTCGGCTGCTGGCGCGCCAGACCGTTTCCGGGTCCGGCGCGCTGCTCGCCGCCAGTGCGGAAGACGCCGCCGCATTGCGCGTTGCCGTCACCAGCCCCGGCGGTACCACGGCCGCGGCCCTGTCGGTGCTGATGGACCCGGACGCCTGGCCAACCGCGATGTCGCAGGCGATTGCCGCGGCAACCCGGCGATCGCGCGAACTGGCGGGTTGAGCCGGGGCCAATCGCGCACTATCTGTGGACCATGACCGATGCCGAATTCGACTCCGCGCTGATAACAGCAGCCTTCCGTCTGGCCGGCGAAGAAGGCTGGCGGTCGGTCAACGCCGCCAAGGCGGCTCGTGCCGCCGGGTTGCCGTTGCCGGAGGCGCGGGGCCGGTTTCCGTCCCGTTTTTCGATACTGTCGCGATTTGGCCAGCTTGCCGACCGGGCGGCGTTGCAGGATGCGCCGTCGCATGGCCCCGTCCGGGACCGGTTGTTCGATACCATGATGCGCCGCTTCGACGTGCTGCAAGCCCATCGTTCCGGGGTGAAAGCCATTTTGCGGTCTTTGCCGGCCGATCCGCCGACCGCGCTGCTGCTGGCCTGTGCGAGCAAGCGCAGCATGCGCTGGATGCTGCAAGGCGCCGGTGTTGCCGCGACTGGCCTGCGCGGCGAGATTCAGGTGCGCGGCCTGCTGGCCGTCTGGCTGTATGCCGTCCGTGCATGGGAACGCGACGAGTCGGAGGATTTGTCCGCCACCATGGCGGCGATCGATAAAGCGCTCGACCGGGCCGAAAAAGCCGCGTCGTGGCTGAACCTTCAGCGGCCGGGCCCGGCCGCACAGGCCGCGCCGGACGAGGCGTTCGCGGCGGCGACCCCGGCTTCGCCCGCAACCGGATTGCCCGAAGCCGAACCGCCCGAAGCCGAAGCGCCCGAAGCCGGGGCGTGACCGCATCCATTCAGGACCGGGTGGATGCGGCGATCGACCTTGCCGAACGGGCCGGCGAACTGGCGATGGAGATGCGCCCGCCGTCCGGATCGGCGCAGGCCTCGCTGAAAGGCCCGCAGGACTGGGTCACCGAGGCCGATGGCGCCGTCGAACGCTTTCTGTCGGGGGAACTCGCCGCCGCCTTTCCCGCCGACGGCTTCCAGGGCGAGGAAGGCGGTATTACCCGCACCGGACGCCTGCGCTGGATTGTCGATCCGATCGACGGAACCGCCAATTTCGCCCGTGGCGGTGCCCGCTTTTGCGTATCGATCGCCTGCTTCGACGGCGATCTTCCGCTGATCGGGGCGATTGCCGCGCCGGCATTGCGGGAGACAGTCTGGGCGTGGCGCGGCGGCGGCGCATGGCTGAACGGCGAGGCGATCCGAACGGCGGAGACACGCGATCCTGCTCAGGCGATCATGGAAGTTGGCTGGTCCCGCCGAAGCCCCGACGCGGACTACCTGAAGCTATGCGGCCACATCCTGGCCGGCGGTACCAGCCTGCGACAGGGCGGTTCCGGCGCGCTGGGGCTGGCCGATGTCGCGGCCGGGCGCCTGGACGGCTATGCGGAACTGCACATCAACCTGTGGGACGTTGCCGCCGCACTGGTGATCCTGCGGGAAGCCGGTGCGATAGTCAGCGATTTCATGGCCGGGGGCGGCGCGACGGCGGGCAATGCCCTTATCGCCTGCGCGCCAGGACTGGCAGACGCCTGGTCCGGCCTGCCGGGATTGCCGCGACCCGGAGCGATCGTTGCCGGATAAGCCTATCGTGCGGGCTGGACTTCCTACTCGGCTGCCAGCCGGTGCGGATCGATCGATTCCGTTGCCCGGGCGAGATCCACCGACAGCAGCCGCGATATTCCGCGTTCCTGCATCGTCACGCCATACAGCCGGTCCATCCGGCCCATCGTCAGCGGATGATGCGTTACCACCAGAAACCGCGTCGCGGTTTCGCGCACCATGTCCTCCAGCAGCGTGCAAAACCGCTCCACATTGGCGTCGTCCAGCGGCGCGTCCACCTCGTCCAGCACGCAAACCGGCGCGGGATTGCAGCGGAACACCGCGAAAATCAGCGACAAAGCCGTCAGTGCCTGCTCCCCGCCGGACAATAACGATAGCGTCGCCAGTTTCTTCCCCGGCGGTTGGGCATAAATCTCCAGCCCTGCTTCCAGCGGATCGTCCGACCCGACCAGCGCCAGATGCGCCCGCCCGCCGCCGAACATCCGCGCGAACAACTGCTGGAAGTTTTTGTCCACCTCCTGGAACACCTCGTTCAGCCGTTCCCGTCCCTCGCGATTGAGGTGCCCGATCGATCCCCGCAGTTTCGCGATCGCCGTCGTCAACTCATCCCGCTCGGTTTCGATCGTGCCGATCTGCTTTTCCACATCGGCGGCTTCCTGTTCGGCGCGGAGGTTGACCGGCCCCATCTCCTCGCGTTCCTTCAGTTGCCGTTCCAGGCGCCGGCGCGCCTTGTCCTCGGCGTCCTGCGATACATCCGAAGGTGGGTCCGGCAACGCCGGGGTCGCCCCGAGCCGTTCCAGAATGCGTTCGGCCACCGTGCCCCAGGCGTGATTGGCCTGCTGCGCCGCACCCTCCGCGCGAACCGCATCCTCCCGCCGCGCGGCCAAGGCCGCCTCGGCCGACCGCGCGGCACGATCCGTGTCCGCGGCGGCGGTCAAAGCCGCCGATAATGCCTCCGCCGCCCGCCGGTGATCGGCTTCGGCCGCCGATAACGCATCCAACGCCGCTGCCCGCCGCGCGGCGATCTCGGCCGGCCTTGTCTCCAGTGCCCGCAATCCGGCCTCGGCCTCGGTTTGCCGAGCGGTCAGGTCGGCGACCCGTCCGGCGGCGTCTTTCGACCGTTCGGCCCAGCCGGCCCGTTCCGCGATAATCGCCCGTCGCCGGTTGACGCGCGCGGCGTGGTCCCGAACCAGCGAATCGCGTTCCGCCCGTGCGGTATTTTCCCGCGACCGGACCGCCGACAGCGCCGTCCGGGCCTGCTCCACCGCCGCCCGCAACGCCGCGATATCCGGCAAGGCGGTACTGGACGCGCGCACCTGCGCCAGTGCCTCCGCCGCCTCATCCCGTTCCGCCGTCGCCCGCGACAGCCGGTCGTCCGCCCCCGCCAAACGCGCCGCCGCCGTCGCGACCTGATTGCGCAAGCCGGCCAGGCCGGCGCGCGCCCGGTCCAGTTTTTGTTCCCACTCCCGCCGGCCGGCGCGCGCGGTTTGTTCCGCCGTCGCCGCGGCTTGCGATGCACTGTCCGCCGCTGAACGGATCGCCCGCGCTGCCGTCGCCTCGTGCTCCGCCGCGGCCAGTCGGGTCCGCAGGCCGGTCAGCCGGTTGCGCTGCACCAGCCGAACCGCCGCCTGGGTCGGTGTGCCGGCCCGGATGGTATAACCGTCCCACCGCCAGATCGCCCCGGCGCGGGAGACCAGGGACTGTCCCGGCTGCAAACTGGACTGCTGCCCGAAGCCATCCTCGTCCGTCTCGACCAGTCCGATTTGCGACAGGGAACGAGCCAGGGCCGGGGGGCCCTGCACCGATGTGGCCAACGGCACGGCGCCGGCCGGCAACGCGGGCGGCGGATCGAACGGCGGCAGATCACGCCAGTGGCGCGCCGCACCGGGGTTCAGCGCGGACGTCAGTTCCTCGCCCAGAACCGCGCCGAGTGCTGCTTCCAGCCCATCCGCCACGGTCAGCGAGTCGATCATCGGCGGCCACCGTTCGCCGTCCTTTACGGCTAAGACCTCGGCCAGCGCCTGCGCTTCCGCTGCCAGCCGGGCGCGGGCGGACTCCGTAGCCGCCTGTTTGTCGCGCGCCGAGGCCAACGCCGCCGCCGTTGCCGCCCGATCGTGTTCGGCGCGTTCCAGCACCGATCGGATCGCCGTCAAGGCCGTTTCCGCCTCGCCGGCATCGTGTTCGGCCCGAACCACGAACGCCGCGTCCACCTGCTGGGCCGCGATTGTCTCGCGGTCGCGGTGCGCGATCCGGACCTGCTCGTTTAGCCGGTTCGACCGCTGTTCCGCCTGCGCCAAAAGCTGAGCCGCCGCGTGCGCCCTGGCATTCGCCTCCGCCGCCGCTTCGGTTGCCCGGTTCGCCTCCGCCTCGGCCGCGCGAACCCCATCCGCCGCCGCGAGACAAGCCGCTTCGGCGGCCGCTGCTCGCGCATCGTGCCCTGAATCGGCTTCGGTCAGCGTGGTTTGCTCCGTGGCCAGGCGCCCATCCGCCGCGGCTGCGTCCTGTTGCAACTGCCCGGCATGGGCAAGGTCCTGACGAAGCTGCACGATTCGCCGCTGCGCTTCGCCCAGGGCAATTTTGGCCTGCTGTTCCTCGCCCGCGATCTGTTCCCGCGAAACGCGATGGCGTTCCAGAACGGTGCGGGCATCGGCCTCGATGTCGCGCAATGGGGGCAGGGTGGCCGTTGCTTCGGTCGCGCGCGCGGTTGCCGCCGTGGCTGCCGCCGTCGCCGCCGCTACGGCCGCCGCCGCATCGTGTAACGCCGCCGCGGCCCGGTCGCGCACCGCATCGACGCGGGCACGCTGCAAGGACAGCAACGCCGCCTCGGCTTCCCGGATGCCGCCCGACATGGTGCGATACCGGCTGGCTTGACGGGCCTGGCGCTTCAGATTGCCCAACTGGCTTTCAAGCTGCGCCCGTAAATCCTCGGCGCGGGCAAGATTGGCTTCGGCCGCGCGCAATTTCAGCTCTGCCTCATGCCGCCTTGCATGCAAGCCGGTGATATTGGCGGCTTCTTCCAGCAAAACGCGGCGTTCTTCCGCTTTGGCACCGACCAGCGCGCCGACGCGCCCCTGGCTGACCATCGCCGAGGCGCGCGAACCCGACGCCAGATCGGCGAACAGCGTCTGCACGTCGCGGGCGCGGGCTTCCTTGCCGTTGATCCGGTACGCCGATCCATTGCCGCGTTCGATCCGGCGGACGATTTCCAGTTCCGGCTGTTCGTGGAACGGCGGCGGCGCGCGTCCTTCCGCTTCGTCGAGATACAGCGTCACTTCCGCGATGTTACGCGATGCCCGGCCGGCCGTGCCGGCGAAGATGACATCCTCCATCTCTCCGCCGCGCATGGTGCGGGCGTTGCTTTCGCCCATCGCCCAGCGCAGTGCCTCCACCACATTGGACTTACCGCACCCATTGGGTCCGACGATTCCGGTCAGTCCGGGCAGGATCTCCACGCTGACGGGTTCGGCGAAACTTTTGAACCCGGCGATGCGAAGGCGGCGAAAGCTGACCGGCAATGGCGAATCCTTTATCGGTTACGACGAGACCAGCTTGTGGAACGCCTCGTAGCTCATTTCGCCCGCGTATTTTTTGCCGCCGGTGACGAAGCTGGGTGTCGAGTCGATCTTCCACATGTCGCTGTCGGTTTTCTGCTGCTGGACGATCCAGGTCCGCAGGCCGTTATCGCCGATCGCCTTGTCGAAGGTTTCCCGGCTCATGCCCGCCAGGCCGGCGATCTTCCACAGTTCCTCGGTCGGATCGGTGCCGCGGCCGAACGCCCAGCGATCCTGGCTGGCGAACAGGGCGTCGATGAACGGTTCATACCGGTCCACCGGCAGATAGCGCGCGACCATGGCGGCGGTCAGCGCGACGCGGTCCAGCGGGTAGTCGTGGAACACCCATTTCACCGAACCGGTATCGATCAGGTTTTTTTTGATCTCGGGCAGGGTGCCTTGCGCGAAGGCGGCACAATGGGTGCAGGTGAGCGAAAAATATTCGTTCACCGTCACCTTGGCGTCGGGCTTGCCGATAAAGCGCTGGGCAAAATGTTCGGCATCGGGGTTGTCGTCGGCGCGCGCGGGCGAACCGCGCAGGGCTGTCGCGCCCAGGCCGGCGGACACCACAGTTAGTAGGGAACGGCGGAGAATCGTCATTGGAACCTCTATATCTGGTATTACAGGGACTTCAAGCGTCGTGTCGAGTGTTTGCTTCGCCCGATTACCACCCGGCCCAGGGCGGCCAGGGCGGATTTCAGGTCGCCTTCCGGCAGGCTGGCCACCGCTGCCTCGGCTTCCAGGATCGCTTCGGGCGGGGCCGGGCGGATGGGCGCGGCTTTGCGGGGCATGCCGGCCTGAGTGAACCGCAGCGTATGCACCGGCTGACCGCCCAGATGGGTGTTGATCCGGGCGATCACTTCCTGACCCACGTAGTGCAGGTCCATCGCCGCCGGGCCGGCGCAGGCGATGGTCAGCACGCCCCGTTCCAGCCGGCGAGGAACGGTCATCGAGGCCACTTTCGGCCCGACGATAATATCCCAGTCCTGCAGGATCTGGGCCGAGGCGGGATGATGTTTGCGGTAGGTCTGGCGGGTGACATCCGGCACCAGGCTGGCCAGGGCGCGCGGCCCGTGGACGAAGCGCGGCCGAACCGTCATACCGAGGCTTGTGTCGTCGTCCGTCATCGTTTCCGCCCCCCCTGCCGCCGGTCTTCTGCATTGGTACGACCGCCATCGGCGACGGCTGCCGTGGCGGGCGGAGCCTGGCGAGACCCCCGACCCGTATCGCGTCTGGCTGAGCGAGATCATGCTACAGCAGACGACCGTCGGCGCGGTCATACCGTATTATGAGCGGTTCGTAAGCCGGTTTCCGACCGTGCGGGCGCTGGCCGATTCGCCGCTGGATGCGGTTTTATCCGCCTGGGCCGGGCTTGGGTATTACGCTCGTGCCCGCAATTTGCATGCCTGCGCGCGGGCGGTGGCGGACAGCGGCGGTTTTCCGTCGGATTTGGCGGGTTTGCAGGCGCTGCCGGGGATCGGCGCCTATACCGCAGCGGCGATCGGGGCGATCGCGTTCGGGCTGCCGGCGGTGCCGGTGGATGGGAATGTGGAACGGGTGGTTTCGCGGGTGTTCGCCATCGATCAGCCGATGCCCGCCGCCAAGCCGGCGATTCGCGACGCGGCGCTGAGGTTGGGTGCCGACCCCATGGCACGGGAGCGACCGAGCGATTTTGCTCAGGCGCTGTTCGATTTGGGGGCGACGGTGTGTACGCCGGGGGTACCCGCTTGCGGGGTTTGCCCGTGGGTGGGGGCGTGTGCCGCGCGCGCGCTGGGCATTCAGGCGTCGCTGCCGCGGAAGGCGCCGAAGAAAGTCCGGCCGGTGCGATATGGCGTGCATTTCTGGCTGACCGACGACGCGGGGTGCGTGCTGCTGCGGACCCGGCCGTATCAAGGTTTGTTGGGGGGCATGACCGAACTGCCGGGGACGGCGTGGCGGGCTACGCCCTGGGCGGTGGAGGACGCGATGGCGGACGCGCCGATGGCGGCGGCGTGGCGCGCGGCGGGGCAGGTGCGGCATGTCTTCACCCATTTCGAACTGATCCTGGACGTGCTGGCGGCGCATGTGCCGCGGGTGGAGGGGGCGGGATTCGCGGCGCGGCTGGATGCGCTGGACGATGCGGCGCTGCCTTCGGTGATGCGGAAATGCGTGCGGATGGCCGTCGCGTCCTGAGTTGCTATAAGCCGCCTCGCAATTGCTTCTACCGCCCGAGGACCCATGATTCGCCTGGACACGATTACGAAACAAAATGGCACGCGGCTGGTCTTTGTCGAGGCCTCGGCGGCGCTGCAAAAGGGCGAGAAGATCGGTCTGGTCGGCCCCAACGGCGCGGGCAAGACGACGCTGTTCCGGATGATCGCGGGGCAAGAGGAACCGGATGGCGGGCAGGTTCTGGTCGATCGCGGCGTGACCGTCGGGTTTTTCAGCCAGGATGTGGGCGAAATGGCCGGCCGCAGCGCGGTGGCCGAAGTGATGGACGGTGCCGGCGCGGTCAGCGAAGTGGCCGCCGAACTGGCCGAGTTGGAGGCGGCCATGGCGGACCCGGAGCGGGCCTCCGATTTAGATGCGATATTAGAACGGTTTGGCGATGTGCAATCCCGCTTCGAGGAACTGGGCGGTTACGCGCTGGACGGCAGGGCGCGCGAGGTGCTGGACGGTCTTGGTTTCAGTCAAGATATGATGGACGGCGATGTCGGGGTGTTGTCCGGCGGCTGGAAGATGCGCGTGGCGCTTGGGCGGATTTTACTGATGCGGCCCGATGTTATGCTGTTGGACGAACCAAGCAATCACTTGGATTTGGAGAGTTTGATTTGGCTGGAACAGTTTTTGGCGGGGTTCGATGGGGCGTTACTGATGACGTCTCACGACCGGGAGTTTATGAACCGCATCATTAACAAGGTCATCGAGATCGACGGCGGGGTTTTGACCGCGTTTTCGGGCGATTATGAATTTTACGAGCAGCAGCGGGCGTTGAACGAAAAGCACCAGAAGGCTCAGTTCGAGCGGCAGCAGGCGATGCTGGCGAAGGAGATCAATTTTATCGAGAAGTTCAAGGCGCGGGCGTCGCATGCCGCGCAGGTGCAAAGCCGCGTCAAGAAGCTGGAGAAGATCGACCGGGTGGAGCCGCCGAAGCGTCGGCAGTCGGTGGCGTTCGATTTCGCCCCGGCGCCGCGGTCGGGCGAGGATGTGGCGGCGTTGCGGGGCGTGCATAAGCGCTATGGCAACCGGACGATTTATGAGGGGCTGGATTTACTCGTGCGGCGGCGGGAACGGTGCTGCGTGCTGGGGGTGAACGGCGCGGGGAAATCGACGTTGCTGCGGTTGGTGGTGGGCGCGACCGAGCCGGATTCGGGGTCCGTGGTGCTGGGTGGCAGCGTGAAGCTGGGCTATTTCGCCCAGCACGCGATGGATTTGCTGGACGGCGACCGTTCGGTTTTCGGGACGTTGGAGGATGCGTTTCCGATGGCCGGGCAGGGGTCTTTGCGGTCCTTGGCGGGGGCGTTCGGGTTTTCGGGCGATGAGGTCGAGAAGCGCTGCCGCGTGCTGTCGGGCGGCAAGAAGGCTCGGTTGGTTATGGCGCTGATGCTGTACGATCCGCCGAATTTTCTGGTGCTGGACGAGCCGACAAACCATTTGGATATCGCGACGAAAGAAATGCTGATCGGCGCGCTTTCGTCTTTTGAAGGAACGATGTTGTTTGTGTCGCACGACCGGCATTTTCTGGCGGCGTTGTCGAACCGGGTGTTGGAACTGACGCCGGACGGGGTTCATTTGTATGGCGGGGGCTATACGGAATATGTCGCTCGGACGGGGCATGAGGCGCCGGGGTTGCATGGGTGAGGGGGCGGGCGATTCGCGCCCCTGCCTTTGACGCACTCGCGATTCAGGGTGCATCTGGCGCAGATTCGCACGTTCGGATACCGTTCGGTTGTGCTACTTTTGGTTCGACGGTGTTCGGTATTTTGTGGGCAACAGGAGGCCCGCCTCATGGGTTTCAGGCTCGCTTGCCGGCTTCAAAAATGGCGTCGGACCTGCTTGCTGATGGTTATGTGCTCCGGGATGTTAAGCCCGGTAGCGGCTTCTGAACCACTGACAAGTCTCACGCGCACCGTCTGGGGATGCGTGGACCCGAACGTGGCGTCCTCAATAAACGATCCCGTAAATCTGGCTCGTTCTGATCCGCGATGGATCGCCCAAACCAGCGCGGACGGCAAGTGCATAACACTCTCATCGGTTGGCCAGTGGGCGACATTGAGCGAGGAACATAACGGGCTGACTTACATTGGCCATCGTGGCACTGCCGGGCCAACTGGGTCATTCTGGGTACCCACAACAGCACTGGCGGTTCACATGCTGCCGGAGGCCCTGGCGACAGTCAGGACGTCAGTTTTACCGAAGCCCCAGTCCACAGAGGCGCCAGCAAGCCAGAAACCCCAGCCGGCAAGTCAAGTCACTCCAGATGCCGGAAATCCCCCCAAGCAGCCGGCTTTCATTGCCCCTGTACCGGTTTCTCCCACGATCCCGGATGCTGAACCCTTCCGGTCGACCCCACAGCCCTCGTCATCGAAAGGAGGGGGGTGGGAGGGCATCGTTACTTTCCTTACAATCCTTATTACTCTTAGAATAGCCTGGATTTCCCGTCGCCGCAAGCGAAACAAAGGACGCCCTACAGCCAAGCCCAACAACCCGATGAATACGACGAAGGCGGCACGCGGGGTGGACTTCAGGGTCGATCCGTCATCGCTGTCCGCTACTCCGAAGTCCGTCAACGCGGGCGAAGGTTCCGGGCCAAACCAGCCTGCTCCGATATCCACCGGCAACCACAAAAGGACTGCCATAGATAGCGTCGATTTCCGCATTCGGAGCGAATCCCTGGCCCATGGCCCCGAAGCAACCGAAAGCTCTGCCACTACGACAAAGGTGGCAAACGGGGTGGACTTCAGGATCGATCCGACATCGTTATCCGATACTCCGAAGTCCTCCCATCCAGACGGAGCCTTTGGGCCAAACCGACCCGTTCCGGTATCCACCGGCGACCACAAAAGGACTGCCATAGATAGCGTCGATTTTCGCATCCGAGGCGAATCCCGGGCCCAAGGCCCGGGAGCGGCGTCAAGCTCTGCCACATCGAAAAAAGTGGTACGCGGGGTAGACTTCACGGTCGATCCGTCATCGCTATCTGACACTCCGAGGCCTGCCCATGGAGGCGGAGCCTCCGGGCCAAACCAGCCCGCTTCGATATCCACCGACGACCACAAAAGGACTGCCATAGATAGCGTCGATTTTCGCATCCGAGGCGAATCCCTGGCCCAAGGCCCGGGAGCGGCGTCAAGCTCTGCCACATCGAAAAAAGTGGTACGCGGGGTAGACTTCAGGGTCGATCCGTCATCGCTATCTGACACTCCGAGGCCTGCCCATGGAGGCGGAGCCTCCGGGCCAAACCAGCCCGCTTCGATATCCACCGACGACCACAAAAGGACTACCGTAGATAGCGTCGATTTCCGCATCCGGAGCGAATTCCTGGCACATGGCCCGGAAACGACGGCAAGCCCTGCCATACTTTCCAAAGGGACGTGGCATTCGCCCGGCACGCAGGTGACGATCGGGACGGCTGCGATCTCAGGCGGAATGGTCTACGTTGGGAAGTCTACCGGGGGTTATGGACAGCCCGATGGCTGCTTTATCGATACAAAGCTTCCCATAGGATCGGCCGGGGCCGCCGGACCTCTCGGATATTGGCCATCATACAAAGACATTTCCCCCGATTGCCGTAAACGCTACCTTGATTGGCTAGCTTCAGGGAAGCAGGCTGCGGACATCGATATCGGCTATGTCTTTCTTTATTTTTATGGTCTGGAAAGGCGTCTATTAGTCGATACTCCGCCCCCTGACGAAATTCAGAGTCTGGTGCAAGAACTGGAAAGACTCCGTTCGCTCTATGGCTCCAACAGCTCTTTTGAACGCTACAGCCACAGCCTCATCGAGGCTGTTGAATTACTCTACGACGTTGGCAGTCCAAACGGGTCGCTATTCATTCCAAATCTTGCCCTACCGTGTGGAGATATGCCTCTATCTCTAAAGACCGCTATTGCACGGGAGGTGATTGCAGGCCGACCGCTCAACTTCGAACTCGCTGCGGCGGCTTTGTTTGGCCTTCGTGAATTCTGGTCGAACCACCGCCAGGTAATCGACAAAGGGCGGGCGTCCTTCCTGACCGTCCTTCAACGAAGATTTAACGCCACGTTCCCGACGGGCTTCGTTGTCCGGAATCGCAAGGATTCCCGCCTGCAACTTTTCTACCGCGGAGCTGCTGCCGGGCTTAATGTCGATCTCGCGGCACGTGCAGGTATCAAGGATCTGCCTGACCCGGTGAATCTGACCTGGACAAAGCTGCTGGCTCTCGCAGATACCGTTGCCACCGATTTGGCCCCGGAACGTGTCAACGACTTTGATACAGCCGGGTTTGGAATTTAGGCTCTGTCGTGAGGCGTTGGTTCAGTGGCTTTGCAGGTTGATGGAAAGTTTGCCTTCGCGCTACGGCCCTGGCCTTTCAAGAT
>JAJZFA010000008.1 GCA_021805565.1 Pseudomonadota bacterium
CTGGATCTCGGTGCGATCAAGCGCATCCACGGAACCTACCGGTATTACCTGACCAAGGCCGGACGGGCGGCGACAGCCGCGGCTGAACACCTGGCCACGGCGGTTATCGTTCCGGCAATGATTTGACAGGATTTTTCGATGCAGAAAATGGCAAGAGTTAGGCGATAAAGGACTAAGGATGTGCCATGCGTTTAATGTCGCGGTGTGCGCCCGGATATTGATACCTGAATCAGGTGCCATCTACACCCAACACTGCCTTGAACACCCGGGTGGAAGGTTCCAGTCCGCGTAACGAATGCAGGGCATGAAGGCAACCAAACCCGCCGCCGGCGATCGCCATGCGGTAATAACGGTCTGGCTTATCGTTTTGTGGTCGGATTGGCTTCCCCGTAAGGACATTTGCTGCTGCCGCCCCGGTGTGGATACCGATGAACCGGGACGATTCTATGATCGGTATCAAGCACGCGCCGTCAGCTTGTGGCTAGCTCGAGATCTGTCCGGTTTTCGTAGCTCGTGAAGTGTCCGGTCATATTGGCCTTCAGAACTGGAGGACATCATGGATCGGGCACGCCTTCACGAAGGAATACGGCGGATACGTTTCACCGACATTCTCGGCCGTTCGGAGCGGTCGGAGTTGAGTCAGATGGAGGCGGCTGAGTTGCTTGGGGTGAGTGAGCGCACGTTTCGCCGATGGCGGGACCGCCATCGCGAGGCGGGGGTTACGGGGCTGGACGACCGCCGTCTCGCGCCATCGTTGCGCCGGGCATCTGTCACCGAGATCGAGCGGATGCTGGGGTTGTATCGCGAGCAGTATCGCGGTTTCACGGTCAAGCATTTCCACGAACATCTGGGCAAGCGGCACAACTACACGCTGGGCTATACGGTGACGACGCTACATCTGCACCGATCCGGGCTGGTGCACGCGGCGGCGAAACGCTCGGCGCACCGTAAGAAGCGTCCGCGACGGCCGATGGTGGGGATGATGCTGCACCAGGATGCCTCGACGCATGCCTAGCTGTCGGGCGAGTTGGGCAAACAGGATCTGGTTGTCACCATGGACGACGCCACGAGCGCGATCTACTCGATGTTCCTGGTGGATGAGGAGGGCACGGCGTCAAGCCTGCGCGGTGTCGCCGAGGTGGTATCCGGGCACCGCCTGTTCTGCTCGCTGTATACCGACCGGGGCAGCCATTACTTTCATACGCCGGCGGCGGGCGGGCGGGTGTCGAAGAGCGTGTTGACGCAGTTCGGCCGTGCCCTGAAGCAGCTTGGCATCGAGCATATCGCGGCCTATTCGCCGCAAGCGCGCGGTCGTTCGGAACGGGTGTTCGCGACGTTGCGGGACCGTCTGCCGAAGGAGATGAAGCTGGCCGGGATCGTCACGGTGGAGGCTGCCAACCGCTGGCTGCGCGAGAGCTATATTCCGGAACACAACACGCGGTTCGCGATCGCGGCGGAACAGGAGGGATCTGCGTTCGTGGCCGACAGCATGGCGGCTTGGCGCGATATCCTGTGTGTTCTGGAGGAGCGGACGGTGGGCAACGACAACACGGTGAAATGGCAGCGGCTAAGCCTGCAACTGCCGCCGAGCCGGTTGCGCGCGCACTTCGCCAAGGCGACGGTGCGGGTGCATGAGTATCCGGCCGGGCGGCTGGCGGTTTACTGGGGGCCGCACCGGCTGGCGGACTACAATGCCGCCGGGGTCCTGGTCCCGCCCGCCGCCGTGGTTGGCCGGGATATCGTCACGTGACGGAATGCAAGGGGACCGGGCCGGCGGGCCGCGAACCCGATGGAGAGCGGGCTTTGACCGGGGCTGAACGCCAGGCACGGTATCGTCCGCGGCTTACGGGAACAGCGCCCCCCTTGAAGTCGCGCCGGACGCCCCGGGGTCCAAATCTGGGACAACGCTGGGCCGATACCGTCGCGCGGCCGATCTCGCTTCAGGCGGACTGTAAGCATTGGCTTGAAGCCTTACCGGAAGCAACGCGCGATACCCCGACCGGGGAAGCCCTGCAGGCTATCGCCGATCTGGATCTGGAAGAAATCGCCGCGATACGCCCGCCGCGCGGCTTCGGGCGCGACTGAACACAGACGATGGTCCAACCGGCACACAATCGGACCCGGCCGCATGACACGCTTCCAATGCGGCCGTTCTGTTCTGGGGCATGCCCCAGAACGGAACAAGATCGAAGCGGACAGATCATGAGCTACATAAACCGGACACGTTGACTAGCTAGCGAAAGCACGCGCCGTCAGCTGACCACGCACCGGGCGGCGAGGAGAAGCCATACAAACCGGCATCGTCCTGGACCAGACCCGATTGAGGCGCCGCAACGCTTTTCACCTGCGGCCGCGGTAAGCCTTGCGCGATTTAATGGCATCGGACTACGATTTGTAATCATGGAGGAGAAAATGCCTATTTTTTCAAAAAATCACCCCGAATTTGCTTATATTTTGTTCGATCTTAGATTTCTCGATGCGCGCCGCTTGCACTATGCCCGACAGACTGGCTGCCGATGACCGACGAAGACTGCTTGCGCCTTACCTTCGATCTCGCGCGGTCATCTCGCGCGGCCGGGAATCATCCTTTTGCCGCGATCCTTGCTGGGCCTGACGGGGCCGTGCTGATGAGAGCGGGCAACACGCACGGCGACGCCGGCGATCGCACCGGTCACGCCGAACGGGTTCTGATGACCCAGGCCAGTCTGGCTTATACGACCGGATTTCTTGCGGGATGTACATTGTACGCCAGCGCGGAACCATGTGCCATGTGTGCGGGATCGGCCTATTGGGCTGGCGTGGGCAGAGTTGTTTATGGCTTGTCGGAACGCGATCTCCGCGTGCTGATCGGGCCGCATCCGGAGAATTTGACGATGGACCTGCCGTGCCGGGTGGTTCTGTCCGCAGGACAGCGGCTCATCGAGGTGGTGGGTCCACTATTGGAAGCGGAAGCCCGATCCGTTCATGATCGATTTTGGCGATAGCATAGGTGGGTCCAGCATTTGCCACTCGCCCAGAGTTTGCCGTTGGCACAACGTTTGCTTTGTGCAATATCGCGGGTTGCCAATCACGGTTCGGTGACTGATCGAGAGGCTAGCCCGGCTGATAATCGCAACGATGTACGAAGAAAATAACGTCCCCACACCCGGCTAACAGGTTCACGGAGATTTCCATGCTTAGACGTCGATTCACTCAGCTTGCCGGCGCCGGGGCGGCCGCTTTGGCGCTGCCAGCGATTATCCGGCCCGCACGCTCCGCAGAACCGCTCAAGGTGGGGTTGATCTATCTCGGTCCGGTTGGCGACTTCGGATGGACCTATCAGCACGACATCGCGCGCAACATCGCGGCCGACCATTTCGGCGACAAGATCAAGACGACATTCGTGGAAAACGTGCCGGAAGGCCCGGATTCCGAAAAGGTGCTGAACGATCTGGCCAACCAGGGTAACAAGCTGATCTTCGCGACGTCGTTCGGTTACATGAACTACGTTCTGAATTCGGCCAAGAAACATCCGAAGGTGTTTTATGAGCACGCCACCGGCTACAAACGTGCAGCAAATGTCTCGAACTATAATATCCGCTTTTATCAGGCTCGGTACGTGCAAGGCGTGATCGCCGGTAAATTGAGCAAGGCCGGTCTGGCCGGCTATGTCGGGTCCGTTCCGGTCCCCGAAGTGGTGCAGGGTATAAACGCCTTCATGCTTGGCATGCAGTCCGTCAACCCCAAGGCCCGGTTGAAATTCGTATTAATCAACTCCTGGTACGATCCGCCGAAAGAGGGCGATGCGGCCAAGGCACTGATCGATCAGGGCTGCGATATCATCACCCAGCATACCGATTCGCCGGCCCCTTTGCAGGCAGCGGCCAGCCGCCACGTGCTGGCGTTCGGTCAGTCCACCGATATGTCGAAGTTCGCACCAACGACCGAATTGACCGCCAGTACCGACGTGTGGGGCCCCTACTATATCAAGCGCATCCAGGACGTGCTGGACGACACCTGGACAAGCACCGACACCTGGGGCGGATTCGACAGCGGTATGCTCGCCATGTCGCCGTTCACCAACATGCCGCCAGATGTCTCGGCCCTGGCTACCGCTACGGTTGCCGATATCAAATCGGGCAAAAACAAGGTGTTCGTAGGCCCGATCGCCGATCAGACCGGCTCGGTGAAGGTCCCCGCCGGAACCACGATGGACGATGGCGCGCTGTCCGGCATGCAGTGGCTGGTCCAAGGCGTCGATGGTAAACTAACCTGAACCAACACGAACAGGCTGCGATGCGGGAACGCCCCATCGCGGCCTAGCCCACAGCAGCGAGTGTGTCATGACCGACCAAGGTTTACCCGGCCCGCTGCTGACAATGACCGGAATGACCAAACACTATCCCGGTTGCCTGGCAAACGATCGTGTTTCGCTTACAGTCGGACGTAATCAGATTCATGCGTTACTTGGAGAGAACGGCGCCGGTAAAAGCACGCTGGTGAAAACCATCTACGGTGTTGTCAGACCGGATGCCGGCGAAATCGTCTGGGAAGGCCAAAAAGTCACGATCCAGAACCCCGGCCACGCGCAACGGCTGGGCGTGGGCATGGTCTTCCAGCATTTTTCGCTGTTCGAGGCGCTGACAGTCACCGAGAACATCGCCCTGGGGCTGAACACGGCGCAAGAGCGAATCGGCCTGCGCGAGCGGATCGTTCGTATATCCAACGAATATGGATTGCCGCTCGATCCGGATCGCGTAGTACACGATCTGTCGGTAGGAGAACGTCAGCGTATCGAAATCGTGCGCTGCCTACTGCAAAACCCGAAATTGCTGATCATGGACGAACCGACATCGGTATTGACGCCGTCCGAAGTCCAGAAGCTATTCGTTACACTACGCCGGCTGGCCGCCGAAGGATGCTCTATCCTTTACATCAGTCACAAGCTGGAAGAAGTCCGATCGTTATGTTCCGCCGCCACGATCATGCGCCTGGGCAGGAACGTTGGACAGTGCGCGCCGGCCGAAAAGACGATCAAGGAACTGGCCGAGATCATGATCAACATGACCCTGAACGCGCCAACCCCGCGGCCACCGTCCGCGAGCACCGCGCCACCGCGGCTGGTGCTCGACAAGCTCACCATCCGCTCGCCGAATCATTTCGGCACGGACCTGAAAGAGATTTCGCTGTCTTTGGCAGGAGGAGAAATCCTGGGCATCGCCGGCATTGCCGGCAACGGCCAGACCGAGCTGATGGATGCATTGTCCGGTGAAATTCCCGCCGGAAGACCGGAAAGCGTCGTCATCGACGGCGTCGCCGCCGGGCATATGGGTCCGCATGAACGGCGGCGCATTCATGGCTGCTTCGTGCCGGAAGAACGCAACGGACACGGTGCGGTCACAACCATGACGCTGGCGGAAAATGCCTTTCTCTCCGGCTTTGGCCGCCAGGCGTTGGTGCGTTTCGGGGTGATCGATACGAAAAAGACATCGGATTTCGCAGCGAGCATCATAAAACAATTCGATGTCCGCACCACCGGTCCCAAGGCGCAGGCGCGATCGCTTTCGGGTGGCAACCTGCAGAAATTCCTTGTGGGGCGGGAGGTTTTGCAAAATCCCAGCGTTCTGGCGATCAATCAGCCGACATGGGGGGTGGATGCCGGGGCGGCACTGGCGATCCATGAAGCGATCATGGCGCTGGCCGCGGCGGGGACGGCGGTAATTATCATCTCGCAGGATCTGGACGAAATTTTCGTCCTGGCCGACCGGATCGCCGTCATTGCCGGTGGGCGTGTCTCGGCTCCGGTTCCGGCTCGCATGGCCACGGTGGAATCGATCGGACGGTTGATGGGCGGCGGAACCGAACCGGTCAGGCCGTACGGAATCATGGCCCTGGCGCATGCGAATGGGGATAGCGCCGGCCATGTTTAAGATCGAACCGCGCGGTTACGAATCGAAATTCTGGCGCTATGCCTCGCCTGTTCTGGCCTTGCTGCTGACCGGCGCGACATCTGGACTGATTTTCCTGGCGATGGGCCGGCCGGCCGGACTGACTGTCTATACGTTCCTGATCGCGCCGCTGCTGCAACAGGATGGAGTGCAGGCGCTGGTGGTAAAAGCGGCGCCGCTGATCATGATGGGCGTTGGGCTTTCCCTGGCATACCGGGCGAACGTCTGGAATATCGGGACCGATGGGCAATTCACGCTCGGCGCCATTTGCGGCGGTGGCGTCGCGCTGGCGTTTCCCGATGTCACGCCCTGGGTATTGTTTCCCGTAATGATCGTTGCCGGAGCCATCGGCGGCATGCTGAACGGCGGGCTGGTGGCGTGGCTGCGCATCCGGTTCAACGCGAATGAAATTCTGACCAGCCTGATGTTTGCTTACATCGCCCAGTATTTCCTGGTGTACTTGGTGACCGGCCCGTGGCGGGATCCGGAGGGCTTCGGCTTCCCGCAAACCGCGCTGTTCTCCGATAATGCCCTGGCACCGCGGCTCATCGAGGACACCAACGTCCATATCGGCGTGTTGCTGGCGCCACTTATCGCCGTCGCTTTATGGTTCATGCTGGAAAAATCGCTGCTGGGCTTTCAATTCCGCGTGCTGGGTCAGGCAACCCGTGCAGCTAAATTCGCCGGATTCAACGAAAACCGGCTGGTCTGGATCGCCATGCTGATCAGCGGTGGCCTCGCGGGCCTTGCCGGGATGCTGGAAGCGACGGGGACGCTGGGCCAACTGACCACAACGCTGTCACCCGACTATGGATTCACCGCCATCATCGTTGCCTTTCTCGGCCGGTTAAATCCGCTCGGTGCCATCCCCGCGGGACTGCTGCTGGCCCTGACCTATCTGGGCGGCGATGCGGCACAGATTAACCTCGGATTGCCGAACGCGGTGACCGGCATTTTCCAGGGCATCTTGCTGTTCTACCTGCTGGGCTGCGATATCCTGTTGCTAAACCGGATCAGATGGGTTTCCAGCCGCATGAGGGCCACGGGATGACCGCATTGCTGGTTGCGTTTCTCGTCAGCACCATCGCCGCATCCACGCCGCTGCTGCTGGCGGCGACCGGTGAACTGGTGGTGGAAAAGGCCGGTGTCCTGAACCTTGGCGTAGAAGGGATGATGCTCGCCGGAGCCATCGCCGGGTTCGCCACGGCAAATGTGACGGGAATGACAACCTTGGGGGTACTGGCCGCGCTGGCGGCGGGTGTGGCGCTGTCGCTGCTGTTCGCGATCATCTCGCTGACGCTGCAGGCCAATCAGACCGCGACCGGTCTGGCGCTGACAATCTTCGGTCGCGGCTTCAGTGCGCTGGTCGGCGCGGGCTATGTCGGGATTCCGGCGCCGACGCTACCGAAGGTGCATATTCCGCTTCTATCGGACATCCCGGTCCTGGGGCCGGTGGTCTTCGGGCACGACATCCTGGTCTATCTGTCATTGGCTATTCTGGCCGTGGTAGCCTGGTGCATCCGGTACACCCATCTGGGCCTTATTTTGCGCGCGGTCGGCGATTCGCACGATGCCGCACACGCACTGGGTTATGCAGTGGTGCCCATCCGCTATGGCGCGGTTGCATTCGGCGGAGCATTGGCAGGTTTAGCTGGGGCATATATGTCCCTGGCCTATACGCCGCTTTGGGCGCAGGACATGACGGCGGGCCGCGGCTGGGTGGCGGTGGCGCTGGTCACTTTCTCCGCTTGGCGACCGTTCTGGCTGTTGATCGGGGCATGGTTCTTCGGTGCGCTGATGTACCTTTCGCTCTACGTCCAGGCTCTTGGCGTGCCGGTACCGTCGGCACTGCTATCGGCGCTGCCCTATATCGGAACAGTCGTCGTGTTGGTACTAATTTCCCGCGATGCCAGACTAATCCGGCTGCACAGGCCGGCGATGCTGGGGCGACCATTCCAGGCGCGGGCGTAAAACCACCGAAACGGCAGCGGCCTTAAGGCATGCTCGACGGCAATTGCTCCGGAATGGAATGCGGCGCCGAGCATGCCAGCCTGCACGTGTTGCCGATGCTGCCCTTAACGACAGGATTTACTTCACGGTGTCGGCCTCATGCGTGATGGCATGTCCGCCGGCAGACATGTCCTGACCCATTCCGGCGGCAGTGTTGCAAGCACCCAACAGAGGGGCGATCCCAGCCAAAGCCAAAAGTGTCAGAGCGATCGAGAGGTTTTTTCGCATGGCGGTCATTCCTTCAATTGTTGCATCGGTTTGAACGTGCCAGCCGCACACGGGTTGCGGACACCGCGCTCATCCGCGTCGAATAAAATTCGGGATACTGGGCTTACCGGCGACTGGGTGGCTCATCGTATCCTTTCGTCCGTTCATTCGATATCGCGACAGGTCAGCGGAATTTACAGGGGGCGGATGTCCTCACGTCGTCAAAACGAACCGGGTCACGCTTTATTGAAACCGCTGGTCGGCATCTGAGCGGCGACAACTGTTCGCCAAGCCGGTCCCTTCCCCGCGGTTCGGAAAGCCGGTACCAAGCCCCATGCGCTGGTTGCCGCTGTTTTTGTTATCCGCCTGCATGGGAAGCCCGATGCCCGACGCCCACGTGCCGCCATTCGCCAAAGTTCCCTACGAAGCGTTTTCACGCGACGCGGTCGTCGCCATTGCCCTGCGCGAGTGGCGAGTGTTCGGCCAGACCGTCGCCGATGCGGACACCGGGGAAGCCCGCGTCGTCAAGCCCGAACGCCAGCAAGGTTTGTGGCAGCGGGTTGGCGAATACTGGTGGTCCGGCCTCAATGCGGGATCGCCAGAAAGCGGCTGGACCGGCAAACACGATGGAAACGGTGCCGTGTTCCCGGCAGACATCGACGGCGATTATGCATGGTCCGCGGCGTTCATATCGTATGTCATGCGGATCGCCGGGGCTGGTCAGCGGTTCCCATATTCCGCCGACCACGCCGATTACATCAATGCCGCCCGGCGGGTTTCGCTGGGGAACACCGCGGAATGGCTGATTTCCGCGGAGCGGGTTCAGGATTATGCACCGCGGCTCGGCGATCTGATTTGTTTTGGCCGCGGCAACGCGAAGGGACTGCGATATGAAGACCTTCCGACGGCAGCGTTGTTTACCTCCCACTGCGATATTGTCGTCGATACGGCGGTTCCGGGACAGATTGCGATCCTGGGCGGCAATGTCGAGGATTCGGTAACGATGAACCACGTGCCGGTGACACCCGACGGCAAGCTGGCCGCGTCGGACGGGACGGTTCTGGACACACGGTTTCCTTGGATGGCGGTGCTGCGGCTACTGGCCGGGGATGCCGCCACGACGGGCCGGGATAACCTGCCGTCCCGGCCTAATCCGCCACCGATTCCCGCCACTCCGGCACCGTGAACCACACCCATACCAGGTTCGCCGCCAACAAGATCGTCGTCACGGCGAACACCCAGCGAATCCCGAACAGCGCGGCCACTCCGCCGCCTGTCAGGGGACCGAGCGAGTTACCCAGGAAAGTGGCAGAGGCGGTCAGACCGAAGATCGTGCCACGATTTTCGCGCGACACGCTGCGGCCGATCAGGGCGTTCGCCGTCGGCAGGATGCCGCCGATGAACAGGCCGACGGCGAACCGTTCCGCAACGAACGCCCAGTAGCTACCGACGAAGATTTGCGGAGCACTGGTCAGCGTCGCCCCCAGAAGACAGATCAGCAGCACCTTGCGATAGCCGATACTGTCGCTGCGCCTGCCAAGAAACGGCGACGACACCAGGTCGGCCAGCCCGGTCACCGAGAAGGCAATGCCTGCCAGCGTAGCGATTTGCGGTGGCGATCCAATCAGGTCCTGCACGAATAGCGTGACCACCGGCTGCACCGTCCGCACGCTGAACTGCGCCATCAGCAACACGACGAACAGCGCGACCAGGCTGGCCGAACCCGTCAGCAACCGCACACTGGAGACGACTGATTCCGCTGGGCCCGCGGCTTTCGGCGGAGTGAAATCCTCATGAACGGTAGCCCAGACCAGCACCAGCGCCGCCAGGGTAATGCCGCCCGTCCAAAAGAACGGCACGCGATAGCTGCCGGTCAGGTCGGCCATGATACCGCCAAGCACCGGACCGATTAGAGATCCGGCCAACTGTCCGGTACTCAGCCAGCCCAGCGCGTATCCCAGCCGGCGCTCTGGCACCTGACTGGCAACCAGCGCGATGGCGGCGGAAGAAAATCCGGCAAACACGCCCATAACCGCGCGGGCGCCGAAAAACCACCAGACATTGGTCGCCAGGCCCATCGCCGCGGTGAAGATACCGATCGCAAAACTGGACCGGATCAGTGCCAGTTTTCGTCCGCGCCTGTCCGCCACCCGGCCCCAGACCGGAGACGCGAAAGCGGCGACAAGCGACGTCACGCCATTAATTGCGCCGGCCCAGAGATCGACCCCTTGCGGGGTGACGACACCCAGCCGCGGCAGCATGAGCGGGATGATCGGGCTCAGAAAACTCAGCGAGGCCGTCATGACGAACTGGATGGCGACCATCGCCCAAAGCGTGCGCTGCCAGTCCCGGCCGCCGGACCCGATCGCCGCATAGACCTGCCGCGCGTTTTGATCCGGTGTCTGTCCCATCGAGACCGATGCTAACGAAATGGCAGAGGATGGAAAGGCTGACGCTTTGCCGAACCCCGGCGCGCGGCTATTACTGGTGGGTCCTTCAATCGATATGACAGGAACGGCCATGCATATCGCCATCCCGGATGACTATCAGGACATCGCCGATCGGCTGTCGTGCTCTTCCCTGCTGGCCGGCCATACTGTAGTACGGTATCGCGAACCTGCCGTCAGTCTGGACGAACTGGCGAATCGGCTGCATCTGGCCGAGGTGGTCGTGGCGATCCGCGAACGGGTGATTTTTTCGCGCGCGCTGATCCAGCGTCTGCCGAACCTGCGCCTGATCGCACTGGTGGGGCGGGCGGCGACAACGATCGATTATGCCGCGTGCAAAGACCACGGTGTGCTGGTGTCGACCGGGGTCAGCAACGCGCCGGTGGCACCAGCGGAATTGACGATCGCGCTGATGGTCGCGTCCCGCCGCAACATCGCACTGGAAGCTGACGGGATGCGCCGTGGCGCGCTGCCGAGTACCCTGTCGCATCGCCTGTCCGGCAGCACGCTGGGTATTTTCGGATTGGGGACGATCGGTTCACTCGTGGCCCGCGCTGGGGCCGGCATGGGCATGCGTATTCTGGCCTGGGGGCAGGCTGAATCGGCCGCCAAGGCCCAGGCCGCCGGTTACGATTTCGCCGCTAGCAAAACCGATTTGTTCGAACGATCCGATGTGCTGTCGCTGCATGTCCGGCTACGGCCGGACACACGCGGCATCGTCGGGCCGGACGATCTGGCCCGCATGAAACCCACGGCGCTGCTGGTCAATACGTCGCGGGCCGAACTGATCCAGCCGAACGCCCTGCTGGCGGCCCTGCGCCAGGGCCGTCCAGGCTATGCAGCAGTCGATGTGTATGAAAACGAGCCGGTTCTCAACGGCGATCATCCATTCCTGGCAATGCCCAATGTGCTCTGTACGCCGCATCTCGGCTGGGCCGAATGGGATAATTTCGAACTATATTTCCGCGAATGCTTTGAGCAAATCGTTGCCTACGCTGAAGGGCGGCCAGTGCGCCTGGCCGCCGCACGATGATAGCGTCGGCGGCCTATTCCGCCGCCTGACTGGCCACCACCGCCTCATACGGGAAGCGCTTCACCTTCGCCATGTTCAGGCCTTCGATCCGCAACAGGCGCGTATCGCCCTTGCGCTCCGGCGAATGCAGCACTCCGACATCGTAAAGATACGCATCGCCGGGCTTCATCACGTAATCATGATTCGCCACGGCCTTGCCCGGAGCGTCGCCGGTCGGCCGAGCGACACAGTCCCAGGCGGTCATGATGGTTTCGCCGGCCGCCTGACCGTAAATCGCCCAGGACGGGCCGTGGTCGTGCGGTTTGCTGCCCTTCGGCCCGACATACCCGTGTGCCAGGATGGCAAAGCCGAGTTCGGCATCTTCGTACAGCAAATGGCGCTCCGGGATGCCGGGGGGAAGGTACGCCGAGACGAATGCCGGGTCCGCCAGCGCCTGTTTGACCAGAGCGAGCACCTTTTCCCGGCCAGCCGTACCGGGATGGGATTTCAGCGCTTGGCGACAAGCGGCGGCGAAATTTTCCAGTGTAAATGTCATGGCAAGGACTCCTGAATGCTAACGACGATACGGGTAACAACTGCCGCGGTCGAGCCGGAACCCGAAATGACGACCCAGCGCCTCGATCGCGTCGCCATGGTCGGGATACGGATCGGCGTTGCCTGGTCCGACAACAATGCAGCCGCCGCCCTGCCTGCCGCGAGGCGGCAGCATGGCAGTGGCCAGTGGCTTGCCATCCTGGTTGCGCAGGGTCAGGAACAGCGGCATCGACCGCCTGATATGGTCTTCCTTGTTGATGTCCTGTTCGATGAAGACCGGCGTCGTTGGATGGAACGCCTCGATCGCGCGCTCCCGCTCCCGCCGGTAGTGCTTTTCCACCGCGTGCTGCATTTCCACCGATTCGGCTACCGCTTCGCCTTCCGTGACAAGGCGAAACCAGGTCCGGTCGCCAGGCGCGTCGCAGACGTATTCCATGCGCGATCCCCGTAGCTTGGATTGCTCCCAAACCGCAGTTTAGAATGAATGAAGCTGGCGATCAAACCGCCGGAACGGCAGGGGGCAAGGATGGCGGATACGTTCGACTATGTGATCGTCGGCAGCGGCGCGGCGGGATCGGTGCTGGCCGCCCGCCTGACGGAAGATCCGGGCGTGACCGTTTGCGTTCTGGAATGCGGGCCGCCCGACCGGCATCCGTACATCCACATTCCGGCCGGCTTTATCAAGATGCTGTTCAACCCGGCTTATACCTGGCAGTTCCAGACCGAACCCAGCGAAGGGACCAATGGGCGCCGCATTCCCACGACGCAGGGCCGCACCATCGGCGGGTCCAGTTCCATCAACGGCATGGTTTATAATCGCGGCCAGCGGGAGGATTTCGATCACTGGTCGCAACGCGGCAATCGCGGCTGGGGCTATGTCGACATCCTGCCCTACTTCAAGCGCGGGGAGCAGCGCCTGGGGTTCGGCGACGATCGTATCCACGGCCGGGCAGGCAAACTGCCGGTCACCGACAACGACTGGACCCACCCGGCGATGGAGGCGTTCATTGCGGGCGCTCAGGAAGTCGGGATGCCGCGCTGCGCCGACTACAATAGCGGCGACAACCAGATGGGCGTTGGCTACTTCCAGCGCCTTATCCACAAAGGCTACCGCCATTCCGCCGCTCGGGTATTTCTGTACCCCGCCCGCGCTACCGGCCGGCTGGACATTCGCACCAATGCCCGCGCCGCCCGGATTCTGTTCGATGGCACCCGAGCGACCGGCGTCCGCTATGTCAACGACAAGGACGCTTCGGAGCGGCACGACGTCTTTGCCCGCAAAGAGGTCATCGTATCGTCCGGCACCGTCAACACCGCCAAGCTTCTGCAGATGTCCGGTGTTGGGCCGGCATGGTTGCTGAACGACATCGGCGTGACGCCGGTCGCCGATCTGCCGGTGGGAGAAAATTTCCGCGACCACTTTTCCACCCGTATCGTCGCCCGGGTGAAGAACATCCGGACAATGAACGAAATGGCTACCGGCCTGGGACTGGTGGGGCAAATTGCCCGGTGGGTTATGGGAAAACCCAGCATTTTGGCGGTGGCGCCGTCGATCGTGCATTGGTTTTGGAAGACCGAGGAAACCATGCGCCAGCCGGATATTCAGGGCGTGTTCAGCCCCGCAAGCTATAAACAAGGCTTCGTCGGTCTGCTGGACGACTACCCCGGCATGACCTGCGGCGTGTGGCAGCACCGGCCGGAAAGCACCGGCTATGTGCGGGCGCGGGGCACCGACCCATTTGCCGATCCGGCGATTCAGCCGAATTATCTGAAGGATCCGATGGACCAGCAGGTTCTGGTCAAAGCCATGCATTGGGCGCGGCGGCTGCTGCACACTCAGGCGCTGGCGCCGTATTTCGATACCGACACGCTGCCCGGGCCGGAGGTCGGTACGGATCGGGAATGGCTGGACTATGCCCGGCAATACGGCTCGACGGCGTATCACCTGATCGGAACGGCGCGGATGGGACTGGCGAGCGACAAAACCTCGGTCGTGGATGACCAATTGCGGGTGCATGGGCTGCAAGGCATTCGGGTGGTGGATGCCTCGGTCATGCCGAACATGCCGTCGGCGAATACGTATTCATCGACGATGATGATTGCCGAGAAAGCGTCCGACATGATCCGTGGCCGGACGCCGCTGGCCCCGGTGGAGGGAATTGCGGCGTAGTCTGGCCCGCCCCTGGGCTTGCGGCCACACGGTAATCCCACGACACTCGACACTATTCTCCAAGGGAGCCCATCGTGGCCGGATTCAAGAGTACAGAAAAATACATTGCGACCCGCGACCTGGAGGTCGCGGTCAATGCCGCCGTCACCCTGCAACGGCCGCTGCTGGTGAAGGGCGAACCTGGCACCGGCAAGACCGTGCTGGCGCATGAGGTCGCCGCCGCGCTCAACCGCCCGCTGATCGAGTGGCACGTCAAGTCCACCACCAAGGCGCAGCAGGGCCTGTACGAATACGACGCCGTGTCCCGCCTTCGCGACGGGCAGTTGGGCGATCCCCGCGTGCACGACATCGGCAACTACATCGTGCGCGGCAAATTGTGGGATGCGTTCGAGGCCGAGGAACAAACCGTCGTGCTGATCGACGAGGTGGATAAGGCCGACATCGAGTTTCCCAACGATCTGCTGCTGGAACTCGACCGAATGCAGTTCTTTGTCTATGAAACCCGCAAGACGATTGTGGCAAAGAACCGCCCGGTGGTGATCATCACCTCGAACAACGAAAAAGAACTGCCGGATGCATTCTTGCGCCGCTGCTTTTTCCACTATATCCGCTTCCCCGATCGCGAAACGATGGAACGCATTGTGCAGGCGCACTACCCGGATATCCGCAAGGATCTGGCCAGGGAAGCCTTGAACGTGTTTTTCCAGGTCCGCGACGTGCCCGGCCTGAAAAAGAAGCCCGCGACGTCCGAACTTCTCGATTGGCTGAAACTGCTGATGGTGGAAGACATGCCCCCCGAAACGCTGCGCAGCAACGAAAAGCAGGTTGTCATCCCGCCGCTGCATGGCGCGCTGCTAAAAAATGAGCAGGACGTGCATCTGTTCGAGCGGCTGGCGTTCCTGGCGCGCCGGGGGGGCTGAATGTTCTCGCATCTCGTGCTGGGCCTGCGTTCCGCCGGCCTGCCCGCGTCCATCACCGAATACCTGATATTGATGGCGGCAATGAAAGCCGGCGTCGCGGAATACAGCACCGAGGATTTTTACTATCTCGCCCGGGCGACTTTGGTGAAAGACGAGCGCAATCTGGACAAATTCGATCGCGTGTTCGCTCATTGCTTTAAAGGACTGGAACCGCCCGAAGGCGTGAAGGTGGAGGACCTGCCCGAGGAATGGCTGCGCAAACTGGCTGAAAAAATGCTTTCTCCGGAAGAGATGGCACAAATCCAGTCGCTTGGCGGGTTCGAGGCGATCATGAACCGGCTGAAAGAATTGCTGGAGGAACAAAAATCCCGGCATCAGGGCGGGTCGAAATGGATCGGCACCGCCGGCACGTCGCCGTTCGGCGCATACGGTTACAACCCTGAGGGTGTGCGCGTCGGCCAGGAGGAATCCCGCCATCGCCGGGCGGTGAAGGTATGGGACCGGCGGGATTTCCGCGATCTGGACGATACGGTCGAACTCGGCACGCGCGGCATGAAAATCGCGCTACGCCGTTTGCGCCGGTTCGCCCGGCAAGGAGCGGCCACCGAACTGGATATTGCCGATACGATCCAGTCCACCGCGAAGAACGCGGGCAGCCTGGACCTGAAAATGGTGCCCGAACGGCACAACAACGTGAAGGTCTTGCTGTTCCTGGATGTTGGCGGATCGATGGACGATCACGTCAAACTGACCGAGGAACTGTTCTCCGCCGCGCGCAGCGAGTTCAAGCACCTGGAATACTATTATTTTCACAATTTCCCGTACGAGAAGGTCTGGAAAAACAACCGCCGCCGCTTCGAGGAAGTGATCCCCACCGCGCAGGTTCTGCGCACATACGGCCCCGACTACAAACTGATTGTCGTCGGCGACGCCGCCATGAGCCCGTATGAGATCACCATGCAAGGCGGGTCCGTGGAGCACTACAACGATGAGCCGGGAACCGTCTGGCTGGATCGCCTGGGATCGCACTACCGGCACGCGGCATGGCTGAACCCAACGCCGAAACAAAGCTGGGGACATGTGCGATCGATTGGGATGGTTAACGATCTGATGGAGGGCCGGATGTATCCGCTGACGGTTAACGGTATCGATGACATGACTCGCGAACTGAGCCGGTAGGTCCGGAACGCCGCGGGGAGGCCGGAGATTCGCCGGCCGCCCAATCGTATCTGGGTAACACGCAACCCCTGGAATACGCAATGATAAGACAACCGGCAACGGAGCGGTCATGAGCAAGGAACCGGCGAAAGCCCGTGCCATCGTCGAAGCTGACGAAGGAAGCAATCGATGACTCAACCTCTGGTTCTGCTGTCCACCGACGCCCGCGGCGTAACCACCGTTACGCTCAATCGTCCCGAAGCCGGCAACGCCTATAACGCCGACATGCTCGATGCCCTGATCCAGGGCCTGACCAGTCTCGCTAACGACCCCGCCGTCCGCTGTTTGGTGATCAGGGGTGCCGGCAAGCATTTCCAGGCCGGTGCCGACATAAACTGGCTTGGCGACGTAGCGAACTACCCGCCGGCCGAGAACTATGCCGCATCGATCGCCACGACGCGGGCGATGCAGTTACTGAATGAGTTTCCGAAACCAACGATTGCCGTGGTGCAGGGCGGCTGCTTCGGCGGCGGTGTTGGCATCGTCTGCTGCACCGATGTCGCCTTCGCCACGCCGGACGCGCTGTTCGGTATTACCGAAATTCGCGTTGGCGTTTCGCCGACCCCGATCTCCACCCACATGGTGAACGCCATCGGCCTGCGTCACACCCGCCGTTATGCCCTGACCGGGGAGCGCTTTGGCGCGCGCGAGGCCGAACGCATCGGCCTGATTCATGAAATCGTGGCCCATGATGAAATGGAAGCAAAGCTGGCCGGCGTCACCGACGCACTGTTCCTGGGCGGCCCGGCGGCCATCGCCGCGACCAAACGCAGCTTTCTGGGCGCCAATAACCTGCTGCTGGACGAGCGCCAGATCGCCATGATGGCGCACGAAGGCTGGACCCAGCGGCATTCGCCCGAGGGCCGCGAAGGAACCGCGGCATTCCGTGAAAAGCGCATCCCGTCATGGTATCGTGGCAGCGGCGAAACGGGCTGATGGCAGGTGGCGATGCTAACGGCTCACGCCAACGTGTAGGCAATTCCAAGCGGGGAACCTCATCTTGTCAGGCATGTCAGACACGAAACCAACGACGCCCAATCCTGCCGGTCATGTCATGAACGCCCCGCCGAGGCGGCAGGCCAAGCCCCCCGGTCCTTGCGCCATGGTGATCTTCGGCGCAGCCGGCGATCTGACGAAGCGGCTGCTGGTGCCTGCCCTGTACAATTTGGCCACGACGGGACTGCTGCCCGAACACTTTGCACTGATCGGGGTCGATCTCGCCGATTTGAATGCCGATTCATGGCGCGACAGCCTGCATAAAATGATGGAGACGTTCGTCGGTAAGGCCGCCAGCGAAAGCCGGATCGATGCGGTCGATGAAGCCACATGGAAGCGCCTGACCGGCCATACCGGTTATATCCAGGGCGACCTGAACGACGATGCCCTGTACGAAAAGCTTAAGCAGTATCTCGATAAGCTGACCGATACCGGCGGCAACGTCCTGTTCTATCTGGCGGTCGGCGATCGCTTCTTCGGGCCTGTGGTCACACATATCGGCAAGGCTGGACTGTTTGGGGAAAACTGGGACCAGGATGGCACCAAGCCAGAACATTGGCGCCGCGTGGTGATCGAAAAACCGTTCGGTCACGACGAAGCCTCCGCCAAGGCGCTGAATTCCACGATTTTGCGCTGTGCGGAAGAGCATCAGATTTTCCGCATCGACCATTTCCTGGGCAAGGAGACGGTGCAGAACATCATGGCGCTGCGCTTCGCAAACGGGATGTTCGAGCCGCTTTGGAACCGCGACCGGATCGACCATGTGCAGATCACGGCGGCCGAGACGGTCGGCGTGGAAACGCGCGGCAAGTTCTATGAAAAAACCGGCGCTCTGCGCGACATGATCCCGAACCATGTGTTCCAGCTTCTCGCCATGGTGGCGATGGAACCGCCGGGCGGGTTCGACGCCAACGCGGTGCGCAGCCGCAAGGCGGATGTCTTCAGGGCATTGCGCACGGTCGCTCCGGAAGACGCGGTGCGCGGCCAGTACGGTCCAGGCCCCAACGGCGTGGCCGGCTATCGCCAGGAAAAGGATGTGGCGCCAGACTCCGGCACCGAAACCTATGCCGCGGTTCAACTGGCGATCGACAACTGGCGCTGGGCCGGCGTGCCGTTCTTCCTGCGCACCGGCAAGCACATGTCGCGCCGGGTGACCGAAATCGCCATCCGCTTTAAACCCGCGCCGTTCGCGCCGTTCGAGGATACCGACGTCGCGTCGCTGCCACCCAACTGGCTGCTGCTGCAAATCCAGCCGGATGAGGGAATCGCCTTGCAGTTCGAGGTGAAGCGGCCCGGCCCGGTGGTGGATCTGGCCGCCGTCCGGATGGCCTTCAAATACGACGACTGGTTCCCGAAGGAACCGAATATTGGCTACGAAACGCTGATTTTCGATGTCATGACCGGGGACCAGACCTTGTTCAACCGGTCCGACATGGTGGAGGAAACCTGGCGGGTGGTCGGCAAAATTTTGGAACGCTGGTCGGCCGAAGCGCCATCGGATTTTCCGAATTATGCCTCCGGCAGCGACGGGCCGGCCGAAGCGGATGCGCTACTGGCGCGTGAGGGCCGGTCTTGGCGACCGACGGCCGATAACGGCAAGAGCGGGCCGGCGCCCCAAACCAAACCGGCGGTTTAGCCACAGTGGCTGCCGCCGGTTCAGCGGGCCAGGACGCGGGCGGCCTCCTTCGTTTTGGAGACCGCAGACGCGGCTTGTAACACAGCCGAGGATATTTCGACGATATTTGCCGACACCGTCGAGACCGCGCCCGACGCATTCTGCATGCTGGCCGACATGCCGCGGGTGACCGCGCTTTGTTCTTCCACTGCCGCCGCCGTCAGCGTGACGCTTTCCCGCACCGTGGTCACAGCGTCGCGGATCGCGGCCAGTGCGCCGGCAACCGAACTCGATGTGGTTTGGATCGCTTCGATCTCGGTGGATATCTGTTCGGTCGCCTTGGCTGCCTGAACCGCAAGATTCTTAACCTCCGACGCGACCACGGCAAAGCCCTTGCCGGCGTCTCCGGCGCGTGCCGATTCGATCGTGGCGTTCAGCGCCAGCAGATTGATCTGGCTCGCCACCGACCGGATCAGCCCGACGATGCCGTTCATCGCCTGCGCCGCCTGTGCCAGGGTTTCGGTGTTCCGGCCGACCGAAACGATCTGCTCGAACGCGCTTTCCGTCGCCGTCCGCGATTTGGACATGCTTTGCGATATCTCGGCGATCGAGGCGGCCAGTTCTTCCGCGCTGGCAGCGACCGATTGCACATTGTTCGACGTCTCGTCCGCCGCGGCGGCGGCGGAACGGGCTTCGGTGCTGGATAAATCGATCGCACCGTCGATCTCGCCGAAATTCTGGTCGATCAATAGCTTGAGGTTGGCCAGACGCTGCACTTGCGCGGTGATATCGGTTGCGAATTTCACGACTTTCACGACCTTACCCTGCAAATCCAGAACCGGATTGTAGGATGCATCCAGCCGGACTTCGTTGCCATTCTTGGCGATCCGGACAAACTGCCCCGCCTGAAACTCGCCGCGCCGCAAGCTATCCCACAGGTTCGCATAGTCCTGGCTCGTCCGATAACCGGGTTCGACGAATAAGCGGTGGTTCTGGCCACGGACTTCGTCCAGCCGGTAACCCATGGCTTTCAAAAAATTGGCGTTGGCATCCAGCACCGTGCCGTCGGCGGCAAACTCGATGACCGCCAGCGACCGGTCGATCGCGGCGCTGCGCACGGCATAATCCAGGTTCAGCAGCCGTTCCCGCGCGTCGGTCCATTCCACGGCGAAGCCAATCCGCTGGCGGTTGTCCGTCAGCGGCGAGACCGCCAGGTCGAATACGCGCGAGCCTACCCGGATTGTCGCGCTGTGCGGCGCTTCGAGCGTACCAAGCATGGTTCGCTGGTGGGCGGGAGTCCGATGGAAGATGTCGATGTTGGCCCCGATCAGGGTTGCCGAGCTAAATTGGGGCAGCTCCTTGCGCAAATCAGGTTCCGCGTCCCGCATCAGCGCCAGGGCGGCCTTATTTATGTAGGCGATGTTCAGATTATTGTCCGCGATCATGACGCTGGTGCGCAATGCTTCCAACGCTATCGTCCTGGCCGCCAGGCTATCTCGCGTTTTTTTATTGCCGAACATGAATAATCCTTGCGCTGGTCCTTGCCGTCGGCCCCCTGTGTGACAGATGTTTCCTAACAAGGTCTTAATGACGCTGCCGGCTCCGCCATTTGTAACGATTCCCCCGGCCCTTCAAACGCCCCGGCCGATGATCTAACGTGACGTGGCATGCAGCGAAGGACGCGGATGATGAACGACCTTATCCCAGGCGACGATCTGTTAGTGGAAACGGACCGGCGTCACATGATCCATCCGCTGCACTTCGCCAAGGATCACGCCACGCCGAAAGTCTATGTGTCCGGCAAGGTTGCCATGCTGCGCACCGCCGACGGGCGCGAATACATCGACGCCCTGTCGTCGCTGTGGAACGTCAATATCGGCCATGGCCGGAAAGAACTCGCCGCCGTCGCGGCCGCGCAAATGGAAAAACTGGCCTATGCGTCTGCCTATGCCGGCTTCACTAATGAACCGGCGATTCGTCTGGCCGAAAAAATCGTCAGCCTTTCCTACGACAACATGGCGGCGGTCTATTTCACCACCAGCGGTTCGGAATCCAACGAAAGCGCCTTCAAATTCGCCCGCTATCACTGGAAGCGGCTGGGCAAGCCGGACAAGGTGAAGATTATCTCGCGCCGCTACGGCTATCACGGCGTCACCATGGGGGCACTCAGCGCGACCAGCCTGCCCAACTACCAGAAGATGTTCGGCCCAACGGTGCCGGAATTCCTGCAGGTCGCACCGCCCTACCCATACCGCTGGCCCGGCAATGGCGATGCCGGCATCGGCGCGGCGGACGCGGTGGAAGACACCATCCTGGCCGAGGGCGCCGATACGGTCGCGGCCATCATAGCCGAACCGGTGATGGGGTCGGGTGGGGTTATCGTTCCGCCACCATCCTACTTTCCCCGGCTGCGAGAGATTTGCGACCGTCACAATGTGTTGCTCATCGCCGATGAGGTCATCACCGGGTTCGGACGCACCGGCCAGTGGTTCGGCATGGGGCACTGGAACACAAAGCCGGACCTGATGTCCTTTGCCAAGGGCGTCACCTCCGGCTATCTGCCGCTGGGCGGCGTCATCATTTCGAAGCACATGCATCAGGTTCTGCTGGATGCGCCGGCCGACGAAAAATTTATGCACGCCGCGACCTATTCCGGCCATCCGGTGTGCTGTGCCGTCGCGCTGGCCAACATCGGCATCATCGAGAATGAAGGCATGGTCGAACGTGCCCGCATCCAGGGCGACCGGTTCCGCGCCGGACTGGAAACACTGCTGACGCTGCCGAATGTCGGGGAAGTGCGCGGCATCGGCATGCTGGCCGCCATCGAATTGGTGGAAGACAAGGCCAGCAAGGCTCCTGCCAAGGGCCTGGGTGCCCGGGTCGTGGCCGAAGCCGCCAACCGAGGTGCGATCTTGCGGCTGCGCGCCGCCGCCGACGGGCCGCCGGCCAGCGGCGATACGCTGTGTTTCGCGCCGCCGCTGCCGACGCCGGAAGCAACGCTGGACCGGCTGGTGCGGATCGTCGGCGAGTCGATCCTTGCCGTGACATAGCAGCGGGCGTTGTCGATGCCTGCGATAGACCGGGCCCGCATGGTATCGCCGGCCCGGACGGACCTGCATCCCTTGGCCGGCGGGCTGGCTCGCGCTATATCGGCCGCCCTTTTGCTCTGGTCCTTTTCTGTCCGCGCCGGGTCCCCGCCACCCACCGAATCCACCGCCGGCCTGGTCGTGTCCGCGCAGCGCCTGGCGGCGGAGGCCGGCACCGCCATCCTGCACCAGGGCGGCAATGCCATCGATGCAGCCGTCGCGGTGGGCTACGCGGAAGCCGTCGTCAATCCGTGCTGCGGCAATATCGGCGGCGGCGGTTTCCTGACCGCGCATTTGCCCGGTGGCCGCGACATCTTCCTGAACTTCCGCGAAACCGCCCCAGCCGCGGCCACACGCGACATGTACCTCGGCCCTGGGGGCCAGCCAGTTCCGGGCGCCAGCACACATGGCTGGAAATCCGTCGCCGTCCCCGGCACCGTGCTGGGCCTCGACACCGCCCTGACGACATACGGCACCTTGCCGCGCGCCACTGTCATGGACGCGGCGATCCGGCTCGCCCGGGACGGCTTCGTACTGACCGCGCCCGATGCCGATATCCTGGCCCGCGGCGCCCCGCGCCTGCGCCAGAATCCCGGCGCCGCACGCATCTTCCTGCGCCCCGACGGGTCGCCGCTACAGGCCGGCGACCGGCTGCGCCAGCCGGACCTGGCCGCCACTTTGCAGGCCATCGCCGATCATGGCCCCAGCGCCTTCTACCAGGGCGATGTTCCCCAAACGGTGGAAGCCGCGTCCAAAGCCGGCGGAGGCATCGTAACCGCCGCCGATTTTGCCGCCTATCGCGTTGCCGAAGCGCCGCCAACGTCCTGCGATTATCGCGGCTATCGCATCGAGTCGGCGCCGCTGCCGTCTTCTGGCGGCACCACGATCTGCGAAATCCTCGGCATTCTGGAAGGCTACGATCTGCGCGGTATGGGGTTCCACGCCGCCCAGGCCGTTCACGTCATGACCGAGGCCTTCCGGCTCGCGTTCTTCGACCGTAACACTTATCTGGGCGATCCGGCGTTTATCGATGCACCGCTCACGCGCCTGCTGTCGCATGACTACCTCAGCGGCCTGCGCGGCACGATCGGCGACCGGGCCAGACCGTCAATCAGTCTGGGGCCGGCCATCGCCGCGGCACCCGAAAAGCCGCAAACGACCCATTTTTCCGTCCTGGACAAGAACGGCGGCGCGGTTTCCGTCACCTACACGCTCAACGGCGGCTTCGGTGCCGGCGTGGTCGCTGGCGACACCGGCTTCCTGCTCAACGACGAAATGGATGATTTTTCTGCCAAACCCGGCTTCCCGAATCAGTTCGGCCTAGTGCAAGGCGAGGTCAACGCCATTGCCCCCGGCAAACGGCCGCTGTCGTCCATGGCACCCACCATTGTTCTGAAGGACGGTAAGGTCGCGATGGTGGTTGGTTCGCCCGGCGGGCCGCTGATCATTACCGCCATCGTGCAGACGATCCTGAACGTCATCGACTATGGGATGGACGCCCAGCAGGCGGTCGATGCGCCCCGCCTGCACCAGCAATGGCTGCCGGATATGCTGTTCGCCGAACCCCTGGCGCTGTCGCCTGACACGTCGGCCCTGCTGAAGCAGATGGGCTATGCGATCCGGCCGATCGCACCATCCGGCGCGGTCGCGCTGATCGTTTCTGGCGCCCTGGCGACCCAGGCGAATGCCGCGTCCGGGCCCGACTCCCTGGCACCGCACCGATCCAGGCCGGACGCGTTCTATGGCGCCAACGACTCCCGCCGTCCCGCCGGGGCCGCGATCGCGCCGTGACCGACCGGCGGAAGCTGGTGGCGACCGATGTCGTGCAGGCGGTCAACGGCATACAGCAGCTTCAACCGATGAGGAACAAGCGCGAGGCATTGCCCGCCGCGCCGGGCGAAACCACAACGCTGCTGGCCGGCAATCGACTACGGCTTCCGGGTTCAACCAGCCAGCACCATCGCCCGCTCCTCCACCGACAGGCCATAGAGAGCGAAACTCGCTTCGTTCAACGCTGTCTCAGCCGTAGCGATATCCGCCTCCAACCGATTGAGTTCGGCGGCGAGCGCGACGACGCCCTCCACCAGTGCGGGATTTGTCGCGGGCGGAATACGACGGAGCCTGTTGCACAGGGCCTTGCCGGTCAGCCGCTCCGTCACCGTCGTGACCGCGGTAAGGCGGCGCCAGACGGCGTGCACAAAGTCACCCTCGGCCGCCGTGACGAAGACGCGGTCCACCACCGGCACCCCGTCGGCGAGAAGCGCGAGTTCGCCGCCCGTGAGGGTGATGGAAAGGCGCGCACCAGGGCGTAGCGCGGCGCCAACCGCCGCCTCCCGCCGTGCGACCTCGGCCTCCCGCAGCGTCATGCCGCGGGCGCGGCGCTCGCGGGTACCAAGGCTCGCGGGTGCGTTCGATGCAAAGTCCTCGGCGGCGGGGAGGCCGTGGAACAGCCATTCCGGCGGGCGATCACGGGTTGGGACATCGAGGCGGCGGGCGAGGGCGTCGAGAATCCGGCGGCGACCGGTGTGGAGGCGCTGGAGGTCGCGCGCAAGGGTAGCGACTGGCGCCTGAGCGGCGGCCTCGGCGTGGGGAATTGGCAGGTCCTTGATGAACTGGCGGTTAGCCTCGAAATAATCGTTGTCCTTCGGCTTGGCGGTACGGCGGAAGACGAAGTCGGCGACCGGCGCGTTGAGGACGCCGAGGAGGAACCATGGGTCCGTGCCGTCCGCGGGGACGATTCCATTCACCCTGACGTTGTTGAGCGCGAAGCCGCCGGCCTCATCGTAGCAGATACGAAGGTTGGGAACCGTCTGGGCAGCGATCAGTTTAGGCCAGTCCTGCTTGTCGAGGTTTTTGAGGTAAACGTACCCGTACCACTGATCGTTCAAAACTGGGCCGGTTTCCGTGCCGTCCGCTGCGACTCTGACCTCGCGTCGTTCCAATTCATGCTTGAATTGCGTCAGGTAAGCCCACGCTTTCGGGTAATAGCGCATCATCGTTCCCTCGGGGATGAGACGCATCGTTCCCTCCGCGTTCGGTGCATAAGGAAAAAAATGTGCGTTTTGGAGGAAGGATCAATATACCGCTTTGCCTCTGCTCCCGAAACGAGCGGCTTCATAATCGCGTCTTCGATTTCGACCTCGTAGGCTCTTGGGCGCGGCGATCCCGGCGGGCGGCAGCGGTAGCGGCCGGGGCCGAGCCGGTCGAGGTGGAAGATCGCATCCGCACTCGTCTGCACGCCGACGAAGATCTGCGTCGTCACCGCAGTCAGTGGGCGGCAGTTCCGCGCGAGCCGATTGATCAGGGTGCGTGCGTTGCCCGCGAGCATGACCCAGCGGCCGCCATGATCCTGCTCCCCCCAGGCGAGCGCACCGCCTGCCATCCACGGGTCCGGCGGAACCTGCGACGGCCCCCTCGGCGCTTCCGCCAGTTGGATCGCCCCGGTCGGGGCACGCGAGAAAAATTGCAACGCCGTATAGACCGTCGCCTCCTCGAACACCTGGTAGCTCCGAAAGTCGAGCCAGCGGTCGAGGTGACGCCCGCGTGAGACGAGGCCCCGCAGCCCCGCGCCATAGTCGTTTACCGTCCAAACGGAGGGTGCGATGTAGCCCATCCGTCCGCACGGGCGGAGCAGCCGCAACCCCATCTCGATGAAGGGAAGATAGAGGTCGAAATTGCCAGTACGGGTGCTTTCGTAGGGGTTTCGCGCGTTGACACGGCCGTTGACAAGCCAGTCCGCGACATCGGGATGGGCGGGTCGGAAGTTCTGCAACTTAACGTAGGGCGGGTTGCCGACCACCGCGTCGAAGCCGCCCCGCGCGAACACCTCCGGAAAGGCCGCGTGCCAGTCGAAGGCGTTGACGCGCTCTCGCCCCGATTCGTCGAAGGCCTCCATCTGCACCCCGACGTAGAAGGCGGGGGGGACAAGGGAGTTGCCCGGCTTCACCGTTGCGTCGAGCGACGAGAGCGGCCGGTCAGAACGCGCGGTGTGGAGCCAGAGCGCGAGTTGCGCGATCTCGACGGAGGACGGGTTGATATCGACGCCGTGGATCGCGGTTGCAAGGAAGTCGTGCATCGGCTCGGACGGCGCGCCCACGTCGCGAAGCGGTTCGGTGTCGCGCCATGCCGCCTCCAGGTAGCGGAGCGCGGTGATAAGGAAAGCGCCGGAGCCGCACGCAGGGTCCACCACCGTGAAACGGCGAAGCGCGTCACGGTAACGCTCGACCGCCGCGCCGCTCGGCGGTTCGTTCCCGGGCCACCCGGCATCACGCCGCATCTCCGCTAGCCGCGGACCGATCGTCCCGTCCACGAGCCGCTCCACGACCCACTCCGGGGTGTAGTACACGCCGTCAGTCTTGCGGCCGGATAGCTTGTTGACGGATTCCCTGCCCTCGGCCTGAGCCTCCAGCATCTCCAGTTCGGTAATGCTCTGCTCGAAGATATGGCCAAGCGTGTAGAGACCGAGCGCCTGTCGCTCAGTCCCCTCGCCAAGCGCGGCGGCGTAGTTGTAGGTGGCGCAGAGAAAAAGGACGGTGAGCGGCGCTGCCGCGATGGACGCTTCGTTCTGAGCCTGGTTGATCTCGCAGAACAGCCGATTGGGAACATGCAGTGCGTCCAGCGCCGCATCGGGGGCAAACAGGCCGCCGTTGAACCGGTGGATTGCCTCACGCCCGAAGGGCGTGCCCGCGTTCATCGCATGGAACAGGCGCGTCATATCCGCCCAGATCGTGGTTGCGTTGGGGTCGTAGTAAGGATCGGCGCTGCGGGCCGACAGGAAATCCTGTAGTAGTTTCGGCGGAAAAGCGAGGACCCGCCCCATGTCCTCGCAGTAGAAAACGAAAAGCAACCTATCGAGAATTTTTTGCGCCAAACGGACGATGCGACCGTTCGTGCCCGGATAGCGCGACGTAAGCGGGCCGTTGTCTATGACCAACGTTGCGATCAGTTGGTCGCGGAACGCCTTGTATCGTTCGTAGAACTCCGTTTCGATTTGTCTGTCGCGAAAGCGGCGCTGCTCGATAAGGGTGAGGAGCGCGGGCTTGCCGCCCCGCGTCAGGAGCAAGTCGCGGTGGAAAACGCGATAAAAGAGATAGCGGCCGAAACGCGCCTCCTCCGTGTCGTCGAGCAAGGAAGGAGCACTGAACAGGTCGCCTTGCCGCTGGCGAACAACGAAGGAAAGGTACTGGCTCCTGCCCCGGTCATACCAATAGAGGCGGAACTCGTTCATATCCGTGACAATCCCCCAACGCGGTAGGATCGGTTCGCTGCCGATCATCCCTCGCCGCGCGCCGCCGAGGTAGTCGAGGCACTGGTCCACCGGTGAACGGCGGTTGCCCTTGCGCGATTGCTCCGTATCGAGGGTAGCCCGCCCCCGGCGTGTTCCCTTGAACTCGCAGACCGCCTGGGGCACGTCCCGGTTTCCGGTAAGGTAGCCGAGCGCGAGGTCGGCCCGGCCCAGCCCGCCGCCCGCGCCGGTACCGGGGATCGGGAACTGCTGGATCATCGAGTAGCCGTCGCCGGCCGCACCCTGCCCAGGTCCGACGTAGTCCCAGGTGTCTCGGAAGAAGGTCTCAACAAAGGCCGCCTCGGCGCTCGTTTCGCCGGCGTCGGGCCGCTCGGCCCAATTTCGAAGGCGTTCAAGAAGGGTTGTTTCGGCGGCTGTGTCGCTGAAGGCAGCGTAGTCATCGGCCCAAACCGAACGGAGGAAGGTCGGGTTGAGGAACGAGTTATGCGAGGGCGTCATAACGGTGAATAGGCCCCGGTCGCCAAAGCCGGTCAAGAGCGCCCGGTTACAGAGATTCGGCCTCGCGCTATGGATTGACCTGGATCCGCCTTTCCTTCGTTATTGCCATGCTGTTGTTATGGTTCTGAAGCCAGTGTCCGAATTTCTGTGTGTGAGGCTTGGTTAGGCGCTGACTCGTCTTCGGCACCCATCAAGGTATGACATCGGCCCAATGAACGCGGATGACGGGCCGGCGCCCGTCACGCCGGATAGGGCAGACCTAATGCGGGCACTGCCTCAGTACGATTTCGGCAGGTCCAGAACCCGTTCCGCCAGGTAACTCAGGATCAGTTCGCGGCTGACCGGCGCGATGCGGGGCAGCATGCTTTCGCGAAACAGCCGTTCCACGTGATATTCCTGCGCATACCCCATGCCGCCATGGGTCAGCACGGCCTGTTCGGCGGCGCGATAGCCGGCCTCGGCCGCCAGATATTTCGCCGCGTTCGCCTCGGCCCCGCATTCACGGCCGGTGTCGTACATCCACGCCGCCTTGAACGTCAGCAAATTCGCCGCTTCCAGTTCGGCCCAGTTCTTCGCCAGCGGATGCTGAATACCCTGATTCTGCCCGATCGGACGGCCGAACACCACGCGCTCCTTCGCGTACCGAGCCGCCCGAGCGAGCGCAGCCCGGCCGATGCCGACGGCCTCGGCCGCGATCAACACCCGCTCAGGGTTCAATCCATGCAGCAGCGCCCGGAACCCCTCGCCTTCCTCGCCGATCCGGTCTTCCACCGGCACCCGCATGTCCTCGAAAAACACCATGTTCGAATCGACTGCGTGACGGCCCATCTTATGGATCAACCGGACTTCCGCATGCGTCTTGTCCAGATCGGTATAGAACAGCGTCATGCCCTGCGATTTGCGCTTGACCTTGTCCAGCGGCGTGGTCCGGGCCAACAGCAGTATCTTGTTCGCGACCTGCGCGGTGGATGTCCAGATTTTCGTGCCGTTGATGCGATAATGGTCGCCGTGCAAATCGGCCCGCGTAATGATCTCGGTCGTGTTGAGCCCGGCGTTCGGTTCGGTAACGCCGAAACAGGATTTGTCCTTGCCCTCTATCAGCGGCGGCAGCATGCGGGCCTTCTGCGCGTCCGTGCCGTAAACCACCACCGGATTCAGGCCAAAAATGTTGATGTGGATGGCACTCGCACCGCTCATGGCCGCGCCCGATTCGGCGACCGCCTGCGCCAGGATCGCGGCTTCGGTAATGCCCAGTCCGGCGCCGCCATACGCCTCCGGCATTGCGATCCCCAGCCACTGCCCGGCCGCCATGGCGTCGAAGAACGCATACGGGAAGGTCGCGGTGTTTTCCCGCTCCAGCCAATAGCTGTCGCCGAACCGGGCGCAGACGCGCAGAACCTCCTCGCGTATTTGCTGTTGCGCGTCGGTGAATGCGAAATCCATAGGTGGACCCTTTCCAGGCTAAATCCAGGGCGACAGGACGGCGACAGCAACCGTTACAATTGCGCCACAGCGCCCGACCAGGGCGACGCGACATCGGCGATTCCCGCGCGCGTGCCGGCGGCTTCGGCAACAATCATGTTCGGACACGCAAAGTTGATCGGCATGACACCGTGCTCGACGATGTCGGTGGGCCCGTCGGCGGACAGCGCGTCCAGCACATCGTGCGGCAATCGCCGGTCGGCGGACAGATAGGCGGGGTCGGACACGTCGATCCGTGGCTGGTGCGCCGCGTCCTCCAGAGTCATGCCGAAATCGGTCACGAATGCCAGCATTTGCGTCACCGCGGCCAAAATCCGCCGTCCGCCGGACGCACCGGCCGCGAGCACCGGCCGGTCACCCTCGCGTAGGATCATGGGCGACATGTTGGTCAGCGGCCGCTTGCCGCCGGCGATGGAGTTTGGCTGGTTCGGACGCGGATCGAACCACATGACGCCGTTGTTCATCAGAACGCCGGATTTCGGCAGCACTACCCGGCTTCCCATTGACGACAGCAACGTCGTCGTCAGTGCGACCATGGTGCCGTCTTCGTCGCAAACGGTCAGATGGGTGGTGCAGGTCTCCGCCGCCATCGGATCGGCGTCGCCCAGCCCGTCCAGCCGTTCCTGGTAAGCCTTCTTCATTGCCCGCCCCAGCGCGACGAACCAGGCGGCATCGGGCCTCGCCCCGGCGGCAACGGGCGCCATTTGCTCCAGCACCCGGATCATTGTGGGGGCGGCGGTCAGACCGCCCGCCAGTTGCAGTGTCTTGCCGCGCCACGGAAATTGCGTCGCCGGCCGGACCCGGACGTGGCAGGATCGCAGGTCGTCCGCCGACAACACGCCGCCCATGTCTTTCGCGTCGGCGGCAATGGCGGCCGCGATATCGCCCTCATACTGATCTCGCAGCCCCGCGCGGGACAGGTGTTCCAGCGTATCGGCCAGCGCCCCGAGGCGGAAAAATCCCGGCGTGCCTTGATAAGGCGCGACCGGGGGCAGGCCGTCCGGCAGATAGATGCGGGCGCTTTCGGCGTAGCGGCGCAGCACCGATGCGGACGTGCCGACCTTCAGCGTCGTCAGCCAGTCTTGCGGCAACCCTCGTTTCGCCAAGGCGATCGCCGGGGCCATGACGTCCGCCAGCGGCAGTTTCCCCCACGTGCTGTGCATGTGAGCGTATCCGGCGGTCGAGGACGGGATCGCGAACGACAGCGGCCCGTGGATGTTGGCATCGTCTTCGACCTCCGGCCACGCGAATAAATCCTGCTTCATACGGCCGGTCAGCCGGAACGCGGCGGGGCTGAGCCCCCTGGGGGCCACCGGACCGAAATCCACCACCTCGGCCGTCGGCTGGCCAGCCCGGTGCACCACGGCAAATCCGATCCCGCCAAGCCCGGAATTCCAGGGTTCGGTGGCCGCCAGCGCCAGCGCGGTTGCAACCGCGGCATCTATAGCGTTACCCCCCGCGTCTAGGATCGCCACACCGGCCTCCGCCGCGCCGCGCACCTGTGACACCACGATGCCGCGGCGCCCGCGCGCCGCTGGCTTGGACAAAACCCAGTTCTGGGTGACATGGGGGGACGGAACGTACGTCATGCGGTGTTCTCCTGTCATACGCGGCCGGACGTGTGGATCGGATACACGTGTGCATCGACTATAGGGGATGGTATCGGTTCATGCGAACCGGCGACCGGAGGAGATATTTGTGTTCGCACCGCTTGCCAGAGCCATTGGCCAGTTGGACGATCCGGTATTCCGGGGTGTCATGGTGCGCGGCATCGGCTGGTCCGTCGCCTGTGTCGTCGCGCTGCATGCGGGGGCGGCCTGGATCGTCCACCGGCTGCTGGGGATGCACGGCCTGCTGGCCTGGGGTGCCGATATCGTGGGAGCAATCGGCGCATCGCTGCTGGCGTTTTGGCTGTTTCTGCCGGTCGCGGCGGCGATTGGAACATTTTACTTCGACCGGATCGCCGCCGCGGTCGAGCAGCGGTTCTATCCGTTTCTGCCGCCCCCCAACGGCGCACCGCTGCTGGAACAGGTCTGGGACGGCCTGGCGGTGGCGTTGCGCGTGCTGATGCTGAACATCGCCGCCCTGGTTCCGATGCTGCTGTTGCCAGGCATCGGCCTGATGCTTGGTTGGGCCATTGCTGCCTATGCGATCGGCCGGGGCTTGTTCGTCGCGGTGGCGATGCGGCGGATGTCGCGCCTTGCGGCAGAATCGCTGTATCGCGCGAATCGGGGCGCGGTATGGGCGCACGGCGGTATTTTGGCACTGGCGGCTTACATTCCGGTCATGAATCTGTTTATCCCCGTAATCGGCGTCGCGGCCATGGTTCACGTCCTGGACGTGGCTCTTACGGCGGCGGACGGATCGTCAGGCGGCGCGGCACCGGGCTTGGTTCGATAACGCATCGGTGTCGCGCGCTAAAACAGCATGTTGTTAGCCCTGTGCGGACTATGGTAGGGCAGGTTTCCTCTTGCATTTGGTACAGTGTCTTGTTCAAACGTCGCAAACCCGACGAGACCTCTTCGGCTTCGACCGCCACCCCGCTTCCGGCGGGAATTCCGTTCGCCCCGAACGCCTCAAAGGCGGAACAGTCCGGTCCGGATGTCCGCGCCAACGTTACGAACCCCAGCCAGTCGCCGTTGGATAACGGCCTTGGGGTCCCTCCTTTCCGCCCGGCCCCGACCAAGGATGCGCTCACCATGTCACGACCGCCATTTCCGTCCGCTCCCGCTTCCCCCGCGACACCCGCGTCCCCGATCCGCCCGGCCGGCGCGATGAACCGCCCCGGTGGCCGGGACCCATCGGAACGCCGGACACTAGTGGTCGGCCGCGGTATCAGTGTTCAAGGCATCGTGCAGGACGCCGAACGCCTGGTGGTGGAAGGCACTGTCGAAGCGACGATGATCCATGCCACTGAACTGTCCATCGCCCCTGGCGGCGTCTTCAAGGGCGAAGTGGAGGTCGAAGAGGCTGAAATCGCCGGCGTAATCGACGGGACATTGACCGCCCGGGGAAGCCTGGTTGTCCGGGCCAGCGGCAAGGTTCTCGGCACCGCACGCTGCCGCCGCTTGCAGGTCGAAGACGGTGGGCAGATCACCGGCCGGATCGAGATGATCTCCGACCAGCCGCAAACCGATGTGCCGCCCCGCCAGCCGGCCGAACCGGCGATCTGACCCTGCGCGCAATGGCGCCGGCCGGACTGGCGTTGTCGTGCCATGGCCGAGAATTCGCTTGAAATGCCGGGCCGGAAGGGCCATAACACTAATGTCAGCTTGCTGACTATGGCGATAAACGGTGCGTGGAATAATCGTTGTGGACCCGGGGGCAGTGCCCGGCGCCTCCACCATTCACCCCGGCGTTATGGGTTATATGGGGGCGAAACAGGCTCGACACGCGTGGTAAAGACTCATCTTTTGCCCGGCATGATTCCGCCGTTATCGGGTCAAATCACAGGTGCCAACGATAATCAGGCGCTCGCCGTCGCTGCATAAGCGATAGGCGCGGTTCGGGGGGCACCGGGCAACAGAAGCCCCCCAACTTTCTATTCAAATCAAGCGAACGCCGAACGTCCCGGCAAACCCTGCTCGCCCGCCGCCATAATGGTCACGGCGCGGGAGTCGCGCTGGCGCGCGATCCAGCCCAGATCCAGACCGCGCGTGGCAAGGGCCGCGCCCAAACGCCTGGCGATGTGTGCCCGCGTTCGCTCCAGTCCAGGCACCGGCGGCAAAAAGTGGGCTTTCCGGGCCATGGTGCGGCGCCGAACGCCTGTAGAAGCGCGCGGCCACTCGGAGTAAATTCTCCCCCATCGGCGGCGAGCACGAGGTGGCCGGCCCCGGTCAGCGAGTCGGCCAGCGCGACTCGGAGGCGTCCGACGAGGTGCTCATACAAGTGCGCGCGGTCCGCACCGCGTCGCCACCCTGCCATGGGCGTTCGTGACGGGGTACGGGGCCAGCGACGGCGGTCACGCTTTCCAGCAGCTGACCGGCAATTAACGATGCCAGGCGAAAATACCGGTGACGCCCTCTTTTCCATAACGAGCAGACCTCCGTCTGTCAGCCGGGCCAGGTGACCCGTGGCTGTCGGCGGCGACACCCGGGCGGAAAACGCCAGTCCCTTCGCCGTCAGTGCCCGTTCATCCATAAGCATCGTCAATATCGTCGCTCAGGCCGCGTCCCCGAGGAGCGCGGCGACCGAGACCATGCGTGCGATGTCGCTCATAGGCAACCAGCATAGTCACTTATTGCCTGACTCTTGACACTTTGTGTGTCGAAAAATCCCATGCGATCATGGTCGGAACGATAACCGCCCCAATCAGCCGTTTCCCCGCCACGGTCGCGACGCGTGAAACCGTGGTCAGTTAGTACAGATACGTCCTTTTGATCCGCTTGCTTCCACAAAGGTCCAGTAACCGCCGCAATTGCCTCGACAACCGTTTCGGCGCGAACAGAAGGGAGCCCAGGTCGAAACCCGCGGGTGGATCAGCCCAAGCCTGGAAACCTGGGGTAATCGAGGATTTGTACTTGACCCGCACAATGGAACTTCGTCATGCCGTGCGCGTAGCACACCGTCGGCAGTGGCTCGGCGATAAACACCCGATCGTAGCATGACATGCCTCCGGCTATCCGGGCTTCGTGAGGTTCCAACAGTGCGCTGCTGATGGCATCCTCGGCTGTTCTGGAGATGGCCGGGAATGCTATGATCTCTTTGGTTCCGGCTTCGCCGGGATAAGTTCACATAACGGAGGAGGGTGAGCCATGGCAGATCGTGTCGCCATCATTACGGGCGCTGGAAGCGGAATCGGGCGGGCCGCGGCATTGAATTTGCTCGCAGGTGGCTGGTCAGCCGTGCTGGTCGGTCGCCGTCCCGACGCACTGGAGGAAACAGCCGGCATGGCAAAGGGTGGCAAGACCCTAATCGCGCCCACCGATGTTACCGATCCCGCGCAAGTGGAAGCATTGTTCGCCAAGGTGAAAGCTGCTTATGGCCGACTGGACACATTGTTCAACAATGCCGGCGGCAACGTGCCGGCCACCAATTTTGGCGACTTCACTTTTGAAATGTGGCGTCAGGTCTGTGCGATCAATCTGGACGCGATGTTCCTGTGTGCCAACGCCGCGTTCCGGGCGATGCGAGATCAGCAACCCCAGGGCGGACGGATCATCAACAACGGATCGATTTCCGCCCACAACCCGCGGCCTGGTTCGGTGGCTTACACCTCCACGAAGCACGCGATTACCGGGTTGACGAAGTCGATCGCGCTGGATGGACGGCCGTACGATATTTGCTGCAGCCAAGTGGATATCGGCAACGCGGCGACGCCGATGACAGCGCGATCGACGAACGGGCAGATGCAGCCGAATGGCCAGATCGCGGTTGAGGCGCGCATGGATGCGGATCATGTGGGAAAACAAGTTGCATTCATGGCCAACCTGCCGCTGGAATCCAACGTGCAGTTTGTGACCATTATGGCGAGCAAGATGCCGTGGATTGGGCGCGGCTAGATGAAGACGGGGCGGCGCGCGATGCTTGGTCTGGTTGCATTGGCGACCGCACAGCAGGGCTTCGCCGCATCTCGACACGATGGGCGGAAAGTCGCGGAACCGGCGAACGTTACGGTTGAAACACATCGTGGCAAAGTGCGTGGAACGTTGGATCGCGCCATTAAGGTGTTCAAGGGCATTCCCTATGCCGCTGCTACCAACGGGCCAAACCGGTTTCGTCCGCCCCGGCCGGCGAAACCTTGGACAGATGTGCGAGACGCGACTGGTTATGGCCCGATGTGTCCGCAGCTTCCGCAGGGTCATCCTAGTTTTGTTGCATCCTGGACCTCCAATTCGGATGCCAGCGAAGAATGCCTCGTGCTGAACGTATGGACCCCGGCACTGCATGATCAGCGACGTAGACCGGTCATGGTCTGGCTGCATGGCGGCGGGTTTTACGCGGGATCTGGATCGCGCAACGTGTTCGACGGAACCCGGCTATGTGAGCGGGGCGATGTCGTGGTGGTAACGCTGAATCATAGGCTGAACGTTTTTGGCTTCCTGTATCTCGGCCATCTTGGCGGTTCGGAATACACGGAATCGGGCAACGCCGGCATGTTAGATATCGTCGCCGCGCTGCACTGGGTGCATGACAACATCGCCGCGTTCGGTGGCGATCCAGGAAATGTGACGATATTTGGTCAATCTGGCGGCGCGGCCAAGGTCAGTATTCTGATGGCGATGCCGCTGGCGCGTGGGCTGTTTCACAAAGCGATCGTGCAAAGCGGTTCGGCCCTAGACGCCCAGACAACGGATGAGGCGACCAAGCATGCGCTGACGTTCCTGACAGCGGTGGACGTGAAACCCAACGATCTGTCCAAGCTGGCTCGATTATCGGCGGACAACATGATCGCGGGGCTGGCACGTGCGATGAGTACCCCCGGTGCCAAGCCGCATTATAGCCCCGTGGTGGATGGCATCGTCCTACCGCGTGATCCGTGGCAACCCGATGGGCCGACGGTATCGGCGGGGATCCCGATAATCGTTGGGACGACACGTACAGAAACGACCGCGTTACTGGGCGCAAGCCATCCTAATAATTTCGCGCTGGACGACGCGTCACTGCCGCACGCTTTGGCGGATTGGATACCGGATCGGGACGTGGTGCGCACGATTGCCGGCTTCAGGCAGCTGATGCCGCAGGCAACGGCATCCGAGCTGTTCTTCGCGATCACCACGGATCGCCGGGTCCGTCAGCAAGCATGGACCCAGGCGGAACATAAGGACTCACAGGGTTCGGCTTCGGTTTGGCTGTACGAATTAGACTGGACCACGCCGGTCGATGGCGGCAAATGGGGGTCGCCGCATTCACTCGATATAGCGTTCGTTTTCGACAACGTGGCAAAGTCGAAGACAATGGTGGGTACCGGGCCGGAGCCTCAGAAGCTGGCCGACCAGATGAGTTCGGTCTGGATCGCGTTTGCCCGAACCGGCAATCCAAATACAGACGGCGTGCCAGAGTGGCCCCCGTTTACGTCCACTCAGCGGGCAACGATGGTGTTCGACGCAACATCCCACGTGGTAAACGATTTTCGCGGCGACGAACGGGCTCTGCTGATGGCGCTGCCACCGTACAGGGTAAACCGGTAGCACGGGGTGGTTGAGCGATGAGACCCGACGTGCTTTTATAGTGCGACGAACATCGGTTCGAGCGTTTGCCCCAGTGTATAGTGGCTGGTCAACAACCGCCGAACCCGCTTCGATGGCCTAACGTTCGGTGTCTGGCGTTACGCCGCCATCGACCTCAATCCCAATCAGCCGGTCGCAGATCGATACCTGCCCGCGGCGGATTTTATCCAGCGCGCGCGGGAAAGGCTGGCCGCTGAAACCGGGATTGGCCAACCTGGCCAGAACCAGATCGATGCGATCAAGGACGTATTCGATCCCAGTCTCCGGCGTTGCCGGACTAAGCGCGTCCCCGGCGTTCTTGACCAGCGCGCCGATCGCCTGAAACGTCCGGTCAACGTGTCGCGTTGCTTCGGCCTGGACCGTTATCCGGTCGGCATCGGCGGTCGCGAACGCGTCCAGATAGGTGTCGGTCGGCTCGTCCTCAGATGTGTATCGAAATGGCTAGCGGAATGCGGTCTGATGGCGCGAGCGATTTCTGGCCCGAAGGTGAAATTCAGCACGAAATGACCGTCCATGACGTCCAGGTGAATCCAGTCCGCGCCCGCTTCGTCTAAGGCGCGCACCTGTTCGCCCAATTTGGCGAAATCGGCCGACAGAATGGACGGGGCGATAATCACGGCGCGGCCCCTGCGGCGACAGTAAACACCCGGCTAGCCAGAATCTCGCCCGGTTCGAGTGTCATCAATGCCTCGGGCGTCAATGGCTGGTCGCGGGCATCGAACAGCCGCACCGCCTGGCGCAGGCGGGCCCGGTCAAGCGCGTTGCGCACGGATCGTGCGTTGGAAAAATGCGGCTGTTGCATGCGGGCATCCAGATAACGAACAAACGCGTCCCGGGCGGGCGGGCTGAACCGGTAGTTCTGGTCTTGCAGCATCAGTTCGGCGATCGCCAGCAGTTCGGCCGGTTCATAATCGGGGAAATCGATGTGATGCGCAATGCGCGACCGGAAACCGGGATTAGAGGTAAAAAACCGGTTCATCCGGTCGGCATAGCCGGCCAGGATCACCACCAGATCGTCCCGGCGGCTTTCCATCACTTGCAACAAAATCTCGATCGATTCCTGTCCGTAGTCGCGTTCGTTCTCTGGACGATACAGATAATACGCCTCGTCGATGAACAGCACGCCGCCCATCGCCTTCTTCAGAATCTCCTTCGTCTTGGGCGCGGTGTGGCCGATATACTGCCCAACAAGATCGTCGCGCGTCACCGACACCAGATGGTTCGACCGGATATAGCCAAGCCGGTGCAAAATATCCGCCATGCGTGCGGCGACCGTGGTTTTTCCTGTTCCTGGATTGCCGGTGAACGACATATGCAGCGTCGGCGGTTGCGCGGTCAGCCCAACGTCCCGCCGCAGCTTATCGACCAACAGTAGCGCCGCAATCTCACGAATGCGGCGCTTCACCGGTTTCAGCCCGACCAGTTCGGCGTCGAGCTGCGCCAGCACCGCACCGATGCCCGATTCATGGAAGCGGGCATTCAGGTCGATATCGGCCATCAGTACCGGTCGCCCGCCGGTTTATCCGTCGCATACGCTCGGGTTGTGTAACGAATTGACCGCCCGTCGCCTTCCTGGCGCTGCAACGCGAAGCCCGGTTCCTCCAACGGACGGTCGGCGATAAACGACAGCCGCACGCTTTCCCACCCCGCCGTCGCATCGAATGCCGACACCCGTATATACGAACGGTCCTTATGGACCTTGCGGCATTCTTTCAGTTCGTAAAGCACCGCGGCCGGATCCTTGAAGTCGAACATCGGCTGGCCCCACATTTCCCAGTACGTGTTCCGGGGGTGCGGATCGTCTGTAAATTCGATGTTCACCGCCCACCCGTTGCGCTGGCAGTAAGCAATCTGCCGGGTAATCTGGTCGTCGGTCAGGTCGGGCAGAAAACTGAAAGTGCCCTGGGTGATACGCATGATGACGGTCTCCTGCTCAGGCGACGGTAAGGGTGGGAACGAAATCGGGCGTGTCGGTGGACGCGTAATCGAACGTCACGTCCTTCCAAACCGTCAGAGCCTGCGCCAGCGGGGTGCATGTCCGGGCGGCCGCGGCCAGGATGTCCGGTCCCTCGGCCAAAAAGTCGCGGCCTTCGTTGCGGGCCATGATCATCGCTTCCAGCGCCACGCGATTTGCCTGCGCGCCGGCGGCGATACCCATCGGATGGCCGATCGTGCCGCCGCCGAACTGCATGATGCAGTCCTCTCCGAGGTGGTGCAGCAACTGATGCATTTGTCCGGCATGGATACCGCCGGACGCCACCGGCATCGTCTTGCGGATACCGCCCCAGTCCTGGTCGAAGAACAATCCGTTTTGCAAAGCCTGCGGATTGCGGGATTCGCGGCAGATATCGTAATAACCTTTGGTCGTCGCCGGATCGCCTTCCAGCTTACCCACCACCGTTCCGGCGTGGATATGATCGACACCCGCCAGCCGCATCCATTTCGCGATAACCCGGAAGCTGACGCCATGCGTCTTCTGCCGCGTGTAAGTGGAATGGCCCGCCCGGTGCAAATGCAGGATCATGTCGTTGCGGCGGCACCATTTCGAAATCGACTGGATCGCGCTGTAGCCGATCACCAGGTCGATCATAACGATGTTGGATCCCAGCGATTTAGCGAATTCTGCCCGTTCGTAAATCTCCTCCATATCGCCGGCCGACACGTTCAGATAGGTGCCTTTGACTTCGCCCGTCATGGCCTGCGCCCGGTTTACCGCTTCCATACAGTACAAAAAGCGATCCCGCCAGTGCATGAAAGACTGACTGTTGATGTTTTCGTCGTCTTTGGTGAAATCCAGCCCGCCCTTTAAGGCTTCATAGACGACGCGGCCATAATTCCGGCCAGACAACCCGAGTTTCGGCTTAACCGTGGCGCCCAGCAAAGGACGCCCAAATTTATCCAGGCGCTCGCGCTCCACCACTATGCCGGTCGGCGGGCCGTTGAATGTCTTTACATAGGCGATCGGCAGCCGCATATCTTCCAGCCGCAACGCCTTCAACGGCTTGAACCCGAAGACGTTACCGATGATGGACGCCGAAAGGTTGACGATGGAATTGGGTTCGAATAATTCGATGTCGTAGGCAATAAACGCGAAATACTGGTTCGGCGCGCCGGGCACCGGATCGACACGGTAACATTTCGCCCTGTATTGGTCGCAGGCGGTCAGCCGGTCGGTCCACACGACCGTCCAGGTGGCGGTGGAGCTTTCGCCGGCGACGGCGGCGGCCGCTTCGTCGGCATCCACTCCGTCCTGCGGCGTAATCCGGAAGCAGGCTAGAATGTCGGTGTCCTTCGGCTGGTAGTCCAGGTCGAAGTAACCCATTTCCTTGTATTTCATTACGCCGGCATCGTAACGCCCGGTTCGTTTGGCGGGTGCGGTAACAACATTCATCGGTAAAATCCTTTCGTTCAGGCCGCTATTGTCTTATTCGGCCGGTCGTAACGACCGTTCGCATAACGCTGCGCCATTGCCGCCAGAGGCACCGGCCGTAAACGCGATGCCTGACCGGCCGTGCCGAAATCCTGAAACCGCTGAACGCATAATGCGGTCAGTGCCGCCATCGCCGGTTTCAGAAAAGCGCGCGGGTCGAATTCGGAGCGCTTTTCGCTGGCGATGCGGCGGATCTGACCCGCCATGGCGATGCGGCAGTCGGTGTCGATGTTGATTTTCCGCACACCGAATTCGATGCCGCTTTGAATTTCGCGCACCGGCACGCCCCAGGTCTGCGGCATTGTGCCGCCGTGCACGTTAAACACATCCTGTAACTCTTGCGGTACTGAAGACGATCCGTGCATCACCAGATGGGTATTCGGCAACCGCGCGTGGATCGCTCGCACGACGTCCATCGCCAGGATGTCGGCGGCCGGTTCGCGATTGAACTTATACGCGCCATGACTTGTGCCGATGGCCACCGCCAACGCGTCGACACCGGTTCGTCCGACGAAATCCTGGGCCTGATCGGGGTCGGTCAATAACTGATCGCGGGTCAGAATACCGTCCGCGCCGTGACCGTCTTCCTTTTCCCCATGGCCTGTTTCCAGCGAACCGAGGCATCCGAGCTCGCCCTCGACCGACACGCCCACGGCATGGGCAATTTCCACGACCTTGGCCGTTACAGCGACGTTATAGTCGTAACTTGCCGGGGTTTTTCCGTCCGCTTCCAGCGATCCGTCCATCATCACGCTGGTGAAACCGTGCTGGATGGCCGACACGCAGGTCGCGGGCCGGTCGCCATGATCCAGATGCAGGCAAACCGGTATCGAGGGCCAGGTTTCTACTGCGGCCTCCACCATGCGCCGCAGCATGATGTCGCCGGCATAGGTCCGGGCACCCCGGCTGGCCTGTAGGATTGCCGGCGAGTCCGTCTTGTCCGCCGCCGACATGATGGCGAGAAGCTGCTCCATATTATTGATATTGAACGCCGGCACCGCGTATCGATGTTCGGCGGCGTGATCCAGCAACTGACGAAGACAGATAAAGGCCATTCACGTTCTCCAGAAACCGGGCGGCGCGCCGCGATTATCGTTTGTATCCGCGTTCGCCATCTGCCCGGCCGGGGCTGTTTTCATCATCGTGGCTTTTCCTTCCCTTTTTCAGCTTGCGCGATGGGCGCGTTCGATCAGTTGCAAGATCATCGGCGTCAGAATCAACTGCATTGCAAGATCGAGCTTGCCGCCCGGAATAACGATCGAATTCGCGCGCGACATGAAGCTTCCCTGCATCATCGAAACGAGATAGGAAAAATCGATGCCGCGCGGACTCTTGAAGCGTATGACCACCAGGGATTCGTCGGCGGTCGGAATCCAGCGGGCGATGAACGGATTGGATGTATCCACCATCGGCACGCGCTGGAAATTGACATCGGTTTCGGTAAACTGCGGGCAAATATAACGAATGTAATCCGGCATCCGGCGCAGAATGGTATCGGTGACCGCTTCGGTCGAATACCCCCGGGTCGATTTGTCGCGATGGATTTTCTGAATCCATTCCAGATTGATGACGGGCACAACACCGATTTTCAGATCGGCATGGCGGGCGACGTTGACGGCGTCGGTCACCACCGCGCCGTGCAACCCTTCATAAAACAGGACAGTGGTGCCTGGATCGAAATCCTTCCAATCCGTGAAGGTTCCGGCAGGGACCCCGAACCGCTTCGCCTCGGCGTCGTCATGAACGTAATGGCGGGTATGGCCTCGGCCACCGCGACCGTATTCCGCAAACACTCGTTCCAGTTCCGACAATAGATTTGCGTCGGGTCCGAAATGACTGAAGTGATTGTTCCCCGCGTCCCCCGCCTCGGCCATCGCCACGCGCATCGCGGCTCGATCGTACCGGTGGAACGCATCGCCCTCGATCCAGGCGGCGGCGATTTTTTCCCTGGCGAATATACGCTCGAACGTCGATTTCACCGTCGTGGTGCCGGCGCCCGACGATCCTGTGACCGAAATGATAGGGTGCTTGACCGACATGTCCGGGCTCAGGACTTGAACAGGCCGCGCGCGGCAAATAGCGGTCGTTGTCCCGCCTGCGGAACGCTCGCGGCATACAGCGCCATAACCCGCTCCACCTTGTCCGGCGATCCGAAAATCAGAGGCACACGCTCATGAATATCCGCCGGGACCAGATCCAGGATCCGCCCGAACCCATCGGTTGCCGTACCGCCGGCCTGTTCGGCCAGCAAGGCAATCGGATTGGCCTCATACAGCAACCACAGCCTGCCACGGCGATACCCCGGCCGGGCGTCGCCAGGATAAAGATAAATGCCCCCGTTCACCAGAATACGGAAAGCTTCCGATACGACCGCGCCGAGCCAGCGCGTGTTGTAATCGACCCCCCGAGGTCCTTCCGTGCCGGCGAGGCATTCCTCGACAAAAGCCCGGATCGCCAGCGGCCAGTGGCGCCCATTCGACGCGTTGATGGCATATTCGCGCCGCCCCGGCGGAATGCGAATCCCCGCGCGGGTCAACACAAATTCGCCGGTTTGCGGATTCAGCGCGAAGATATCGACGCCCTCGCCCAATGTTAGGACAAGCGCTGTATACGGGCCGTATAAGATAAATCCGGACGCGTATTGATGCGCGCCGGGAACCAGAAAGCTGTCTTCGGGCGCCTGCCCAGGTGTCGCGGGCAACAACGAAAAAACGGTGCCCAGGGGCGCGCCGATATCCGCATTATTGGCACCGTCGAGCGCGTCGATCGCGACCGCGACGGAACCCTCGGGGTTGAGCACAACAATCTCATCCGCGTCTTCCAGCGCAACCGCCGCAGCCGCCGTATCGGTCAACCGATCAATAAACATTGCGCTTGCCAACCGGTCGAGCGACTGGCCGCCATCGCCTTCCACACCGGGACCGCCAGCCGACGGCCCGCGCGCGATTGCACCCGCCAGTTCCCCTGCTGCCTCGGCAATCGCCGCGATCGCCTCCGCCACGGGCCGGCGGCCGTCGCGCCGGTTAGACCAGGCATCGAGATGCGCGTGCAGCGTGGTCATGGGACTATCCTCATTTGGCGAGCTTCGTTCCATCTGATTGGAGACCGACCCTGCCTTGCCGATAAATATAGCCAGCTTGGCGACCCAAAGAAATTCCTTTAATCTTGGTGTCAATGACAGAAAAACTTGTAAATTTTCCACATCGGACATCGCTTCGCCAGTTGCGCGCACTGGGTGCGGTAACAAGCGCGAAAACCCTGTCGGCGGCGGCACAATTGCTGTCCGTCTCGCCACCCGCTGTCTCCCAGCAACTTCAACTGCTGGAGGATGCGCTCGGGGGGATTCCGTTGTACGAACGGACTACAACCGGAATGCGACCGACTGAGGCCGGGCGGGAGGTCTTGACTGCATTGGAACGTGTGGAGGCGGCGCTGACCGATTGTGCCGCGGCGATCGGAGCGCTGCGCGGCATGGGCGGTGGCCGCGTATCGGTCGGCGTTATCACCACGGCGCAGTATTTCGCGCCCTTCGCCCTGGCCGCTTTCCAGCGTGCCCACCCGATGGTGGAATTGCGGGTTTTGGTTGGAAACCGAGCGGAAATGATTGCGGGGTTGGAGAAATTCAATTTGGATGTGGCGTTGATGGGTTATCCGCCGGAGCACTTTCCGGTGGAACGCGCGATCATAGGCGATCATCCGCACGTGATCGTCGCCGCGCCGGATCACTGGCTGGTCCGGCGGCGGCGGATTCCGCTGGCCGAGATCGCTCGCGAAACGTTTCTGCTGCGCGAGCCTGGGTCCGGGTCTCGGGCGTTGCTGCTGGGCCTGCTGTCCGCCGCCAATTTACCCAGCGGACCGCGTACGGAAATCGGCGGCAATGAGGCAATCAAGCACGCGGCGATGGCGGGCATGGGCATTGCCATGGTGTCAGCCCACACCGTCGCGCCGGATGTGGCGGACGGACGGCTGGCGATCCTGGACGTGGAAGGTTTGCCGATCATGCGGCAATGGTTCGCGGTGCGGCGAAGCGAACGACGCCCGCTGCCCGCCGCACAGGCGTTGTGGGAGCATCTGCGGCGATCGGGGTTCAGATTTCTGCCGAAAGCACCGCTAACCAAGCAGAAACGGGCCAGGGCCCGAACCAGATCCTCCGCCCTCGACAGCCCGCCCGCCGATGCACCATGATCATGGAAAAGTAACGGGGGAATCAATGCGCGTCGTCATCGTCGGTCAGCAGGATTTCGGCAAGGCGACGCTGGATGCGTTTCTGACGCGAGGCGACACGGTTGCCGCGGTGTTTTGCGCGCCGGAAAAATCGCGGCCGGATGCGCTGCGTCTGGCTGGCGAAGCGGCGGGGATTCCCACCTACCGCTTCCCAAAACTGACCGATCCAGAAGCGTTGGATGCGCTGCGTGCGGCGAACGCCGACGTCGGTATCATGGCCTACGTGACGCAGTTCGTGCCGCGAGATTTTTGTGCCGTAAGATTTTTGTGCCGTTCCCAAATTCGGAACAATCCAGTTTCACCCAAGCCTGTTGCCGCTGCATCGGGGCGCGTCGTCCATGAGCTGGGCGATCGTGCTGGGCCGAACGGAAACCGGGTTTAGCATTTTTCGGCCCACAGACGGGCTCGACGAAGGGCCGGTGATCCTGTCCCGCACCGTGGCGATCAAAGCGGACGATACACTAGGTTCGCTTTATTTCGGTAAGATATTCCCGATGGGTGTCGCCGGACTGATCGAAGCGGCCGATGTGGTTATCGCCGGCAAGGCACCCGCGATAGCGCAGTACGAACCGGCCGCCGGATACGAAGGCATCATCCGCGGAGCAGAATCGCGGGTCCGATGGGCCACCCATGTGAATCAGACGTTCAATCTGATCCGCGGCTGCGATCCTGCCCCTGGCGCCTGGACCACCCATGAAGGAAAGAAGCTGTCCTTGTTCGACAGCACCAAACGCATCGCCCGGACATACTCCGCCGTGAAGGGGCGCAGGCCAGGGGAAATCACCGAAGTGTCCCAGGCGGGATTGGTGATACACGGGCAATGAGGCTTCATCGACGTTCGCCGGGTCCGGTGGGATAGTGGCAAAAAAATCGCGGCAACCGAGGTGGGGTTAGCCGTTGGGACAGTCCTGGGGTACTGAAGGTCCGGTCGTCGGCGATCCCGCGGGGGATTGGCATGCGGCGGAAGCAACTCTGTGGGTGCTGTAGGGGCCTTCCCGGCCTGACCCAGCGTGTTTAAGACGCAGCGATCGGACAGTCAAGGGACCGTAACAAATGGCGGGTGTGGATATCCTGGCGTCAGCCTTCAATGGCGCCAACGCAGCTTTCTTGGCGGATCTTTACGCTCGGTGGGCCACCGATCCATCTGCCGTCGATCCCAGTTTCGCCGATTTATTCGCCGCCATGAACGACGAAACCCGCTCGGTGCTGGACGATGCCGGTGGAGCATCCTGGGCGCCCCGCACCCGCTACGGAGCCGACGAGATAGGGGCACAAGCCGGACGTGACCAGGATTTGGGCCCCGGTCGTGTTCGGGCAGCGACGATCGCCTCGCTCCGAGCGTTGATGCTGATCCGGTCTTATCGTGTGCGCGGACATCTGGAGGCACGGCTCGATCCGCTAGGGCTGCAGGTGCCGCATAAGCACGCGGAACTGGATCCCGCCACTTATGGGTTCGGCGATGGCGACCTGGATACGCCTGTCTTCATCGACAACGTGCTAGGCCGGGAAACGGCGACGCTGCGCGAGATCGTGCATATCCTGCGGCAGACCTATTGCGGCCCGATCGGCGTGGAGTTCATGCATATCCAGGATCCAGACCAAAAATCCTGGATTCAGCGGCGGATCGAAGGGGCACCCTGGCTCAATTATTTGGATGCCGGCGAAAAGCGCACCGTGCTTCAACGGCTGACCGAGGCCGAGGGGTTCGAGGCGTTCTGTCAGAAGCGCTATGTCACTACCAAGCGTTTTGGCCTGGAAGGCGGCGAGATCACCATTCCGGCGCTGCATGCGATGATCGAAACCGCCGCCGCCGGCGGAGTGGTGGAAGTGGCGATCGGGATGCCGCATCGCGGGCGGCTGAACACGCTTGTCAACATCGTGAAAAAGCCGCTGACGGCGCTGTTCTCCGAGTTTGGCGGCGAAAGTTTCAAGCCTGACGACGTGCAGGGGTCCGGCGATGTGAAGTATCATCTGGGGACATCCACCGACGTGGAAATCGCCGGTCATACCGTGCATTTATCGCTACAGCCCAACCCGTCGCATCTGGAAGCGGTCGATCCGGTCGTGGTCGGCAAGGTGCGCGCCCGCCAGGACAGCACCGGCGACACGACGGGCCGGCGTTCGGTGATGGCGATCCTGATGCACGGCGATGCCGCGTTCGCCGGGCAGGGCCTGGTATACGAAACCCTGGCCATGAGCCAGTTGATCGGCTACCGCACCGGCGGCACGATCCATCTGATCGTCAATAACCAGATCGGCTTCACCACCGTCCCGGCGCACGCCTATTCCGGCCTGTATTGCACCGACGTGGCGAAATCGATCCAGGCACCGATCCTGCATGTGAACGGCGACAATCCCGAAGCGGTGATTTTCTGCGCCCGCATGGCGGCCGAATATCGCATGAAGTTCGGCAGCGACATCGTGCTGGACATCGTCTGCTACCGCCGCCACGGCCATAACGAAACCGATGAGCCGGCATTCACCCAGCCGCTGATGTACAAGGCAATCGGCGCTTTGAAGACCACCCGCACTCTGTACGCCGAAAAACTGGCGACCGAGGGCACCGTTTTCGCCGCCGAATCGCAGGCGATGCTGGACGCGTTCACCAAGACACTGGAAGACGCCAACAATGCGGCGAAATCCTATAAGCCCAACAAGGCCGACTGGCTGGAAGGCCACTGGGCCGGTTTCCACCCGCCGGAGCGGGACGACATGCCGCATGTCGAGGAAGACACCGCGGTTCCGCTGGAAACCCTGAAACAGGTCGGCGCGGCGCTGGCGCGCGTGCCGGACGGCTTCGCCGTCAATTCCAAGATCGCCCGCCAGTTGGAAGCCAAGAAGCAGGCAATCGACAGCGGCGAAGGCATCGATTGGGCGACCGGAGAGGCATTGGCATTCGGAACCCTGCTGGCTGACGGCCATCGCGTCCGCCTGTCCGGTGAGGACGTGCAGCGCGGCACCTTCAGTCAGCGGCACGCGCTACTGATCGACCAGATCAACCAGAACGAATATACGCCCCTGAACAACATCGCTCCCGGCCAGGCGAAGATCGAACTGTATAACTCCCTGCTGTCCGAAGCCGGCGTGCTGGGTTTCGACTATGGCTATTCGCTGGCCGATCCGCGCACGTTAGTCATGTGGGAAGCACAGTTCGGCGACTTCGCCAACGGCGCGCAGGTTATCATCGACCAGTTCATCGCCAGCGGCGAAACCAAGTGGCTGCGCATGTCCGGCCTGGTGATGCTGCTGCCGCACGGGTATGAGGGCCAGGGGCCGGAACACTCCTCCGCGCGGATCGAGCGATATCTACAATTGTGTGCCGAACGTAACATGTGGGTGTGCAACATTACCACCCCGGCGAACTATTTCCATACGCTGCGCCGCCAGTTGAACCGCAACTTCCGCAAGCCGCTGATTGTGTTCGAACCGAAATCGCTGCTGCGCCACAAACTGGCGGTGTCGCCGCTGGTGGACTTCGCCGACGGCACCCGTTTCCAGTATGTGATCCCGGAAATCGATTCTATTGTCGCGGCGGATCGGGTGCGGCGGGTCGCGATCTGTAGCGGCAAGGTCTATTACGACCTGCTTCAGGAACGCCGGGCGAAAGCAATCGAAGACATCGCGATCGTCCGTCTGGAACAACTCTATCCGTTCCCGGATAACACGCTGGCCCGGGTGCTGGCGCAGTATAAGAACGCCGACGTCGTCTGGTGCCAGGAGGAACCCGAGAACATGGGAGCCTGGACGTTCGTCGATCGCCAGATAGAGGCCGTGTTGCGCCGCCTGGAGATGAAGGTGCGCCGTCCGGCCTATGTAGGGCGCGAGGCCGCGGCCAGCCCGGCGACCGGACTGGCCAAAACGCACATGGCCCAGCAGGCTCGGCTGGTAGCCACGGTGCTGGGTATCGGCTAGACGGCATCCGCGTTTCCCTTGCCTTTGGAGAAATATCGCAGTGGCGATTGACATCGTAGTGCCCGCCCTGGGCGAAAGCGTCGCAACCGCCACGGTTGCCCGCTGGATCAAACAGCAAGGCGAAACGGTGGCGGCCGACGAACCGCTGGTCGAGCTGGAAACCGACAAGGTGACGGTCGAGGTGAATGCGCCCTCCGCCGGTGTGCTGTCTTCGATCGCGGTGCCCGAAGGCGGCGAGGTGGCGGTCGGCGCCGTGCTGGGCGTGGTCGATGCGGCCGGAGCCGGCGTCGTTCCGGTGAAAACCGGGGCCCAGTCCGCCGCGAATTTGCGTTCGGGCGTAAACCCGCCGCCGCGGCCACCGGGGCCGGTGTCCCGCCCTGGCCCGGCGCATGCACCGTTGCCGGCGGCGGCGAAGCTAATCGAGGAAAACAAGGTTCAGGCCGGGGATATCGGGACCGGCACCGGCAAGGACGGCCGGGTGACCAAGGGCGATGTGCTGGACTTCCTGAATCGCCCGGCCCCGGTTGCGGCTGCGCCGGCTGTTAAGGCTGCCCGGCAGGACGAGCCGCGGGAACAGCGCGTAAAAATGACTCGTTTGCGGCGAACCATCGCGCTGCGGCTAAAGGAAGCACAGAATAACGCGGCGATGCTGACCACCTTCAATGAGGTGGATATGTCGGCGGTCATGGCGCTGCGGGCCGAATACCGCGATGCGTTCGAGAAGAAGCACAAGGGCGTGCGGCTTGGCTTCATGAGCGTGTTCGTCCGCGCCTGCTGTGTGGCGTTGAAGGAGTTCCCGGCCGTTAACGCGGAAATCGATGGGGACGACATCGTTTATAAGAATTTCGTGAACATGGGGATCGCGGTCGGCGGCCCGTCGGGCCTGGTGGTGCCGGTGATCCGCGATGCCGACCGCCTTGGGTTTGCCGGGATAGAAGGCGCCATTGCCGATTTTGGTAAGCGCGCCCGGGATGGGGCGTTGAAGCTGGAAGATTTGGCAGGCGGCACGTTCAGTATCACCAATGGCGGGATTTATGGGTCGTTGATGTCCACGCCGATTTTGAATCCGCCGCAGTCGGCGATCCTGGGGATGCATAAAATCCAGGAACGGCCGATGGCGATCGGCGGAAAGGTCGAAATCCGGCCGATGATGTATTTGGCGGTTTCTTACGATCACCGGATTGTGGACGGGAAAGAGGCGGTATCGTTCCTGGTCCGGGTTAAGGAAGGCGTGGAGGATCCGCGCCGGCTGTTGCTGGATTTGTAATCGGATAGTCAATCGGAAACACACCCGGATGTTCGATCATATCAGCCTTCGGGTTGGCGACCTCGCGAAAAGCCGGACGTTCTATCTGGCTGCGCTGGCGCCCCTGGGCATCGGTCTGGTGGTCGATTTGTCCGGTTCCGCCGCTTTTGGACAGGCGGGGCGCGCCCGGTTCTGGCTTGGCCGCGACGGCCAGAATTCGGCCGGCGTGCATGTGGCCTTTGCGGCCCTGGATAGGGCGGCTGTGCGGGCATTCTACAACGCGGCGTTAAGTGCGGGCGGGACCGATAACGGTGCCCCCGGGCTTCGGCCGCGCCATCATGCCGATTACTATGGCGCCTTTGTGCTCGACCCCGACGGTCACAATATCGAGGCGGTCTGTCGCAACCATGAGGATTAAATGAGCGATTCCTTCGATGTCATTGTCATCGGCTCCGGACCTGGGGGTTATGTCTGCGCCATTCGCGCGGCTCAGCTTGGGCTAAAAACCGCCTGCGTGGAAAAGCGCGCGACGCTGGGCGGGACATGCTTGAATATCGGCTGCATCCCGTCCAAGGCGCTGCTGCAATCGTCCGAGGAATTCGACAAGGTCAAACATGCGCTGAAAGACCATGGCGTGATGGTTGAGGGCGTGACGCTGGATCTGGCGCGCATGCAGGCCCGCAAGGGCGAGGTCGTTGGCGCCAACACCAAGGGCGTCGAGTTCCTGTTCCGTAAAAACAAAGTGACGTGGCTGAAAGGCGCCGGCCGGATCGCGGGACCGGGATCGGTGGATGTCGATGGCACCGCCTATACGGCGAAAAGCATTGTCATCGCCACAGGCAGCGAAAGCGTTCCATTGCCCGGCATAACGGTCGACGAACACCGGATCGTTAGCTCGACCGGGGCGCTGGAACTGACGGCGGTGCCGAAGCATCTGGTCGTCATCGGCGGCGGGGTGATCGGGCTGGAACTCGGCAGCGTCTGGCGTCGTCTGGGTGCCGAGGTGACGGTGATCGAGTTCCTGGACCGGATCGTGCCGGGGATGGATACCGAAATCGCGACCGCCTTCCAGCGCATTCTGCAGAAACAGGGCTTTAAGTTCCGGCTGGGGATGAAAGTAACGGCCGCGGCGACCGTCCCGGACGGTGTGTCGTTGACCGTGGAACCGGCCCAGGGCGGTACCGCTGAAACCATTGAGGCGGACGTGGTGCTGCTGTCGATCGGCCGCCGGCCGTACACCGAAGGTCTCGGGCTGGAAGCGGCCGGTGTTGCTTTGGATGAGCGCCAGCGCGTGAAAGTGGACCCGCATTATGCCACCAGCGTACCCGGCATTTATGCCATCGGCGACGTGATCGCCGGGCCGATGCTGGCGCACAAGGGCGAGGATGAGGGTGTCGCCGTGGCGGAAATCCTCGCCGGGCAAGCGGGGCATGTGAACTACGGCGCCATTCCCAGCGTGGTTTATACCTGGCCGGAAGTCGCTTCGGTGGGCCGGACCGAGGACGAATTGAAGGCGGACGGCATCGCCTACACCATCGGCAAATTTCCCTTCACCGCGAACGGCCGCGCGCGGGCGATGGGCGATACCGACGGATTCGTCAAAATCCTCGCCGACAAGTCAACCGGCCGGCTGCTCGGGGCGCATGTGATTGGGCCGGACGCGGGCACGCTGATCGCGGAATTAACCACGGTGATCGAGTTCGGGGCCTCGGCCGAGGATGTTGCCCGGATTTGCCACGCGCACCCGACCTTGAGCGAGGCTGTGAAGGAAGCAGCCCTGGCGGCCGATGGCCGGGCGCTGCATATCTAGGCGATGAAACCGCTCGCGCTGACGATGGGCGACCCGGCCGGAATCAGCGGGGAACTCTCGCTCAAGGCTTGGTTATCGCTACACGACAGCGGCTTGCCGTTCGTCGTGCTGGACGATCCGATCCGGTTAACGCGACTTGCAGCCAGTCTGGGGCTGGCGGTTCCGGTGCGGGCAATCGCGGACGCCGCGGAGACAACCGCTGTCTTCCGGTCGGCGTTGCCGGTTCTGGCGGTGCCGCTGGCCGTCGCCGCGGCGCCCGGATGCCCGGACAGGGCAAATGCCCGCGCCGTGGTGGCATCGATCGAAACCGCGGCGAAGCTGGCCTTGGCCGGCCACGTTGGCGGCGTGGTGACTAACCCGATCAACAAGGCAGCGCTGTATCAGGCGGGCTTCGCCTATCCCGGCCATACCGAGTTTCTGGCCGACTTGACTGGCGCCAAAGGCCGCCAGATCATGATGCTGGCCAGCCCGATGCTGCGCGTGGTGCCGGTGACGGTGCATGCGTCGCTGCGGGATTCGATTTCGATGTTGACAACCGCGGCGATCGTCGCGGCATCCCGCACCACGGCGGCGGCGTTGCGGCGAGATTTCGGAATCGCGGCGCCCAGGCTGGCGATTGCCGGGCTCAATCCGCATGCCGGGGAGCAGGGTGCGCTGGGCGCCGAGGAAGCCACGTTGATACAACCGGCGATCGACACGTTGCGGGCCGACGGAATCGATGTATCCGGCCCCTGGCCGCCGGACACGATGTTCACGGCGACGGCGCGCGGGCGGTATGACGTGGCGATCTGCATGTATCACGATCAGGCCCTGATTCCGCTGAAAACGCTGGACATGGACCACGGCGTAAACGTCACGCTGGGACTGCCGATCGTGCGAACCTCGCCCGATCATGGGACGGCGTTCGATATCGCCGGCAAGGGCATTGCCGACGCGACATCGCTGCTGGCGGCGATGGCGCTGGCAGGCGCGCTGGCGGCCCGCGGTTCGGGATAACGCGGGTTTGTGCATGGCGGAAGCGGCGCCGGACCCGGTGGGCCGCTTCCGTTTTTCTGGTTTGTCCCCGCGCCTTATTCCGGAACAGCATCACCCGAACCGCCAAATTCGGCCGGAAAATCCTTCAGTTTTGGCAGGCCGTCCGGCATCCGCAGCACGGTTTCGGCGTAATTCACGTGGACGGCGGGCGTGAATGCAAGGCCGGGAATGGTCGCGGCGAACACATCGACCATGTTCAACGGCGGATGCATGTTCATGAGATGGCCGCCGCACAGGGCACAGAACTGACGGTGGCTCATGTCGGTCTTATGATAGGTTGCGACGTGTTCCGAACCCTTGGTGACCTTAATCGCTTCTGGCGACCAGAGCGTAAACGCATTGACCGGGCCACCGGACCACGACCTGCAAGACCGGCAATGGCAATAGCCCATTGCGTTCGGTGTGCCGGTAACCTCAACCTCCACCGCGCCGCAAAAACAGGCCCCAGAATACGTCTCGCTCATGAATGTCCTCCGTTATTTGTTGTCGCGGTAGAAAATCCGTCCGATTTCGGTCGGGTGCAAGCAAAATCTATGCTACAGACCGAACTGGCCCGGCATGTATCGGACTACCCCCGAGCGGCTAGCGCCACCCCTGCGAGTGTCATGGCCAGCGCGACGATCTGGCGGGCGCTGAACGACTCGCCCAGCAGAAGGGTGGACCCGGCCACGCCGATCACCGGGGCGATCAGGACCGTCGTCGCCGCCGTGGACGCCGCCACCAGACGCAAGCCCCGGAACCAGGCTAGATACGCCAGTGTCATCGAAACCGTGGCGATGAAGACGACCGACATCCAGCCGCCGGCGGTCACGTTCCCCCAGTGCGGGTGCTCGAAACCGGCCAGCGACGCGACAAGCGCCATGCCCAGCATCGCCTGCCACGCGACGCTGGTGGCGGGCGGCAAACGCAGCGGCCGCTTTTTCGCCATAACGGTGCCGAACGCGAACAGTATGGCCGCCGCAAGCGCCAGGCCTGCCGCCGGTAGTTTTTGCCAGGTTACGCCTGCGGTGTCGGCCCCGACCAACAGCACAACGCCGGCCAAGGCCAGGACCAGGGCCACGATTTTCCGTGCCGACGGGCGTTCCCCCAGCATTGGCCACGCCAGCAGGGACGCCCAGACCGGCAGCGTGTAGGTGATTGCGACGGCCTCCGACGCCTTCAGCCAGACCAGCGATTCGGTCGTCAACACGGTGAACAGCCCGTAGTTGAGCATCGCGTAAAGAATCAGCCGCGACCACTGATCCCGCGGCGGCCAAAGACGTTCCCCCCTGACGAATGCGACGCAAAACGCGAAGCCGAACCCCAGAATGCCGCATGCGGCGCGCATGGAAAACGGCGGCAGCATGGTCAGCAGGAATTTTGACTGCGGCCAGTTCAGACCCCAGCTGCAAGCGGTGAACACGATCAGCGCGAGGCCCCGGGTGTGTCCGCTCACCCGCCATCGCGAATCCGCTTCAGCGGACGTAAACACGGACTTGGCTCGCGGTCAGGCCGGGATCGGATCGCACGCCGAGATGAATGCGTGTCGCCGGCACCCGGTCGCGCATGATCGCCCGCATCACGCCGATCGCGTGTTGCTGGCCATCGGCCAATCCGGACGAGTCTTTCAGCATTGCCACGACGTCATATTGTACATCCGGATCGCGGGCCTCCGCCGCCCGCACCGCCGCGTGCAGTAATTCGCCGTAGTCGGGCGACGGTACCGTATAATCGATCGTCACGAGCGGGATGCGCGAATCCAGCGAAACCGGCGCCGGCGGCGGTGCCGGCTTTGCCTTGGCCTCGGGCGACGGGGCAAAGGTGCGCTGGTCGATCAGCGTGCAGCCGGCGAAGCTGAGCAGGGCCAGGACGAACGGTGTAAGGCGGGTCACTTGCGATACTCCGGCGAGTCACGATCGAGTTGCCGCTTGATACTGTCCAAATGCAGTTTCGGCGAATCCCGTCCGCCCTCGTGCCGCATTTGCTCCGCCGTTGCCTCGGCGATGTGCCGCGGTACTGGTATGACGGAACGCCCGGTCGTGTGCGCCAGACGCTGCACCTCGCAAGCACGCTCAAGATAATACAGGTCGTCCCATGCCTTCGCGATGCTGGGCGCCAGCACCAGCACCCCGTGGTGTTTCATGAACACGATGTCGGCATCGCCTGCGCTGGCGGCGATGCGGTCGCCTTCCAATTCGTCCAGCGCAAGGCCATTATAGGCGCCGTCCACGACGGTACGGCCATAAAACTTCAGCGCTGTTTGGCCGGCCCAGACCAGCGGATCGCCATCCACCATGCTGAGGGCCGTGGCGTTGGGCATATGGGTGTGGAAGACGGCACGGGCGCGCGGCAGCCGTGCATGTATCCGGGCATGGATAAAAAATGCTGTGTCTTCCGGTACGCCGTCGCCCGCGACGACCGTGCGATGGAAGTCGCAAATAAGCAGCCTGGATGCGGTGATCTCGGAAAAGGCCCAGCCGTCGGGATTGACCAGGAACAGGTCGTCGCGGCCGGGCACCATGAATGACAAATGGTTGCAGACGCCTTCATCCAGCCCCAGCCGAGCTGCAGCGCAAAAACAAGCGGCCAGATCCACGCGAGCCTGCCAGACATCGGGGCGGTCAAGGCCGGCATGTCGGATAATCGATGGGGTTGTCATGATTCTCAGGCTTGCAGGAAGCCGCGCGCCAGGCAAGATGCCGCCATGGCACAGACAAACCAACGCATCGACGACAAACGACTCTGGGACACCCTGATGGGCTTCGCGGAGATTGGCGCGACCCCGAAGGGCGGTGTGCGCCGCCTGACTCTGACCGGGGTGGACAGACTTGGGCGGGATAAATTCCAGGCCGAATGCGAGGCGATCGGGCTGACTGTCCGGGTGGACGCGATCGGCAACATGTTCGCCCGCCGTCCCGGCCGCGACCCGGACCGGCTGCCCGTGCTGTTCGGCAGTCATCTGGACAGCCAGCCCAGCGGGGGAAAATTCGACGGTGCGCTGGGGGTGATTGCCGGGCTGGAAGTCATGCGCAGCCTGAACGACCTGGGAATCGTCACCGAAGCACCGCTGGAACTGATTAACTGGACCGATGAGGAGGGGAGCCGGTTCGGCCACAGCCTGATGGGGTCCGGGGTATGGGCCGGTGTCTTCGCGCTGGACAAGGCGTATGCCCTGACCGACACCGAAGGTGTTTCGGTGGCAACCGCCCTGGACGGGATCGGTTATCGCGGTCCGGAACCCGCCGGACCATTCAAGGCGGATGCGTATTTCGAACTGCATATCGAGCAAGGCCCGATCCTGGAGCGCGAGGGAAAGCAAATTGGAATCGCAACGGGTGCGCAGGCGCAGGTTTGGTACGATGCCGCGATCTTCGGGCAGGACAGCCACGCTGGCACGACTCCGCCATCCGCCCGCAAGGACGCGCTGGTCTGTGCCGCGCGCATTATCGATCTGGTGGACCGCACGATGCGCGCTTGCGGCGAGGATGGCCGCGGAACGGTGGGCCAGCTTCTGGTGTTGCCGAACAGCCGCAACGTGATTCCAGGCGAGGTTCGCTTCTCGGTGGAGTTCCGCCACCCGTCGGACGCGGAGGTCAATCGGCTGGATGCGGAATTTCCCCCCGCGGCGCAGGCCATCGCCGATGCGTGCGGGGTGAAGCTGGAACTGACCGAATTGTTCAAAATCCCCGCCCAACCGTTCGATCCGGACTGTGTCGGCCTGGTGCGCCAAGGTGCGGCGCGGATGGGTTACACCACGCGGGACATCGTTTCCGGCGCGGGTCATGATGCCGTCTATGTGGCCCGGCACGTCCCGACGGCGATGATTTTCACGCCGTGCAAGGATGGCCTGTCGCACAACGAGGCGGAAAGCATCGAACCGGAAGAAGCCGCGGCTGGATGTCAGGTTCTGTTCGAGGCGGTCGTGGCTCGGGCGAACCGTCGCCTGTAAAAACTGCAGATCGTGCAACCACTTTACGGCGCTGTGGTGGATCGGCGCGCGTAAGGCGCTTTCGTTCAATGTCCCAGGCCGATGACCTTCTCGGTCATTGCTCACCTGGAATAACCACGCCCTTTTCGGCCCCAAATCGCTCCCTTGCTTTGCTTCGGTGGCCAACGCCAAAAAATCCTTGACACGGTTACGGCCGAGTCGGGTCTAAACACTGGGTGCCTTTGCTCCCCGCCCCCACCCAACTGAGCCACCCCCAGAAGGACGCGCTGATCGCGGCCTTGACCGCCCGGCTGGCGCT